>NZ_CP017674.1:0-701698 GCF_001792815.1 Microbacterium sp. BH-3-3-3 | reverse complement strand
GAGAACAGCGCCTACTCCTCATGACACACATCGACCTTCAAGACACCGATCCCGCCCAGGCCAGTGACCGGGCGGTCACGCTCGTCGAGTCGCTGCCGTGGGTGCGCAAGTACCGCGACCAGGTCGTGGTGGTGAAGTACGGCGGAAACGCGATGGTCAGCGACGAGCTGCAGGACGCTTTCGCGGCCGACATCGCCTATCTGCGTTACGTCGGGGTGAAGCCGGTCGTCGTGCACGGTGGCGGACCTCAGATCTCGTCGATGCTCGACCGCCTCGACATTCCGAGCGAGTTCCGCGGCGGCTACCGCGTGACCTCCACCGAGGCCATCGGCGTCGTGCGCATGGTGCTCACGGGACAGATCAACCCGCAGCTCGTCGCGAAGGTCAACGCCCACGGTCCGCTGGCCACGGGACTGAGCGGTGAAGATGCCGGCCTGTTCGGCGGTCGTCGTCGCGGTGTGGTCGTCGACGGCGTCGAGCACGACCTGGGCCGAGTGGGCGACGTGGTCACGGTCGACCCGCAGCCGGTGCTCGATCACCTCGCCGCGGGCCGCGTGCCCATCGTCTCGAGCATCGCGCCCGACCTCGACCACCCCGGCGCGTCGTTGAACGTGAACGCGGATGCCGCGGCCGCGGCGCTCGCGGTGGCGTTGAACGCCAAGAAGCTCGTGGTGCTGACCGACGTGCCCGGCCTGTACGCCGACTGGCCCAATCGCGACTCGCTCGTGTCGCACCTGACCTCGACCGAGCTGCGCGAGATGGTGCCGCGTCTGGAATCGGGCATGATCCCCAAGATGCAGGCCTGCCTCGACGCCGTCGACGGGGGAGTGCCCTCCGCGGCCATCATCGACGGCCGTGTGCCGCACTCGGTCCTCGTCGAACTGTTCACCAGCAAGGGAATCGGAACGGAGGTGGTGGCATGACCACCGCAACCTGGCAAGAAGACGCCGGACGCGACCTCGTCCGCAGCTTCGGCGACCGCATGGCACTGTTCGTGCGCGGCGAGGGGGCCTACGTCTGGGACGCCGACGACACGAAGTACCTCGACTTCCTGGCCGGAATCGCCGTCAACGCCCTCGGCCACGCGCACCCCACCTTCGTCGAGGCGCTGACCGCCCAGGCATCCACCCTGGCGCACGTGTCGAACTACTTCGCCACGCCGCCGCAGCTCGCGCTCGCCGCGCGTCTGAAGCGTCTCGCGGGCACGGGCGAATCGGGCCGGGTGTACTTCGGCAACTCGGGTGCCGAGGCGAACGAGGCGGCGCTCAAGCTCGCGCGTCTGCACGGTCGCGGCACCGAGCGTACCCGCATCCTGACGCTCAAGGGCGGCTTCCACGGGCGCACCATGGGCGCCCTCGCGCTCACCGGCAAGCCCGCGCTGCAGGCCGACTTCCTGCCCATGGTCCCGGGGGTCGAGCACATCGACGCCACGATCGAAGCCCTCGAGGGCGCTGTCGACGACCGTGTCGCCGCCCTGCTCGTCGAGCCCATCCAGGGCGAGGCCGGCGTCGTGGAGCTGCCCGAGGGTTACCTGCAGGCGGCCCGCGAGATCACCGCCCGCCACGGCGCGCTGCTGATCATCGACGAGATCCAGACGGGCGCCGGTCGCACCGGTGCCTGGTTCGGCTTCCAGCACTCCGGGATCGTGCCGGATGCCATCACCGTGGCCAAGGGCATCGGCGGCGGCTTCCCGATCGGCGCGCTCATCACCTTCGGGGCGGCCAGCGACCTGTTCTTCCCCGGTACGCACGGCTCGACCTTCGGCGGCAACGCGCTGGGGACCGCCGTCGGCGGCGCCGTGCTGCACGAGATCGAGTCGTCCGGCCTCGTCGAGAACGCCGCCCGCCGCGAGACCGAGCTGCGTGAGGGTATCGCCGGGCTGGGCTCGCCCCTGGTCGCCGGCGTCCGCGGGCGTGGCCTGCTGCTCGGCATCGGTCTCACCAGCCCCGTCGCGAAGGCCGTCGTCGCCGCGGCCCAGCAGCACGGGCTCATCATCAACGCGGCGAACGACGACACCATCCGCATCGCGCCGCCCCTCACGATCGGCGATGCCGAAGTGGCCGAGTTCCTCTCGCTCTTCGGCGCCGCGCTCGCCACCGTTTCCGACGCCCTCATCCTCGAAGGAGCCCCCGCGTGACCCGCCACCTGCTGCGCGACGACGACCTGAGCCCGGCCGAACAGGCCGAGATCCTCGACCTCGCCATCGAGCTGAAGAAGGACCGCTGGGCGCAGAAGCCGCTCGCCGGCCCCCAGACCGTCGCGGTGATCTTCGACAAGTCGTCGACCCGCACGCGCGTGTCGTTCGCCGTGGGCATCGCCGACCTCGGCGGCTCGCCGCTCATCATCTCGACGGCCAACAGCCAGCTCGGCGGCAAGGAGACCCCCTCCGACACCGCCCGCGTGCTGGAGCGTCAGGTCGCGGCGATCGTCTGGCGCACCTACGCGCAGGCGGGCCTCGAAGAGATGGCGCGCGGCACGCGCGTTCCCGTCGTCAACGCGCTGAGCGACGACTTCCACCCGTGCCAGCTGCTCGCCGACCTGCTGACGATCCGTGAGCACAAGGGCGAGCTCGCGGGGCTGACGCTGTCGTTCTTCGGCGACGGGCAGAGCAACATGGCCCACTCGTACGTGCTCGCCGGCGTCACGGCCGGAATGCACGTCCGTGTCGCAGCTCCCGCCGACTACGCGCCCCGCGCCGACGTCATCGCCGATGCCGAGCGCATCGCCGCCACCACCGGCGGATCGGTGACGCTCACCAGCGACCCCGAGGCCGCGGCATCCGGAGCCGACGTCGTCGTCACCGACACGTGGGTGTCGATGGGCAAAGAAGAAGAGAAGCTCGCGCGCATCCGCGACCTGGGCGACTTCAAGGTCACGAGCGAGCTCATGACGCGCGCCGACGAGGGGGCGATCTTCATCCACTGCCTGCCCGCCGACCGCGGCTACGAGGTCGACGCCGAGGTCATCGACGGTCGCCAGAGCGTGGTGTGGGACGAGGCCGAGAACCGGCTCCACGCCCAGAAGGCGTTGCTGGTGTGGCTTCTGCGCCAGGGCTGACCACGCGGATCGGCCGCACCTGGACCCGCTTCGACGGGCCGGGGCGGCTGATCGGTGTCGACCTGGCCCGGGGCCTCGCGGTCCTGGGCATGCTGGCCGCGCACCTGCTCGACACCGAGGACTTCGTCGCGCGCGACCCGTCGTCGTGGCTCGACGTGGTCAACGGGCGCTCGTCCATCCTCTTCGCCGTGCTGGCGGGCGTGTCGATCGCGCTGGTGACCGGCGGTCCCCGTCCGCTCGAGGGACCCCGGCGCGCTCGCGCGGCCGCGCGGTTGGCACTGCGCGGGGCGCTGCTGTGGGTGATCGGCATGCTGCTGGTGTTCACCGGGGTGCCGGTGTACGTGATCCTGCCCGCGTACGCGCTGCTGTTCGCGCTGTCGCTGCCGTTTCTGGGGATGCGTCCGCGCGGGCTGTTCCTCACGGCGGGGGCCGTCGCCCTCGTCATGCCGTGGATCCAACCCGTGCTCGATGCGGCTCCCCTCTGGAGCGGCCGGTTCGGTGAAGAGATCTCCGCCGCGCTCGGCTGGAACTACCCGTTCCCGGTATGGATCGCGTTCCTGCTGGCGGGCATGGGGCTCGGACGCCTCGACCTGCGTCTGCTGCCGGAGCAGACCCTGATGCTGCTGTCGGGTGGCGCCCTCATGCTCGCGGGTTACGGCCTGGCCCTGGTGACGGAACCCGCCGTCGCCGGCGATCGGTACCTGTCCACCGTCCTCACCGCCGAGGACCACTCGGCGGGGCTGTGGGAGGTCATCGGATCGGGCGGTTTCGCGATCGCGACGATCGGGCTCTGCCTGCTGCTGTGCCGGACGCCGGTGCGGTGGCTCGCGATCCCGCTCCGCGCCGTCGGTTCCATGCCGCTCACGGCCTACGTGCTGCAGCTGGTCGTGTGGGCGTTCGTCGCGCTCGCGGTGCTGGGCGACACGTCGGACCTGTGGGGCATCCGCGCCCTGGGCCTCTTCGGACCGCTGACCCTCGGCCTGGTCGTCGGCTGCACCGCGTGGGCGCTGACGGTGGGGCGCGGGCCCCTCGAGGCGCTGATCGACGCCGTGGTGCGCTTCGTCGTGGGCCGGGATGCCGCGACCCCGGCCGCGGTTCGCTGAGACGCCTCGGTAGGCTGGGGGCATGAGTCACGAGAGCGGTCAGTCGACGAACGAGGGCGCCCTGTGGGGGGCCCGTTTCTCGGGCGGCCCCTCTCCCGAGCTGGCGGCCCTCAGCCGTTCCACGCACTTCGACTGGGATCTCGCCCTGTACGACATCGCGGGCTCGCACGCGCACACCGCCGCCCTCGAGGCGGCGGGCTACCTCGACGCCGATGAGGCCGCAGCCATGCACGCCGGTCTCGACGACCTGGCCGCGCGCCTGCGCGCGGGCACCCTGGTCGCCGCTCCCGGCGACGAAGACGTGCACGGCGCCCTCGAACGCGTGCTGATCGAGACCGTGGGGCCCGCGCTCGGGGGCAAGCTCCGCGCCGGCCGCAGCCGTAACGACCAGATCGCCACCCTCGTGCGGCTGTACCTGCTCGACCACGCGCGCACGATCACCCGCGAGGTGCTGCGCCTCATCGACGCGCTCGTCGCCCAGGCCGAGGCGCACGACACCGCGATCATGCCGGGCCGCACCCACCTGCAGCACGCGCAGCCGGTGCTGCTGGCCCACCACCTGCAGGCCTACGGCTGGGCCTTCACGCGCGGCATCGAACGCCTCCGCGACTGGTCGGTGCGCGCCTCGGTGTCGCCGTACGGCGGCGGGGCGCTCGCCGGGGCGACCCTGGGCCTCGACCCGCAGCTGGTCGCCGATCACCTGGGCCTGGCCCGTCCGGCCGAGAACTCCCTCGACGGCACCGCGTCGCGCGACGTCGTGGCCGAGTTCGCGTTCATCTCCGCCATGATCGGCGTCGACCTGTCGCGCCTGTCCGAAGACGTCATCCTGTGGAACACGCGCGAGTTCGGCTTCGTCACGCTCGACGACGCCTACTCGACGGGCTCGAGCATCATGCCGCAGAAGAAGAACCCCGACATCGCCGAACTCGCGCGCGGCAAGGCCGGCCGCATGATCGGCAACCTGTCGGGCCTGCTGGCCACTCTCAAGGGTCTTCCGCTCGCGTACAACCGCGACCTGCAAGAAGACAAGGAGCCCGTGTTCGACTCGGTGCGCACGCTCGAGCTCGTGCTGCCGGCCTTCTCGGGCATGATCGCGACGCTGCGGTTCCACACCGAGCGCATGGCCGAGCTCGCCCCCCAGGGGTTCTCGCTCGCGACCGACGTGGCCGAGTGGCTCGTGCGTCAGGGCGTGGCCTTCCGCGACGCGCATGAGATCTCGGGGGAGCTCGTGCGCGCCTGCGAGGAGCGCGAGATCGGCCTCGAAGACGCCGATGACGCTCTGCTGGCCTCGGTCTCGCCCCGTCTTACTCCGGCGGTGCGCGAGGTGCTCTCGATCGAGGGGTCGGTGTCGAGCCGCACGGGCGCGGGGGGAACGGCGCCCGCACGCGTGAGCGAGCAGCGTCACGAGCTCGTCTCGCGCGCGCAGACCGCCGCTCGCACACTCGTCGACTGAGTATCAGCTTTTCGCTTATCAAACCGTAAAGATAAGCGATACGCTTATGTCATGAGTATCGCCGTGATCGCTGACATCGTCGCCTCGAGGCAGCTCGTCGACCGCGCCGCCGCACAGCGACGCATCGCGCGGGTCGTCGGCGACGCCGACCGCGATCTGCCGGTCGCGAGGCAGCCCCTCGAGGCCGTCGTGGGCGATGAACTGCAGGGGGAGTACGACCGACTCGGCGACGCGCTGGGGTCGCTGCTGCTCGTGCGTCTGGCACTCCCCGACGGGATCGACTGCCGCTTCGGTGTCGGTGTCGGCGCGGTACGACCCATCGAGCTCGACGGACGCACCGTGCCCGAAGGGCCGGCCTGGTGGGCAGCCCGCGCCGCGATCGAGAGAACCGCACGACTGCAGCAGCGCGCCGCGCCGTTCGCGCGCACGTGGATCGAGGCCGCCGAGGGAGAGGATGCCGCCATGGTCGACACCATCTCGCTCGCCAACGCCTACGCGCTCAGCCGCGACCAACTGGTCTCGACGATGAGCGAACGCACGCGCCGCCTCACCTACGGCCGGTGCCTGGGTCGCTCGCAGCGCGAACTGGCCGAGACCGAGGGCGTCAGCCAGTCGGCCGTCTCGCAGGCCCTGGCCTCCGCCGGCTCCGCCGCGATCGTCGAGGGCTTCGCCGCCCTCACCCGCGGAGCGCGCTCGTGATCGCCGCGGGACTTCTGCTGCTGGCCGTCGGGTCGGTCGACCTGGTGCGCCAGATGATCCGTTCCCGCCGCTGGATCGCCTTCGCTGCGGCGGCGGTGGCGCTCGTCGTGGTGTCGGCGGGACTGGATGCCGTGATCGCGGGCCTGCTCGCCGTCGCCGTCGCCGCGATCTGGACGTGGGTCGTGCCCGAGCACGGTCCCGCGCGCGCGGGCCTCTGGCCCGTGGCCCTGCTGGCGCTCGCCGCGGCGGCCTGCGTGGTCATCGCCCCGGGCCGCGTCCGCCCCGGCGTGTTGGGCGAGATGTGGACCACCTACCGACCGGCCGACGCCGTGTCGGTCGACGTGATCGTGCTGGTCGTCGGGTGCCTGGTGTTCCTGCTCGAGTCCGGCAACGCGGTCGTGCGCATCGCGCTCCGCTCCGAGATGGGTGGCCGCGTCGTCCCCGACGAGACGGCGACGCCGACGCTCAAGGGTGGACGCCTCATCGGACCGCTGGAGCGCATCCTGGTCTTCGTGCTGACGCTCGCCGGGGCGTACACGCTCATCGCCGCGGTGCTGGCCGCGAAGGGCATCGTGCGCTTCCCCGAGATCTCGCGTGACGGCGACGGGGGAGACCGCGCGGAGTACTTCCTGATCGGCAGCCTCGTGAGCTGGGTGACGTCGTTGGCGGCGGCGTTCCTCGTGTGGTGGGGCGTGCACGCGGGCTGACGGCAGCGCGCGGCCGCGCGTGCGGACCGAGCGGCAGGTGACGAGCGCGGGGCGAGCGCGTCGGCGGCGGGGTCTCGGCATCCGGAGCCCCACGACCCCGCTGATACCCTGGGCCGGTGTCTGCACCGATCGACGCGGCGCCCGTGAGCGCCCTCACCCCCGCCAACGACCCGACCTTCGACAACGTCTGGGACGAGCTGGTCTATCGGGGGCTGATCCACGTGTCGACCGACGAGGGCGAGCTGCGCGAACTGCTCGGCGGAGACCCGATCGTGTTCTACTGCGGCTTCGACCCGACCGCGCCGAGCCTGCACCTGGGCAACCTCGTGCAGCTGCTCACGATGCGTCGCCTGCAGCTCGCCGGCCACCGCCCGCTGGGCCTCGTCGGCGGCTCCACCGGTCTGGTGGGCGACCCGCGCCCCACGGCCGAGCGCACGCTCAACACGCGCGAGACCGTCGCCGAGTGGGTCGCCAGCCTGCGGGCGCAGGTCGAGCGCTTCCTGAGCTTCGAGGGCGACAGCGCCGCCCGCATCGTCAACAACCTCGACTGGACGGCGCCGCTGAGCGCCATCGACTTCCTGCGTGAGATCGGCAAGTACTTCCGCGTCGGCACGATGCTCAAGAAAGACGCGGTGAGCGCGCGCCTGAACTCCGAGGCGGGCATCAGCTACACCGAGTTCAGCTACCAGATCCTGCAGGGGCTCGACTACCTCGAGCTGTACCGCGCCTACGGCTGCGTGCTGCAGACCGGCGGCAGCGACCAGTGGGGAAACCTCACCAGCGGCACCGACCTGGTGCGGCGCGCCGAGGGCGCCTCGGTGCACGCGATCGGCACGCCGCTGATCACCAACAGCGACGGCACGAAGTTCGGCAAGAGCGAGGGCAACGCCATCTGGCTGGATGCCGAGATGTGCAGCCCGTGGGCGATGTACCAGTTCTGGCTCAACACCGACGACCGCGACGTGCTCGAGCGCCTCAAGGTGTTCACGTTCCTCACGCGCGCCGAGATCGAGGAGTACGCCGCCCAGGTGGAGGCCGAGCCCTTCCGGCGCGCGGCGCAGAAGCGTCTCGCCCGCGAGGTCGTCACGACCGTGCACGGCGCCGAGGCGACCGAGGCCGTCATCGCCGCCACCGAGGCCCTGTTCGGTCAGGGCGATGTGACGGCCCTCGACGCCGCCGTGCTGCGCACCGCGCTCGAGGAGCTGCCGCACGCGACCGTCGCCCGGGGCACGACCGTGGTCGAGGCGCTCACCGCCACCGAGCTGTCGGGCAGCCTCAGCGAGGCCCGCCGCGCGATCGCGCAGGGCGGGGTGTCGCTCGACGGCCAGAAGGTGACCTCCGACGACGCCGTCGTCGAGGGGACGCTCCCGGGCGGTGTGTCGGTGCTGCGCCGCGGCAAGAAGACGCTCGCCGGCCTGTTCCTCGACTGACATGCCGTTCACGGTCAGTCACGCCGTCGTCGCGCTGCCGTTCCTGCGCACACCGCTCGTGCCGGCGGCCATCGCGATCGGCGCGATGACGCCCGACCTTCCGCTGTTCCTGCGCGGGATCGTGCCCCCGTACTCGGTGACGCACGATCTCGCGTGGCTGCCGGTGACGGTGGTCATGGCGTTCGTGCTGCTGCTGGTGTGGAGGTGCGTCCTGCGCCCCGCGACGCGGGAGCTGACTCCCCGCGTCGTCGCGGACCGTCTCCCCGACGGGTGGGATGCCGGGGCTCGCGCCGCCGCCCGCGAGACGCTGAGCGGGGGAGTGCGCGGCATCGTGTGGCTCGTGCTCTCGCTCACGATCGGTGTGGTCACGCACGTCGTCTGGGACTTCTTCACGCACGAGGGACGGGCGGGCGAGGCGCTGCTGCCCGTGCTGGAGCAGCAGTGGGGGCCGCTGCTCGGCGTGAAGTGGCTGCAGTACGGCTCGGGGGTGTTCGGGCTGGCGGGTCTTGCGGCGTTCGGGCTGTGGTGGTGGTCGCGGCGCGCGGCGACGCCCGTCGACCGCGTGCTTCCGGATGCCGTGCGCGTCGCGTGGTGGCTGTCGCTGCCGGCCGCGCTGGTCGTCGCGTCCATCGTTGCGCTCGCTGTCGCGGGCGGCTTCGACGCGGGCTACACCCCGACCCACCTCATCTACGGTGTGCTGGTGAAGGTCGCCGCCGCCTGGGGAGCGGCGACGCTGGTGCTCGCGCTCGCCGTGCAGGCCCGCAGCGCCGCGGTGCGTCGCAGCCGCTGACCCGCGTCCGGCGGCCCCGCGCCCCCCGCGCCCGGCACCGCCCGGCGTCGAGACCGCATGCGATTGCCGAGGCCGTACGGCTTCGACGCCCATCCCGTGCGTCCTGGTCAATCGCGTGCGTCTTCGGCGGGCATCGCCCGCGTCCGGCGGCACGCCCCCCGCCCGGCGGCCGCCCCCTGCGGCCCGTCCGGCGGCCTCCGAGCGGTCTCGGCACCGACCGGGCCGGCGTCCGGCGCGTGCACCGGGCGGGGGAGCGGGCGGCGGTTAGACTCGGGGGCGTTATGACGAAGGCGGGAGACTCGGTGTCGGCGAGCACGAAGGGCAAGAAGACGGTCGCGGACGAGGTCATCCTCGGACCCACCGGTCGCCCCTACCAAGGGTTCCCCACCCCGGCCGCCCTCGATAGCCACGGTCCGGCGCGCATCATCGCGCTGTGCAACCAGAAGGGTGGCGTCGGTAAGACGACCACCACCATCAACCTGGCCGCCGCCCTCGCGGGGTACGGGCGCCGCGTGCTCGCCATCGACTTCGACCCCCAGGGTGCGCTGTCGGCGGGTCTCGGCATCCAGACCCACGACGTGCCGACCATCTACGACCTGCTGCTCGACACCAAGCGCGACCCGCGCGAGGTCATCGTGGCGACGCGCGTCGAGGGCCTCGACATCCTGCCGGCCAACATCGACCTGTCGGCGGCCGAGGTGCACCTCGTCAACGAGGTCGCCCGCGAGACGATCCTGGCGCGCGTGCTGCGCAAGGTCGCGGCCGACTACGACGTCATCCTCATCGACTGCCAGCCCTCGCTCGGCCTGCTCACCGTCAACGCGCTGACCGCGGCGCACGGCGTGCTGATCCCGCTCGAGTGCGAATTCTTCGCCCTGCGCGGCGTCGCACTGCTGGTCGAGACGATCGACAAGGTGCGCGACCGCCTCAACCCGGCGATCGAGCTCGACGGTGTGCTGGCGACGATGTACGACCCCCGCACGCTGCACTCGCGCGAGGTGCTCGAGCGCGTGGTCGAGGCATTCGGCAACGATGTGCTCGAGACGGTCATCGGCCGCACGGTCAAGTTCCCCGACGCCTCGGTGTCGGGCATGCCGATCACGGAGTTCGCACCCGAGCACGCCGCAGCCCAGGCCTACCTGCGGTTGGCGCGGGAACTGGTCGCCCGTGGCGCCGTCGCCTGACGACACCGCTTCCGCCGCGCCGCAGGACGGCGCCCCCGCCGCGACGCTCGATGCTCCGGCCTCGGACTTCCAACCGGCGTCGGTGCCCGAGCCAGCGCCCGAGCCCGCGCCGGTGACCGAGCCCGCCTCGGCCCCCGAGCCCGCGGGCTTCCGCGTCACCCTTCCCGATTTCGACGGTCCCTTCGACCTGCTGCTCACGCTCATCTCGCGGGCCGAGCTCGACATCACCGAGGTCGCCCTCAGCCGCGTGACCGACGAGTTCATCGCCTACCTGCGCGCGATGGGGCCCGACGGCGATCTCGATGAGGCGTCGGAGTTCCTGGTGGTCGCCGCGACCCTGCTCGACATGAAGATCGCGGGTCTGCTGCCGCAGGGCGAGCTGGTGGATGCCGAGTCCGTGGCGCTGCTGGAGGCACGCGACCTGCTGTTCGCCCGCCTGCTGCAGTACCGGGCGTTCAAAGAGGTGTCGGCGTGGTTCGCCCGCTGCCTGCAGCGCGAGGACCGCCGCCATACGCGTGCCGTGCGCCTCGACGAGAAGTACCGCAGCGCCGTGCCGGAGCTGAAATGGACGCTGAACGCCGCGGACTTCGCGGCGCTGGCGGTCGTGGCGCTCGCCCCGAAGCAGATCCCCACCGTCGGCCTCGATCACCTGCACGCCCCGCTCGTGAGCATCCGCGAGCAGGCCGCCATCGTCGTGACCCTGCTGCGCTCCGCCGGTACCCTGAACTTCCGCGACCTCGTGGCCGGGGTCACCGAGACCGGGGTCGTCGTGGCACGCTTCCTGTCGATCCTCGAGCTGTACCGCCACGCCGCCCTGTCGTTCGAGCAGCTCGAACCCCTGGGAGAATTGACGCTGCGCTGGACCGCCGAACGGTGGTCGGAAGAGAACCTCGCCGCCCTCGGAGCCGACTATGACCGTTGATCCCCCCGCCGTCGCCGTCGACGCCGCGGCGACCCCCGTCGACGCCGCCGCGGCCGCGGAGCAACCGGCGCCCGTCGCCCGCCCGACCGATCCGGCATCCGTCGCCCGTCGACTCGAGGCGATCCTGCTCGTGCTCGACGAGCCGCAGAGCCTCGTGAGTCTCGCCGCCGCGGTCGCCGCTCCCGTGCCCGCGGTGCGCCAGGCCGTCGCGGGCCTCGTCGCCGACTACGACGGGCAGACCGGCGGACCCGTGCGCGGCTTCGAACTGCGCGAGGTCGGCGGGGGATGGCGGTTGTACGTGCGCGAGGAGTACGACGACGTCGTCGGCGAGTTCGTCAACACCCAGGCACCCTCGCGCCTGTCGCAGGCGGCGCTCGAGACCCTGGCCGTCATCGCGTACAAGCAGCCCGTCACGCGCGGGCAGGTGGCATCCATCCGCGCGGTGAACGTCGACTCGGTCGTTCGCACCCTGCTCTCGCGGGGGCTGATCGCCGAGGTCTTCACCGACCCCGACACGGGCGCCATCCACTACGGGACCACCGACCAGCTGCTGGTCAACCTCGGCATCAACTCGCTCGACGAGCTGCCGCACATCTCGCCGTTGCTCGACGACGGCGCCGACGGATTCGACGGAGAGGTACTGACATGAGCGACGCTTCGACAGGCGCAGCGACCGGGGGCGCAGGCTCCGCGAGCGACGAGGGCATCCGGCTGCAGAAGGTGCTCGCCAACGCGGGCGTGGCCTCGCGGCGCGTGGCCGAGAACATGATCGTCGAGGGACGCGTGCGCGTGAACGGCGAGACCGTCACCGAGCTGGGCTCGCGCATCCACCCCGAGACCGACCTCGTCGACGTCGACGGCGTCGCCATCCAACTCGACGAGTCCAAGCGCTACGTGGTGCTGAACAAGCCGACCGGTGTCGTCAGCTCGATGAACGACGACCGCGGTCGCCCCGACCTGCGGGAGTGGGCCGACGAGTGGGAGGAACGCCTCTACAACGTCGGACGACTGGATGCCGACACGAGCGGCCTGCTCGTGCTGACCAACGACGGCGACCTCGCCCACGTGCTCGCCCACCCCTCGTTCGGGGTGACGAAGGTGTACATCGCCAAGGTCGAGGGGCTCGTCACGCCGCAGACCATCGCGAAGCTGACCCGGGGCGTCGACCTCGAGGACGGGCGGATCGCCGCCGACAAGGCACGCCTGCTCGACGCGTCGCGGGGCGAGAGCCTGGTCGAGCTCACGCTGCACTCGGGGAAGAACCGCATCGTGCGGCGCATGATGGACGAGGTCGGACACCCGGTCATCGAACTCGTGCGGCGGCAGTTCGGTCCCCTCCACCTGGGAACTCTCCCGGTGGGCAAGGCACGCGAGTTGACTACAGTAGAACGAGGCGCCCTTCTCACGCTGTCTCGTCGAGACGGCGACACCTCGGCCGATCCGGCTGAGTGACGTGCGGCGCGTCTCGCGGCGCGAGCGGCGCCGCCCAGGGCAGCAGGAGACCCGATGACCGAACCGAAGGAAACGTCCGCGCGCGCGGCCGGGCCTTTGGCGACCCGCACGAGCGGCACCGTCCGCATCGTCGGCTCGGGGCTCCTCGGCGCGAGCATCGGACACGCGCTCACGGCCCGCGGCGTCGACGTCGTGCTCGTCGACGCGTCTCCGTCGCAGCTGCGTCTGGCCATCGATTACGGCGCCGGCCGCGCCGAGCACCCTGATGACGCGCCCTCGCTCATCGTCGTCGCCACGCCTCCCGACGTCGTCGCCGACGTCGTGCAGCGCGAGCTCGCGGCGTTCCCGGATGCCGTGATCACCGACGTCGCGAGCGTGAAGCTCGAGCCGCTGCGCACCCTGCGCGAGCGCGGCGTCGACCTCACGCACTACATCGGCTCGCACCCCATGGCCGGGCGCGAGCGCGGGGGAGCCATCTCGGCCCGCGCCGACATCTTCGTGGGGCGTCCGTGGGTGGTCTGCCGCGACGGCGAGACCTCGGCCCACGACCTGTCGCTCGTCGAAGGGCTCGCGCTCGACCTCGGTGCGACGCTCATCGAGATGACGCCCGAAGAGCACGACGAGTCCGTCGCGCTCATGTCGCACGTGCCGCAGCTGGTGGCGAGCCTGCTCGCCGGGCGCTTCATCGAGGCCCCCGACGGCTCGCTGCGGCTCGCGGGCCAGGGCGTGCGCGACACGACGCGCATCGCGGCGTCGGCCCCCGAGCTGTGGGTGCAGATCCTCGGCGCGAACGCGGCCCCCGTGGTCGAGGTGCTCGATCAGCTCGCCGCCGACCTCGGCGACGTCGCCGACGCCCTGCGCGACCCCGACGTGCCGGGAGCCCGCCGCACGGTCGCCGACACGATCCGCCGGGGCAACGAGGGCGTCGAACGCCTGCCCGGCAAGCACGGCCAGAACCGCCGTTTCGATACTTTCGTCGTCATGGTCGACGACACCTCCGGCCAGCTGGGTCGCCTGTTCGGCGAACTCGGTGACCTCGACGTCAACGTCGAAGACCTACGCCTCGAGCACTCGCCCGGTGCCCCCTTCGGCTTGGCCGAGATCAGCGTCGTCCCCGACGCGGTCCGCCGTGCCGTCGATGGACTCCAGCAGCGCGGATGGCGGATTGCGAGCACCACCCATGACTGACTCCACCCCCTCGCTGACCACGACGCCCGCGGGAGCAGCAGCTCCCGTCGTCGTGGCCGTCGACGGCCCGGCCGGCAGCGGGAAGTCGAGCGTGTCGAAGGCCGCCGCGACCCGCCTCGGGTACGGCTTCCTCGACACCGGCGCCGCGTACCGCGCGCTCGCCTGGCACGCGCTGCAGCACGGGATCGACACCTCCGACGCCACGGCCGTGGTCGAGGTGTTCGGCGACTTCGACTACGGGATCTCGCTCGACGCGTCCGACCGCTGGGTGCGCGTCGGTGGCACCGACGTGACCGCCGCGATCCGCGAACCCCGCGTGACCGACGCCGTCAGCGGCGTCGCGCGGGTGGCCACCGTGCGGCACGCGGTGAACGAGCTGTTCCGCCGGCTCGTGGCATCCGCGGGTCTTCGTGGTGTCGTCGTCGAGGGCCGCGACATCACCACGGTCGTCTTCCCCGACGCGCCCGTGCGCATTCTTCTGACCGCGGCGCCCGAGGTGCGCGCCGCGCGTCGCAGCGCCGAGCTGACAGGGCACGACGCCGCCAAGGTCGCCGCAGCTCTGCACCAGCGCGACGCCGCAGATTCCACGGTCGTCGACTTCCTCACCGCCGCCCCCGGCGTGCAGGTCGTCGATTCGACCCACCTCGATTTCGAACAGACCGTCGACGCCGTGCTGAGCGTCGTCGACTCCACGATGGGAGCCCGCGATGGGCGTTGAAGACGAGTACGAAGGCGGGCCCGACCAGCTCGCCGAAAAGATGGAGCAGCTCGACGAGGTGCTCGCCGAACAGCGGGCCGAAGCGTTGCGCGCGGGACTCGAGGACTTCGACCTCGACGAAGAGGATGCCGCGCTGCTCGCGGGCCTCGCGTCGGGCGAAGGAGCCATCGAGTTCCTGCCGGCGCTGCCGGTCGTCGCGATCGTCGGCCGGCCGAACGTCGGCAAGTCGGCGTTGGTGAACCGCATCCTCGGGCGCCGTGAGGCGGTCGTCGAGGACACCCCCGGTGTCACCCGCGACCGCGTCACCTACAAGGCCGAGTGGCTCGACCGGCGGTTCTCGCTCGTCGACACCGGCGGCTGGGAGCCCGACGCGCGCGGCATCGACCGTTCGGTGGCAGCTCAAGCCGAGGTCGCGATCGACCTCGCCGACATCGTGCTGTTCGTGGTGGATGCCACGGTGGGGGCGACCTCGACCGACGAGCACGTCGTGAAGCTGCTGCGCAAGAGCGGCAAGCCGGTGTTCCTCATCGCCAACAAGGTCGACGACGCCCGCCACGAGCCCGAGGCCGCCGCCCTCTGGAACCTCGGCCTGGGCGAGCCGCACCCCGTCTCGGCCATTCACGGCCGCGGCGTGGCCGACCTGCTCGACGAGATCATGAAGGTGCTTCCCGAGGTCTCGGCCGTGGCACGGTACGAGATCGGCGGCCCGCGTCGCGTCGCGATCCTGGGACGCCCCAACGTCGGCAAGTCGTCGCTGCTCAACAAGGCGGCGGGCGAAGAGCGCGTCGTCGTCAACGAGCTCGCGGGCACCACCCGCGACCCCGTCGACGAGGTCGTCGAGCTCGGCGGCAAGCTCTGGACGCTGGTCGACACCGCCGGCATCCGTCGTCGCGTGCACCTTCAGCAGGGTGCCGACTTCTACGCGTCGCTGCGCACCTCGACGGCGCTGGAGAAGTCGGAGGTCGCGGTCGTCGTGATCGACGTCTCGCAGCCGATCAGCGTGCAGGACCTGAACATCATCGATCTGGTGCTCGAATCGGGTCGCGCGCTCGTGCTGGCGTTCAACAAGTGGGACCGCCTGAACGACGACGACATGGAGAACCAGGACCGTCGTCGGTACCTCGAGCGTGAGATCGAGCAGGACCTCGCGCACGTCGCGTGGGCCCCGCGCGTGAACATCTCGGCCCGCACCGGCCGCCACCTCGACAAGCTGGTGCCGGCGCTCGAGACGGCCCTGGAATCGTGGGACACCCGCATTCCGACCGGCAAGTTCAACGCGTTCCTGTCGGAGCTCGTGGCCGAGCACCCGCACCCGCTGCGCGGCGGCAAGCAGCCCCGCATCCTGTTCGGCACCCAGGCGGCGACGCGTCCGCCGACATTCGTGCTGTTCACGACCGGATTCCTCGACCCGGGCTACCGCCGCTTCATCCAGCGTCGCCTGCGCGAGATCTACGGCTTCGACGGCACCCCGATCGTGCTGAACATGCGCATCCGCGAGAAGCGCCAGCGCTGACGCGCGTGTCGAATGCCCCGGTCCCCGCGAGGGGATCGGGGCATTCGGCGTCTGCGGGCGTGGTCCTGGCGAAGGGGACCGGCATACAGCACACATGTGTCGTGTGCACAGCCAACACTCAGGTTCGATAAGGTTCATTCGCGGCGGTGCAATACCCGCCCGCACCGTCGTGATCGAAACTTCAGCCTGGGGGAACCATGAGCAATTCCACGATCGAGCCGCCTCTGGCTCAGCCGTACTACGGCGCGCCGATCGGCGCCGCCGTCAAGCGCTTCTTCAAGAAGTACGCCACCTTCTCGGGTCGCGCCAGCCGCAGCGAGTTCTGGTGGTGGGTGCTGGTCATGTTCATCGTCGGCGGCGTCCTGAACGTGCTCGCCGCAGCCACCGGCGGCGCCGGCACGGTCGACGAGTACGGAATGATGGCCACTCCCTCGGGCATCGGCCTCGTCTTCTACATCGTCTACATCATCTGGTCGCTCGCGACGATCGTGCCGTACCTGGCCCTGGTCGTGCGTCGCCTGCACGACTCCGACAAGAGCGGCTTCTGGATCTTCATCGGTCTGGTCCCGCTGGTTGGTGGCATCGTGCTCTTCGTGTTCATGCTCATGGGCCCGAAGCCCGAGGGTGCGCGCTTCGACCGCTGATCCTCGCTCTCATCGCGCCCCGGTTCCCTCGTGGAGCCGGGGCGCGTGGCGTTTGCGGAGGAACGCCGGCCGATGACGGCGCCGTATGACGACCGAGGGTCCACGCGCGGCCGGGGTGTGTCAGGCTGGGGAGGATGACGATCCAGCCTCCCGCCCCGGGCGAACCGCGGCGCCCGCATGGGCCCCGCGACCCCGGCGATGCCTGGGTGGTCGCCCCGACAGGCGAGAAGTACTGGGGTCGTTTCGGTGCGGCGGGTCTGCTCGCGCTCGATCCGCGGCGGGGCGTGCTGCTGCAGCACCGCGTTTCGTGGAGTCACTTCGGCGACACCTGGGCTCTGCCCGGGGGTGCGCGCCACGAGAACGAATCGGCCCTCGACGGCGCCCTGCGCGAGTCGGGCGAAGAGGCCGGAGTGCCGGCGGATGCCGTGCGGGCACGTTTCGAGAGCGTCCTCGAACTCGGGATCTGGTCGTACTCGACCCTCGTCGCCGACGTCACGGTGCCGTTCGAGCCCGTGATCAGCGACCCTGAGAGCGTGGCCCTCGAGTGGGTCGCCGTCGACCGGGTCGACTCTCTGCCCCTGCATCCGGGCTTCGCCTCGGCGTGGCCCGCGCTGCGCACAGCGCTGTCGACGCGCCCCGCGGTGGTCGTCGACGTCGCCAACGTCGTCGGGTCGGTGCCCGACGGCTGGTGGAAGGATCGCGCGGGAGCCGCGTCGCGACTGCTCGCGCGTGTCTCGGCGAGGGCTGTGGCGGGAATGGATGCCGACACCCTGGGCCTGTCAGCGACGCGTTGGTTCCCGCCGGTCACCGCGGTGCTGGAGGGCCAGGCGCGCTCCGCCACCGTCGACGAGGCGGGGGTCTCGGTGCGCATCGCGGAGGGTTCCGGAGACGATGAGATCGTCGCCGTCACGCGCGAGCTGGTCGCGCTGCACAGCCCGGTGATCGTCGTGACGAGCGATCGGGGCCTCGCCGCGCGGGTGCAGGAGCTCGGCGCTGTCGTGCAGGGCACGCGGTGGTTGCTGGAGCAGTTGGACTGAGCTCACGCGCGTGCGTCGGGCTCGTTCGCCGGCGCTGCGGGGTTGTCGCGGCTCGGCGCACGGTCATGATGCGCGCAACCTCCGTGCGATTCAGGCGTGGGTGGCGGAAGTTGTGCGCATCGCGGAGGTTGTGCGCGGGGTGCGACCGCCGGGTCGTGTGTGTGGCTGGTTCGGTGCGGCGCGGCGGTGGGGTCGTGGCGCGGCGCACGCTCAGCGATGCGCGCAACCTCTGTGCGATTCAGGCGTGGGTGGCTGAGGTTGTGCGCACCGCGGAGGTTGTGCGCGGGGTTGCGGCCGCCGGGTCGTGGCGGCTGATGCCTCACTCGCCGTCTCGGCCGCGCAGCTTCTCGATGTCGCGGCGATCACGCTTGGTCGGCCGACCGGCTCCCCGGTCGCGGACGGGAACGAACGGCACGCTCTCGCGCGGGGGCGGTGGGGGAGTGCGGTCATCGACCGACTCAGCGACGAGGGCTGCTCCTACGCGCTTGGCGATGGTCTTCTTCACCACCAGGATTCGGTCGAAGCCCTGAACGCGCACCCGCAACTCGTCGCCCGGACGCACCGGCTGAGCCGCCTTGGCCCGGTCGCCGTTGACGCGCACGTGACCCGCGCGGCATGCGGTCGTTGCGGCCGACCGGGTCTTGTAGACGCGCACCGCCCACAGCCACGCGTCGACGCGGGCGCTGGTGGGGGCGTCGGTCATGTCAGGTCTCTCGTCGGGGGAACTCCCATCGTAAGTGGGGTGCTGCGGGTGGGCGTCTCGGGCGCCGTTACCGACACGGGTCGGTGCTGCTGGCGTACGGCGCGGGGGCTCACGCGGGCACGGTCACGGGCGCTGGCGCTGGCGTGACCGCGGGCGCGCGCGGGTCAGTCCCGCAGGGTGAGCGAGACGAGCGCGCGGTCGGGCTTCGGCCGGTCGACGATGGTGAACCCCGCGTCTTCGAACACCGACACCGTGCCGCGGAAGAGCTGGTTCGACGAGCGCTTCGCCGCTTTCGGGTCGAGGGGATACCCCTCGACCACCCGGGCGCCGGCTTCTCGGGCGGTGAAGATCGCGGCATCCAGCAGCTTCGCCGCGAGGCCCCGCCCGCGGTGCTGCGTGCGCACGACGAAGCACGAGACCGCCCAGACATCATCGGCGTCGAGGCTCTCGGCGGGCGACGAGGTCACGTCGCGTGTGCGCAGCAGACGGGGCTGCGCGACACGGGGGCCGACGCGCACCCATCCCGCGGGCTCGCCGTCGACGTAGGCGATGAGGCCCGGCGGGCGCGGCCCGTCGAGCTCGGCGCGAAACAGCTCGGTGCGCTGATCGACGGACGCCTCTTTCCAGGGGCCGTTCGGCAGCAGCCACCACTGGCATTGGCACTCGGGGCCGTCACCGCTGTCGAGCGCCGTCTCGGCGTCGTCGAAGCGGTCGCCGGTCGCGGGGAGGATCTCGATGGTCATGACGCGACGGTAGCGAGGGGCTCCGACATCGACAATCCTCCGCGCGCAAGAACGGGCCGCCGAGCCCCACACGCCCGGGGCGTGCGCTGGTTCGCGGCGGGGTCGGGGAGGGGCTAATATAGGGGAGTTGCCCGCTCGCGGGTAACGGGATGTGGCGCAGCTTGGTAGCGCACTTGACTGGGGGTTAGGGGGTTTACCCCTCCCGGACGGCTCGAATAACTGAAAATTGAATGCCACGGGCTGTGGCGCAGCTTGGTAGCGCACCTGACTGGGGGTCAGGGGGTCGCAGGTTCAAATCCTGTCAGCCCGACAGAAAAACCCTGATGAGAAGTTATTTTCATCAGGGTTTTGTTGTTTTCGAAGAGCCGGATTTTTGGTCCCCTTCTGGTCCCCCTCGACCTTCGGGCGGGATGGGGCTGTGGATAACCGAACCTGCCGCGAGGCCCTCCCTGTGGATAAGGGGACCAAAAGGGGACCAGAACCGCCCCGGTCCCGATTGGCCGCGCTGGATGTCTCGTCACCTGGGTCACGGCACCTCGGACAGAATGAGGTCATGACCGGTGAACGCCTCGCGTACCTGAGCCTTCGTTTCGATGCCGTCTACTGCATCGCTTTGGGTCTGGTGGTGGCTATCATCGCTGACGGGGGACGCCGCTAGTTGGCCTTTGGGCTTTTCTACTTGGCCAACAGTCGATCGAGTTGGCCGGAGTTGGACAATGACCGCGTTCGGGGAGCTGCGGGTAGCACCAGGCGTACCCTGCATCTCCTCGATCGTGAATGTCGGTAGTCGAACATACGATGACTCGCAGAGATCAACTCCCGTCTGGGGCGGGACTCACTGAGAGGGGACTCAGATGGAGCACGTTTCGCACTTCAACACCTTCCTGATCGACGTCGTCAACTTGCCGGACTATAAGTTGACGCATCTCGACGAGCGAACTGGAAGACTTTTCGACGCGCTCAGGCGTGCCGATCTCGGGGTCCGGGTCAAGTTGATGAAGAAGCAGGGGTCGTGGGCGCAACGAACCATCATCCAGCCGGCCGAAGATGCAGAGTTCGACGCAGACTTCATGCTCGAACTCGAAGAGCGCGACGGGTGGACACCACTCGACTACCACACTGCGGTCTTTGACACGCTCAGCGCATACTGTGATGCACAGGGAATGAGCGTTCCCGCGGAGTCGAAGAACGGGCGTGAGGAACGAATCGGTGACAACTGATCGTTAGTGCCGGGAGGCGCTGACGGGAAGGATGTCATCATGCCCGGTCCCTATCCCAGAGAGTTCCGCGAGGACGTTGTCGCGGTCGCTCGTCGCCGTGAGAGCGGCGTCACCATCAAACAGATCGCCACCGATTTCGGTATCAGCGAAGCAACGCTGCAGAACTGGCTCCGCCAGGCCGATGTCGAGGAGGGAAACCGTCCCGGTCAGACCGCCGCCGACGCTTCTGAGGCGCGGGAGTTGAAGAAGCGGATCCGGTTGCTCGAGCAGGAGAACGAGGTGCTCCGGAAGGCCGCGGCGTATCTGTCGCAGGCGAATCTGCGCCTCGGTGGCTCCCCAAAATGACGTACCCGCTCGTTGCTGAGCTCGCCGACGCGGGGATCCCCGTGACGGTGTCGTGCCGGGTTCTCAAGCTCGCCCGCCAGCCCTACTACCGGTGGCGAAACGACCCGATCCGCGATGCGGACGTGCTTCGGGCGTATCGGATCAACGCGCTGCACGATGCGCACCACGAGGACCCAACGTTCGGATACCGATACCTCGCCGACGAGGCGCGTCGAGCCGGGTGGCGGATGAGCCGGCGGACGGCGTGGAAGCTGTGCTCGCAATCCGGAATCCTGTCGTCCGCGCAACGCCGGCGCCGCGGGAAGGGCAAGAAGGCCGGCCCGCCCGTGTTCGACGACCACGTGCAACGCGTGTTCCGCGCTGACGCCCCGAACCGGCTCTGGCTCACGGACATCACGGAGCACTGGACGAGCGAAGGCAAGCTCTACTGCTGCGCGATCAAGGACGTGTTCTCCAACCGCATCGTCGGCTACTCGATCTCGGATCGGATGACCGCGAAGCTCGCCGTCAACGCCGTCCGAAACGCCATCGCGCGCCGCGGTGAGGTCGCCGGGTGCATCCTGCACGCCGATAGGGGGAGCCAGTTTCGAAGCAGGGCGATGGCCCGCGAGCTGCGGCGCCACGACATGGTCGGATCGATGGGCCGCGTCGGCGCAGCCGGCGACAACGCGGCTATGGAGAGCTTCTGGTCACTGCTGCAAACGAACGTCCTCAACCAGCAACGGTGGGCCACCAGGCAGGAGCTGCGCCTCGCGATCGTCGTCTGGATCGAGCGAAAGTACCACCGACAGCGAGCCCAGGACACCCTCGGCGGCTTGACGCCCATCGAGTTCGAGGCCAAGCTAACCGAGCCGCTGACGCTCGCGGCCTAAACCCAACCTGTCACCAGTTCGTTCCTCACGCCCTCTTCTGCTAGATCGACGCTATCGATGCGCTCACTGTTCGGAGACTCGATGACGCTCCCTCGTCGGGTGGGAGCGGGGGAGGAGCAAGCATTCGAAACAACGTCGACGTTATCTAGGACCGGGAAAAGGTGGTCCGCAGCCGCTCCAGAAGGCGGCCACGAGAGCGACGAGCACACTCGAGGGTCAGGATGAGATGACCGAGATACTGGTTGACTTTTTGCAGGCGGGATCACCTACTGCTGGTCCCTCCTGCGGCCGCGGCAGCAGTGGCGTCCCTAGTGTCGAGCAACCCCTCCCACAGCCGCTGCAATGCCGCTCGCAATAGCTCTGCGTCCACCCCAGCCATGAACTGGAGGACGATTCCATCCAGAGCTGCGAAAGCGGATCTGGCGAGTGCGCCTGAAGGATCATCGACGCCGTGATGTTTCAGGCTCGCGGCGACGACCTCGTGATACCGGGTATAGAGGCGGCTGACGTAGGGCTGGTACCGAGGATTTCTTCGCGATTCGAGAATCATCTCGTATTGGAAGGCCTGTAGCTCTGGCCGTTTGGCGACGGAGTCGAGCAAGCCGTCAGCGAAGGCGCTGCTTGTGGCGAGATCGAGCAGGCCGGTGGTGTCGATCGAGCTCTCGACGCTCCACTCCAGTGCGGCTGCGAGCAACGATTCTCTGTTTCCGAAGTGGTGAGCGATCAGCGAGTTGTTGACGCCAGCCCGGTCGGCGACAGCGCGAAACGTCATCCCGCGGAGGCCTTTCTCCGCGACGATGCCCACTGTTGTCGCCACCAGAAGATCGCGGCCGCTGCCGTAGGGAACCTGTCGAGCCATACCTCCACTAAACCCTACAAATGCCCTCTTGCGTTGAACTAAGCAATTGCTTAGTCTGGGCCAGTGCGCAGAGAAGCGCGAGGCTCGTCGAGGAGGACACGAATGCCTGATCAGTTCATCACCGCCAGCACGCAGGACCACACGAAAAGAGAGCCCTTCGAAGTCGGCGAGGTGCAGTGGGTGCGTCGTCCAGGGGAGGGCGGACGCGAGGAGCTCGCCGCCGGTTACTGGTTCATCACACCGGCCCAGACGCCTGGACCGATGGTGGTGGAGGCGCACGCCGATGAGACCATCTACATCATCGAAGGCCGAGTGCGGATCGAGCCCGAGGGCTCGGAGGCGTTCGAGGTCGCGGCCGGTGGATCCGCTTCGATGAACAAGGGTGTATCGGCGACGTGGACCGTGCTCGAGCCGACCGTCGAGTTCTTCGTGTACTCGTGAGCGACACCGATATGGCACGGTCATACGACACCATCGTGGTGGGGGCGGGTTTTGCAGGGCTCACGGCGGCCCGCGAGTTGTCCCGCGCCGGACAATCGGTGCTGGTCCTGGAAGCGCGGGATCGCATCGGAGGTCGCACGTGGCTCGATCGCCGGCTCGGGATGGAGTTGGAACTTGGCGGAACGTGGGTGCACTGGACACAGCCTCACGTCTGGGCCGAACTGAGCCGCTACGGCATCGGCCTCGCCCCCAGCCCCGTGCCAGAGAACGCCTACTGGTGGGACGGCTCCAGTCTTGTCGCGGGCTCGGCAGACGAGCTGCTCGAGTTGCTCGATGAGCCCAACCGGGTCCTCACCGCCAGTTCACGAGAAGTCTTCCCCCAGCCCTTTCGCCCCTTGAGCACACAGGTCCGGGAAGTCGACTCCCGGTCCCTAGCCGACGAGATCGCTGCACTACCGATCAGCGCGGAGCGACGCGCGCTCATCGAGTCCTTTTGGACGCTCAACTTCAATGGGAATATCGCCGATGCCGCATTCACACAGGCGCTGCGATGGGTGTCACTGACCAACGGCGACTGGAAGGTCAACTTCGAAGCGTGCGCGACATACAAGATCGCGGGAGGCACGCGCGCTCTCGCTGAGGCGATCCTCCAGGACACTCCTGCGGACTTCGTTTTCGGCGCCGACGTTCGTGACATCACCCAGGAACAGTCATCCGCTGTCGTGACAACGGTCGACGGGACGGAGTACTCGGCGCGAGATGTGATCCTCACGGTGCCGCTGCAGACGCTGACGCGTATCCACTTCGAGCCGGCTCTCCCCCAACCGGTGAGCATGGCAGCCGACCACGGCCAGCTCGGCCTCGGAGTCAAGGCGTGGTTCACCGTCGAGGGTGAGCATCGTCCGTTCGTCGCACTCGGCGGCTCGGACTGGCCGCTGAACTTCTTCCAGTCCGAGTACGTGCGAGACGGGCTCACCTATGTCATCGGGTTCGGCCCCGATGCCTCGGCCCTCGACCCCAATGACCCAGAGGCCGTTCAGCGGGTGCTGAACCGCCTCGTACCGGACCTGCGCGTCACCGCCAGTGTCGGCCACGACTGGGTCGGAGACAAATTCTCCAAAGAAACGTGGCCGATGCACCGAACCGGTTACCTCTCGGATTCTCTGCCGGCGCTGCAACAGCCGCTCGGGCGGATTCGGCTCTCCGGATCAGACATCGCCGATGGATGGGGCGGGTTCATCGACGGAGCGATCGAGAGCGGCTTGAAGGTGGCTCACGCGGTTCTCACGGCATCCCGCCTGGTGTCCGCCTGATCGGCAACACCCAACCACAAGAGATCAAAGGTGATCATCATGTCCTCAAAAAACGAAACCACTACCATGACCTCCGCTGAGCGAGGTGATTCTGACGACCGCACATCACTTCGCAAGGGGGCCGTCGGGGTACTCGGGATTCTCTTCTTCGTCCTCTCTGCTCAAGCCCCGCTCACTGGCATCGCCGGTGCCTTGCCGCTGACGATCCTGCTCGGCAACGGGGCGGGCGCGCCCGGTGCGTACCTGCTCATCGGCATCATCATCGTCATCTTCGCCGTCGGCTTCATCGCCATGTCACGTCGGATCGACGGGAAGGGTGCCTTTTACGCATATGTGTCCGCCGGGCTGGGGCGCAGGACGGGCACAGGTTCCGCATGGCTGGCGATCGTCGCCTACGCGACCGTCCAGGCGGCAATGTACGGTCTGTACGGCGCGAGTTTCAGCGGGCTTCTCGCCACCTTCGGTGTCGTCGTGCCTTGGTGGGTTCCGGTGATCGTCACCATCGTTCTCGTGCAGGGCCTGGGCTCGCTCAACATCGAGCTGGGTGCGCGGGTCCTCGCTGTGCTGGTCGGCCTGGAGGTCGCGATACTGCTCGCCTTCGCGGTGGGCACGTTCGTCCTGGGCGGCGGCCCCGAGGGGGCGATCGATGTGGCCTCGAGCTTCTCGCCGGCGGCGGTGATGTCCGGAGCGCCGGGCGTGGCGCTCATGTTCGCCGTCGCCTCCATGTTCGGGTTCGAATCCACGGCCATCTACTCCGGCGAAGCCAAGGATCCTCGCCGCACCGTGGCGCGCGCGACCTACCTCTCCGTCGGCGTCATCGCGCTGTTCTTCTCTTTCGTATCGTGGATGTTCATCTCGTTCTATGGTGCGGACGCCGCGGTGGTCGCTGCAGAAGAAGCCGTCGTCTCCGGTGACTCGACTGTCTTCGTATTCAACGCACTCGTCGGCATACTCGGCGCCTGGTCCGGACCCGTGGCCGGTGTCCTCCTCGTCACTTCCCTCTTCGCAGGCATCCTGGCCTTCCATAACGGCATCAACCGATACATCCACGCGCTGGCGACGCAGCGTTCCCTGCCGCACGCCCTCGCTCGCACCAATCGCCAGAGCGCACCCCACGCGGCCGCATGGGTTCAGTCGATTCTCGCGGTGCTGATGATCCTGCCGTTCGTCGTGCTCGGTCTCGACCCCGTGCTCACCCTGTTCTCGTGGTTCAGCGGACTCGCCGTCGCTGCCCTGATCACGCTGTACGTTCTGTGCTCCATCGCCGTGATCACCTACTCGGTGAGCAACCCGGGAGGTGGAGCGTGGCAGACGCGAGTCGCACCTGCCGTTGCGGCAGTGCTGCTACTCGGGGTGCTCACCCTCGTGGTGACCAACTTCACCTCTCTCATCGGCGGTGAAGTGACGACCGCCGCCGTCCTTCTCGCTGTCGTGCCGGTCGCATTCGCGATCGGATTCGCCACCGAGCGAGGCCGCTCAGCCGACGCGACCTCATCCGCATTCGACAAGGAGACAACATGACCACCGCGACTGCTCTTCTCGACGCCATCACAGTCCGCGAGAGCCACGGGCGGGCGATCCCGGACGCAGCGACCCGGGAGACGATCGGCTACGCGCCCGTACACGGGCTGGCCGATCTCGATTCGGCCGTGACGGCGGCCCGGAGCGCTCAACCGGCGTGGGCTGCTCTCGGCCACGCTGAGCGCAGTCGAATCCTCCATCGAATCGCTGACGACATCGAAGCGCGCGCCGAGGAACTCGCGGTGATCCTCTCCCGCGAACAGGGCAAACCGCTCGACGGCCCCAACGCCCGTTTCGAGGTCGGCGCCGCAGCCGCCTGGACGAGGGGCGCCGCAGATACCGTTCTCGAACCCGAGGTCGTCTTCGAGAACGGCACCTCCCGTGCCGAGGTGCACTACGACCCGCTCGGGGTGGTCGGAGCGATCGGTCCGTGGAACTGGCCGATCATGATCTCGGTCTGGCAGGTCGCACCCTCGCTGCGGATGGGCAACACTGTGGTCGTGAAGCCGAGCGAGTACACGCCCCTGTCGGTTCTCGCTCTCTGCGAAGTGTTCAACGCGCATCTTCCCGAAGGGGTCCTGTCGGTGGTGGTCGGGGACCGCGAAGTCGGCGCGGCGATCGCGAAGCACCCCGGGCTCGACAAGATCATGTTCACGGGTTCCACCGCGACGGGCAGGAAGATCATCGAATCGTCGGCCCAGAACCTCGCCCGACTCACCTTGGAGCTCGGAGGCAACGATGCCGGCATCGTGCTACCGGGAACGGACGTGTCGAAGATCGCCCAGGACCTCTTCTGGGGCATCTTCATCAACACCGGGCAGACGTGCGCTGCGCTCAAGCGACTGTACGTGCACGATTCCGTCTACGACTCCGTCGTGGATGCCCTTTCTCGGCTCGCCTCGACGATGCCGATGGGGCCAGGACTCGAGGAGGGGAACGTCCTCGGACCTCTTCAGAATCAGAGGCAGTTCGACATCGTTAGCCGCCTCATCGAAGAGGCGCGGTCCGGAGGGGCCAAAGTCGTCACAGGCGGTGCACCCGCCGAAGAACTCGGTCCGCTCTTCTACCAGCCCACAGTCGTCGTCGACATCGCAGACGACGCTTCTCTCGTCGTCGAGGAGCAGTTCGGCCCGGTCATTCCCGTGCTGCGGTACTTCGACATCGACGACGCGGTCGCACGGGCGAACAGCTCGTCGCAGGGGCTCGGGGCGTCCGTCTGGTCGGCTGACATCGATGCAGCTCTCGACGTAGCCGCTCGTCTGCAGGCTGGGACTGTGTGGATCAATCAGCATGGCGCGCTCAATCCACAGGTTCCGTTCGGCGGCACCAAACAGTCCGGATACGGCCAGGAGTTCGGCGTAGCGGGGCTCAAAGCCGTCGCGGCTCCGAAAGTTATCTCGCGATGAGAAAAATCAGCTACGGCCACTCCTTTCCTTCTTGGGGAGGGTGTCGCGCGTCGGAGCCGACGACGATCCGGCGCGCGTGACGCCATCGAAAGCCACTAGGGTGCCCGTCCGACGCCCGCGTGTCCACCCTCGACCCGGCACTACCAATGATCGCCGTGATGTCGTCGCGACTCCACGCCGAGGGCCCTGGGGGGAGGCACCCGGCCTGCGACCCCATCGAGTTCGGTCTTCCCGCAGCGGACGAGCGAGGCGTGTCGGGAAGTGCTCGTGCGGTGTGCGGACTTACGGATCATGAACGACTGAATTGCATGTGAGATTCGGCACCGGAAATATGGGAGAAGCTGCGGAAAAGTAATTCAGTAGTTGACGAACTACGCCGCGTTCCGTAGTCTGACATTGACGCTGGTCAAGGCAGGGCGGCGGGTTGGTTGGTCGTCTCGAGTGACCAACAAGTCGGCAACGAAGGAGTGGCAGACGGTGAATCACGAGGATCTGGCGCGGCATCTGATCGCACTGGAGCGAAGGGTCGAGGATCTCGAGTCGATTCAGGCCATAGCCGCGCTTCATCACAAGTACATTCGCGACCTGGCGGCGCGCGATTGGCGAGCGGTGTCTTCCGCCTACACCGAGGACGCGCTTTGCGACATCCGTCATCATGGAGTGCACCGAGGTCGTGAGGCCATCGATGCCATGTTCACGAGGGACTTGGTTCCTGTCGTGCAGAGCAACGATGGGTACATTCTGTCGTCGCCGGACATCGTGGTCGATGGAGATGCAGCGCGCGGCACATGGACCTGGCATCGACTGCAGGCGGACTTCAAGACTTCGCTCGGCATGCTTCGCGTTTGGGGGCCGTGGTCGGAAGGCCGTTACGAGACTGAGTACGTCCGCGCGAACGGCGAATGGAAGATCTCCAAACTCTGGTTCCGCGTTCACGCGCCCGATCATGACGAAGAGATGGTCGAGGTCGGTGCTGCTGGTGGCGTCATCGGGGGCGGTCTGCGACGGCGTTGATGCTCAGTATTTGCCCCTCAGCGGGCGCGAACCGCGACGACTTCTGTCACTTTTCCGGTGTTCTCCCGCCCTTCCATAAAGATCGGATTGAAGACATGACACGCATGATGGTTCTCACGACGTTCGTGATGCCGCTTGGCTACCACCGCAACAGCTGGTGTCGTCAAGGGAGCCGCGCAGAGGAGGTGCCGGGACTCGACCTGCTCACCGATATCGCGCGAACGGCCGAGAACGCCAAGCTCGACGCGCTGTTCTTCGGTGACGTAGTTCACGCGACACCTACGTTGCGTGGCGACACGATGATGAACGGCTTCTATGAGCCGATGACGACGCTTTCAGCATTGGCCGCGCGAACTCGCCATATCGGTCTCATCGGGACCCTGTCTACGTCCCTCATGGATCCGTACAACGTTGCGAGGATGCTTGCGTCGCTGGACCACCTCTCGGCGGGGCGCGCAGGTTGGAACATCGTGACTTCGGGCGATGGCTATCAGAACTTCGGCTTCGCAGAGACCCCTGACCCAGCGCAGAGGTATCATCGGGCACAGGAGTTCGTCGAGGTCGTCAAGCAACTATGGGACAGTTGGTCCGATGACGCAGTGGTCGTGGATCGCTCCGAGCGTCGGTGGCTCGATACCGCAAAACTGCGCAGGATCGACTTCGCGGGCGACTACTTCACGGTGGAGGGGCCGCTGAATATGCCCCGGCCGCCGCAGGGTCACCCGGTGCTTGTGCAAGCCGGTTCCTCCGGTCCCGGCATGGCATTGGGGACGTCGGTGGCAGATGCCATCTACACCGCCCAGCCGGACTTCGACCAAGCGGTCTCGTTCTATGCCTCGAGCAAGTCCATGATCGCTGCGAATGGGCGCGACCCCGACGCCGTGAAGATCATCCCGGGGATCGTGCCCGTGGTCGCATCTACACAGCGTGAGGCTGACGAGATTGCGGCCGAGTTGAGCTCCTTCCTCGATGTCGAGCAGGGGCGACTGCAGATTGCAGGCGACCTCAAGGTGGATCTATCTGACCTCGACCTCGATGAACCCGTCCCTGCTGAGCGGTTTGATCAGGTTCCGCAGCGATCCAGCCGCCAGGAGATCTATCGTCGCAAGTCGGTCGAGCAGGAACTGTCTTTGCGCGATCTCATTCACGATCGAGCGCGGTCGACAGGGCATCAGTGGATTGCCGGCACGCCGGCAACGATCGCGGACCGGATGCAGAAGTGGTTCGAAACTCCCGCGTGTGACGGGTTCAATCTCAATTCTCCCTTTAACCCCGAGGGGTTTGAGCGGATCTGTTCCATGCTCGTCCCTGAACTGCAGAACCGGGGTCTGTTTCGGACGGAGTACGAGGGCACACAGCTGAGAGACCATCTCGGACTTGCGCGACCCGGTCTCCAGTTTTGATGTGGGAGCACTCATGATGTCATCGCCGTTGGACCCTCATGCGATTATCGATCGCCCGGGTGCGGATCCCGCCAGCGTGGTCGGAAAGCCGGCGCCCCCGCCCTTGCTTCACGAGACCGTCGATCTCGGTGGGCTTATCGTCGACAAGGATGCCGCAGTCCGACTTCGCGATGGAACTACGATCTACCTCGATATCTATCGGCCCACTTCTGAGGCGACAGACCTTCCGGTCCTGCTCGCGTGGGGCCCCTACGGGAAGCACTGGGTCACGAAGGCCACGTTCCCCGGGTCGGGAGTCGATCCGGAGTGGATCTCGCCACATACCGGCTTCGAGGCGCCGGATCCGGTCTACTGGACGCGACATGGTTATGCCGTCGCCTATGCCGACCCCCGGGGACTCTGGCATTCGGAAGGCGACTTCTCCCATAACGGCCCACAAGAGCGCGACGACCTCTACGACACGATCGAGTGGCTGGGAGCCAGTACGTGGTCGAACGGCCGGGTCGGGATGCTGGGAGTTTCGTACTTGGCGGGGAGTCAGTACCAGGCGGCGTCGGTGAAGCCTCCGTCGCTCAAGGCCATCAGCCCTTGGGAGTGCTTCGCCGACTGGTATCGGGAGTTCGCAACGCATGGGGGGATCCCTGAAACCGGCTTCCGGCCCCGAGTCTCGACGAACGTGTCATACGGCCTTTCCCGCACCGAAGACACTGCGGCGAATCTCGAGGCGCATCCCCTCGATGACTGGTACTACGCCGACAAGTACGGAGATCTCGCCACTATAGATGTGCCGGCATACGTCGTCGCATCGTGGAGCGACCATGGGCTGCACACCCGCGGCACGCTCAATGCGTTCGCAGCGATGGTTTCGCCGAACAAGTGGCTGGAGGTGCATGGGCAGAAGAAGTGGCAGTACTTCTATGAGCCGGCGAGCATCGAACGGCAGCGCGTGTTCTTCGACACCTTTCTCAAACAACGAGAATCCGGGATCCACGACTGGCCTCGTGTCCGAGCCGAGCTGCGTGACACGGGCGACTCCGCCGAATCCCGATGGGTGGAATTGCCTGACTGGCCCGTCGCGGAACGTTTCGAGACGCTCCATCTGGACGCCGCGACCAGGTCGTTGTCGGGTGCCCCGCCCGAGACCGGAGCCCATGCGACTTTCGATCCGCAGACCGAGTCGTTTGATGCTGCGTACCTGTTCACACAAGACCGGGACGTCATCGGACCTGTCTCGCTGTCGATCTGGTTGAGCGCGGACGAGAGCACGGACGCAGACGTGTTCGTCGTGGTACGAAAACTGCGCGCCGACGGAACCGAGGTGCTCTTTCCCATCAATTCGCTTTTCGCGGACGGGCCCGTCGCACTCGGATGGTTGCGAGCCAGCCACAGAGCGCTTGACCTCACGCGCTCCACCGCTTTGGTCCCTTATCATCCGCATGATGCGGAGCAGCCCCTCACACCAGGAGTGCCCGTCTGCCTGAATATCGAGGTCTGGGCATCCGGCACAACTTTTCATGCCGGCGAAAGCCTCGTGCTGACCATTCAAGGGCGAGATTGGATGAAGCGACCGTTGTCGGGCGGCGTGCCACCGCTTCAGATCCTCCACGAGGAGTCGCGAACCGTCGGCAGGTGGAGTATCTGCACGGGGAGCACCCATGAAAGCGTTCTTCGTCTGCCGGTCGTCGAATCGGATTGAACGCATACACACACAGCTTGGGAGTGCGCTCTGCCCGTTGCGAGCGGGTCTCGTTGAGAAGCGCATCCACGCACTGGAACCCGATCATTCTTGAATGAGGAGTAGTCATGTCGCAGTCAACAGATCCCGCCGCCGCCGGCGCGCTCGATCAAGGAGTCTTTCGGAACGTCGCGGGGCACTTCGCGTCGGGGGTGACCATCATCACGACCGAGTCCGATAGCCGCCTCTTCGGGACGACAGCTTCCGCGGTGGCATCGTTGTCGATGGATCCGCCGATGATGCTGGTGTGCTTGAACAAATCGAGTTCCACTCATGATGCCATTCGTGAGCGGGGACGATTCGCGGTCAACATCTTGGCGCTCGAACAGCGCGACTTCGCAACTCGGTTCGCTACGAAAGGCGCCGACAAGTTCCGCGATGTCCCATACGCTCAAAGCGAGCGAGGACTGCCGCTCATCGAGGGTGCGCTCGCAAGCATCGAATGTCGCGTGGCAGACACAGCTCCCGGCGGAACTCATACCGTCTTCATCGGAGAGGTTCTCGACGCGCGGTCTCGGCCTGGGGAGCCTCTCGCATACTTTCGAGGAAAATTCGGATCGCTTGAGCGGATACTCGAAGCCAGCAGCTACGAATCGGTTCGCGAGCTCGTCTTGCGGCGACGCACAGCCGTCGGCGAGGAAATTCATATCGACGATTTCGCCGGGGAACTCCAGATGGAGTCTGCACTGGTGTACAACTCACTGGTACGGCTTCTCGCTGAGGGACTCGTGTTGCGTTCGGAGGAAGGCGTGTTCACGCCGACGCCGATTACTGAGGAGTTCGTCGATGACTTCTATGGAGCGCGCCAGACGATCGAGGTCGGTGTGCTCGACGCGTACCTGCACGACGCCCCAGATCACCGAGTGCTCGACATCGTCCGGCGTGGGCATGCCCTGGCCAAGAGCGAAACCGGCACTCCCGATGCACTCGACGCGTTCCTGCGTGACAATCTCGACTTCCATGCTGCGATTGTCAGCCTTGCCGGATCTCGGCAGCTCGAGCTCCAGTTTCGGCAATTGAGTCTCGCCACTGTCTGGCGCGAGACGTATCAGTCTCCTCTATGGCGCGACCAGTCCGGTCACCCGTTGATCCACAGACTGGCCCTGGCCATCGAGAGTCGCGATGCCGAAACCGCGAGTGAACTCGTGCGCACTCAGGTTTCGTTCGTCACGGACGCCGCGAAGGAACTCATCAGGCTGGGCGGCGGCGCGTTGTGAATCACCTCCCGGCCGGTGCAGATTCTCGACATGTCCCGAGCCGTCGTGTGAGTGATGCGTATGACTGGCGAGGGCCTCGCGGATCCCGACGCCGCCATGTCGAGCGCCCTCAACGGCAGGATCTCGGTATTCACTGTGACGGCGACATTGACGAGGTCAAGATTCAGTGAAAGTGACAGGTCGATCTTCGTCTTCGCGGCCAGCGGCATCAGCGGTTCTCTCCCGGTGACCACAGTCAGACGCTCTTGGTCCGACAGGCCGAGAAGTTAACTTCTGAATCTGCCAACGGTCTACATTTGCCCTGATTGCGCCTCGATGCCTGTGAATACGGCCGACCTTGCATTTTCTGGAAGCCCAAGCTAATTCACTAGTTGACGATATGGCTATGGCTGGGTAGCCTGTACCCAACGCGGGAACTCTGGTCGTGAAGGCCAGCGAAAGCACTTCGAGTCGAACAGAAAAGGCGCGAGTTCCCTAGCCATGACACAGAGCGAGACCCACCCGTCGCACTACGGAGGAGTAGAGATGGTCAAGATTCGGAAGTCCAGAAGCACCGTCTTATGGGGGGCGTCGATTCTCGCAACCGCGTCGCTGGCCCTCACCGCATGTTCCGGAGAAGGGACCGGTGCTAGCCCGGCGCCGGCTGACCTGACAGAAGTCCACGTCGATCTGACCACGGCTGTGACGTCGATCGATCCGGCCACGGGCCCCTACCTGTCCGACTCGGTGATCGTCGGGCTGACCAGCGGTCGACTCGTACAGTTCGTTCGGGGCAGCGCGACCGAAACGGAGCCCGTACTCGCCGAGAGCGTGACCGCCTCCAGCGATGCCACGACCTACACCGTGGTCCTGAAGCCTGATCTGACGTTCTCCGACGGCTCGCCGTTGACGAGTGAAGACGTGGTGGCTTCGCTCACCAGATTGCGGGACATCCCCGGACCGAACCAGAGCTACGCGGAGATGATCGTCGATCTGGCAGCGCCCGATACGACGACGGTGACCATCGGGCTGAGCATGCCGTTCGCGGGTTTCGATCAGATGCTTGCCGTCCCGGCCATGGGCATCGTTCCCGCCGCCGCTGCGACGAACGAGGACTACTTCCAAGGCGAGCCCGTCTTCTCCGGTCCTTACGTCCCCGAAGGCAACGTCAAGGGGAGCTCGTTCTCACTCGTGCGGAATGAGACGTTCGCAGGGGCCGTCCCCTCCATCGACAAGCTCGATTTCAGTGTGGTGGCCGACACTCCCACCAGCGTCAAGCGCCTTCAGAGCGGCGATGTGGACTTCATTCCCGCGCTGCCGCACGAAGTGTCGGCACAGCTCTCGGGAGACGTGACGGCTCAGCAGGTCGACGGTCTCGCGAGTCTGTTCATCGTGCCGAACAATCGGCCGGGTGGACTGTTCGAAGACGTGCGCATCCGCCAGGCGATCGCGTGGGCCATCGACCGCGAGGCCCTGGCGACGTCCGCGTTCGGGCCGGACGTCATACTTCAGAGCGGGCCGTACCCTGCCGTGGCGGACTATCCGGTACCGGTGAAGGTCTATGCGAAGCAGGACATCGCCCAGGCAGAGAAGCTGCTCCAAGGCACCGCCTGCGAGAACGGTTGCTCGTTCACCGTCAGCTACTTCGCGAGCGCCTCAGACGAGGCGGGTCGAGTGGCCGCTGTGCTTCAGCAGCAGCTCGAGCCGCTGGGGCTGAACATGAACATCCAGCCCGTCGAGGACCAGCAGTTCATTCAGAACTCGGTGGACGGCGCGTTCGACCTCAACATCGTCACGTTCAGCAAGTTCAATGCTCCGAGTTCTGCGAAGGGCAACTTCGACCCGGCTGCCACGATGTGCATCTTCGCCGGTTGCGAGAACGAACAGATCGCGCCCGCGTTCAATGATCTGTTCGGAGCTCAGACGCCGCAGGACCAGGAAGCGGCATCTGCCCAGGTGTTGCAGGTGTTCGAAGAGTGGACGCCGATCATTCCCGTCTCCGGCGTGACGGGCAGTTACGGCGTTCGATCCAACCTCGTCGACGTGATCGGTCTGCAGCCGAACTCGGAGTTGTGGATTGCCGGCCAGTAGGCCGCGCGCCCTCGCCCGTCGCCCGAGCCTCTCGATTCACGCGCAAGGAAAAGACATGGACGGGTTCGTAGTCGCCTCTATCTCATCTCAGGGTGAGAGATCATGAGTGCCACTACGGAGGCCATCGCGGCAGGCTCCTCCCCTGCCCGGGGACGACGCCGATGGTCACGGTTGGTGCGGAGAGTCGGGCAGAGCATCCTGCAGCTCGTCATTGTGGTGGCGCTGATCGTGGTCGGGACGGCGGTGCTCGTCCGGCTCGTACCCGGCGATCCGGCGCAGGCCATTCTGGGTATGCAGGCGACGCCCGAGACGCTCGAGGCGTTGCGTGATCAGCTCGGTCTGGACCAACCGCTCTTCTCTCAGGTCCTGAATCAGCTCGCTGGGCTCCTGATCGGCGACTTCGGAACGTCGATGACTTCGGACCAGCCGGTCTTCTTCATCGTCGGTGAAGCCCTCCCCGTCACGCTTTCCTTGGTTGTCACGGGGATCCTCTTCACACTCGTCATCGCTGTTCCGCTTGGTCTCCTCCCCGCCTTCGGGGTACGCTCTCGAGGCGTTCGCGTCCTCCGGATGTCGATGGTCGTCCTCATCGCCATCCCGTCCTTCCTAATCGGTATCTACCTGCTCATCCTGTTCAGCGTTCAGCTTCACTGGGCGCCTGCGGGGGGTTGGTCGAGGGAATGGCCGAGCACGCTGCGATACGTCTGGCTTCCCAGCTTGGCCCTGGCGCTATTCATGACGCCGATCTTCGTCCGATCAATCGAGCGTGAGTCGACGAGATTGATGGGCGAGGAGTTCGTGGAGGCCGCGATCAGCCGTGGCGTCTCGCGGCTCTCGCTCGTCGTCCGCCACGTCCTGCCCAACGTGCTTCTCCCGATCATCACCCTTGTGGGATTCAGCATGGCGGTGCTCATCGGCGGCGCGGTGGTGATCGAGGCGCTCTACGGGATTCCGGGAATCGGCTCGGTGGTCGTGACGGCCGTCGGACAACGCGACTATCCCGTGATCGTCGGGGTGACCGTGTTCACAGGCATCTTCACGGTCGTGATCAGCCTCATCACCGACATGATCTACACGATCGCCGACCCAAGGGTGCGTGTTCAGTGACTACCATTCCGCGGACAACCGCTATTCCTCTCGCGGCGAAACGACGCCGTGCCGAACGTGGTCTCACCGAGATCATCGCCGGCGCGGTAGTGCTCCTGCTCTTCGTAATCATGAGCTTTCTCGCTCCCGTCCTCATCGGCTACGGCCCTAACGAGCTGGGCGGGCCGCCTCTGGCGCCACCGTCCCCCGAGCACCCATTCGGGACCGATGTGCTCGGGCGCGACGTTTTCGTCCGGACTTTCGTCGCCGTCCACGTCGACTACCTCGTTGCACTGGTAGGGGCGTTCGTGTCTCTGGCGATCGGGACACTCCTCGGCACTCTGGCCGGCATGGCGAGGCGGCGCACCTGGGGTACGGTCCTGATGAGGGTGACAGACGCACTCATCGCCGTCCCCTTTCCGCTGCTGATCCTTCTGATTCTGCTCACCGTCGGCAATCAGGTCAGTGTGCTGGGCACGCCGCCGGGAGTGTTTCAGATCCTCGTCGGGATCGTGGTCGTCGGCTGGTCGATCTATGCGCGTCTCGCGCGTGCCGAGGCCGCTGGCCTCCGATCACGCGACTACATCGTCGCCGCCGAGTTGATGGGATATGGGAAAGGTCGGATCACGTTCCGCCACATCATGCCTGCTGTGATTGCCGTGACCGGGACCTATGCGGTCGCCGACGCCGTGATCATCGTCGGATTCGTCGCCAGCCTCCCGTTCCTGGGAGCTGGTGTACCGCCGCCCACTCCGGAATGGGGATCGATGATGTACGAGGGGCGCTCCTCAATCGTCTTCGCCTGGTGGCAGGTCATCTTCCCTGCGCTCGCGTTGACCATCTCGGCGGTCGCAGCGTCGGTCATCGCCGACGGACTGCTCGATCGCACTTCGCGCAAACTGAGGAGACAGGAATGACTCTGGACACGGCGCCGGAAGCGCAGCTCAGCCTGCGAGTCCGAGACCTCGAGTTCTCAGTGGGAGACAGCGTCAGGCTTGGTCCGATCACGCTGGAAGCTGCTCCCGGAACGACCCTCGGCGTGGTCGGGGAGACAGGTTCTGGAAAGTCCCTGCTCTGCCGTGCCCTGGTGGGAATGTTGAGCCTCTCCGGTGGAACCATCGACGCGGGCTCGATCGAGTTCCAGGGCGAAGAGTTCGCGCGAGCCGATACCCGCCGCTGGGCTCAACTGCGGCGTCGACGCGTCGGGTATATGCCGCAAGCCTCCATGGCCGGCCTCAATCCCGTGCGCAGGGTGGGCAGTCAGCTCAACGACATCCTCGTCGGCACCCGGATAGTGAAGCGCGACAAATCACGCGTGCTGATGCAACAAGTGCAGATGCGCGACCCTGACCGGGTGCTTCGCAGTTATCCCCACGAGCTTTCCGGCGGGATGCGGCAGCGCGTGATGCTGGCCTTCGCGCTCGCGGGCGACCCCGACATCCTCGTTGCTGACGAACCGACGACAGCCCTGGACGCGACAGTCCAGAACGAGGTGCTCGGTTTGATTCAGCAGGTGCAGAAGGAACGAAACATGGCAATGGTCATCGTGTCGCATGACATGCGTGTGATCCGCCGAGTCTGCGATCAAGTTGCCGTGATGTACGGAGGTCGAATCGTCGAACTCGGCCCGACATCGACTGTCTTGTCCGCACCGTCCCACCCGTACACGAGAGCTCTACTCCAGGCAGATCCTACGCTCGCAGCGCGTAAGACGGTTCTGGGTGCGATACCGGGCGCCCCGCGACCACCTGTCGATTGGCGGGACGGTGGTTGTGTCTACCGCGAACGGTGCCCGTTCTCGACCGAAGTGTGCGCCCAGTCGGTGCCTGAACTCAGGAACGTGCGCGCGGGCGACGCGGCCGCGTGCCACCATGCAGAGAAGGTCGTGGCGGCATGAGCGACACCCCAGCGATCGAGCTACGTGACGTGCGTTATCGGTACACCGGAAACGGTCCAGAGGTCTTGAAAGGCATCAGCCTCGCGGTTCCGGCGGGTACGATCACAGGGCTCGTCGGGGAGAGCGGATCGGGGAAGTCCACCCTGGGCAGACTCGTCGTCGACGAGCGCCGACCGACGGACGGCGATATTCTCATCGAAGGCAGGCGCTGGGATCGCAGTTCGCGCAGGAACGGTATGCGCCGATCCGTGCAGATGGTGTTTCAGGATCCGTTCGCGGCGCTGAACCCGTACTTGTCACCGCTCGCCGCTGTGACCGAGGCGGTTGCTGTCGCAGATCGGCAGGGGCGCGTCAGGGCGCGCGACCGGGCGATCGAACTGCTCGCGCAGGTCGGTCTCAGCGGTGCCCTTGTAGAGAGGGCTCCCAGTTCCCTCAGCGGTGGCCAACGACAGCGCGTCGTGATCGCCCGCGCGTTGGCATGTCGACCTCGGGTGCTGGTAGCGGATGAAGCAACTTCCGCACTCGATGTATCCGTGCAGGCACAGATTCTGAATCTCTTGATGGGGCTGCAGCGGGAGCTGGGGTTGACGATCCTGTTTATCAGCCACGACATCTCGGTGATCAATCATTTGACGGACGATATGGCGGTCCTCAAGGGCGGTGTGATCGTCGAAAGCGGCGCGACCGACCAGATCATGAACGCGCCGCAACATGCCTACACGCGCACTCTGCTCTCAGCGTTCGGCCACACGCCGATCCCTCCCCGCGTTCTTCCCAGTTGAACCGTGTCCGACGGGCGCTGCACTCGCCACTCCGTTGCCGCTGCGGAACACCCACTGGCGACGATGGGGATGAGTGATCGTCCACTACTCAACCAATGACCAGGCAGTTAGAGAAAGGCATCCGGCATGATCAACGAGATTCCCGGTGCGACAGAATCTCCGTCGTACCTCCCCGAGCAGATCTCGCAGAACCTCGCGACCATTCGTGACGCAGGCTACGACGTCCGGGAATACACGATCTCGGCTCCGGCGCGCGTTTTCGCCGATGGCAACGGCGCTCTTCCCCATTCGGTGACCGCCACTTCCGAGTTCACGAGTCGTGTCGTCAGCGTCTTCCCTCTCAGTCCGGAGAAGTTTAGCGGGAACGTGCACTTCGAGCTCCTGAACCCTTCGGGCGGGATGGAGTCATCGATGTTCTGGCCTGATGCGGCGGGATACATCCTCCAGCGTGGTGATGCTTACGTGGGACTCACGTGCAAGAACGTGATCGTTGAGGCGCTGAAGGCAGGCTCCTCTACGAGGTACGCGCACTTGTCGATAGGGCACGACGGGCTGCTCTGGGACATGATCGCTGCTGTCGGACGCGCTCTCCGCGCATCCGAGGGCGGCGGTCTGCTCCCCGGGCTCAAGCCGGCGGAGCGGATCATTGCGAACGGATGGTCGCAGTCGGGTAGCTTCCTCCGTACTTACCTTTCGGAGCATCTCCACGAACTGCACAGTCTCGAGGCTGGTCACGACATCATCGACGGCTATGTGATCGGAGTCTCAAGCGGCGGGTTCGGGCCGATGGGGTATGTGAACATCAACCGGGATGGCGAACTGGACTTCGACGAAGACTTGAGGCCGATCGGCGAATTCGATCAGCTTGAGCTCGACGACCCGCGGCGCGTCGTCCGCGGGGCATCGGTTCCCGTCATGGAGTTCATGACTGAAGATGAGGTCATGCAGCACCAATGGCACAGTCGGGGCGACAGCGACACGCCAGGTGACCTCTACAGGTGCTATCAGATCCCCGGTCGCGGTCACATCAGTGGGGTTCGCAGAGTTCATTACGAGAAGCCCGTCGATGCGCGTCCGGTGCCAGAGGGTGATCTGGCTGATGAGCCGGAACATGTATCGACGATCTTCCTTCTCGCAGCGGCCCTCGACAACATCGTCCTCTGGACCAGGGGTGTGACACCGCCCCGCGCCGATCCGATCGTCGTGGATATTCCGGCGTCGTACGTCCGGGACATGGCGGGTGTGGACTACGCAGCGCTGCGCTCGGTGAAAGACCCCTCAGGGCACGCTCGAGGCGGGGTCCGTTATCTCGACGTCGACCTGCCTCGCACATTCATGGCTGCCGATGTCGATGGTCCCTTGACGATGAAGCACTGGGAGCATCGGGTCCTTTCCCCAGGTGAGATGCGAGGCCTCTACGGCTCAATCGAGGTCTACAGAGAACGCGTCGAAAGGCGGCTGGCGGAGCTCGTCGAGGCGCGTTGGTATCTGCCTGAGCACGTGCCGGCCGCGTTGCACCATGCCCTCGACGGCATCGACTTCTGAGTGTCCGAGCACGAGTCCTGAGAGGAACAAGAAATGGCTTCCAAGATCTTTGTAAACGGTTCGATCTACGTGACTGGGGTCGGCTCGCGGCCGGCTGCGGTCGGCGTCGTAGACGGTGTCATCGCTGCGATCGGGACCAGAGGCGAGGTGGGCGATCGAATCGGGCGGGCTGACGAGATCGACCTCGCCGGCGGCCTTCTCAGCCCGGGTTTCATCGACGCCCACCTGCATCCGATCATGGGAGGGGCGGAACGTGGTCAGTGCGATCTCAACCAAGCGGCGACCCGCGAGGAGGTTCTTCGAATCGTCGCTGAATTCGCAGCGGTGTTGCCGGAGGACGCGTGGGTGACCGGTGGGGGGTGGAGGCAGGACGTTTTTCCGAATGGTCTTCCCACGCGGCAGGAGCTCGACGCGGCGACAGGCGGTCGTCCGGCCATCTTGCGCAGCGGGGAGCGGCACAGTGCGTGGGCGAACACCGCGGCGTTCCGCGCAGCGGGCATCGGAGCGACCTCGCCTGATCCATCCGATGGGCGCATCGAGAGAGAAGCAGACGGATATCCATCCGGCACCCTGCATGAGGGAGCCATAATGCTCGTGCAATCCGTCGCACCCGAACCCGATTTCGATGCCATGTACCGCGGGTTGCTCGTCGCCCAGGATCACTGCTTCTCACACGGAATCACCGGGTGGCAGGACGCCATTCTGCGTGTGCACGACAACGGTATCGATGCGCTCGACGTATACCTTCAGGCACTGGAACGCGGCGACCTGCAGGCGAAAGTCCGGGGCGCCCTGTGGTGGGACAGGAACCGCGGACTGGACCAGGTCGGCGAATTGATCGAGCGCAGGAATCGTGCGCGCGAGTGGGCGCCGCGTTTTCGCGCCGACTCAATCAAGATCATGCTGGACGGGACTTGCGCGAACTTCACCGCGCTCCTCACCCAGCCCTACCACGACGGTCACGGTCATGTCACCGAGAACCATGGGATGAGACTCGTGCCTTTCGAGCAACTCGGGTCTGCCGCCAAGGAACTCGACGCAGCCGGCTTCCAGATGCACTTCCACGCGCTGGGCGATCAAGCGGTTCGGGACGCGCTCGACGCGATCTCGTCACTGCCGCGCCCTTCCTTGCAGCGACATCACCTTGCGCACCTGCAGATCGTGCAGCCGGACGACGCGGATCGTTTCTCGCTGCTCGGTGCGATCGCGAACCTCCAGCCGTTGTGGGCGCAGAGCGATGCGTACATGCATGACCTGACCATTCCGTTCCTCGATCCTCAGCTACGCGAGTTGCAGTACCCTTTTGCGACGCTGGAGCGGGCTGGCGCCCGAATCGCAGCAGGGAGTGACTGGCCCGTCTCTGACATCAGTCCGGTCGCGGGGATGCACGTCGCCGTGAATCGCAACGCGACGGGAGCGCCGAACCCGGGCCCGTTCCTGCCGGAAGAGGCCATGCAGTTGAGGTCGATCTGGGATGCGTACACGGCGGGTTCTGCCTATGTGAACGGCCTCGAGGACCGAGTCGGCAGAATCTCCGTGGGCTATGACGCCGACTTCGCCATCTTCGACACTGACCCGTTCACCGCACCTCCCGAGCAGATCGGGGAGGCCCGCGTGGTATCGACCTGGGTGGACGGACGAGAAGTCTACTCACACGATGCTCGCGTCTGAGCGCCGCAGGCAAGCGCTCCATCGTGTCAGATCCGGAGCGGGCAGTTGCGTCGCGACTTCCACAACCGCAGACCCAATAGGAATGAGGAACCCGCATGCGTGATCCAGGCCTGGAACTTCTCTTCGAAGCGACTGGTGATCTCTCAGCTGCTGTGACCATCGGGAGCACCCCGAATGGCCTGGAACGGGTGATTCCCATCCCCCCTGGTGGGCCTTTCGAGGGCCCGCACATCCGGGGCAAGATGGTCGGTGGATATGATTGGCAGCTGACGCGCCCGGATGGGGTCACTGTCATCGATGCGCTCTACCTTCTGGAAACGGACGACGGTGTGCACTTGCGGTGTCGCAACCGCGGTCTTCGTCATGGCGACCCCGCGGTGATGCAACGTCTTGCGGCAGGCGAGGAGGTCGACGCTGACGAGTATTACTTCCGATGCGTTCCCGAGTTCTCGGCCCCCGCAGGACGATACGGATGGATGAACGACAACATATTCGTGAGCACGGGCGCTCGTTTCTCTCAGTCGATCAAGGTCCGCTTCTACCGTTTGACGTAGTGGACGACATGAACGGTGATACCCGAATCACCTCGGGTATCACCAAGGGGGTAAGGCAATGACACAGTCAAGAGCGAGTCTTCCTGAAGACCGGTTTCTGGACTTCGTGAAGCTGGCTGGTGATCGCACCGCAGCCGAACTCGGGCATCTAGGAAGCGGACCCACCGTGCTATTGACGCTGCTCACGCGCCGCGTCACGCGACAGTTGGCGGACAGCGATAGCGTGGTGTTACCCGACGGCCTCACCTGGGCAGGCTTCCGAGTCTGTTTCGCGTTGTGGGTTGCCGGGCCACTTGAGCCCCACCGCCTTGCGTCTCTCACGTCCATGAGCCGGGCGGCCGTGTCCGCTGCCCGTAAGCCACTCGAATCCCACCAGCTGGTGACGTCGGTCGGCTCGTCCACCGATCAGCGATCCATTCTCTTGTCGCTGACACCGCAAGGCGCCGACCTCGTCCTGGAGATCCACGAACGTGCGATGCGGAACGCTACCGAAGCCCTAAATGCGCTGACGCTGCCCGAGCAACACATGCTCGTGGGGCTTCTCGGAAAGGTTGTAGGCGACGAGGAAGATGCTTCGCCCGCCGCCGACGGGTGAAGCCCGGGTTCCGCTCGCCGCAACGGACTAGGTGGGCCCGTGTCGCTAGGAGCTTGTCGTGGACGCGCACACCGCGCGCGTTCTTTGGGCGACTGGATCGCAAAGATGCGTGAGTTCCTCACCGGTGACGGGCCGGACGAGGTCCAAATGCGAGCCCGGTACGAGATCGCGGTCGCGACGCTCCGCGGAACCGGGGAGCTTCATGCAGCTGACCCTCTTGTTCGCGAGTTCTTCCAGGCGATCACCGACATCGAGGATGATCTGCCGCTTATTGAGGACGCGAGCGTCTTGCTCCAGTACGGATACGGTTCCCGACTCCGCGGAAACACCAGCATCACCATGACTGAGCTCGACAATTTCTACGAGACGTTGCGCGCGCACATTCGGACAGCGCTCGCCGCCGGCCCGTATCCAAACGCCAAGGCATTGCTGCTCGCCATCGATGTGCGCCTCGCTTTCTTCCAGGCATACCCGAACGATCTCCCTGAGCGGATCGAGGGGTTGCGTGACCCTCGTGACACTCTTCGGCTTGTCCTTGATGCCTATGACGCCGACGAGACCGTGCCCGCGCAGACATCCGCTTTTCCGCTTCGGGACCGCGACGGAGGCATGGCCACGCTTGCCTCACTCCTTGATGGGTTGTCATCCGCCTCGCTGTTCCCGATCGAGCACACAGCAGAATTGTTCGAGATGCTCACCCTCTCCCTCGCCGACCACCCGGAGTACGCGGAGCTCCGCGATGGTCTCGATGAAGCAGTCGCACGAGTCGGAGGTGATGCGACCAAGGCCGAACGCGCCCATGCACGAGCCATCACCTTCGCAGGCGCCGGCCAATTGCTCCGTGCCCTTGCCGACGTACACGAGGCAAAGATCGCGTGGCGCCACGGCGAGACCATCGAAGACAGCATCCCCATGATGCTGCTCGCCGCCTCGATCTACGAGCATCTCGGTCTATTCTTCGCGGCGAAACTGCACGCGTTCGCCGCCGCAGTTGCCGCCAACGGTGCTCAACAAACCGACATTCGTCGCTTCGTGCCACAGTCCGTTGCCGTCGCGGCGATCAACGACTTCAAGGCGGGCAACTGGTGCTCAGCATCACGGCTCGTGCGCGTCACGCTACTTGCCCAGAACATGTACGCCGAAGACCCCACGAACCTCGACCGCCACGCATACCTCTCAGAGGTGCTTCAGCGGGAAGCACTCGCCCTTCACGTCGCGCACAGTCTGGCGCCTGACTACGAACCCCTGATCCGAGCCACCGCCCACGATATGGGCACCGAGACGCTACTCGACGATATGGCCTCCCAGCTCGTCAACGACGATCACTGGACCATCGAGACCCTCGCTCGGGGACTCGATCGACAGGGATTCGGGCGCCCCTTCGCCGACGCTGGTGAGACGCGGGACATACGCTGGACCGCCTTCGGCGCAGCCTGGACTGTGCGGAGCCGAAACACACGACGCGACACGCTCGCCGCAGAGCGGCTCATTTCCGGCATACAAATCATCCAGGCCGAACTCGCGCTCACAGACGCTGTCTGGCTTCCCGCCGAAATTCACATCGAAGTGAAGACCGACCGAGACGATCGACCGATTGGTGCAGAGAATCTCGAGCGCATCCCAGACAACGACCTCAGCCGTTGGATCGTCCACCTCCAGCCAGGCAACAGCGTCCAGGAAGATCGTGCGCTCGTTGACATGGTCACTGATGCTTCACTGCTACTACTCGACAACTCTCTACTTGACCGAGAGAAATTCCTCGCCCTCATCAACGACGCGTTCGCACGAGGCCTCGGACACAAGCTCTCAGGAGGGCGACCCTACGATGAAGCAGCCGACTTCCTCCGGGATGAGGACTATGGACGCATGGCAGCTCTTCCGAACGGGCCACTCGGTGAAGGAATCGTCCGTGATGCGTCCCCCGAGCACGCGGAGCTTGCGCTCCGAACCGATCTTTCGGAGTGGTACGACCACGATGAGACAGTCGCGAACATCGAGCGACGCTATCAGCGCATGATGCCGATCGGACGCGTGACCATACCGCGGCTCGCCCGTACCGAGCGCACGGCCATCGTCCTCCACCAGCTCCGGGACGAGGGGTGGCGCGATTGGCAGCTGATGATGGCGATCACCAACATCATCGGCAACGCACGCCCGGGCTGGGAGGGATTGAAGGTTGCCGTCGACAGTCCGCCCGAAGTTCGTGAACGCGCCTCCGCGCTCCTACTGCGAGAGGAACTCGACACCGACCCCCAACTCGGTAGCGACGCATTCACACGCGACAAGCTCCTCGCCGCGTTGGAATTCACTGCCTTGCTTACACTGCCGTCCTACGGGCTGCATCGAAACACACCCACCCCGAACGCCGCCGCCGTCCTGACCGTCCTCCGGGATCGGTTCAACTTCGGGACGGACGACGCGAAGCACGATAATCTCCTTGCTGCAACGCCTGGTTAGGGGACCAAAAGGGGACCAGAATCATGCAAATCATGCATCGCGTGACGTGTCCTGCATCATGTGATCCGCGGAACGACGCGGGTTCTATCTCGATTCGAGCCGTTTGGGCGCCTGGGGGTCAAGGGGTCGCAGGTTCAAATCCTGTCATCCCGACAGAAAAGCCCCGGTGGATCGCAAGATTCGCCGGGGCTTTCGTCGTGCCTCCTGTCTACGGGCTCTGAAAGGGCTCCCGCGCCCATTCTCGAATTCACGCGTCCGGCCGAGCTTTCCACAGCGTGCTGAAGCCCGACGTCGTGGGCAGCATCCTTCGCAACGACGCCAACGCTGCTCTCCCGTCTGATGACACTGCCGAGAACGTCCTTCAAGAGCGGGGCGTACTACCGCGGTGATCATGCCCCGCTGCCTGCGTGTGGACACGGACCGAATCTTCATGGGGACGAAACGCGCTTTTCAATACCCCCGGGGGGTATGCTCGGCCACGCACCCCCGCTACAGGTATGGAGGACGAGAAGTGCAACACGACCATGAGCACCACGACCACACGTCCGACGCGGCATCGACGGCACTCGAGGGTGATCTCGCGGTGTGTCCGGTGATGCCGGGGAACGTGGTGGTGAAACGCGAGGCCGAAGCTGCGGGCTTCTTCCGAGATGTCGACGGTCACCGCTATTGGCTGTGCTGTGCTCGCTGCGGACCTCTTTTCGATGCCGATCCCTCGAGGTTCGTTGCTGCGGCGAAGACACTCCCCTCTCCGCGCGAAGTGCTCGCGGCGAACGCGCCCCCTCACGATCACGGCGGCCATGAGCATTCGCTGCACCAGCACCCTGTCCGCGGCGCGGACGCAAGCGCGGGTCATCCCGCCGGGGGACACGGAGGAATGGGGCACGGAGGAATGGGGCACGGAGGTCACGGCGATCACGTCGGGCAGTTCCGTCGACTTTTTTGGGTCATGCTCGCGTTCGCCGTGCCGGTGGTCGCCTTCTCGGGCATGTTCGCGATGCTCGTGGGATACGGGCTCCCGGATGCCGCGTGGGTGAGTGGAATCTCGCCGGTGTTCGGTACGGTCATGTTCGTCTGGGGCGGGTGGCCGTTTCTGACGGGTGCTGTCACGGAGATTCGGTCGCGCAAGCCCGGGATGATGCTTCTGATCGGGCTTGCCATCACGGTCGCGTTCGTCGCCTCTCTCGGCGCGAGCCTGGGACTGCTTGATCATCAGCTCGATTTCTGGTGGGAGCTCGCGCTGCTGATCGTGATCATGTTGCTCGGGCACTGGATCGAGATGCGTTCACTCGCGCAGACCACCTCGGCGCTCGACTCGCTCGCCGCGCTTCTGCCCGATGAGGCAGAGGTGGTCGACGGCGATACGACACGTACGGTTGCTCCGGGCGATCTGCGCGTCGCCGATGTCGTCGTGGTGCGTCCCGGCGGGCGGGTTCCTGCCGACGGTGTGATCGTCTCGGGTTCCGCGAGCATGGACGAGTCGATGATCACGGGTGAGTCCCGGACCGTTATGCGGGGTGAGGGAGCGACGGTGGTCGCGGGCACGATCGCGAGCGATTCGTCGATGCGTGTCCGAGTTGCGGCGGTCGGTGAGAATACCGCGCTCGCCGGCATTCAGCGCTTGGTGAGTGAGGCACAGAACTCGTCTTCTCGTGCGCAGCGCCTCGCCGACAGGGCCGCGGCGTGGCTGTTCTGGTTCGCCCTCGGCGCTGCTGCGCTCACGGCCATCGTGTGGAGCCTGGTCGGCCTTCCTGACGTGGCGGTCGTCCGCACGATCACCGTGCTCGTCATCGCCTGCCCGCACGCGCTCGGCCTCGCCATCCCGTTGGTCGTGTCGATCGCGACGGAGCGAGCGGCGCAGGGCGGTGTCCTGGTCAAGGATCGCCTCGCGCTGGAGAGCATGCGCACGGTGGACACCATCCTGTTCGACAAGACGGGCACGCTCACGAAGGGTGAGCCGACCGTAACCGCGGTCCAGGTCGCAGACGGCTACACCGAGGATCGTGTCGCGGCGCTGGCCGCTTCGGCCGAGTCGGATTCCGAACACCCCTTGGCCCGCGCGATCGTCGGGTTCGCCCGGGATCGTGGGCTGGCCGTGCCGAAAGCGAATGATTCCTCGTCTTCCCCGGCCGTCGGTGTCACCGCGCTCGTCGAGGGAGCAACGGTCCGCGTCGGTGGCCCGGGGCTGCTCGCTGAAGAGCGCGCGACGGAGATGCCGATCGCGGATGAGTGGCGCAAGGAAGGCGCGATCATCCTCCACGTCGTCTCTGACGGCGCGGTGATCGGTGCGATACGTCTCGCCGACGCGGTACGGGAAGAGTCCCGCCAGGCGGTGGATGCATTGCACGCGTGGGGACGGCAGGTCGTCATGATCACCGGTGACGCCGAGGCCGTCGCGTCGAGGGTCGCGGCGGAACTCGGCATCGACCGGGTCTTCGCGGGTGTCCGTCCCGAAGACAAGTCCGCGAAGGTCCACGAGCTCCAGGCCGAAGGCCGGACGGTGGCGATGGTCGGCGACGGTGTCAATGATGCTCCGGCGCTCGCGCAGGCGGACGTGGGAATCGCGATCGGCGCCGGAACGGACGTCGCGATCGCCTCCGCGGGGGTGATCTTGGCCAGCTCGGATCCGCGATCAGTGCTCTCGGTCATCCAGCTGTCGAAGGCCTCGTACCGGAAGATGAAGCAGAACCTGTGGTGGGCCGCTGGCTACAACCTGCTGTCGGTGCCGCTCGCCGCCGGGGTGCTCGCGCCCATCGGATTCGTCCTGCCGATGTCGGTGGGCGCAGTTCTGATGTCGCTCTCCACCGTCGTCGTCGCCCTCAATGCGCAGTGGCTCCGCCGACTGGACCTGCACCCCGAGGTCAGTACGAGATCGATTCTCGGTTCGACGGCCGAGCGCGAGCGGAGGGTGCGGTGATGTCGGGGACGAACGGACCGTTCCGAGCGACGCTGAGTCGGCGCGGCTTTCTCGGAGTGAGCATGGGGGCCGTTTCGGCCGTCGGTTTGGCTTCGTGCGCGCCACGTCCCGATTGGGTTCAGCCCGATGGTCGCGAGGTCATGGATGCCGAACATCGCCGTGGTGGTTCTGGCAGGGTGACGGACGTCGCCGTGACCGCGGCCCCGGCGGTGCTGGATCTTGCCGGGGTCAGTGCGCCCACGTGGGCCTTCGGATCGGTGCCGGCGCCGATCATTCGTCTCCGCGCGGGAGACACGTTGCGAGCGAACGTCCGCAATCAGCTGGACGCCGATCTCTCCGTTCACTGGCACGGTCTGGCACTGCGGAATGACATGGACGGCGTCCCTCCGCTCACCCAGCGGCCCATCGCCCCCGGCGGGGAATTCGAGTATCGGTTCATCGCGCCCGATCCCGGGACGTACTGGTTTCACTCTCACGTCGGTACCCAGCTGGATCGTGGCCTCTACGGAGCACTCATCATCGACGATCCGGCCGAACCCGGGAACTACGACGACGAGTGGGTCATCGTCTTGGACGACTGGCTCGACGGTGTCACGGCGACGCCGGACGACGTCTTCACCGATCTCTCGGCGGGGATGGGTGGCATGAGTGGCATGGGGGACATGTTCATGCGGATCGGAAACACCCTGATGGGCGCCACATCAGCTCTGCTGGCCGGGGACGCCGGCGACGTGTACTACCCGCTCTATCTCGTCAACGGAAAGCCCCCGGCCGACCCCACCCAGTTTGCGGCGCGACCGGGAAGCAGGGTTCGGCTGCGCATCATCAACGCCGGCGGAGACACCGCCTTCCGCTTCGCGATCGGTGGACACTCTCTCACGATCACCCACACCGACGGATTCCCCGTCGATCCGACCGCGGTCGACAGCATCCTGCTGGGAATGGGAGAACGATATGACGCGACGATCGTCCTGGGCGATGGCGTGTTCCCTCTCGTCGCTCAGGCCGAGGGAAAACGCGATCGCGCCTTTGCTGTGATCCGAACCGCTGACGGGGCACCTCCCGCTCCGGATGCCACCGTTGCTGAACTCAGCGGGGATCGCCTCGGAGTCGCCGACCGCCTCACGGCAGCTTCGGGTGTGGGTCTGATGACGCGCGCACCGGATCGCGCGATCGATATCGCTCTCACGGGAGGAATGGAGGCGTACGACTGGGGCATCGACGGCAATCGATTCGATATGAGTCAACCACTCGCTCGTGTTCGTGAGGTGCGGGAAGGGGAGCGCGTGCGGATGACGATCACCAATGACACCGACATGTGGCATCCATTCCATCTGCACGGTCACACCTACCAGCACGCGCAGGGCGGACCCCGAAAGGATACGTCGATCGTCCTGCCGCGACAGACGCTCACGGTCGACTTCGACGCCGACAATCCGGGCGTGTGGTTGGCCCACTGTCACAACGTGTACCATGCAGAATCGGGCATGGCGACGGTGATCGGCTACCGCCGGGCATAGGTCCGGCGCGGTGACCACGAAGATGCGACGACATTCACCGGACGACGACAGAACTCGGGGCGGCCATCCTGGCCACCCCGAGTTCTTCCCGCTCGCCGAGTGCGACTACATGCCGTCGGTCAGCATGGCCTGAACGAGCTTGACGTGGCGATCGAAAGCCTGCCCGCCGTACTCGCTGTTGTAGTTCAATCCGTAGGGCCACATGTGTCCGCCCCCGCAGTTGATGGTCGCGCCCGGGCCGTCCCAGGTCTGAAGCAGCGGCTGTGCGGAGGACCAGCCGCCGTACTGGCAGTTGTTCCAGAACGCGTTCGAGGTGCCCACACCGAAGGTGTGCGCCATCTCGTGGAGAGCGGTGCCCTCCTCCATGTAGGCGCGGTTCACGCCGAACCGGATGGAGCCGGACAGCGTGGCATCCGCCGTCTGCACGCCGGTGTTGTAGGAGACGGTGAGGTGGCGGTGAATGTTGTCCAGTCGGTTGTACCGAGCGACGGCGCGGTCCATCGCGTCAGTGATTCGGGCGTAGGCGTCCACTTCATCGGCAGAGGGGTTCGACGAACGCTCGAGGGTATATGTGATCTTCTGCCAGGTCGGGTCCGAGAACACCCACCGCTGGTTCTTCCCACCGTTGCAGGTCCACTGACTGACGGGGGATCCGTCTGTCTGAGCCCAGGCCGGGTTCTCGAGGCAGAGTTGGCTGTGACGGTTGATGACCGTGGCGCCCCCGCCGACATCGGAGATCTGCCACTGCTGGTTCGCATCGCCGGAGCACGTCCACAGTCCCACCGGTGATCCGGTGGCGGTGGCCGAGTCGAGGTTGTCGAGGCACAGACCACTGAGAACGTTCTTGATCTCGGCGTAGCCGTTGCCGAGGTCGCGAACCGCCCATCTCTGGACGTCGCCCTCACCGCAGCTGTACTGCCGTACCTCCGTGCCCGGAAGCGTGCCGGAGTCCCAATTGTCGAGACACATACTGCTGTGCTGGTTGCGGATCTCCTGAGCGGTTCCGGTCCCGATGGGCGCCGTGACGGCCTGCGCCGGCAGGCTCACGCCGAGCGCCGTCAGCGCGACGAGAAACGCCGCCACCATGATGCTGAGAAGTCGAGTTCGCCTGGGGGACGTCGTTGTCCTGGACATGACGGGCCTTTCATACACACCGGGCGCCCGTGTGGCGCTCGGAGTCGATGAACCGGCGGTTGCGTCCGCCAATCGGATCGGGGGCAGCGATGACGGCGCGGATTCACTCACGCGCTCCTTCTTCGACGAGGAGGGAAGCGGGTCCGAGACGTTCCTCGCCTCGCCCGCGGCAAGGGGAACGTGCGGCGAGCAGGCCCGCGGGGCGAGATCACCCCGCCGCGCCTCGTCGTCGAGGACCATGTGCTCCCTCACTCGTCATTCGCATCGTTGCTGCAGATCGGGTACAGACATCCTATGAATTTCACATCACCATTGCTACCCGGACGGGTGACATGCGGTCAGAGCGGACAGCGGCAATGATTCCCTGAAAGAGCCGCGGCCCGGGACGACCTCGGCGAGGGGGCTCGAGCATCGTCCACTCGTCGCTCTGTGAACAGCACGCTCATCCCATCTTTCCTCCCGGGCAGCGCCTCGCACGTCACAGTGCGTGATGCACATTCGCGGAAGCCCTGGTGGTGCCCCGTGTGCCGAGCGCCGCACGGGCACCCCGTCCGCCACGGTGGCGGTGGGTGCCCGCGCGTCTCAATCGTTGAGTGCTGCCTCGATGACCTCGTCGATCGTCACTCGACGCGAGAGCTCCGCCGACCGGGTGGCCGCCTCGACCATCGCGAGACTGAGGATGTTGGAGTGGACCTCGCCCGACGGCCACGCGCCGGTGCGCAGGGCCGAGACGAACTCCGCCAGAGCACCCGCGATCTCTTCGGGGCCGTCGTCGACCTGTACGGGCTCGAGCGCCACGCCGTCCGCGAACTCGACGGTCGGGTCGCCCTCACCCGACCACAGGGCAGTGCCCTGCGCGCCGCTGATGCGCCAGGCTCCGTTCCACGAGGTCTCGAATCCGTCGCTGCACCAGCTGCCGGTGTAGGTGTAAGTGGCGCCGCCCGACATCTCGAAGATGGCGGTCGCTGCCGCCCCGTCCGCAAACCAACTCCAGCCGGGATTGCTCTCGCGGCAGTAGACGGCCACGGGGTCCTGGTCGAGGACGAAACGGGCGGCATCGAAGGCGTGAATGGCCATGTCGACGAGGAGCACATGGTCCATCTCCTCGCGGAACCCTCCGAAGTGGGGGGCACGGAAGAACTGCGTGCTGGCAAAACCGATCTCGCCGAGCTGGTTCACGTGTTCGCGCAGTCGGCTGAGCCCGCCGAGATAGCGCCGAGATTGGCTCACCATCAGCAACTGTCCACTCTCGCGGGCGACCTCGGCGAGTTTCAGTGCATCGCGCACCGTCGGCGCGACGGGCTTCTCGGACAGGACCGCAAGACCCGCGTTCAGCGCCTCGGTTCCCACCGACAGGTGAGCGCCGGGCACGGTGACGTTGATCACAGCCTGGGCTTGCGTGCGAGCAGCGACCTCGGTGACGTTCGTTCCGATGACATACGCTGTGGCATCCAGACCAGCCAGGGTGAGGGATGTCGCGGCGAAATCGGTGTCGAGATCGACGACGCCCACGAGCTCCGCGTCGGGCGACGCGTCGATCGTCTGCATCCACATGCGTCCCATTGCGCCGGCGCCCACGAGCACGACGCGGAGGGGGCCCGTCTGGGCGGGCAGGGTGGCGAACGAGGTGGGTGCCGGAATCATCGCTCGAGCGCCCCTTCGTAACCGTGCCCGTTGTAGAAGTCCTCTTCGTCGTAGCGCAGCAGGATGGGGATCTCGCGAGCGGGTCGCACGGTGTGCGCCCAGCTCACGCCGTTCGCGATGACACGGCGCACGTGCTCATGGAAGTAGACCGGGTAGTCCTGGTCGCCGGGTGAGAAGTAAAAGATCTTGCCGAATCCGCGGCGGTAGGTCATGCCGGAGCGGAAGACCTCGCCGCCCGAGAAGGTGGAGAGGAAGATCAGCTCGTCGGGTGCGGGCACGTCGAAGTACTCGCCGTACATCTCTTGCTCGGGGATGATGAACGGGTGAGGCACGCCCTGAGCGATCGGGTGGGTCGGGTCGATAGTCCAGACGAGCTCGCGATCGTTCTTCGAACGCCAGCGCAGGGTGCAGGTCGTGCCCATGAGCTTCTGAAAGATCTTCGACCAGTGCCCGGAGTGCAGGACGACGAGTCCCATCCCTTCGAGCACGTGCCGGTGCACGCGCTCGACGATCTCGTCATCGACCTCGTCGTGAGCGGCGTGGCCCCACCACACGAGCACATCGGTCGCAGAGAGCACGGCCTCGCTCAGTCCGTGCTCCGCCTCGTCGAGGGTCGTGGTGCTGACCACCGCGCGGTCCCCGAGGTTTTCGGTGATGCCCTCGGCGATCGCACCGTGCATGCCGCGGGGGTAGCGGGCGGCGACGGTCGGTTCGATCTGTTCGTGACGGTTCTCGCCCCAGACGAGAACGCGCAGGGGGCTGGACGGGGGGTACGTCGGTAGAGACATGCGTGGTGGCCTTTCCTGAGCCGGTGAGATGGGGGAGTGGGGGAGGGGCTACTTGACCGCGCCACCCGTTGCGCCGGCCGCGATGTACTTCTGGGCGAGGACGAGCAGCAGGATGGCGGGAATCGACGAGAGGACGGCAGTGGCCATGACCGCGCTCCAGTTCGCGACCTGGGTGCCCAGGTAGGTGTAGATGCCGAGCGTGACCGGGCGGACGGCATCCGTCGTTGTCAGCGTCAGAGCGAAGAGGAAATCGCTCCACGAGAACAGGAAGGCGAAGACGGCTGCGGTGATGAGCGAGTTACGCGCGACCGGCAACGCGATCGACCAGAATGCGCGCCACTGACCCGCACCATCGACGCGCGCTGCTTCGATGATCGACGGCGGGATGCTGATCATGAAGGCTCGGAGGATCAGGATCGCGAACGGGATGGCGGCCGTGGAATCGGCGAGGACGAGACCGGGGATCGTGTTGAGCATTCCGAGGTCGTTGTACGCGGAATACAGCGCATTCGCGATCACGATGTTCGGAATCATCTGCGAGACGAGGACGATCAGCAGGGCGACGGTGATCCATCGATACCGGAATTGCGCCAGCGCGTACGCGGCGGGAGCGGCGATCGCCAGGCTGGTGACGACCGTGCTGAGCGAGACGATCAGGCTGGTCACCAGATTGGCGCCCTGCTCGGAGAGCGCTTTCTCGTAACCGGCGAAACTCGGGTTCCACGGGAAGAAGTCGGCCGTGAGGGTATTGCCAGACGGTTGGAGTGACGAGTTCACCATCCAGTACACGGGGAAGAGCATGATGGCGAGCAGGCCGATGCCGATGACCGTGTAGACCCACGAGTGCGTCTTGCGGGCGACACGGTTGGCCTTGTGGGACGGCAGGATCACGCTCACGGTCGCCTGATTCGACGACAGGGTGGACGGCAGCGCGGATGACGTGGACACGGAGGGCTCCTACTCGTCGACGGCGCGGCGGTTGGCGCGCAGATAGATGATGGCGAACAGCAGCGAGATGACGATCAGGATGTTGCTGAACGCCGCCCCCACCCCGAAGTCGAAGTTCACGAACGATTCCTGGTAGGAGCGCACGGCGATCGTCTGGGTGGCGTTGGCGGGGCCGCCGTTGGTCAACCCCAGGATGATGTCGAGCACCTTGACCGTGTAGACGACGCCCAGCACGAGCACCACACTCACGACGGGTCGGAGGTTCGGCCAGGTGATGTGACGGAACGCTTTCCAGCCCACGGCGCCGTCGAGAGCACCGGCTTCATAAAGCTCGGCGGGGATCTCCTTGATACCGCCGTAGAGGATCGTGACGTTGAACGGGATGCCGATCCAGACGTTCACCATGATCACCGCGATCAACGCGAACTGCGTGCTGGTGAGCCACGGGACCGCTCCGAGACCCAGCGAGACGAGCAGCCCGTTGAGGACGCCGCTGTCGTTGTCGAGGATCGAACGCCAGGTGGCGCTGGACACGATGAGTGGCAACAGCCACGGCAGCAGCAGCAGCGAACGCAGCAGGCCCGACAGGGCGAAGCGTCGTGCGAAGAACAGGGCGAGTGCCAAGCCGATCACGAATTGGCCGGCGATCGAGCCGACCGTGAACAGCATCGTGTTGAGCATGGCCGGCCCGAAGAGCTGGCTGGTGAAGACGGTGACGTAGTTCTCCAGTCCGACCCAGGGGGCCTGACCGGTGAAGAAGGTCTTCGAGGTGTAAGCCTGCAGGCTCATCATCACGTTCTTCACCACGGGGTAACCGAAGAAGAGGACGACGTAGAGCGCGGCGGGAACGATGAAGGACGCCTTCATCAAGCTTTCTCGGGTGATGCGGGTCCGGCGACGTGGGCGCCCGGTGCCGGGCCCGACGTGCGTCGGACCCGGCACCTCTGCGATGACGGCAGTCATGAACTGATCAACCCTGCGCGGCCTTCGCGAACGCGTCGCTCGCCGACGCCTGACCGGTCAACGCGAGTTGGATCGCGGTGTAGATCTGCGTGGCGGCCGTCGGCCACCCCGTGCCCAGCTCGCCCGTGCGCGACCGGGCGTTCTGCACCTGCTCGGTGAACGCGGCCATGTCCGGCACCTTGCTGGCGTACTCGGTGGCAAGGGCTTCCTTCGTCGGCACGGTGAAGCGCTCCGTCGCGAGCGTGAGCTGGTTGTCATCGCTGGACATGCACTCGACGAAGCGGGCGGCAGTGGCCTGCTTCGCGTCGTCTCCGGTCACCGGCACGGTCCAGACCTCGCCGCCAAGGGGAGCGACGGGGGTCTGCCCCGCTTCGTTCACCGGCACCTGGACCGACTTCCAGTTGATGCCCGAGGCGTTCAACGACGGGATCTGCCAGGGACCGTTGATCATCATCGCCGCCTTGCCGGCCTCGAACTGGTCCTCGACGTCTTGCTGTCCCCAGTTGACGACGCTCGACGATGCGGATCCACTCTGGACGAGATCGACCCACAGCTGCAGCGCTTGCGCCACTTTGGGGTTCGTGAGGTCGGCTTCGTCTCCGCCGTTCGTCCACATGAACGGCAGGAACTGCCAGCTGCCCTCGAACGTGGCGATCGCGGAGAAGGCGAGGCCGTAGGTGTCGCCGGTGGTGAGCTTCGCGGCGGCATCCTTCAGCTCCGCCCAGGTCGTGGGCGGAGCGATGCCCTGTGCGGCGAGCAGATCGGCGTTGTAGAACAGCCCGAGAGTGTTGGCCGTCGGGGCCAGCCCGTACACCTCGCCCTCGTAGGTGGCGGCATCCAGCATGCCCTTGGCGAAGCCCGACGTGTCGACGTCGTACGTGGAGAGCGGGGAGAGGCCTCCGGTGGCCGCGATCTCCTGCACGTCGGGGTTGTCGAGCATCAGCACGTCCGGGAGGGTGCGGCTGGATGCCTTCTGCAGCACCTTCTGCACGAGGTCCTTGCCGGGGACGGCCTCGCGCGTGACCGTCACATTCAGCTCCGCCGCGCATTTGTCGACGGCCGCCTGGATGAACCCGTTGTCGGGTTCGTTGCTGTAGTAGTCCAGCAGCGTGAGAGAGGAGGCGTCGCCGCTGGGCGACCCGCCACTCGATCCGCTGCATCCGGTGAGCAGGAGTGCGGTGCTCGAGGCGATCGCGATCGCGGCGAGCACTGTCGTGTGGGTTCTCATTGTGGCTCCCTTGCCGTGTGTCTTCGTGGTGAGGAGGGTCCTCGGTGGGTTAGATCTGGGTCCAAGCGGCGGAATCGGCGGCACTGTTCTGGACGGCGTCCAGCACTCGCTGCACCTCGAAGCCATCGGTGAAGGAGGGTTCGGGGTCGATCCCTTCGGCGATGGCTCGCGCGAAGTCGGCGGCTTGATGCACGAACAGGTGGTCATAGCCGAGGCCGTGACCGGCCGGCCACCATGCCCCCGCATAGGGGTGGTCGGGTTCGGTCACGAGAATCCGACGGAAGCCGTTCTCGGCCGCCGGCAGCGTGTGGTCGTGGAAGAGCAGTTCGTTGAGCGATTCGAAGTCGAAGGACAGGGACCCGAGTGATCCGTCGATCTCGAGCCGCATCGCGTTCTTCGATCCCGGAGCGAGTCGGGTGGCCTCGAAGCTCGCCAGCGCACCGCCGTCGGTGCGACCGATGAAGACGGTCGAGTCGTCGACGGTGACGGGGCCCCGCGCTGCGTTCTTCTCCGACCGATCGGCCGTCAAACCCGCGGACTCCGCGGCGAGCGGCCTGGTGCGGACGAAGGTTTCGGTCAGCGCGCTCACGCCCACCAGTCGATGACCGGTCACGAAGGTCGCGAGGTCGATGATGTGCGCACCGATGTCGCCGAGCGCGCCCGAGCCGGCAGCGTCCGCCTGAAGTCGCCAGACCAGAGGAAACTCCGGATCGACGATCCAGTCCTGCAGGTACCGGGCGCGAATGTGGCGGATCTGTCCGAGCCGACCGTTCCGCACGAGCTCGCGGGCGTATGCCAGGGCGGGAGTGCGTCGATAGCTGAAGCCCACCATCGATCGGATGCCGTCGAGTGCGGCGGAGGCTGCGGCATCCCTCATCTGTGCGGCGTCCTGGAGGGTGTTGGCCAGGGGCTTCTCGCAGAGAACGTGTTTGCCCGCCGCGAGTGCCGCGAGCGCGATCTCGGCGTGGGACGAACCGGGGGTGCAGATGTCGATGACCGTGATGTCGGGGTCGGCGACCGCCTCGCGCCAGTCGCCGAAGGTGCGGGGGATGCCGAAACGCCGAGCGAAAGTGCCCGTCGCTTCGGCGTCGCGACCGCAGACGGCCTCGAGGGAGACCGGCGCGCCGATGTCAAAGAAACGAGGGGCACTGGACCATGCCTGGGCATGGACGCGGCCCATGAACGAGTAGCCGATCAGGGCCACTCGGATCGCCGGCGGCGTGGGGTTCTGGGTCGTCACGCTCGGTCCTCCTCGTTGAGAGCGATGCAAGCCGGTAAAGCGCTTTACCGATGCGCATCATCATGCGCTCACGGACTGAATGTTGTCAAGTCCTCCGTCCACGGACTCTGCGCGAGTGGTCCTGTGCACCGTGAGACACTCGGACGCAGTGCGTTCGGAATCCGCGCGAGGAGGCGATGTCGACCATGGCGACGATGAGCGAAGTCGCCCGGCTTGCCGGGGTGTCTCTGGCGACGGTGTCCTTCGTGGTCAACGGCACCAAACCGGTCACCGCCGAGACGCGAGCGCGCGTCGAACAGGCGATGGTCGACGTGGGGTACCGGCCCAATGTGCTGGCGCGGGCTCTGGCATCGCGGCGGACGCGAGTGATCGCCCTGCTCTATCCGGTGCACGATCAGGCCGTCGCCGGTGCGATGTTCGGGTTCTTCTCCGGAGCGGGGGAGCGCGCTCACGAACTCGGCTACACGCTGGTGGTCTCGCCCGCCGGAAACGATCGAGAGGCACTGGCCGACCTCGTCGGCTCCGGGCTGGTCGAAGGCGTCATCGTGATGGAGGTCAGGCTCGACGACTATCGGGTCGACTATCTCGAGTCTGCCCGTGTGCCGTACGCGCTCATCGGCCGCACCGCCCGCCTCGAGGGCGTGCCCTATGTCGACGTCGACTTCGAGACGACGATCGGCGAAGCGGTCGACGCGCTGTACGAGCGAGGGCACCGCCGGATGCTCCTGCTGGAAGCGTCGCCGTGGCCCCCGACACCGAGCGGGTACGCACCCCCGCTGCGCATCATGCGCGCCCTCGAGGAACAGGCGGAGCGCCGTGGCTTCACGTTCGACTCGCTCGGCTGCGAACCCACGGCGGTCGGAGGCGCGCGCGCGGCGGCCCGACTGCTCGCTGAGTACCCGGACGTCACCGCGGTGATCACCCATAACGACGGGGCGACCGCGGGGTTCGTGACACACCTCAGGCGCCAGGGCATCACGGTGCCGGACGACATCTCGATCGTGATGATCGCGTCCAGCGCCGAGATGGCCGCAATGATCGATCCTCCCCTCGAGGTGTGGGAAGCACCCGCGGCGCAACTGGGCAGGATGGGGGTCGAGGTACTGGTGGGTGCCCTCGACGGAGCAGGTGCTCCCGTGCAGCAGAGCCTGGCGAGTTGTCGTCGCATCGCCGGCGCGTCGCTGGCCGACGCGCGAACCTGACGCCTGTCGCGCGACATCCAGCTGGAGCCGCTCTCGAACGCCGTGCAGGTCGCGTCACCGAGGTCGCGCCGCAGACCTGGACGGGCGCCCCCACCACAACGGTCGCGATGTCAAGTGCCCCGCGCCGCGGCGGGTGCCGACGCCCCGCCGGGTACCGTGAGGTGTACACGCGCAGAAGAGCCGCGAAACGAACTGAATCGATATGACGAACGAATCCTCCCCTGTCGTTGCCGCGCTGAACCGGTATCTCGTGGAACGAGCGCGCTGTCTCGCCGAGGCCCGCCGCATTCTGGGCTTGAACGAGGTCGACGTCGTCACCGTGCTGCACATCACCCGGAATCCCGGCATCCGCCCCTCGGAACTGCGACAGCACCTCGGGGTCACGTCGGCGGGAGTGACCACCATCGTCGACCGCCTCGTGCGCCGAGACATCCTGCGCCGCGAGGTCGACCTCGACGACCGGCGCGCGAACCACATCTTCGCCCAGGTCGATCTGAGCGTCGAACCGTGGGACTGCCTCACCCGCTTCGACGACGCCTTCTCGGCCGCCCTCTCGGGGATCGACGTGAAACAGCAAGAAGCGGTGGCATCGCTGCTGGACACCGCGACGGCGGCTGCGGCGCTCGACTAGAACGGGTGCCGCGGCGCCTTCGGCCTCACTGAGGTGCGCGGCCGCACCGCATCGCCCCCGGTCCCGGGGTTCAGGCGTGGAAGACGGCGCCCTTGACGATGCGGTCCACGGCGTTGCGTGGGCCGCGCACGGCGATGCCCACCAGATCGAGGTCGGCGGCGGCGACGGCGGCGACGGCGGCCCGATTGGCGGCGTCGTGCGAGGTCGTGAACAGCTCGCGCGTGTAGATCGCCAGGGCGATGTCGTCGCGCGCGGCTGCCTTCGCCCGCGCGCGGCCCAGGAGAGCCGCGTCGGAGGTGAGCACCATCACGGGCTGGCGGAGCATCGGCAGGTAGTCGGTGCCGTCGGCGTCGCGGTAGGGCTCGCCGACGAGGTCGGGTGCGCTGGTGGCGATGCCCGAGGCGAGGAACGCGGTGACGTTGAGCTCCTGCCAGGCCGAGAGGTCGTCGGCGAGCACCACGACCACCTTCGTGTCGAACAGCGGGGCGGGGGAGGCGGTGTCGTCGGTCATCCCTCCAGCATCGCTACGGGGCGCTGCGGCGTCTTGTACGTTTCTTGCATGGAGAACCGGGTGCGCGCGTGGCACCCGGACGTGCCGATGCTGCGCGAGGTCTACCACGCGAGCTTCGCGCACAGCTATCCGATGCACACGCACGAGGACTGGGCCGTCATGCTCGTCGACCGCGGCGCGGTGACGTACGCCCTCGACCGCGCGGAGCACCGGGCATCGCCCGCCGCGGTGACCCTGCTGCCCCCGGGCGTCGCCCACGACGGGCGCCCGGCCGTCACCGGGTCGGGGTACCGCAAGCAGGTGCTCTACCTTCGGCGCGACTGGCTCCCCGACGAGCTGACGGGCCGGATCGCGCACCGGCCCACCGTCACGGCGCCGCCCGCGCACGCGGCCGCGCGGAGGGTGCACGCGGCCCTGGCGCACCCGGGTGACGAGATGGCGGCCGAGCACTGGCTGCTGGCCGTGCGCGATGCCGTGTACCGCCACGCCGGAACGGCCCGCCCGGCGACGCGCGACGTGCCCCTCGCACGCCGGCTTCGCGCGCTGCTCGACTCCCGCTACACGGAGTCGTTCACGATCGCGGCGGCGGCCGCCGAACTGGGCGCCCACCCGAGCCACGCGGTGCGGGTGTTCTCCGACACGTACGGCATCGCCCCGCACCGGTACCTCGTGGGGCGACGGGTCGACGCCGCGCGGCGGCTGCTGGGGAACGGATGCCGTCCGGCCGACGCCGCCGCGCAGACGGGCTTCTACGATCAGGCGCACCTGACCCGGCACTTCCGCCGAGTGTGGGGTGTGACGCCCGGCGCGTTCGCGGCGCCGTCGTGAGGTCCGAGCCCGCTCAGCGGGTGGACAGCAGCGACGCGACGAAGTCGAGCTTGTCGAGCACGGGGTCGGGGAGGGCGAACGGGTAGAGGTCGTTCTTGCCCATGGAGCGGTTGACCATGTTGAGGGCCACGGCCAGCGGCATCCACACCTCGGTGACGAACTCGCGGAAGCGCGGCACCTCACTGGGGCTCGACACGCTCGTCAGCCCGAAGGTGGAGGCCGTCTCGATCGTGTCGGTGATGTGCAGCACGTGCGCCCACGTCTCGGCGAAGTCCTCATAGGGGTGCATGCTCGCGTAGGTCGAGATGTACCGCTCCGGCCAGTCGCTCGGCGGGCCCTCGGAGTAGTGGCGGTCGATCTCGGCCTGGTAGTCGGCGGTCTCGTCGCCGAACAAAGCGCGCGCCTCGGCGATGCGGTCGGTGCCCTCGACGAAGACCCACTCGACGTAGTGCCCGACCTCGTGGCGGAAGTGGCCGAGCATCGTGCGATAGGGCTCACCGAGCTGCCCCTGCACGCGCACGCGGTGGGCGTCGTCGCTCTCGGCCAGATCGATCGTGATCACGCCGTCGGCGTGACCGATGGTGACGTTCTCGGCCACGCTCGACAGCAGGTCGAAGCAGAGGCCGCGATCGGGGTCTTCGGCCTTGCTCGCGATCGGGATGCCGAGGCGGTCGAGGTCGACGAGCAGCCACCGCTTGGCACGTTCGGCGACCGGGTACTGCGACAGACCCCGGGCGTCGGCGTCGTTCGGCCGCACGCGGGTCAGCTCGCAGGCCGAGCACTGGCCGCCCTCGAAGCGGGAGAGCCACGTGCAGCCCGACAGGTTGAGGTTGCGGCAGACGTGCCAGACGAGTCCGGCGGCGTCGATGTACCGGCCCCGGGCATCGACCGGCACGATCTCGGCCTCTTCGCGCGAGTAACCGAGGCCGGTGCCGCACGAGAGGCAGACCGAGTTCTCGAAGAACAGGGGATTTCCGCAGACGCGGCAACGGAACGACTTCACTGCCCGAGCATGACAGACGATCAGTCCACCGCCGTCGGGGTTGCGCGCGGCGGCGCGGTGGTCGTAGCGAGATAGCCGCGCGCGAGCGGCGGGCCGGGGCATCGGCATGATCCGCCGCCGCCCCGGCCCGCCGCTCGGCGCACCGCCGTCACTCGTATCGCAGCGACTCCACGGGGTCGGCCCGCGCGGCGCGCGCCGCCGGGAGCGTCCCCGCGAGGAACGCGATCCCCATCACCGCGAGCACGGTCAGCAGAATCGACACCGGGTCGAAGGCGATCAGCTGCAGCCCGGGCAGATCGCTGAACAGGCTCGCCGCGAGTTGCGCGCTGACGGCGGTGCCGACACCGATCGCGATGACTGCGCCGAGAGCGCTGCCCAGCAGACCGATGAAGATCGCCTCGAGGCTGAACAGGGTGAAGACGCGACCGCTGCCCATTCCCATGGCCTTCATCAGACCGATCTCGCGGGTGCGCTCCTGCACCGACATCAGCAGGGTGTTGACGATTCCGAAGCTCGCCGCCAGGAGGGCGATGACCGCGAACGCGTTGAGCACCAGCACGATGCCGTCGATCACCGACTCGAACGTGCCGAGCTGATCGGCGACGGTGGTTCCCGTGTACCCCGCGTCGGTCAGCGCGGCCTTGACCTCGTCGATCTGCGCGGTCGTCGCCGACGACGACACCGTCGCGCTCGCCGAGGCGTAGCGGTCGAGCTGGTCGGCGGGCACGCCGGTGTTCTGCAGGGTGAACAGCGTCTTCTCGAGCGCCGAGTTGGTCGTGAGCGAGGTCGTCCCGCCGAAGGCCGCTTCGGTCACTCCGCTCACGGTCGCCTCGACGAGGTGCTGCGCGCGCACCGGGTCGGTGACGGCGATCGTCACGGTCGCGCCCACCGCGTCGCTCGCGTCGGCGAACCCCAGGGGTGCGACCAGCGCGTCGGGGAGCGCGACCTGCAGCGCGTCGGAGGCATCGTCGGGCGCCGCCCCGTCGGCGATCTGCGGCGTCTGCCCGGCCACGAGACTGCCCACCTGCGCCGTGTAGGGGTCCCCGCCGGGGGCCTCGACGTAGTCGATCGACACTGAGGTCACGGGAACGACCTTCTCCACGCCGGGGAGCTGCGAGACGGTCGCGATGTCCTGATCGGTGAGCGCCGTCACCTCACCCGTGGCGCCGGGGCGGCCGCCGGTCTGCTGCGCCGAGGCGACGGCATCCGGATCGTACTTCTGCGGCCCGGTCGAGGTCGCCGACGTCGTCTTGGTCACCGTGAGCACGTCGGAGGCCCCCATCGAGGCGACCGTCTTGTCGATGAACGCGTTGATGCCCGTACCGAGGCCGTTCGTGATGGTCAGGGTGAAGGCACCCACGAAGATCGCCAGCACGGTGAGGATCGTGCGCGTCTTGGAGCGGAAGGTGTTCGCGACGGCGGTCGAGACGAGATCGACGGTTCTCATGCGGCGTTCCGTTCGTCGGCGACGATGAGACCGTCGCGGATCTGCACGCGCCGGTCGCAGCGCGCGGCGAGGTCTTCGTCGTGGGTGACGACGATCAGGGTGATCCCGTGCTCGCGGTTGAGCCGGAACAGGATGTCTTCGACGACGGCCCCGGTGGCCGTGTCGAGGTTGCCGGTGGGCTCGTCGGCGAAGATCACCTGCGGGTCGTTCACCAGGGCCCGCGCGATCACCGCGCGCTGCTTCTGTCCCCCCGAGAGCGCGGTGGCCTTGTTGCGCGCCTTGTCGTCCATGTCGAGCTCCGCGAGCGCGGCCCGCCCCCGCCGGGTCCGCTCGGCGCGGCCGACGCCCGCGATCTTCAGCGGCAGCACGACGTTGTCGAACACCGAGGCGCTGGGCGTGAGGAAGAACTGCTGGAACACGAAGCCGAACGTCTGATTGCGGGTGCGGTTGAGCTGACGTCCGCGGAGGGTCGTGGCATCCACCCCGTCGAGGCGCACCGTGCCCCGGGTCGGGGCGTCCATCAGGGCGAGCAGGTGCATGAGCGTCGACTTGCCCGAGCCGCTCTTGCCGATGATCGCGACGCTCTCGCCGCGATGGATGTCGAGGTTCACCCCGCGCAGGGCGTCGAAGCGGGCGGAGCCGCGACCGTACGACTTGTGCAGATCGGTGATCGAGAACAGTGGGGGAGGAGGGTCGGATGCCATGACCTCAGCCTCGTTCGCGGCGGAGCCACGCGCGTCCCACCGTCGGGTCGGTCGTCTACCCCCGGTGGGGGATTCGCGAATGCCCCCGCCAGGCGATGGCCGGGGGCCGCAGGACGCGGGAGACTGGAGCCGTGAGGCCCGACGAGACGAACGAGCCGGCGCCGCGCTCGCCGTGGGCCGGTCGGCCCTGGCTGATCGACGTCGTGCTGGTCGTGCTCGTCGCGGTCCCGGCCCTCGCGCCCGTGCCCTTCGCCGAGATGCGGCCGTCGCACCCGTTCGTGCTCGTGCTCGTGCTGCTGCCCGCCCTGGCGCTGCCGTTCCGTCGCCGGGCGCCGCGGGTCGTGCTGGCCGTGAGCGTCGCCGTCTGGATCGCCGCCCTCGCCCTCGGCACGCTCTCGCCGGGCGGGGCGATCGCGATGGTCGTGGCCACCTACGGCATCGCCCACCGCGCGCAGCGGCGCACGTCGGTGCCGGCGACCCTGGCCGCCGTGGGGGCCGTGGTGTCGGCGGGGGTGATCGTCGCCCTCGTCACCGGCATGGACACGCGTGTGCTGCAGGTGGCCCTCTCGCTCGCGCTCGCGGGAGCCGTCGGCGACGCCGCCCGCTCGCGTCGCGCCTACCTCGAGGCGGTGGTCGAGCGCGCCCGTCGCGCCGAGCAGACGCGCGAGGCCGAGGCGAGCCGCCGCGTCACCGAGGAACGCCTGCGCATCGCGCGCGACCTGCACGATGCCGTCGCCCACCGCATCTCGGTCATCAGTTTGAACGCCGGGGTCGCGTCGTCGACGCTCGAGAACCGCCCCGACCGCGCGCGCGAGGCCCTCGCCACCATCCGCACCGCCTCGCGCGACGTGCTCGGCGAGATCGGCACCATGATGAGCCTGCTCCGCGCGCCCGACGACGCCGCCGTGCGTGTGCAGCCCGGGCTCGCGCGCGTGCCCGAGGTGGTCGAGTCGGTGCGGGTCGCCGGGTGGGACGTCGTGGTGCGCGACGAGATCGGAACGGATGCCGAAGCCGCCGGCATCCCGTGGGGGATCGACATCGTGGCCTATCGCGTCGTGCAGGAGGGGCTCACGAACGCCCTCAAGCACGGCACCACCCGCCGCGCCCACGTGCTGCTGCGTCGCGACGGCGATGACCTGGAGGTGGTCGTGACCAATCCGATCGAGCGCGTGCCCGAGGCCGCCGAGTCGGCATTGCCGTCGTCGGGCTTCGGTCTGGTGGGGCTGCGGGAGCGCGTCGACGCGGTGCGCGGCGACCTCGCGGCGGGTCTCGCCCCCGGCGGTTACCGCCTGGCCGCTCGCCTGCCCCTGCCCGCGCGTGCGGGGGAGTCGGGCTCATGACCACCGCGATCGTCGTCGACGACCAGTCGCTGATCCGCTCGGCCGTGCGCGACCTCCTCGACGCCGCCGACGGGATCTCGGTGGTGGGCGAGGCTGCCGACGGTGAGGCGGGTGTCGCGCTCGCGCGCAGGCTCCGCCCCGATGTCGTGGTGTCGGACATCCGCATGCCGCGCATGGACGGCATCGAGGCGACCGCGGCGATCTGCGCCGACCCCGCGCTGGCCGACACGCGCGTGCTGATCCTGACGACCTTCGAGGAAGACGATTACGTCGTCGCGGCCCTGCGCGCCGGGGCGAGCGGTTTCATCGGAAAGGGCGCCGAACCCGACGACATCGTGCGGGCCGTGCTGTCGGTGCACGAGGGCGGCGCGCTGCTCTCTCCCGCCGCGACCCGCGCGCTCATCGAGCGGTACGTGCGGGCCACGGGCGCCGCCGACGTGCCGGCGCCCGCCTCGCTCGACGCGCTCACCGATCGCGAGCGCGAGGTGCTGCTGCACGTGGCCCGTGGTCGCTCGAACGACGAGATCGCGGCGCTGTTGTACATCTCGCCGCACACGGCGAAGACGCACGTGAAGAACACGATGATCAAGCTCGGCGCGCACGATCGGGCGCAGCTGGTGATCGCGGCGTACGAGAGCGGCTTGCTGGCACCCGGGCGGTGAGGCGCGCCGTCGTCCGGTCAGGCCGGCGTGGGCGGCCGGGTCGATGCGCGGGGCGGATACTCGCGGAGCGAGAGCTCGCGGCTGTCGAACATCCCGCGTCGCGCTCGCACCATCGTCACCCCCTGGTGGCGCAGGTCGTCGGCGTGGTCGACGGTCAGCGGTTCGTGGTGGGCTCTGCGCCATCCGCCGTCGAGCGTGTAGGTGTGGGTCACGGTGCGTGGTCGAGTCATGCTCACCCCCTTGCGGGGAACGGTAGTCCTCTTTCTTCGGTACTACCGAGATGTTCCCTCTCCGTAACGTAAGGGTTCGCAATGAGGTCTTTTCGGGCGCTGTTCGTTCGGAAAACGAGCCTTGGAGGAGAAACTGGGACGCATGACCACCGCGCGTATCGTCGTTCTCTTCGCCCTCGCCGCGGTCGCCGAGATCGGCGGGGCCTGGCTCATCTGGCAGGCGGTGCGCGAGAATCGCGGGTGGTGGCTCGCGCTTCTCGGCATCCTGGCCCTCGGCGCCTACGGCTTCGTCGCGGCTCTGCAGCCCGACGCGCACTTCGGACGGGTGCTGGCCGCCTATGGCGGGGTGTTCGTGGCCGGCTCGCTCGCGTGGGGGATCGTCGTCGACGGGTTCCGCCCCACCTCGTGGGACTACATCGGTTCGGCGGTGGCGCTCGTGGGGGCGGGCATCATCATGCTCGGGCCGACGGCGACGGCGACGGCGGCGGACTGAGGCTGAATACTTGTTAGGCGAGTAGTTAGCTAGATGAAGTAAAGCTGAATGTCAACCGACGTCGATCTCGGGGTCCGGTCGGTCACACTCGGGGAATGCACAACGTGAACACGCCCCACGAGGGCCTTGCCGACGACTTCGCCACCACCGACGCCTCGCGCCCCTTCGGTGCCTACCTGTCGGTCATCAACGGCGGCAACTGAGGTCGTCCACGTGCGGGCCTCGGGCTCGTCGCGAGAGGGTCGGATGCCGTCAGGCTCCGGCCCTTCGTCGTGAGAATCGAGAAGAGGAAGACGCCATGAGCCCGCTCACCTTGCGCCTCGAGGGATCGCGCGTCGACGGCATCGCCTCGCTCTACCGCGAACTGGGTCGCGTGCTCATGCCCGACGAGCCGTGGACGCTGGGGGAGAGCCTCGACGCGCTCGACGACCTGCTGTACGGCGGGTTCGGTGTGCTCGACGGGGCGGCCCCGGCCTGCGTGACCTGGGTCGACCACGCCGCGTCACGCGCGGCGCTGGGGGTCGAGGCGACTCGGGCGTACTACCGCGCGAAGCTCGAGAGGCCCGAGGTGTACGCCGCGGGACCGGCGCAGAGAGCGCTCGACGCCCTCGACGCGGGAGCGGGCGAGACGTACTTCGACCTCGTGCTGCGCGTGTTCGCTGATCACGAGAACATCGAGCTCGTGCTGGCCTGACGCGGAGTCGTCGCCCCGGTGCCGGAGGCGTCATCGTGCTGCCGCACGCCCGAGAATCCGTGCGTGACCACCGGCTCCGCGTCGCCGCGTGGCGGTGAGCCCGGTCGAGCCGTCGGGTGCCGCCCGCTCAGTCGTTCGACTTCTCGATCCCGCGCGCGCGGATCTCGTCGAGATCGAGCCCGGCGAGGATCTTGCGCGCGACGAGGTCGTCGATCGTCCCCTCGCGGCGCAGCCGCAGCAGCACCTCGCGCTTGCGGTCGAGCACCGCCAGACGCAGTCGCACGGCCTCTTTGTGGCGCAGCAGCGGGGAACGCTGCGTCACGTCGATGTCGTCGCTGACGGCGATCATCTCGAGCGGGCCGGCGGCGAGCCGTGCGGCGGCGTCGCCGGTGTCCATTCCGGCGGCGTCGGCTCCGCCCGTGCCGCCGTGGGTGCCGTCGGGGGGCGCGGGAAGCCGGCGTCGCGGGCGGCCCTCGTCCGTAGCCTCGGGCGGGACGGGGCCCATCGTCGAGGACTCGCCGGCGTCGTCGTCGAGCGAAGCGTCGAGCTCGGCCAGGTCGCGTTCCTCGATCGCGCGTTGGCGGGCCACGGCGCGTGCGTTGGCGAGTTCGAGGCGCTCGTAGCCCTCGCGTCGGGCACGGTCGCGCACCCGGTCGCTGATGCCGTGTTCGACGGCGAGGTCGTCGAGTGCCGCCAGCGCGGCGCCCGAGATCGCGCGTTCGGCGAGTTCGTACTCTTCGATCGCGGCGTCGTCGTTGGGGAGCTTCGCCCAGCGGATGACGGCCGGCAGCAGCGGCCCCTGCACGAGCAGCGTGAGCACGATGACGCCCGCGGTGACGAAGACCACGGCGTCGCGGCCGGCGACGGGCTCGCCGCTCGCGGTCGTGATCGGCACCGACAGGGCGATGGCGAGCGAGACGGCGCCGCGGAACCCGGCGACCGTGCTCACCACCCGGGAGCGATGCCGGAGCGACCGCGACGACCCCGCGGGCGGCCGCGAGAACGGCGAGAAGAGCCACTGGAACAGGTAGCGCACGACGAACAGCACCACCCACGCGGCCACCGTGATCAGCAGCAGCATCCCGATCTCGGACGGCGAGATCTCGTGCAGTACGAGCTGCACCTCGAGACCGATGAGCACGAACAACGCCCCGTTGAGCAGGTACACGCCGAAGGGCCAGGTGGCGTCGGCTGCTCTTCGCGACATCGCGGTGGTGATGCGCGGCGAGACCCAGGCCACGATCAACCCCGCGAACACGACGGCGAGCACGCCCGACGCCTCGATCAGTTCGGCGATGAGGAAGGCGAGGAACGGCACGAGCAGCAGGGTGAGGTTGATCGTGAGCGTCGACTGCATGCGACGCAGGGCGACGTACGCGAGCGCGGCCACCGCGATGCCCGCGGCCGCACCTCCCACGTACGACAGCAGCACCATGCCCGTGATCGACCACGGCGTGACCTGCCCGCCGAGCAGCAGCGACACCGCGATGGCGTAGAGCACGAGCGCCGTGCCGTCGTTGGTGAGACTCTCGGCCTTGAGCTTCATGAAGGTCTTGGCGGGCAGCAGTCGACCGAGGGCGGCGACCGCGGTGGCGTCGGGCGGGGCGACGGCGGCTCCGATGACGAGGGCGGCCTCCCACGGCACGCCCATCCAGGTCGCGACGCCGGCGACGGCGAAGGCCGAGGCGGCGACGAGAAGCGTGCTCATGGGGATGATGTAGCGCAGCGACCGGCGGACCGAGCGCAGCGACGTGGTCCACGCCTCGCGGAAGAGCATGACCGGAAGGAACAGCAGCAGCACCGTCTCGGGCGGCAGCTCGATCGCGCGGAGCTCGGGGATGAAGCCCAGCGCCAGGCCGATCACCAGCAGCACGAGCGGCGTCGCCACCCGTAGCCGCGGCGCGAGCACCGTGCCCACCAGCATCGCGAGTCCGAGCAGAACCGTGACTTCGAGTCCCTGCATGCCAACCGCCTTCCCTGCGCCCTCACCACACAGCGTAGAGAGGGGTCCGGACATTCCCGAGGGTCACGCGGATCCGCGTCGCCCCAACGTCAGCGCGACGAGGCCGGCCACGAGATACAGCGCCCCCTGCACCTGCAGCGAGACGGTGAACGCCGGTCCCGTGCCGATGAACCCGCCGACCAGGGTGCCCACCGCCTGCAGGGCGGTCAGTGCGGCGAACAGCAGGCTGGTGACCCGCCCGCGGTGACCGGCGGGCGTCTCGCGGTCGACGATCGTCAGCATCGCGGTCATGGCGAGCAGGCCCGGGGCCCCGACCAGCGCGAACAGGGCGACGTACAGCGGGAACCACGTCGTCAGCGCCGGCAGGTTCCAGATCAGGAGCGACAGCACGCCGAATCCGAGTATCGAGGCGGCGGCCAGACGCGCGGGTGCGACGCGTCCGACGACGCTGAGCAGTCCGACGCCCGCCACGAGAGCCCCGATCGCCTGGATGCCGCGCAGCACGCCGATCTCGACGTCACCGCCGCCCAGCACCTGGGGGACGAACAGCACGAAGAGGATCGAGAACAGACCCTGCGCGAGCGACATGAGCACCGCCACGAGCATGAGACGTCGGAGCACGCGGTCGCCGGCCACGATCGCGAGTCCCGACCCGAGCTCGCCGAAGAACGTGGCGCGCGCGGGGGCGCCCGCGGCGTCGACCTCGAGGGTGCGCAGCGCCGCGGTGTCGTCGTTCGCCGGGGTGGCGGCATCCGGTCGCCGTTTCGCCCGCGCGAAGAGCACGACGGATGCCACGGCGTAGGCACCCGCGGTGGCGACGACGAGGGCGTCGACTCCGCCGAGCCCCAGCGCCAGACCGCCGAGCGGTGCCCCGACCAGGCGGGCGAGACCGGAGCCGATGCCGAGCAGCTGGTTCACGGGTGCGACGTGGTCCGAGGGCACGAGAGCGGCGGCCACGCTCGGCCGCGCGGGTTCGATGATCGCCCCCAGTACCGATTGCACGACCGCGACGAGGGACACGATCCACAGGTCGGCGGCCGAGTCGACGAACAGCAGGGGGAGCACGGCGATCACCTGCAGCGCCGCGGTGCCGCCCATCAGGTGCCAAGGGTCTGTGCGGTCGATGAGCAGGCCCGCGAGCGGGGCGGCCGCCACCGTGAGCACGGCCTGCAGGACGAAGACGATCGAGGTGATCAGCGGCGACCCGGTGACGCCGAGCACGAAGAGGGGCAGGGCGACCAGCAGCATCCAGTCGGCGGTCTCGGCGATCGCGCCGCCCGACATCAGGCGCACGACACCGGGGAACCGCCAGGTGCCGCCGCTCACGTCGCGCCGTCGGGGGAGGGGAGGTCGGGTGTGCGCGGGGGTCCTGTCTGCGGGTCGGCGGCGTCGGTGTCCCGGGCGCGCGGGCGCATCGCGTCCGCGTTCCGGGCGCGCCGGCCGCTCGAGCCCGCGTCGACGAAGCCCGGGTCGACGAAGCGCGGGTCGACGACACCGCGCACCGAGATCGAGGCGACGGCGCTGCCCGCGGGGGCGTCGGCCCGGGTCGCACGCACGTAGGGGCGCACGATCGCGTCGATGCGTGCGCCGACGTCGGCGAGTTCGTCGGCGGTGAGCAGCACGGCGTAGTCGCTGATCACCGCCGCTTCGCGCCAGGGTGCGGGGAGGTCGCTCTCGTGCCGCAGGTAGTCGTCGAACCGCGCGTCGGTGTCGGCGAACCAGGCCGAGCGCACCGCGGCGCGCGTGAGTTCGTCGGCGGGCCCGCCGCCGGCATCCAGGTCGATGCCCGTGATCGTCGCGCGCCAGGGTCGCTTGCGTGCGTCGCCGGAGTCGTCGTCGGATCGCTCGACGAGGCCGAGCCGGGCGAGTTCGCGCAGGTGCCACGAGCAGTTGGATGCCGTCGCCCCCACCACCTCGGCGCACTCGGTCGCCGTCCGGGGTCCGACCGACAGCAGCAGCGACAGGATCGCGAGGCGCGACGGCACCGCGAGGGCGGCGAGCATGGCCGAGGTGGGGACGACGCGGCGCTCCGGACGATGTGAAGGCACGACTTCATACTATGGGGCGCGACGACACCGCGCCGGCACCGCCCAGGGACCGCGCCGTGCCGCGTCGCGCTGAGCGGCTCCGGATCCGTGCCCGTTCAGCCCCTCCCGACGTATCCCCTCCACGCTTCGCCGAGACGCTGAATCCCGGCCTCGAGCACCGCGGGCGTCGAGGTGACGGGGATGCGGATGTGGTCGTCGGCATCCACGTCCGACATGAACTGCGCCGACCCGGCCACCGACACGCCCAGCCCCGCGGCGTAGCGCGCGAAGCCGGCCGCTGAGCCCGACGGCAGCTGCGCCCAGAGCCACAGCCCTCCGCGCGGCGGACGGAACCGCCAGTCGGGCAGGTGGACGGCGAGCAGCTTCGCCGCGGCGTCGGCCGCTTCGCGGTGCACGGTGGCCACGGTGCGGCGCAGAACCGGAGCCTGCGCGATCAGGTCGATCGCCAGCAGCTGCGAGGGGACGCTGGTCGACAGGTCGGTGGTCTGACGCAGTCCGCGCAGTCGCCGCACGAGCACCGGGTCCGCCCGCAACCACCCGACCCGCAGGCCTTCCCACGCCCACTTGGACAGCGACTCGACCACGACGATGGGCGCGTCGGGGCGCAGGCTCGCCAGTGAGGGAGGGGTCACGCCGTCGAACGACACGTGCGCGAGCACGCGATCCTCGATCACCGTCACGCCGTGCTCGGCGGCGAGATCCGCGATGCGCCGACGCACGGCGAGACTCGTCTGGACGCCGGTGGGGTTGTGATTGTGCGGGTTCAGCGCGATGAGAACGGGTCGGCGCACCACGATCGCCATCTCGAGGGCGTCGATGTCGACGCCGTCGGGGGTGAGCCGGATGCCGTGCACCTGGCCTCCGCGACGACGCACGGCATCGGTGAAGCCGGGCCAGGCCACCTCTTCGGTGAGCACGGTGTCGCCGGGGGAGACCAGTTCGTCGACGAGCAGGCTGAGTGCCTGCTGCGCACCGTGCGTGACCAGGATCTGCGCCGCCGTCGTGGCCGTGCCGTCGTCGGTCATCAGCTGCGCGATGAGGGAGCGCAAGGCCGGGAGGCCCGCGGGATCGCCCTCGACGGTGCTCGCGTCGAGCACGGGCCGGTGGCGTTGCACGATGTCGACGGCGAGCGGCGAGATCGGGGGGACCGCGCGCAGCAGATCGATGCTCGACGGCAGGGTGGCGTACAGCGCCTCCGCGCGACCGGCGCTCTGACGCGCGGCCGTCGGGGGCGTCCCCGCGACGCGCGTGCCACTGCCCTGACGGCGATCGAGGATGCCGTCGTCGTACAGCCGCGCGTAAGCGCTGACGACCGTGCCCCGCGACACCGAGACCGTCGCCGCAAGCGTGCGTTCCGAGGGCAGCCGGTCACCGCCGCGCAGTTCCCCCTCGCGCACGAGCCGGGCGATGCCGTCGGCGAGGCTCGCTGAGAGGGTGGCGTCGGTCGTCGCCCAGCGTCCCAGGCGCAACGCCAGCTGTTCCGCCGAGACGACAGCCGTGCGCTGGTCCACCAGGGCGGAAGTGGCTCTGTCGAGAAGGGTCATACCTGGTGATTCTGGTCCAATGACCCTCTCGACCGCTTCCTCAGATCGCATCCCCAGTCCATTCACTCCCCAGTGGACCATTGCCGCGGTGCTCGAGTGGATCGGTGTCGACGATGAGCGCTGCCACGACGAACGGCTGTTCAAGATCCTGGATGCCGTGGACCAGGCGCTCGTGGGCGGTTCGGTCGCCGGAGCCCGCACCGCTCCCGGGAGCCACGCGGTCGTCCCCTCGGCGCGGGTGGTCGCTCTCGTGCGCTCGGTCGCGTCGCGGGTCGTCGCCGACCCGGCGCAGGGTGTTCGGCGCCTGGGCGAGGTGTTGGGTGTCGTGGAGCAGACGGCGGTGTCGCGGGGTGTGCTCGTTACGGTGTGACGGGTTCGTGGGGAGTGGTGCAGCGGGTAGGGGTGGGCTTGTGGCTTGTGGCTTGTGGCTTGTGGCGACTGGCGGGTGTGGGTCGGTTCGCGGTGCGGGTCGGCTTGTGTGGGAGTAGTGCAGCGCGCGTCGGCTCGTGAGGAGTGTTGCACCGCGCGCGGGTCGGCTCGCGGGCGGCGAGGCGCGTGTGCGCAGCTCCCCGGAGCTCCGCTCTGCGCGAGCAGGCTCCGCCGGTGCCGCTCGCGGCAATGTCGTACCCCCTCGCTAGGTTGGGGGTATGGACACCATGGCACCTTCGAAAGGCCGGTCACAGCCGGTTTCTTCGGGGTGGGGCGTGCCGTGGCCCAGCGATGAAGACCTGTCCGCCGACGCCGCCACGGCGTGGGCGATCGACGTGGGTTTGGTCGACCCCCACCCGTTCGGTGACGGTTCGACCGACGCCGCCGACGAGGACGGCGCGTGGCTCCTCACCCCCACTCCCGCGCACCTTCTCGGCGAGCTCGAGCACCACGTGCGCGAACGCCACCGGGCCACGGCCGCGGAGTACCGCCTCCTGAGACTGCTGCTCCACGAGGCGGTGGCCGATCCCGAGCCGTGGGTGGGTCCCGACCCGACCCTCGACATCGCGTGGACCGACCCTAGGCGGCGCACCGTGGCGGCGGTGCGCCGCGACCGGCGTGACATGGCCGAACGGGCGGTGATCGCCGAGATCGCGACGCGCCTGCGGCTGTCGGAGCAGACGGTGCGCACGCGAGCCGCCCATGCCGAGACGTTGCGGAGCCGTTGCCCCGAGGTCTGGAACGCCTTCGTCGACGGCACGATCTCGGAGCGTCACGCCGTCGAGTCGGCGCGGCTGGCGACGTCTCTTCCCGACGAGCCCGAGTCGCCGCCGACCGACGAGCCCGAGTCACTGCCGACCGGACCGACCGGGGCCGATGGCCCGGCGTCTGGTTCTGGCGGGTCGACGCCGCTCCCCGACGTGCGGCTGGACGGCACTGAAACGCTGTCCGACGAACCGGCCCCGGCTTCGGGCGAGCAGGCCCCGGCCTCCAGCGAGCATGAATCCTGGCGGGCGTTCGACGAGGGTGCCCTCGACCGCGCTCTCCGTCTTCCACCCGCGCGGTTCTCCGTCTCGGCGCGCGCTCTTCGCGAGCGCGTGCACCGCGAGTCCCTTCAGACGCGGCACCGTCGGGCTGCTCGCGACCGCGGCATGTGGCTGGCGGCCGAACTCGACGGCATGGCCACGCTGACCGCCCTGCTCCCCGCGGATCGTGCCCACGACGCGCTCGCTCGCGTCGATCGCGCGGCCCGTCACCTGCGGGTGGCCCCCGATGAGGACCGAACGCTCGCGCAGCTGCGGGCCGATGCTTTCGCGGATTTGCTCACGCGGTCCACGGGCGGGGCCGGGTCCCGCGCGGGGACGGGTTCGATCCATCGCGCCGAGGAACGCCCGGCGAGTGCGGGTGATCGTACCGGCGACGGCGCTTCCTTCGCTGTGCCGAATACCGCCGTGCCGACTGCCGCCGTGCCGAATACCTCCGTGCCGACTGCCGCCGTGCCGGCTGCCGTGGTACCGGCTGCCGTGGTACAGGCCGCCGCCCCGCCAGCCGCTGCCCCGCCGACTGCCGCCGTGTCTACTGCCGCCACGCCGACTGCCACAACGCCGACCGCAGCCTCTCCGCCGACGCCCTCCGCGCCCCCGGATCGTCGCGCGTCGATCGTCATCACGGTCCCCGCACTCACGCTTCTCGGAGCAGGCGACGAGCCCGCTCGTCTTGACGGGTACGGCCCGATCGACCTCGACACGGCTCGGCGTCTCGCCGGCGAGGCCACCTCCTGGGTGCGGATTCTCACGCATCCCGTGACGGGCGTGCCCCTCGCGCTCGATCGGTCGACCTACCGTGTGCCGACCGCGTTGCGTCGATGGTTGGGCGTGACCTCGCCGACGTGCGTCTTCCCGGGATGCGGGCGACCCGCACGCGAGTGCGACCTCGATCACCTGGCCGCGTGGAGCGCCGGCGGTGTCACCGATGACGACAACCTCGCACCCGAGTGCCGACATCATCACCGCATCCGTCACGAGACTCGGTGGAATCCCTCGCGCGACCCCGACACCGGCGACCTGCGCTGGACGTCGCCGCTCGGTGCCGAGATCGCCGAGGATCCACCGCCGTTCTAGGCCGCATCTCTCACATCGCCACGACGGGTTGAGAGACTGTCGCGCGTGGCAGGATTTCATCATGTCGAGGTCTGGATCGCGGATCTTGCAGAGGCTCGGGCCGAATGGGGCTGGCTGCTTCGCGAACTCGGCTTTGAGCGCGAGGGCGAGTGGCCCGAGGGAGAGTCCTGGGCCGCGGGTGACGCGTATCTGACGCTCACGACCTCCCCGAATCTGTCCGCGGTGGCGCACGACCGGAGGGCGCCGGGTGTGAACCATCTCGCATTCAAAGCGGGTGCGCCCGGCCGGGTCGACGCGATCATGGTTCAGGCGCAGCAACACGGGTGGCGGCCGCTCTATCAGGAGCGATATCCGCACGCGGGAGGCCCGGATCACTACGCCGGTTGGCTGGAGAACTCCGCGGGCTTAAAAGCGGAGGTCGTTGCCGACGAGTCGTGATCATCCCTCCGTGGTGACCCTGAGCCAGAGCATGATCGCGCGGAGGACGACACCGCCCGATAGGTGAGCGCGAGCTTGTCGCATCGGGTGGCGAGCCCGCACCACCGCGTGGTCTCGTCACACCCTCGCTCGACCACGTTGCGGCCGTTGTCGTTGTCGTGGTCGTAGCCGAGAGGGCGGTCGCCTCGGGGATCGCAACGTGTGCGATGACCCTGCTGGCCGGCGGGTTCGGGAATCCCCGCCCCGCCGTCGGGCCGCGCGGCTACGACGCCCCGCAGCGCCCGCTCACCCGGACTACGACGCCCGCAGCGACGGCCCACCCGGCCCACCCAGCCCGCAGCGCCGCCTCACCCCTCCGCCGCGACCCCCACCTTCGCCTTCGCCCACGACCGTCCGCGCGTGTCCTTCAAGATGTCGTACTCGACGTCGACGTGCGGTTCGATCGCGCTGTACTTGTCGTTCGGGGCGCCGATCACGAGCTGGAAGCCGAGGCCGCGCCAGGCGCCGATCGCGCGCTTGGTGAAGTGCGCGTCGGCCTTGATCAGCGCCTCGTCGAGGAACACCGGGGCGTAGCGGGGGCGCTCGGCTCCGGCATCCCCGAGCTGGTACCGCAACGCCGCGCCGACGATGAACGCGATGAGCTCCTGCGACTCTCCGCCGGACTTCTCACCGATGTGGTCGTACAGGGCGACGTGCTCGCCGGTGTCGGCGCGGAAGCGCTCGGCGCTCACCCGCACGTGGTTGCGCACGTCGACGAGGTCGGCGAAGTCGGGGGCGGTCGAACGGATGCGGTTGATGAGGCGCGCCATGCGGGTGTACACCGCTTCGCGTTCCTCGTCGGACGAGGCCGCGTCGATCGCCGCACGCACGTCGCGCAGCTCGCGACGGAAACGGCGACGCACCTCGGACTGCCCCTCGCGCGGCACGATCTGCAGGCGGTGCTCGTCGTCGTAGAACGGCAGGTCCTGCATGATGTCGTTGATCGGCGCGATCCGCTCCCGGATGTCGCGCAGCGCCCGTGTCAGCGCCGAGTCGAGGCTCGTCAGGTCGTTGCCCGACAGGCGCAGCAGACTGTCGCGCCACTCCGCTTCGAGCTCGTGCAGGCCGCTCGCTTCGAGATCGGCGAGGATCCGCTCGAAGTCGCCGAGCGACTCGTCGGGGTCGGCGAGCAGGTTCGGACTCGGCCACCGGTCGGTGAACGCGATGAGCGTGCGCCGCAGGCTCTCGCGCTGGTCGCCCCAGGTCTCCTGCGCCGACCGCTGCTCTTCGAGCAACCGTCGGGAGGCGGATTCGAGGGCGGCATCGAAGCTCGCCAGGAGCTGCGACGGCGTCGCGTCCGACGCTCCCGGTGCCACGAACAGCGCGTCGAGGTAGTCGACCTCGTCGGGCGAGAGGGCGGTCTCGGAATCCTCCGCGCGTTCGATGAGCATCTGCGCCGCGTCGACGTCGTCGGTGATCTCGGCCCAGCGCGCGGCCATCGCCTGCTGTTCGGTCTTGGCCCCGCCGATCTCTTCGCGCAGGCGGCCGGCCCGGGCACGGGTGCCCGAGATCTGCTCCTGCAGTTCGGCGATGCGGGGATTGCCGGCGGTGATCTCGGCGATCGTCTCGTTCCAGCGGTCCAGATCGCGCTGGACGGATGCCACGTCCACCTGGTCCCATGACAGGTCGGCGATCTTCTCGAGGGCGCTGCGCCGCTCGTCGAACGCGTCGAGGGCGGTGGAGGCCTCGTCGACCGTGGCTTTGGCGGCCGTGAGGGCGCGGCGCGCGGTGACGATCTGCTCGCCGAGCTCGGTCAACCGCACGCGCGACGAGAACCCGAGCACGCTCTGACGGATCGACCCCCCGTGCGCGCCGCGTGCACCCTGGCTCGTCTGCCCCGAGATGGTGAGCGCCAGGCGGTGCCGAGACAACTCCGACGCGGCATCCACGCAGACGAACGCGAACTGCTGCTCGAGCCGGTCCTGCAGCCACCCGGTGAAGAGCGAGGCGCGGAATTCCAGACGCCCGGGAAGGGTCGCCGGATCCATCCCGCCGCGTTCGGGGAGCCCGGTCGACACGCCCTCGAACCGCAGGCGCTCCGACAGCCGGACGCCGTCGATCGCCGCGCGGAACGATGCCAGGTGCGCGGCATCCACGAGAAGGGTCGTCGCGAACCCCCCGAGGGCGAGGGTGAAGGCCCCGCGCCACGGCTCGTACTCGGTGCGCACGTCCACGAGCTCGGCGACGAAGGGCAGCTCGGCGGCGGTCAGACCGGCGGCCTCGGCCAGGGCCTCGCGGGCCTCGTGCAGGCGGGGCGGGATGTTGTCGTCGCGGGTCTGCGTGCGGCGGTGCTCGGCCTCGAGGGCGGCGAGCTGCTGGCGAAGGTCGGTGTGGGTGCTGCTGGCGGCGACGAACGCGTCGCGGACGGCCGTCTTGGCCTCCGCGTCACCGAGGGTGCGGCGCGCGTCGTCCACGAGGGCGGCGAACTGCTTCTCGGTCGACACCTCGGTCTGCAGCACCGCGAGCGCCGCCTCGAAGCGCTCCCGGTCGCGCTGCATGCCGGCCAGGCGCCGCTCGAGCGTGCGGAGCTCGCGCTGGGCGGCGTCGAGCCGATCACCGCCGGCCGCGCGCAGCACGTCGCCGAGGCCCTCGCGCTCGGCTTCGGCGGCGTCGGCGAGGGCCTGGCGTTCGCGCACGAGCGCGTCGGTGGCGTGCGTGCGGTCGCGCAGCTCGGCCTCGACCGCGCCGAGCAGATCGACCCGGCGCTGCGCCCGCCAGAGCGAGGCGCGCGAGTCGGGGTCGGTGAAGCGTCCGAGCGCGTCGATCAGCCGCAGACGTTCGGCGGCCTCGTCGATGCGCGTCTTAATCGCGCGGATGGGCTGCAGCGCCCGCACCTGTTGGCGCGCCTCGAGCATGCGCGTGCGCGTCGACTCGAGCCCGTCGAAGTGCGACACGACGGCGTCGGCGACGGTGAGGGTCTCGGGCTCTTCGAGCACCATGCGCTTGTAGAGGTCGTCGACGGTGGTGATCTGCTGCCCGGCTTGGATGCGCGCGAGCAGGCTCATCGCCTTCGTGCCCGCCCCCGCCGCGCCGATGCCGAGCACGCCGTGCAGCCGGGCCGAGAACTCGCGGTCGGTGGCGAGGGTGTCGAGTCCCGTCGCCCGCACCGCCGCGTCGGACAGGTGCTGCTGCGCCGCCCGCTCCAGGTCGCGCAGGTCGAACGCGCCGTGCACGGTGGCGCGCACCTTGACGGCGTCGTCGAGCGTGCGGGCGGCGGCGGGGATGTACCAGGCGCGCACCGCGGTGAAGCGGGCGCCGTCGTGGTCGGCCCAGGTCATCGCGATCGCGGTCCACGTGTCGACACCGTCGCCGCGCAGCACCCGGATCTTCGTGCCCTCGTCGGTGCGCGACTCATCGAGCTTGCCGCGGCCGTACGAGAGGATGTTGCGCTGCTCCTGCCCGCGCGGGCGCCCCACCACCGCACCGTTGGAGGCGCCGTTGAACGGGGTGGTGTGCGGCATCATGAGCGCGACGTACGCGTCCATCAGCGTCGACTTGCCCGAACCCGACCCGCCGCAGAGCAGCGTCGCGGTGGGGGCGAAGCGCACGCGATGCGTCCCGTCGTAGCCGCCCCAGTTGACGAGCTGCAGGTCTTCGGCCACCCACTGCTGTCCGCGCGAGGCGGCAGGAATGAGGCCGAACAGGGTCTCGAGCATGGTCATCGGGGGTCTCCCTCGAACGTTCCGGATGCCGCGACCTCGCGGTCACCGGCAGCCTCGGCATCCTGTGTCTGCTCGTCGAGAGCGGGTGCCACGACGCCGCCCTCGCGTGGGCTCCCGGCATCCTGGGTCTGCTCGTCCAACCAGAGCTGCAGTTCGCGAAGCGTCTCGGCGCTGAGCACGACCTCGATGAGCGGTCCGATGCGGTACCGCCCCTCGGACTCCTCCTCGATGATGCCCTCGCGGTCCAGTCGCGCGATCGCGGTGCGCACGGCCCGCTGCTGACTGGCGCGCGTGCCGTCGGTCTCGGCGAAATACGTCAGCACGGTCTGCTCGACCTCTTCGACGTCGACGCGCGCCGACGCGGTGCCGGCGGTCGTCTCGCGCTGGAACACCGTCCGCAGGTACACGAGCACGAGCGTCTCGGCGCGCGAGTACGCCTCGTCCTTCAGCAGGATGGGCACGTCGATCTCGTCGCTGCGCACCTGCTCCTTGTACGCGACGCCCCGCGCGTGGTCGACGACGAGCCGCACGAATAGATCGTTCAGACGCGACTCGATCATCTGCTGGTGCTCGAGCAGCAGCTTCCACTCGGCGGGGGAGTTCTCGGCGCTCAGGAACCGGCGCTGCAGGATGCGCACGAGCACGCGCCGCACCTCGGAGTCCAGGATGCCGCGATCTCCCGGGAACAGCGCGTCGGGGTCGTTCTCCATCGCGACCGGGGCGATGAAGGCGGAGGACTCCGTGCCGCCGGGGGAGACCTCGGCATCCGGCGATGGTGCCGTCGTCGAGGAAGCGGGGGCGTCGGCGCCGTGGCGCGCGCGGGAGGGTGCGAACACGTCCTCGTCAGTCATCGGCATCCCTTTCTCGCAAGCTGTTCGCTCTGACCGCCCCGAAGGCGAAGCGCCGGGTGGTGCCGTCGGGGCGTACGGCCTCGACGATCGAGACGTCGTCGGTCTCGGTGAGCCCCCCGCGATGCACGATCTCGAGCAGGCCGACCAGATCGACCGGGCGGCGGGTGTCGGCGGAGCCGCCCGAGAAGGCGGTCGCCAGATCGAAGCCGTCGCCGAGCGTGGCGACGTACGCCTCGAGCTCGGCGTAGTGCGGGCCGCCCCAGGCGCGGGTGTCGGCGTCGACGAACTCGGCCTCGACGTCTGCCGATGCCAACGGCGCCGGCGCCCCGGCCGGACGCACGTCGCTGAGCGACTGGCGCAGGTGCCCGATGTCGGCGAGCGGGAGCGTGCGCACGGGCTCGACGCGACCGGGCGTCTTGGTCTGGCTCCAGCGGTGGAGCCCCGCCATCACGCCGCGCAGCAGGTCGTCGACCTGGCGATCGCGGATGGGATCGTGCGTGCGCACCTGCGCGGTGATGACGTGCGAGGCCCGCCGCTGGGCGGTGAGCACCTCTTGCACGCCCGCTTCGACGCGCCGGGCGATGGCGTCGAGCTCGGCCCGCTGGTCGGGGGTCATCAGCCGCGAGAAGGGCTGGGCGAGCACGGCGTGCAGCTGGTCGGTGAGGTCGTCGATGTTCTCGGGGTCGCCGATCAGACGCAGCGCGCCCTGGAAGGCTCGACCCTCGGGGGTGGCCTGCATCACCTGACGCCCGCGCTCGAGATACTCGCGCAGCACCTCGCCGGTGGGACGCACGTCGCGGCGGAGCTCGGCGACGACGTCGCGCTGCATCGCGGCGATCGACTCCGCCACGCGCGAGAAGTCCGCGGGCAACTCGCGCGCGAGGTGGATGACGTTCTCGGCCTCTTCGAGCAGGTGGTCGTCGTCGAGGGGCTCGACGACGCCCTCCTCCAGCGCGGCGATCTCGGCATCGAGGGCCGCCCGCTCCTCGAGAAGTGCCTCGCGGCGTCGGGCGGGGTCGCTCTCGGCGTCGCGGGCGAGGCGCTCGACCGCGTCGAGAAGCGTGCGCACGCGCGAGCGGGAGACACGGGCGCGGCCGCCGCCGGCGCGACCGGCGATCTCGAGAGCGCCCACGGCGTGCGCCGAGAGGCGGTACACCTCGACGTCGTCCTCGATCTGCAGACCGAGCCAGCCCACGCGCACCCAGCCGCGACAGATCTCGCGCGCCGACCCCGCGGGGATGCGGCGGTCGTCGTCGGTGTCGTAGCCCGCCGCGCGCAGCTCGTCGATGGCCTCGGCGACCTCGACGTGCGCGTCGGCGACGGTGACCGCCGCGCGGTCGGGGGTGAAGACCACCGAGAGCACGGCCACGACGAAGGGGGCGAAGCGCCCGTGCAGCAGGTCGAGCGTGGGGTTCTTGAACGCCGTCACCGAGCGCAGGTACGCGGCTTCGGTTCGGGTGCTGCTCACTGGCTCGAGTCTACCGGCGCCCCGCCCGCGCCGCCTTAACGGCGAGGTCGCGCGCCACGACGGGTGATGTTCCGGGTGAGCCCTGCCGTCTCGGGCGCGCACCGTGCGTCGGGAACGGCAGCCGGATGCCGCGTCCGCGGGGCCGCTCACCCGCTCCGGCCCTCCCGGCCGCCCGCGGGAGCCGCCCGTCGCCCCGGGCATCGTCGCGAGAACGCCGTGTGCCACGGCGCCGGTCGCCCCGCGGCCGACGACGGGAAGGATGACCGGTGCGTCACAACCTCGACGGCCCCCGGGCTCGGATCGATCTGTCCGGTGCCGTCCCGAGTCGGCGCGCCGTGGTGGTGGCGGGCACGTGGGCGGTTCCCGCGATCGCGCTCGTGGTCACGAGCCCGGCCTTCGCGGTGTCGGGGGTGACGTTGTCGTTCTCGTCCGGCGCATACGCGGGAGTGCCGTGCGAGGACATCACCGACGCCGTCGTCCACGCGGCCACGGGCGGCGTCCCCCAGGCGGGGGTGAGCGTGGTGCTCCAGCTCTCCGACGGTTACACCTTCGATGCGGCCGCCGTCACGGCCACCGTCGTCACCGACGCCGACGGCACCGCCCCGTGCGGCACCATCCACGTTCCGGGCAGCGGCGCGACCGGCACCCTCGCCGCCTCGGCGAGTGGCGCGACGAGTGCTTCGGCCACCCTCACCGCGTTCAGCGGCCGGCTGCTGACGACGCCGGGGACGCTGTCGGCGGTCTCGCTCGTGCCCGCGGGGGCGGTACCCCTCGCCCACGACCTCTTCCTGCACGACGCCGCGCTCTACCGCGCCGGTGTCGGCGTCGTGCACGCCGAGGTGGCAGCCGCAGGCGCCCTCGCCGAGGCGCCCGCGAAGAACGGGGCCTTCCTGCTGCCCCTGCGCCTCGAAGACGGCTCCGCCGCGGTCTACGACACGCAGGCCGGAACGGTCGTCCCCGTCGTCGGCGTCCCCTCCGGGGCGACGCCCGTGGCGGCCGATCTGTTCCTGGCGGGCACGACCGTGTACCGCGCCGGTGTCGCGATCGCCACCGATGTCTCCGCCTACGGCCAGCTGCTCGAGCACGAGCAGGGCGCGGGCGGCACCGGACAGTTCGAGCTGCCCTACCGCGCCCTGGACGGGACGCCGCGACTGCTGCGCACCCCGCTCGACGAGACGCGCGCCGCCTTCGAGTTCGGCGGTCCCGCGGGACCACCGCCGGGCGCGACGCCGGTCGCCGGCGACCTGTTCGCCGCCGACGGCTCGATCTACCGGGTGAGTTGGGACGGCGACTGCCCCTACGGCGCCGGTGTCGTGGCCACGGGAATCGCGTCGTGGGGGACCCTCACCCCGAACCCGTCGTACATCGGCGAGCGCCTGCTGCCCGTCGTCACCGCGGCGGGGGCGCCGGCGCTGTTCATGGTGTCGGGCAACACCGTGCGCGAAGCCACGGCCGTCCCGAACGGTGCGACCCCGATCGGTGCCGACCTGTTCCTGCTCGGCGAGAGCATCCACCGCGACGGCGACGGCGTGGTCGCCACCGGCGTGGCCGCGGTCGGGTACCCCGCGCCTGCGGCGTCGGGGTCGTCCCAGATCGTCATCCCCCTCGCATCCGTGGCGCCCTCATGTTGAGCCGTCCGCACGAAGGAGAACCCGTGACCCCCACTCCTCGCCCGCCCGGGCGTCGCCCGTCCGGTGCTCGTCGCTGGTGGGCGGTCGGCATCGTCGGGGCCCTGCTGACCACCGCCGGCGTGGTCGGTGTGTGGCCCTCCGTCCCCCCGACACCGGAGGCCGCGGCCTCGCCGCCGCCGGCGCCCGCGGTCGCGGCGGCGACCCCGTCGTGGTCGGAGGCGATCGGCATCCCCGCGGACGCCACCGAAGAGGAGCGGCTGCGGATCGAGCTGTCGTACGACCTCGTCGCCGTGCCGACCGCGCGCTACGACCAGCTTCGCGCCCTGCCGGACGTCTCGGAGGTGAGCCCCGTCACGCGCGGCGACACGGTCTACGTCGCCGTGCCCGCCACCGAGGTGCCGGCGATCCTCGCGGTGATCCCCGAGGCCCGCTTCCTGCCCAACGAGATCGTCACGGCATCCGCGGATCAAACCCCCACCCCCTCGTGGGGTCTGGACGCCGTCGACAACACCGCCGCGCTCACCGACGACCACTACCTGTACGACTCCACGGGAGCCGGCGTCACGGCGTTCATCGTCGACAGCGGCGTGCAGTCCTCGCATCCCGACTTCGGGGGACGCGTCGACGCCGCCAACGGTCACAGCGAGGTCGACGACGGTCGGGGCACCGAGGACTGCAACGGTCACGGAACCCACGTGGCGGGCACGGTCGGCAGCACCACATACGGCGTCGCCAAAGACGTGCGAATCGTGCCCGTTCGCGTGCTCGGCTGTGGTCGAGAGGGCTCGGGCCTCGCCCTGCTGTACGCCATGTTCTGGATCTACGACAACCACGACGGGGCGAACGCGGTCATCAACATGAGCCTCGGTCTGCCGCGCAACGCCTTCGTCGACGACATCATCGACGACGGGATCGAGCTCGGCTTCGTGATCGTCGTCGCCGCCGGCAACGAGACGCAGGACGCGTGCAACGTCTCGCCCGCCGGCGCTCCCGATCTGCTGACCGTCGGGGCGATCGACTCGAGCCGCACCCTCGCGTGGTACAGCAACTACGGTCCGTGCGTCGACATCCTCGCCCCCGGCTCGGGGATCACCTCGACCTACCTCGACTCCTCGACTGCGGTGTTCGACGGGACGTCGATGGCCACGCCGCACGTCGCCGGCCTCGCGGCCCGTCTGCGTCAGCTGCACCCCGCGTGGGGCCCGGCCGAGGTGCAGGCCGCGCTGACGACGGCGGCGGCGACCGGCCACGTGGCCGATCTCCCGGCCGGGACGCCGAACCTGCTGGCCGCCCTCCCCGCTGTTCCCCGCATCACCGCGCTGACGGCCACCGCCGACCCCGCGGGTGTCGCCTTGGCCTGGACCACCAACGACATCGGCACGCCCACCGCCTTCTCGGTGACGGTGACCGACACCTCGACCGGTCGCGCCTATCCCGTGGTCGTCGCGGGTCTTCACGGATCGACCGTCTTCACCGAGGTGGCATCCGGTCGCACCTACAGCGTGAGCGTCACGGGCACGGTGCGGATGCCGGCGGGGACGGCGTCGACGACCGAGACGGTCACCACCGAGTACACCGCGCCGTAGCGCCCCTCACCACCGGGCGCGGGCGGGTGCCTCGGCATCCTGCCCCGCGAGGCGGCGGAGGCGCGCCAGCTCCGGAACAGGGTCGGTGTGGTCGTCGACGCGCAGATCGAGCAGGGTGTCTGTGCGGGAGGCCACCAGCAGTGCGGCGCTCTGGCGGCCCCGCGCATCGCCCCCGGCCCCGTCGCCCGCGGCGAGCGTCTCCAGCAGCCGGTCCGCCAGATCGATTCCGGCCGTCGCCGTCCAGGTCTCGGCCATCGCCTCGAGCACCTCGCCGCCGACGAGCAGGTTGCCGACGAAGACGGCATCCGGCCCCACCCGGTGGCCCGCCCAGGCGGTGATGTCGGCGCCGGAGCGCGCCGCACCGTCGCCGGCCCAGCCGAGCACGGCGACCTGCCGCAGGCGCGACCCGTCGTCCCAGTCGGGGACGCGCGCGACCGCCGCGGCCGCGTCGGATCCCGCCCGCATCTCGTCGAGCAGCAGCGCACGCAACGAGCGGTTGGTCCACGCCTGACTCGCCACGACGCCCACCGCCGGGGCGACCGCGAGCACCGAGGCGCCGACGGCGAGCGATCTGCTCGCGGTGGCGGCGCCGATCCGCCCGCGCAGAGGGTCGCGGCCGAGGACGGTGAAGGTCATGGATGCTCCCGAGGGGTCGGCGAGGGGCGCCCGGGGGGACGACGGCGGTTTGTGAAGATCGTGTTTCGGTGCCGGCCGGGGCTTGTGTCCGTCCCCATGCTTGCACATACTGATCGAAACATCATCTAAATGATGATTCGCTCACCCGATTGGCATCCACATGAACACGCGCATCACACTCGGCATCGCCGGCGCGCTCGCCGCGACCCTCGCCCTCGCCGGCTGCTCGGCCGGTCAGGGCGTGGACCTCGGCGACTCCGGCACCGCCTCCGGCCAGACCCTCGTCGCCGCGATCGGCGGTGAGCCCGACCAGCTCGACCCGCAGAAGACGACGTCGTACTTCGCGTTCGAGGTGCTCGAGAACGTCTACGACACCCTCGTCGCGCCCGACGCGGCGCTCGAGATGCAGCCCGCGCTCGCCGAGAGCTGGGAGACCAGCGACGACCAGCTCACGTGGACCTTCCACCTGCGGGACGGCGTCACGTTCCACGACGGTTCCGCCTTCACCAGCGAAGACGTCGTCTACTCCTACCGCCGCATCATCGACGAAGAGCTCTCCAACGCGTGGAAGTTCGCCACCGTCGCCGACGTCGCCGCCCCCGACGACGCCACCGTCGTCATCACCGTCACCCAGCCCACCCCGAACCTGCTGTCGAACCTCGGCGGCTTCAAGGGCATGGCGATCGTCGAGAAGGCCAACGTCGAATCGGGCGACATCACCACCGCGCCCGTCGGCACCGGCCCCTTCTCGCTCAGCGACTACACCGCCGGCGATCACATCACCCTCACCGCCAACCCCGACTACTGGGGTGGCGCACCGTCGCTGGGCGGCGTGGAGTACCGCTTCATCTCGGAACCGGCGACCGCCCTCGCCTCGCTCAAGGCCGGCGACATAGACTGGACCGACGTGGTGCCCGCCCAGCAGGTCGAGCAGCTCGGGAGCGACAGTGCGGTGACCCTCGGCCTCACCCCCTCCAGCGACTACTGGTACCTCGCGCTCAACGAGGCCAAGCAGCCGTGGAGCGACGTGCGCGTCCGCCAGGCGATCGCGTACGCCATCGATCGGGATGCCATCGTGCAGGCCGTCAGCTACGGCACCGCCGAGAAGAACCAGCTCGCCATCCCGACGCAGAGCGTCTGGTACACGGAGTACGACCAGTACTCCACCGATGTCGATAAGGCGAAGCAGCTGCTCGCCGAGGCCGGGTACACCGGCGGGACGCTCGACCTGCTCGCCACGAGCGACTACCCCGAGACCGTGACCGCGGCCCAGATCATCGCCGCCAACCTCGAACCCCTCGGCATCCAGGTGCAGATCCGTCAGCCCGACTTCTCCACCTGGCTCGACGAGCAGAACTCCGGCAACTTCGACATGTTGATGATGGGGTGGCTCGGCAACATCGACCCCGACGACTTCTACTACTCCCAGCACCACACCGACGGTGCGAGCAACGCGCAGAAGTTCTCGGACCCCGACGTCGACCGCCTGCTCGACGCCGGTCGGGTCGAGACCGACGCCGACGCCCGCAAGAAGCTGTACGCGGACGCTGCGACGATCATCGCCGACAAGGCCAGCTACATCTACCTCTACAACCCCTCGGTGACCCAGGTGTGGTCGCCGGCCGTGACGGGGTACGAGACCCGGGCCGACCGCGCGATCCGCTTCGCCGGCACCAGCCTCGACAAGTGATCCCCGCCGTGGGGGCGCCGGGTCGGCGCCCCCACGGCTCGAACAGAGGAGGGACCCATGAGGATCGCCCCCGCACAGGTGCTCCGATTCATCGGCACGCGCGTGCTGTCGTCGGCCGTGGTGCTGCTCGGTGTGCTGATCGTCGTGTTCGCCCTGGTGCACCTCGTCCCCGGTGACCCGGTGCGGCTGGCCCTGGGCACCCGGTACACCCCCGAGGCGTACGAGGCGCTGCGTACGGCGTCCGGTCTCGACCGCCCCCTGCCCGAGCAGTTCGTCTCGTACGTCCTGCACGCCGTCACCGGCGACTTCGGCGTCAGCTTCCGAAACGGTCAGCCGATCACCACGACCCTCCTCCAGCGCCTGCCCGCCACGGTGTCCCTCGCCGTCGTCGGGCTCGTCGTCGCCCTGCTCATCTCGCTCCCCGCCGGGGTGTACTCCGCCCTCCGCGAGGGACGCGTGAGTGACGTCATCGTGCGGGTGAGCAGCCAGTTCGGCGTCTCGATCCCCGACTTCTGGCTCGGGATGCTGCTGATCTCCCTCTTCTCCGTGACCCTCGGATGGCTCCCCGCCAGCGGGTACGTCGCCCTGACCGACGACCCGGCGGGGTGGCTGCGACAGGTCGCGCTGCCCGGACTCACCGTGGGCCTCGTCGCGGGCGCCATCATGACGCGCTACATCCGCGCGGCCGTCATCGACGTGGCGTCGGCCGGATACGTGCGCACCGCGGTGTCGAAGGGGCTGCCCCGCCGCATCGTCGTCTCGCGGCACATCGTGCGCGGAGCACTGGTGCCGGTGCTGACGATCGCCGGCATCCAGCTCGCCACCATCCTCGGCGGGGTGATCGTCGTCGAGGTGGTCTTCGCCTGGCCGGGCCTCGGCCGCCTGGTCTACGACGCGGTCGCGGCGCGCGACTACCCCCTCATCCAGGGGGCCGTGCTGCTGGTGGCCGTCATGTTCATCGTCGTCAACCTGATCGTCGACGTGCTGTACGCCGTCGTCGACCCGAGGATCCGAGCCGCATGAGCGCCACCGACCCCGCCCTCGTCCCCGCCGCGGCTGCGCCCGCGACCCCCGCCCGCGTGGCGTCGTGGCGCCTGCTCGCCGCGAACCCCCTCACCGTGGCCGCCGCCGTCGTGCTCGCGGTCATCGTGGTCGCCGCGCTGCTCGCCCCCTGGATCGCCCCGTACGGCGTGAACGAGATCGACGTCTCCCGAGCGCTCGCCGCGCCGAGCCCGGCCCACTGGTTCGGCACCGACGAGCTCGGCCGCGACGTGTTCTCGCGCGTGCTGCGGGCGGCATCCACGTCGCTCACGATCGCCGTGATCGCCGTCGCCCTCGCGCTGGTGCTGGGCCTGCTGCTGGGCGTGGTCGCCGGCTACGCGGGCGGCGCGGTCGATGCGACCCTCATGCGCGTGGTCGACGTGATGTTCGCCTTCCCCGTGCTGCTGCTGGCGCTCGCCATCATCGCGATCTTCGAGCCGGGCATGCTCACCACGACCATCGCCATCGGCGTCGTCTACACGCCGATCTTCGCCCGCGTCGCCCGGGCCAGCACGTTGTCGCTGCGGACGTCGCCGTTCGTGCAGGTCTCGCGCAGCATGGGCACGCCCGCCCCGATGATCCTCGTGCGCCACGTGCTGCCGAACATCGGCGGTCCGGTGGTGGTGCAGACCTCGCTCTCGCTCGCGTTCGCGATCCTCTCCGAGGCGGCGCTGTCGTTCCTCGGCCTCGGCATCCAGCCGCCCGCGCCGTCGTGGGGCGGGATGCTGTTCACCGCGCAGGGCTTCCTCGCCCAGGCGTGGTGGATGAGCGTGTTCCCGGGAGCGGCGATCTTCGTCACCGCCCTCGCATTCAACCTGCTGGGCGACGGTCTGCGCGACGGCCTCGACCCCCGCCAGCGCACCATCATCGAAGCGCGCCAGGGCCAGCGCCGGCGAGAACGCGTCGCCGCCGCCCTCTCGCGCCGATCGACTCCGACGCACCGTGACGGAAAGAGCACACGATGAACGTTCTCGAAGTGCGCGATCTGCGCGTCGCGATCGGCGAGACCGCGATCGTGCGGGGCCTGGACTTCTCGGTGGAGCGGGGCCAGACCCTCGGCATCGTGGGGGAGTCGGGTTCCGGTAAGTCGCTCACGGTGCTCGCCGCCACCGGGCTCATCGACGCGCCGGGGCGACGGGTGAGCGGCTCCAGCGTGCTGCGGACGAGCCCGGATGCCGCGGGCCTCGAACTCGTCGGAGCGTCGGAAGCCGCGCTCCGCTCGGTGCACGGCGGTTCGGTGGGCTTCGTCTTCCAGGACCCCTCCACCTCTCTCAACCCGTTCCTCACCGTGGGGCGGCAGATCGCGGAGTCCCTCGAGGTGCACCGGGGACTCTCCCGCCGGGCAGCGCACACCCGAGCCATCGAGTTGCTCGAGGCCGTCGGCATCCCGGACCCCCAGGAGCGCGTCGAGGCCTACCCGCACCAGTTCTCGGGCGGGCAGAAGCAGCGCGTGATGATCGCGATCGCCCTGGCGTGCGATCCGGCCCTGCTCGTGGCCGATGAGCCGACCACCGCCCTCGACGTGACGACCCAGGCGCAGATCCTCGACCTCGTGCGCGAGCTGCAGCGCGACCGCGGGACCGCGGTGGTGTGGATCAGCCATGACCTCGGCGTCATCGGGCAGGTCGCCGACGACGTGCTCGTGCTCCGCGGCGGCGAGGCCGTCGAGCAGCGCGCGCTCGCCGAGGTGTACGCCGACCCGCACCACGCCTACACGAAGGAGCTCCTCGCGGCGCGTCCCCGGGTCGTGGCCGGAGCCGGTCCCGCCCCCGCGCCCGCGGCGGCCCCGCTGCTGCGCGTGGCGGGGCTGGACGTGCGCTTCGCCGTGCAGACGCCCGCGGGGCGCCGCACGGTGCACGCCGTCGACGACGTCTCGTTCACGGTGCGCCGCGGAACGACCCTGGCCCTGGTGGGGGAGTCGGGGTCGGGCAAGTCGACCATCGCGAACGCCCTCACGGGGCTGATCGCCCCGCACGCGGGCACCGCGACCCTCGCCGATGCGCAGGGACCGGAGGTGCGCGACGTGCTGCGCGCGCGGCGGCGCGAGCGTCGACGCGTGGCGATGGTGTTCCAGGACCCCTTCGCCTCGATCGACCCCCGCCGCACCGTCGCGGATGCGATCGCCGAACCGCTCCGCGTGCACCGGCTCGGCGGGGCGACGGCCACCGCGCGCTCGGCCCGCGTCGCGGAGCTGCTCACCCTCGTCGACCTCGACCCGGCGTTCGCGCGCCGCTACCCGCACGAGCTGTCGGGCGGCCAGCGTCAGCGGGTCTCGATCGCCCGCGCCCTGGCCCTCGAGCCCGAACTGATGATCCTCGACGAGGCCACGGCCTCGCTCGACGTCTCGGTGCAGGCGCGGGTCCTGCAGTTGCTCCGGCGCCTGCAGCTCGAGCAGGGGCTGACGTACCTGTTCATCGCCCACGATCTCGCGATCGTGCAGCAGATGAGCCACGACGTCGTCGTGCTCCGGGGCGGCAGGGTGGTCGAGGCAGCGCCCGCGGCCGAGCTGTTCGCCCATCCCCGCGAGGACTACACGCGCGCCCTGCTGGCCGCGGTGCCGCCCGACGGTCCGCGCGTACGGGCATGACGGCGATACGCTGACACGGTCATGACTCGAGCCACGGATGCCGACGAGCAGCGCGCCGTCGAGACCCTCGGGGCCGCGGTGCGCGATGCCCGCAAGCGCCTCGGCCTCAGCGTGCACGCCCTGTCCGAGAAGGCCGGGGTGAGCTTCGGGCTGGTCAGCCAGCTCGAGCGCGGCCTCGGCAACCCCTCGCTGCAGTCCCTGCAGCGTCTGGCCGGGGCGCTCGGCATCCCGGTCGGACAGCTCTTGGACGAACCCGCCGTGCCGCTGGCCGTGGTGACCCGCGCCAAGCGTCACGTCATGCCCACCGCCGCCGACGCCCCGGCCCACCAGCGCGCCGTCCGCGAGCTGCTCACGCCGCGGGGCGAATCGATGCTGCAGCTCATCCGCTCGACCCTGCCGGCGGGGTTCACGAACGAGGCCAGCCCGTTCCGCCACATCGGCACCGAGACGGTGACGGTCGAGGCGGGCGTCCTCGTCGTCTGCCAGGCCGACCGGCGCGTCGAGCTGCACGCCGGCGACACCGTGACCTACGGCTGCTCGGCCCCGCACTGGTGGGCGAACGGCCACGACGGCGAGACCGTCGTGCTCGGGGCGGTCACCCCGTTCGAGCGCTGACACCGTTCGAGCGCTGACGCCGTTCGAGCGCTGACGCCGTCGGCGAAGCGTGCCGGACTCCGGATGAACCGGCCGTTCGAGCCGCTTTCCCGCTCATGGCCCGCGTGTGGCCGCGATGACTCAGGAGTTCGGCACGCTCCCCGGTCGGCGGCGGCACCGTCACGGCCGCGGCATCCCGGTACGGAGGGAGGCCGCGGCCGTGATGTCGGGACTCAGATCTCGGAGCGCGGACCGGAGACGGTCTTGTTCACGCCCGTCACCGGCTGGTTCTCGTCGAACGAGGCGATGGGACGCCGGAAGCCGCGGGTCAGGATCACGAGGTAGACCACCCCGAGCGCCGTCCAGATGAGACCGCCGATCAGGGCGTGCCCGTCGAGATTGACCCACAGCAGAGCGGTCAGCAGCAGGCCGATGGTGGGCATCACGATGTAGCGCACGATGTCGCCGGGGGTCTTGCGCAGTCCCCGGCGGATCGCGAACCAGGCGATGACCGAGATGTTGACGAACGAGAACGCCACGAGTGCGCCGTAGTTGATGTACGCGGCGATCTGCTCGAGGGTGAACTGGATCGCGAGCAGGCTCACGACGCCGACGATCACGATCGAGAACGTGGGGGTGTGCGTCTTCGGGTTGATGAAACCGAAGATGCGGCGCGGCAGCACGTTGTTGCGTCCCATCACCATGAGCATGCGCGACACCGAGGCGTGCGAGGCGAGCCACGACGCGAGGGTCGCGGCGAAGCCCGCCGCCGTCAGCACGGCCTGCAGCACCGGGCCGCCGACCTGCACACCGATCTCGGGAAGCGTGCTGTCCTCGATGGCCTCGGGAGGGAACGCGGTCGAGTCGGGGAAGCGCAGCTGCGTCACGTACGAGGCGACAAGGAAGATCAGGCCTCCGACGACGAGGGTGAGCAGGATCGCCCGCGGCATGACCTTGGGGGTCTTCGCCTCTTCGGAGTACATCGACACCGCGTCGAAGCCGATGAACGAGAAGCACACGACGGTGGCTCCGGCCAAGACGGCGCCGAACTGCACCTCGCTGTGGGCGAAGGGGGCGAGCGACACGGCGGTTCCCGCGCCCGCACCACCCACGAGCTGCACGACGACCATCACGACGAAGACGGTCATGACGAGGATCGAGAACACCAGCAGGATCATGTTGACGTTCGAGGTGCCCCGCATGGTCAGGTAGATCACGAGGGTCACGCCCGCGGTGAAGACGACGACCCAGATCCAGCCGGGGATGTCGGGGAAGAGCGCCTCCATGTAGCTGCGCAGGATGAGGGCGTTCACCATCGGCAGCAGCATGTAGTCGATCAGCGCGGTCCAGCCGACGACGAAGCCGACGCCCGGGTGGATGGCCTCGCGGGCGTACGTGTACGCGGAGCCCGCGCTCGGGATGACGCGGACCATCTTTCCGTAGCTGATGGCGGTGAACACGAGCACGACGAGGGCGACCGCGTAGGCGGCGGGCACGACGTTGTCGGTCTTCTCGGCGACGAGACCGAAGGTGTCGAAGACGACGGTGGGGGTCATGTACCCCAGGCCCAGGCCGACGATCGACCAGAGTCCCAGGGTGCGGGCCAGTTTCGCGCCCGAGTTCGTGTGCGCGGCCGTGGCGGCGCGGGTGTTGTCGTTCATGGCTCCTCCAAGAGGGTGCGGCCGCGCGCGCTCGGCGCGAAGCGGGATGGTGTCGGGTACAGCATCAGGAGCACCGCTCAGGGGTGGGAGCGGGAGAGGGATGCCGGCATCGGTCGGGCCGGCATCCCGGGGGTCAGAGGCGGGTCCAGGCCTCGGTGAGGACGGAACGCAGGATCTGCTCGATCTCGTCGAACTCGGCGGGACCGATGGTGAGGGGCGGCGCGAGTTGGATCACGGGGTCGCCCCGGTCGTCGGCACGGCAGTACAGGCCGGCGTCGAAGAGGGCCTTCGACAGGAAGCCGCGCAGCAGGCGCTCGGACTCGTCGTCGTCGAAGGTCTCTTTGGTCGCCTTGTCCTTGACGAGCTCGATGCCGAAGAAGTACCCGTCGCCGCGCACGTCGCCGACGATCGGCAGGTCGTTCAGCCGCTCGAGGGTCGAGCGGAAGATCGGCGAGTTCGTGCGCACGTTCTCGAGCAGGCCCTCCTCTTCGAACACGTCGAGGTTCTCGAGTGCGACCGCCGCCGAGACGGGGTGTCCGCCGAAGGTGTAGCCGTGCGGGAAGGTCGCGTCGCCGTGGGCGAACGGCTCGTAGATGCGGTCGCTGATGATCGTGCCGCCGAGGGGGGAGTAGCCGCTCGTGACCGCCTTGGCGAACGTGATCATGTCGGGCTGGTAGTCGTAGGCGGTCGCGCCGAAGTAGTGGCCGAGTCGGCCGAAGGCGCAGATCACCTCGTCGGAGACGAGGAGCACGTCGTACTTGTCGCAGATCTCCCGCACGCGCTGGAAGTACCCGGCCGGGGCGGGGAAGCAGCCGCCCGCGTTCTGAACCGGCTCCAGGAACACCGCGGCCACCGTCTCGGGGCCCTCGAACTGGATCATCTGCTCGATGCGGTCGGCGGCCCACAGGCCGAACTCCTCGGGCGTCCCGCCCCCGAAGCCCGACTCCTCGGCGCGGTAGTAGTTGGTGTTCGGCACCCGGAAGCCGCCGGGGGTGACGGGTTCGAACATGTGCTTCATGACCGGCAGGCCGGTGATCGCCAGGGCGCCCTGCGTCGTGCCGTGGTAGGCGATCGCGCGCGAGATGACCTTGTGCTTGGTGGACTTGCCCTGCGTCTTCCAGTACTGCTTGGCGAGCTTGAAGGCGGTTTCGACCGCCTCACCGCCGCCGGTGGAGAAGAAGACGTGGTTCAGGTCGCCGGGGGCGAGGTGCGCGAGGCGTTCGGCGAGCTGGATCGCGGCGGGGTGGGCGTAGGACCACAGGGGGAAGAACGCCAGTTCCTCGGCCTGCTTCGCCGCTGCCTGGGCGATGCGCCGACGGCCGTGACCGGCGTTGACGACGAAGAGACCGGCGAGGCCGTCGATGTACTTCTTGCCGGTGGCGTCGAAGATGTGGTGGCCTTCGCCCTTGACGATGATGGGAACACCCGGGCCGTCGGTCATCGTCGACTGGCGGGAGAAGTGCATCCACAGGTGGTCGCGGGCCTTGGCCTGGAGGTCGGTGTGCAGATCGGTGTCGAGAAGGGTCATCGCGTTCCCCAGTTGTAGAGCTGTCGGTGGAGCTTCAGATAGACGAACGTCTCGGTCGAGACGATGTCGGGCAGCGACCGGATGCGGTCGTTGAGCAGGTCGATCAGGTCGTCGTCGCTCTCGCAGACGACCTCGACGAGCAGGTCGAACGACCCGGCCGTGGAGACCACGTAGGTCACGCCGGGCAGCTCGGTCATCGCGGCGGCGGCGACCCGGGTGTCGCCCGAGACGCGCACGCCGATCATGGCCTGGCGCGCGAAGCCGAGCTGCAGCGGGTCGGTGACCGCCACGATCTGCAGGATGCCGGCATCCTGGAGCTTCTGCACGCGCTGGCGGGTGGCGGTCTCACTGAGACCGACGGCTTTGCCGATCTCGGAGTAGGAGCGCCGCCCGTCCTCCTGCAGCTGCTCGACGATCGCCTTCGACACTCGGTCGAGGGCGGCGGTGCGATCAGTGAGGGGAGCCATGATCGGCGACGGTATCAGCGCTGAGCGACCTTAATCAATGATGTTTTCGGCATTTACCAGGGCGTAACAGCGCGGAAACCGCCGAACGCGGAGCGCGGAACCCCGCGGTGGGCGTCTTCGGGAGGGGCCCGCGTATCCCGGGCGCGTCGCGCCCCGTTACGATGACCGCGGGGGTGCGCATGTCCGGGTGGCGAGAACGATGGCGGTCGACGCGTCGAGCGGTCGTGCGCGGGGCCGCGATCGCCGCGGCGGCGACGCTGCTGGCATCCGGTGTCGTGGCTGCTCCGGCGGCGTCTGCGGCGCCCTCGCTGCCGGGCTGGCTGTCGACCCGCGGCTCGACGATCATCACGGCGTCGGGGACTCCCTTCACCATCAAGGCGGTCGCCTGGTTCGGCATGGAGACCTCGAACTGCGCCCCGCACGGCCTGTGGTCGATCTCGCTCGATGCGGGACTCGACGCCATCGCCGGCATGGGGTTCAACGCCATCCGCCTCCCGTTCTCGAACGAGTGCCTCGCGGCCAAGACCTCCAACTCGATCAACGGTTCGGTCAACGCCGACCTCGTCGCCCTCTCGCCGCTGAGGCTGATGGACACCGTCATCGCCCGCGCGAAGGCCCGCGGCATCTCGGTGATCCTCGACCGGCACCGGCCCGACTCGGGCGCGCAGAGCGAGCTGTGGTACACCGCGCAGTACAGCGAGAAGCGCTGGATCGATGACTGGAAGATGCTCGCCGCCCGATACAAGAACGAGCCGGCGGTCATCGGCGTCGACCTGCACAACGAGCCCCACGGCCCCGCCTGCTGGAACTGCGGCGACCCCGCGCGCGACTGGCGCGCGGCGGCCACCCGCGCCGGCAACGCCGTGCTGTCGGTCAACCCGAAGCTGCTGATCGTGGTCGAGGGCGTCGAGCGTCAGAACGACGGCACGAACACGTGGTGGGGCGGCGGCTTGAAGGACGTGCGGTCGGCGCCCGTCACCCTCTCGGTGAAGAACCGCGTCGTGTACTCCCCGCACGAGTACCCCGCGACCGTCCACGCCCAGGAGTGGTTCTCGGCACCGAACTATCCGGCGAACCTCGAGGGGATCTGGGATGCCAACTGGGGCTACCTGGTGCGCCAGAACATCGCCCCCGTGCTGCTCGGCGAGTTCGGCACCAAGCTCGAGACCGACAGCGACCGGGCCTGGCTGAAGACGCTCGTCGCCTATCTCGCCAAGACGAAGACGAGCTACGCCTACTGGTCGTTCAACCCCAACAGCGGTGACACCGGCGGCCTCGTCGCCGACGACTGGAAGACCCTGCAGAAGGCGAAGCTCGCGGCCCTCGCGCCCATCCTCACGCCGGTGGCGACGCCCAAGCCCACGACGAGCCCGAAGCCGTCCTCGTCGCCGAAGCCCTCGGTGAGCGTCAAGCCGACGACGGTTCCGTTGCCGTCGTCGAGCCCCAAGCCCACGTCGAGCCCGAAGCCGACGTCGAGCCCGAAGCCCACGTCGAGCCCGAAGCCCACGTCGAGTCCGAAACCCACGTCGAGCCCGAAGCCCACGTCGAGCCCGTCGTCGTCGCCGAAGCCCTCCTCGTCGGCGGCGCTCCGCGCGGAGTGGATTCCGCAGAGCGCGTGGGGCGAGGGCTACGTCGCCGAGCTGGCGCTGACCGCCACCGGGTCGGTGAAAGCCTGGACCGTGACCTTCGACGCCCCCGGAACCACCGCCATCACCAGCGCCTGGGGCATGACGTGCAGCGTGACGGGCTCGAGAGTCACGTGTACCGGCGACGGGTACGGCGCGGTGCTCAGCGCCGGCCAGACCGTACGCGTGGGGCTGCAAGCGGCGGCCACGCGCGCGCCGACATCTCCGAAACTCACCGTCGCGGCATCCTGAGCCGACTGCGGCTCGACTTCGGCTCGACCGCGGCCCGACGGTGACTGCGGGGGCGTCAGACGTCGCGCGAGAGGAACTCCAGGCCCGCCTCGCGGAACGTCCGCGCGCCGGGGGCGTTCACGTGGTGGCGCCCGGGGATGTCGGCGAACTCGCCGCGGGGGAGGAGCCCCGCCAGGTGCTGCGACTGATCGTGGATGGGATCCTCGGTGCCCGTCGCGATGAGCACGGGTTGCTGCGGCGGCGACGCCGGGTCGGGGTCGGTCTCGCCCAGGCGCATCCCTTCGGCGATCGCGACCAGGGCCCGCAGATCGTTTCCGGGCACGCGCTCGGCGAGCGAGACGTAGCGCTGGGTGGTGGCGTCTTCGACCGGGGTGCCGTGATCGAGGAAAGCCCGCGCCTGATCCACCTGCAGTCGCGCGAGGGGGCGCCCGTCGGGGATGCCGCCGAGCACGGCGCGCTCGACGTGCTCGGGGGCGTCGACGGCGAGCTGCCATCCCACGCGTCCGCCGAGGGAGTACCCGAGGTAGCGCACCTGGTCGAGCAGGTAGGTGTCGAGCACGGCGACGAGGTCGCCCACGAGCGTCGGCATCGTGTACGCCGAGGCCTCGTGCGGCTTGTCGCTCGCCCCGTGGCCGCGCTGGTCGACGGCCACGACGCGGAAGCCCGCCCGCAGCAGGTCGCGCACCCACCCGGTGTTCACCCAGTTGTCGCGCGTGCTCGACCCGAACCCGTGCACGCACAGCACCGGATCGGCGTCGGGGTCGCCCCACGTGTAGGTCGCCAGGCGCACGTTGTCGCCGACGATGACGAACTGCGGCGTGGGTATCTCGGTGAGCGCGGGTACGGCATCCATTCCTCCGATCCTGGCAGACGCGCGGGGTGCGTCCGGGTAGTGGTCATAGTGGTCTCATGGGATACACGCGCGCCGAGCTCGAGTCGTACCGGGATGCCACGCGGCCCGACCTCGTCGAGACCGGTGTGCGATTGCTCTTCGTCGGCATCAACCCGGGGCTGTGGACGGCGGCGACCGGCACTCCCTTCGCCCGCCCCGGCAACCGCTTCTGGCCCGCGCTCGTGCAGGCGGGGATCCTCCCGCGGCTGCCCGCCCATGCGGCGCCCCTCGGCGACGAGGATCGCCGCATGATCTTCGACGCGGGGATCGGGGTCACCAACCTCGTCGCGCGGGCGACGGCGCGGGCCGACGAGCTCTCGCGCGACGAGCTGCGCGCCGGTGCGGCGGCGCTCGTCGAGCGCGTCGACGCGCTGCGGCCCCGCGCGATCGCGGTGGTGGGGCTCACCGCCTACCGCCAGGGCTTCGCGCGTCCGAGAGCCGCCGCGGGGCGGCAGGACGAGGCGATCGCCGGTGTTCCCACGTGGGTGCTCCCCAACCCCAGCGGTCTGAACGCCCACGACACCGTCGCGACTCTCGCCCGCGCCTACGCGGACCCCGCGCGGGCGGCGGGAGTGCTCGCGTGACCGCCGGTCGTCGTCGCGTGGCCGCACTGGGGGCGCTGATCGTCGTCGTGGGGGCCGGTCTCGTCGTCGCCCGCGGGCTGCCCGGCTCGGAGGCCACCGACGTCGCGGGCGACGCGCTGTACGCCGTCGCCGCGTACACCGGTCTCGTGATGCTCTTCCCGCGCGCGTCGCGCGCGCTGCTCGCGCTCGGCGCCGCGCTGTGGTGCGTGGGTGTCGAACTGCTGCAGCTCACGGGGATCCCGCTGGTGCTGGCCGAGGGGTTCCCCACGCTCGCGCTCGTGCTCGGCACCGGCTTCGACGCCCGTGACCTCGTCGTGTACGCGTCGGCGGTGGCGGTCGCCCTCGGCGTCGACGCCGTCGTGTCGGCACGGTTCCTCCCCAGGCGACGGGCGCGCACCGACGTCGGAGCCTCCGAGTAGGGTGACCGCGATGACAGGAGGACCCATGTTCGTACGGTTCGAGGGCGAGGTCTTCCGGTGGGAGGCCCGCAGCGACAGCGACTGGTATTTCGTGGCGGTCCCGGTCGAGCTCAGCACCGAGATCCGCGAGGTGCAGACGTATCGTCGCGGGTTCGGCGGCGTGCGCGTCGAGGCGACCATCGGCGGGTCGACCTGGCGCACGTCGATCTTCCCGCAGACCGGTGGCGTGTACGTGCTGCCGCTGAAGCGCGCGGTGCGCGACGCCGAGGGCATCGCCCCCGATGCGGTGGTGCTGGTCGACCTCGCCGTTCTCGACGCCTGAGGTTCCGGATGCCGTGGGCTCTCGCCCCCGCTCTGGCGGTGTTCGCGGTGCTCGGCCTCGTGCTGGTGGTCATCGACGTGCGAACGCACCGCCTCCCCGATGCGCTCGTGCTGCCGGGCGGGGCGATGATCCTGGTGCTGTTGGTCGGTTCGGCGCTGAACACCGGCGAGCCTGGACGCGTGGGCAGCGTCGTCGGGGGAGCGGCGTTGGCGTTCGTCGGCTGCCTCGCGGTGCATCTCGCCCGCCCCGCCGCGTTCGGCGGGGGCGATGTCAAGCTCGCCGCGGTCTGCGGTGCGGTCCTCGGATGGTGCGGCGTCGAGGCCGTGGCGTCGGGTCTGGCGGCCGGCTTCGTCGCCGGAGGGGTCGCGGCGGTGGGAACGATCGCGGCGGGGGAGCGCGGCGCCGCGCTCGCCTTCGGACCCTTCCTTCTCGCCGGAACCTGGTGGCGGGTGCTCTCCGGCCCGTGGTGAGATCAGCGGCCGGCGCCCCCGGAACGTCACGCCTCGGGTGCGAGAGCGTCGAGAGGCGCGCGGCCCGTTCGGCTGTCGCGCGCGGTCCGATCGGTCAACCCCGCTGGCCGGTCGTCTCGGCGTGGATACGCTGACCCCATGGCCGCCCTCATTCGTCGTGTCACCGCGTGGGCCCTGTCGCTCCGTGTCGTGCGCGCCTTCCTCGTCTACTCGGGGGCGCGTGGCCCCATGCTGGCCGACAGCGTGACCTACCGCACCCTGTTCAGCCTGTTCGCCGCGGTGCTGCTGGGCTTCTCGTTCGCCGCGCTCTGGCTCGCGGGGAACCCCGCCGGGTTGAGCGCCCTCACGAGCTCGGTGAACAGCGTGGTCCCCGGTCTCGTCGGCCCCAAGGGGCTGCTCGACGTGAGCAGCATCGATGCCCCGGCGGGCTTCACGCTGGGCGGCATCCTCGGAACCCTCGGTCTTCTGGGCGCCGCGATCGGCGCCATCGGCTCGCTGCGCTCCGCGCTCCGTCAGATCGCCGGGGTGACCACCGACGACACGCTGATCGTGTGGGTGCTGCTGCGCAACCTCGGCGTGGCCCTCGGCATCGGCGTCGCGCTCGTCGCCGCCGCGCTCGTGACGTTCGTCGCCACCGCCGGACTGACCTTCGTGCGCGAGCTCATCGGCGTGTCCGCTGACTCGTGGGTGACCGCGTTCTTCACGTGGCTCGTGTCGACCATCATCGTGCTGGCGCTCGACTCGGCCGCCATCGCGGTGGCGTTCGCGGCGTTGTCCGGGGTGCGCACCCGCCGCAGCACTCTCCTGCGCGGGGCCCTCCTCGGCGGCTTCGGCCTGGTGGTGCTCCAGCAGCTGTCGGGACTGTTCATCGGCGGCGCGAGCAACAACCCGCTGCTGGCGACGTTCGCCTCGCTGATCGCCCTTCTGCTCTGGCTCAACCTGTCGAGCCAGGTGATCCTGATCGCCGGGGCGTACATCACCGTGGCGACCGAAGAAGACCACGACCGCGTCCGCGCCAAGTTCGGCGCGTCGACGATGATCCAGTTCCGCGTCCGCCGCGCCGAGAAGGCCGTCCAGGCGGCGACCGGAGAATTGACTGCCGCGCGCGAGGCCGAAACGAAGGAACGCGAGACGCTCGCCACCGCCGATCCCACCGCCGCTGCACGCGAGAGCGATGCCGAGTCGAACGCCGGGGCGAAGGCCGGCTCCCGGACCGATGTCTGACCCGCGATCGGCCGTGCTGGCCACCGGTGAACGCGTCGCCGCCTACACGGCCGACGCGGTGCGGGCCGCCGAAGCCCCGCGGCTGGCCGAGGGCCACCCGCTCATGCGCTGGGCGGCGTTGGCCCTCGCCGAGATCGCCGCGGCCGAGTCGGCGCGGGCGCCCGGCCCCGTGCTCGTGCTCGTCGGCGCCGGCGACAACGGCGGCGATGCGCTCTACGCTGCGGCCGAGCTCGCCCGGGGATCCGAGCGCGTCGACGTCGTGCTGGTGCGCGACCGCGTGCATCGTGCCGCCCTCGACGCGGCCGTCGCCGCGGGCGCACGCGTGCTGCCGGCGTCGGAGGTCTGCGCGCGGGTCGGCGACTACGCGCTGGTGCTCGACGGCATCCTGGGGATCGGGCGCCTGACCGACCGGCGGTTGCGCGGGGGTTCCCGGGCGATCGTCGAGTGCATCCTCGCGCTCACCTCGCGTCGACCGCGGGTGATCGCCGTCGATGTACCGAGCGGGCTCGACCCCGACGAGGGCACCGCGGATGCCGCCGTCCTCCCCGCCGACCTCACTGTGACCTTCGGCGCGCTCAAGGCGGGACTCGTCCGCGGGCGCGGACCCGAGCTGGCCGGACGCGTGCACCTCGTCGATCTCGGCCTCGACCCGTTCCTGCGCCGCGCGCACCCGGCCGTCACCGCGGCGCTCGACGTCGTGCGGGTCACGCCGCCGCAGCACGCCTGAGCGGTCGCGGCGCCACGGTCTCGCTCCGGAGCGACAGTCGCGTACCCGGGCACGCCGAGCCCCTCGCGATTCGCACGAGGGCTCCGCAGCGACGCCGCGGGGGAGCGCTCGCGACGCGCACCGCCCCGAAAGGCGCGTGCGGCGTCAGCGCGCGTAGCGCTCGACGAACGTCCGCAGCAGGAGCGAGGGTGCCTCGACGGGCGCGCGTCGCACCGCGGCGAGCGTGAGGTCGAGCTCGTCGGCGGCGAAGTAGCCGAAGGCCGCATAGGCGTGGATCCGCGTGACGATCCCGTCGAGGTCGAGCTCCGGGTGGAACTGCGTCGCGTAGACGTTCTGCCCCAGCCGGAACATCTGCACCGGGCACGTGGAAGACGAGGCCAGCAGCACGGCGCTCGAGGGCAGCTCGCTGATCGCTTCTTTGTGGCCGACGAAGGCGGGGAAGGTTTGGGGAAGCCCCGCGGCGAGCGGGTCGTCGCGTCCCTCGGCGGTGAGGGTCACGTCGACGACGCTGATCGGCTCGGCGTACGTGCCGTCGATGGGTGCCCCCAGGTGCGTCCCCAGGGTGCCCACGCCGTAACAGGCGCCGAGGAACGGGGTGTCGCGCGCGACGACCGCCTCGACGAGTGCGGCGATCTCGGCCTCGACCCGCTGCTGCACCGCGGATTTGCGCTCGACCGGGTCGGAGGCGTTGAACGGACTTCCCCCGACCAGGATGCCGGAGATCTCGTCGAGGTCGAGATCGGGCATCGACTCGCGTTCCAGGCGCACACGTCGCAGGCGCTCGGGACGCAGACCCGTGAAACGGAGGAAGAGCGCGTACTCCTCGTCGGCCGGGCCGTCCTGCGCGCGCGTGGCGAGAAGGACGAACGGGCGATCACCGGGCAGGTCCGTCCATGTCACCCGAGCGATTCTAAGCCCGCCCTGTCAAGGCGCGGGGCGCGGTCGGCCCCGCGGTCTACGCTGGCGGCATGGCTATTGCACGACTGACCGGAGGCCCGCTCGACGGGCAGGTGCTCCCCCTCGAGAACGAGACCGACGACACGCTGATCATGCCCTACAGCGAGGGACAGCTCGTCTACCGTCGCGACGGCGGTCTCGAGAACACCGGAGACGCCGACGGCCCCACGCAGGCGGTCTTCGTCTTCTCGGAGGAGACCGAGGACATCAACCCGAACGCCGACGGACGCGACGATTGAGCGCAGACTCGCACGGCGCTTCCAGCGTTGAGATCGAGTCGAAATACGACGTCGACGACACCACACCCCTGCCCGACTGGTCGGCGCTGCCGGGTGTGGTGTCGGTCGGCGCGGCCGAACCGCGTGACCTCGACGCGCGCTACATCGACACGCCCGCGGCCGACCTCGCCCGCGCCGGCATCGCCGTGCGTCGACGCACCGGCGGCCCCGACGCGGGGTGGCACGTGAAGGGCCCGCTCGACGGCGCGGGTCGCACCGAGACCCACTGGCCGCTGGACGACGACCCGTCCACCGCCCCCGGTGCGAACCCGGTGGTGCCTCCGGCGGTTCAGGATGCCGTCGCCGCTCACGCGGCGCCACCGTTCATCCCGCTCGCGCGGCTGCGGAACGACCGCACCGCGTACGCCCTGCTCGACGCCGACGGTGAGCAGGTCGCCGAGTTCGTCGACGATCACGTGCGCGCGCACGATGAGCGCCGCGGCGTGGAATCGGCGTGGCGCGAGTGGGAGGTCGAGCTGGGCCCCGCCGGTCCCGCCGACGAGCAGGGGCGCGCGTCCTTCTTCGCCGCCGTCGACGCGGCGGTGTTCGCCGCGGGCGGTCGCCCCGCGGCATCCGGATCGAAGCTCGCTCGGGCGCTCGGCCACTGACGCGCCTCGACTCCACAGGCCTCACACCAACGACGAAGGCCCGCCCGGAACACCGGGCGGGCCTTCGTTCTCTGACGGGTCAGAGGTTGATCATGTGCCCCGCGAGGCCGTGGAAGGCCTCCTGCAGGCCCTCCGACAGCGTCGGGTGGGTGTGCACGTTGCGGGCTGCTTCGAGAGCGGTGAGGTCCCACTTCTGCGCCAGCGTGAGCTCGGGCAGAAGCTCCGAGACGTCGGGGCCGATGAGGTGGCCGCCGATGAGCTCGAGGGTCTCGGCGTCGGCGACGAGCTTGACGAAACCGACGGGCTCGCCGAGGCCGTTCGCCTTGCCGTTGGCCGAGAACGGGAACTTCGACACCTTGATGTCGTGGCCCGCGTCGCGTGCCTGCTGCTCGGTCAGGCCGAACGAGGCGACCTGCGGGTTGCAGAACGTCGCGCGCGGCATGTTGCGGTAGTCGCCGAGGGTCTGCGTCTCGGCATTGCCGATGGTCTCGGCCGCGACGACGCCCTGGGCCTCGGCCACGTGCGCGAGCTGCAGCTTCGCGGTGACGTCGCCGATGGAGTAGATGTGCGGCACGTTGGTGCGCATGTGGTCGTCGATCTCGATGGCACCGCGCTCGGTGAGCTTCACGCCCGTGTTCTCGAGACCGAAGCCGTCGACCTTCGGCGCGAAGCCGATCGACATGAGCACGCGGCCGGCGTCGATCGACCCCTGCGAGCCGTCCTTCGCCGTGTAGGCGACGGTGACCTTGTCGCCGTGGTCGGTGACCGAGTCGACCTTGGTCGAGGTGAGGATGTCGACGCCGTAGCCCTTGTACTGCTTCTGGATCTCTTTCGAGACCTCGGCGTCTTCGTTGGGCAGGGCGCGATCGAGGAACTCGATGATGGTGACCTTCACGCCGTAGTTCGTCATGACGTAGGCGAACTCCATGCCGATGGCACCGGCGCCGACGATGACGATCGACTCGGGGAGCTCGCGGGTGAGGATCTGCTCCTCATAGGTCACGACGTTCTCGCTCAGCGTGACGCCCGGGAGCAGACGCACGGTGGAGCCCGTGGCGATGATGACGTTGTCGAAGGTGACCTGCTCCTTCGAGCCGTCGGTCTTGGTCACGTCGAGCGTGTGGTCGTCGGCGAAGTACCCGCGACCCTCGTACTCGGTGACCTTGTTCTTCTTCATCAGGTAGTGGATGCCCTTGACGTGGCCGGCGGCCACCGACCGCGAACGGTCGAACGCCTTGCCGAAGTCGAAGTGCACGTCACCCGAGATGCCGAACATGTCGGCCTTCGCGTGGAAGGTGTGAGCGAGGTCGGCGTTGCGCAGAAGGGCCTTGGAGGGGATGCACCCGACGTTGAGGCACACACCGCCCCAGTACTTCTCTTCGACGATCGCGACCGAGAGTCCGAGCTGTGCGCCGCGGACGGCGGCCACATACCCGCCGGGACCCGCACCGAGAATGACCAGATCGTAATGAGGCATGCGCAAATCCTATCGCGCGGGTGTGCCGGTCGACCCGCCACCGGACGCACGACGACGGCCGCGCGACACGACGACGACGATGATCACCGCGGCGACCAGCACGAGCGCGACCACCAGCAGGATCCACGGCAGGGGAGAGGCCTCTGACGCGGTGTCCGCCGGGACGGCGGTGGCATCCGGAGTCGACGTGGGAGCGGCGCTCTCGGCCGTGGTCTGGCTCGCCGAGGGCGCGGGTGAGGAGGTGGGCGTGGCCGTCGCGGTCGGGGTGGGGGCGGCCGCGGGCACGGTGAACGAGAACGACCCGTCGATGGGGTGACCGTCGCTCGACACCACGCGCCAGAGCACCGAGACGGCGCCCGATGCGGGTCCGGCCAGCGGCTGCACGACGGTGCTGCCGTCGACGACCGGCGCGCCGGAGGTCAGCGACGCACCCGACGCGTCGGTGACCTGCACGACGGTGGCGCCGGGGTCGGTCAGCACATCGGCGCTGTAGGTGAAGGTGATCTCGGCGGGCAACGCCTCAAGCACGGCATCGGCCGACGGGTCGGTCGAGACCAGGTCGTCGTGCGCTGCGGCGGGAAGCGCCGGCACGAGCAGAGCGGCGGCGGCCAGCAGGGCGGTCGCGAGAAGGGCGGGGAGGGTGCGCCGACGCGGCGCCACGGGGGAAGTCACTCTCCGACCCTAACGAGGCCTCCCGACACGGGCCTGGGAGCGTCCGTGACGCGTCCGCGTCGGGTGAGAGAAGGAGTGCGCGCGGGTGACCCGGAGCGGGGCGGTGTCCGTCCCTCAGACCCGTCGCGGGCGGGGCGCGGCATGACAACGATGACGCCGCGCGGGCGCGGACTCGACAGGGCCGTCTCCGGGTCGGTAGGTTCGAGTGTCCCCGCCTGGCCTTCCGCGACCCGAAACGCGTTGCCCGGCGTCGACGAACGAAGACACATCACGCATCATCACGGCCCGCGCGAGGCCGGTTCCCCCTCCCCAGGCGAACCGGTCGGGTTATGGTGAACGAGAAGGAGAAGCCGTGGACGAGACCCGCCGATTCGATCGCGACGACATTCGGCGCGCGGCTGACGCCGTCGCGTCCGAGCGTTCGCACGACACGACCGAGACCTTCGGCCACGACGCCGACCTGTCGTTCGTCCCCTTCGGCGCCGACCTCACCGAGGCCGAGCTCGAAGCCATCGACGCGCTTCCCGGAGGAGCCGCCCTTCTGATCGTGCGCTCCGGCCCGACCACCGGCGCCCGGTATCTGCTCGACACCGACGTCACCACGGTCGGACGCCACCCCGAGGCCGACCTCTTCTTCGACGACGTGACCGTCTCGCGTCGCCACGCCGAGATCATCCGCACGGGCACGGCGTTCGAGATCGTCGACCAGCGCTCGCTCAACGGGAGCTACGTCAACGGCGAACGCGTCGACCGCTCCGCCCTCGTCAACGGCGCCGAGGTGCGCATCGGCAAGTTCCGGCTGAACTTCTTCGGGTCGCCGGTCGACCTGCCCGCGGCAGAGCACTGATGGCGGCAGCCCCCTCCCGTGGTCGTCAGACGGCTGCGGGGCTGCTCAGCATCGGTCAGGTGCTCGCGCGTCTGACCCCCGATTTCCCGGCCCTCACCTCCAGCAAGCTGCGCTTCCTCGAGGTGCAGGGAATCGTCTCGCCCACGCGCACCGAGTCGGGCTACCGAAAGTTCTCACCGGCCGACCTCGAGCGTCTGCGCATGGCGCTCACGCTCCAGCGCGACCACTACCTGCCGCTCGTCGTCATCCGCGACTACCTCGCCGAGCTCGACGCGGGCCGTAACCCCGCCCCGCCGACGTCGATCCCGTCGATGACCGCCGCCCCGCGCCGCTACCGGCGCGACGAGCTGCTGAGCACCGCGGGTGCCGGCCCCCAGCTGCTGAACGACGCCGTGAGCACCGGCGTGATCACGGCGGCCGAGACCTACCCGGAGCAGACCGTCGCGCTGCTGCGCGCCCTGGTCGCCCTCGACCGTCACGGGATCGAGCCCCGCCACGTGCGGGCGCTGCGACAGAGCGCGGAGCGCGAGGTTGCTCTCGTCGAGTCGGCGATGTCGGCCCTGCTGCGGCGTCCCGACGCGGCATCCCGAGCCCGTGCGAGCGAGCTCGCGCCCGAGCTCGCCACCCGTCTCGACGAGGTGCGGGGGATGTTCGTGCGCGAAGCGCTCGAGCGAATCCTGTCCTGATTGCGACACGCCGCAGCCCCCGACGCGGATGTCATTGCCGGGGGACCCTCGCTGATCTAGCGTGGAAGGAACGAACCGATGAGGAGGAACGCGAGCATGAACGCTGGCGACGCACTCGGTGAACCCCGGTTCGCTTCCGATCTCCTCTTCACCGACGGTCTGCCCGAGATGGACGACGACACCGGTTATCGCGGCGCTGTCGCCGCCCGTGCCGCCGGCATCACGTACCGACAGCTCGACTACTGGGCCCGCACCGAACTCGTCGTTCCGACCGTGCGCGGGGCGAGCGGCTCGGGTTCGCAGCGTCTGTACGGCTTCCGCGACATCCTCGTGCTCAAGCTCGTCAAGCGCCTGCTCGACACCGGCATCTCGCTGCAGCAGATCCGCACCGCCGTCGATCAGCTCCGCGCCGCGGGGATTCGCGACCTCGCAGGCACCACGCTGATGAGCGACGGGGCCTCGGTCTACCTGTGCACCTCGAACGACGAGGTCATCGACCTGGTCAGCCGGGGTCAGGGCGTCTTCGGCATCGCGGTCGGCAAGGTGCTGCGCGAGGTCGAGTCGACGCTGGTCGACTTCGAGTCGGCCACGTCCGACTCCGTCGACGAGCTGGCGGCCCGTCGTGCCGCCCGTACCGCCTGACCGCACCCCGCACCTCTCCGCCCCCCCGGATGCCACGGCATCCGGGTTTCGCTTTGTCCCGCGCGCGAGGGCCACGTTCTGTCGCTTCGCCCCGACCCGAGGCGACAATGCTCGGCGACTCACGCGGGGGTGACCAGGGGGAGCGAGACGAGAGACGCCGCCCGGCTGCGGGGCAGCGGGACGGCGTCTCGTCGGAAAAGCGGCGTCGGTCAGGCCTGCGGGGCCTCGTTCTCGACGGGGATGCGGCCGGTGCGCACGATCCGGTCGAGCAGGGCGTCGAAGTCGGCGGCGAGTTCCTGCGCGCTGTCGCCGGGCCAGACGTGCAGCGGCTTGGCCGCACCCTGCGCCTGCTGCAGCGACGTGCGCTCGGGCAGCTGCGGGTTGAGCACGAGGGGGCCGAACATGTCGCGGAGCTCCTTGATGCGGAACTGGTGCTCGATCGACTGCGGGCGCACGCGGTTCACCACGACGCCGAGGGGCTGCAGCCGCGGCGAGAGACCGCGGCGGATCTCCTCGATCGCGCGGAGCGCGCGGTCGGCGGCGGCCACCGAGAACAGACCCGGCTCGGTCACCACGACGACGCGGTCGCTCGCCGCCCACGCGGTGCGCGTGAGGGCGTTCAGCGACGGGGCGCAGTCGATGAGCACGAGGTCGTAGTCGGCCTCGATCGTCGCGAGCGCCTCTTCGAGCTTCCACACATCGCGGACGCTCGGGTGTGGACCGTCGAAGTTGATGGCCGAGGGGCTGCCGATGAGCACATCGATCGTGCCGGGGTGGACCTTCGCCCAGCCGCTCGAGGTGATCGCCTGACGGACGACCTTCTCTTTCGGGTTCGCGAGGACATCGGCGATGTTGAGACGGCCGGCGACCTGGATGTCCATACCGGTCGACACATCGGACTGGGGGTCGAGGTCGACGACGAGAGTGCGAACGCCACGTGCGAAGGCAGCGGATGCCAGCCCGAGCGTCACGGTCGTCTTGCCGACCCCGCCTTTCAAAGAGCTGACGGAGAGTACGTGCACGAGAGTCCACGTTACCGTCCCCTAGGCTGTGAGCACATTCAGCTCCGCCAGCTTGACGTGAGGTGCGCATGTTCTCGAAGATTCTGGTCGCCAATCGGGGAGAGATCGCCATCCGCGCGTTCCGAGCCGCCTACGAGGTCGGCGCGCGCACGGTCGCGGTCTACCCCTACGAGGACCGTGCGTCGCTGCACCGCCTGAAGGCCGACGAGGCCTACCAGATCGGCGAGCGCGGCCACCCGGTGCGCGCCTACCTCGACGTCGACGAGATCATCCGCGTCGCACGCAAATGCGGGGCGGATGCCATCTACCCGGGCTACGGGTTCCTCTCCGAGAACCCGGAGCTCGCCGAGAAGGCCGCCGCCCACGGCATCACCTTCATCGGCCCGCCCGCCGAGGTGCTGTCGATGGCGGGCAACAAGGTCACCGCCAAAGAGCACGCGGTCGCCGCCGGCGTTCCGGTGCTGCGCTCCACCCCGGCCTCCGACGACATCGACGCCCTGGTCGCGCAGGCCGACGACATCGGCTTCCCGCTCTTCGCCAAGGCCGTGGCCGGCGGCGGCGGGCGCGGCATGCGTCGCGTCGAGGCACTCGGCGAACTCGCCCCGGCGCTGGCCGAGGCGATGCGCGAAGCGCAGAGCGCCTTCGGCGACGCGCGCATGTTCCTCGAACAGGCCGTGCAGCGTCCCCGCCATATCGAGGTGCAGATCCTCGCGGATGCCACGGGCGAGACCATCCACCTGTTCGAGCGCGACTGCTCGGTGCAGCGCCGGCACCAGAAGGTCATCGAGATCGCCCCCGCGCCCAACCTCGACGAGACGGTGCGACAGGACCTGCACCGCTACGGGGTCGCGTTCGCCCGGTCGATCGGCTACCAGAACGCCGGAACCGTCGAGTTCCTGCTCGAGACCGCGGGGCCGCGCACCGGCGAGGTCGTCTTCATCGAGATGAACCCCCGCATCCAGGTCGAGCACACCGTGACCGAGGAGGTCACCGACGTCGACCTCGTGCAGTCGCAGATGCGCATCGCCGCCGGCGAGACCCTCGCCGACCTGCACCTCACGCAGGACGAGGTGCACCTGCGCGGTGCCGCCCTGCAGTGCCGCATCACCACCGAGGACCCCACGCAGGGCTTCCGCCCCGACACCGGCAAGATCACCACGTACCGTTCGCCGGGCGGCGCCGGCATCCGTCTCGACGGCGGCACGACCGCCGCGGGCTCGCAGGTGAGCCCGCACTTCGACTCGATGCTGTCGAAGCTCAGCTGCCGCGGCCGCGACTTCCCGGCGGCCGTCGCCCGCGCCCGCCGTGCCCTGGCGGAGTTCCGCATCCGCGGGGTGTCGACGAACATCTCGTTCCTGCGGGCGGTGCTCGACGATCCCGCCTTCGTGGCGGGCGACCTCAGCACCTCGTTCATCGATGAGCGCCCCGAGCTGCTGGCGGGCCGCGAGTCGAAGGACCGCGGCACCAAGGTGCTGTCGTGGCTCGTCGACACCACGGTGAACCGACCGAACGGCGAGAACCCGCTGTCGATCGACCCGGGTGCCAAGCTCCCCGCGCTCGACCTCGTGGAGCCCGCGCCCGCGGGCTCGCGCCAGCGCCTGCAGGAGCTCGGGCCCGCCGGCTTCGCCCGAGCACTGCGGGAGCAGACGGCTCTCGCGGTCACCGAGACGACGTTCCGCGACGCCCACCAGTCTCTGCTCGCCACCCGCGTGCGCACCCGCGACCTCGCCCGCGTCGCGCCGTACGTCGCGCGCATGACGCCCGGCCTGCTGTCCGTCGAGGCCTGGGGCGGGGCGACGTACGACGTCGCCCTGCGCTTCCTCGGCGAAGACCCGTGGGAGCGCCTCGACGCCCTCCGCGCCGCGCTCCCGAACGTCGCGATCCAGATGCTTCTGCGCGGGCGGAACACCGTGGGGTACACCCCGTACCCCACCGAGGTCACGCACGCATTCGTCGCCGAGGCAGCGGCATCCGGTGTCGACATCTTCCGCATCTTCGACGCCCTCAACGACGTCTCGCAGATGCGCCCGGCGATCGACGCGGTGCTGGCGACCGGAACCGCGGTGGCCGAGGTGGCCATCTGCTACACCGGCGACCTTCTCGACCCGGCCGAGACCCTGTACACGCTCGACTACTACCTGGGGCTCGCCGAACAGATCGTCGACGCGGGCGCGCACATCCTCGCCATCAAGGACATGGCGGGTCTGCTGCGCCCGGCCGCGGCATCGCGCCTGGTCACGGCGCTGCGCGAGAGGTTCGACCTGCCCGTGCACGTGCACACCCACGACACCGCCGGGGGACAGCTCGCCACCCTCCTGGCCGCGTCGGCGGCGGGGGCGGATGCCGTGGACGCGGCCGCCGCTCCCATGGCGGGCACCACGAGCCAGCCGTCGTTGTCGGCCCTCGTCGCCGCCCTCGCGCACACCGAGCGCGACACCGGGCTGGATCTCGAGGCCGTGAGCGACCTGGAGCCGTACTGGGAGGCCGTGCGCCACCTGTACCGTCCGTTCGAGTCGGGCCTCTCGGGCCCCACCGGACGCGTGTACCGTCACGAGATCCCGGGTGGCCAGCTGTCGAACCTGCGTCAGCAGGCCATCGCGCTGGGACTGTCCGACGACTTCGAACTCATCGAGGACATGTACGCCGCCGCCGATCGCATCCTGGGGCGCGTTCCCAAGGTGACGCCGTCGTCGAAGGTGGTGGGCGACCTCGCCCTGCACCTCGCCGCGGTCAAGGCGGACCCCGCCGACTTCGAGCAGAACCCCGACAAGTACGACGTCCCCGACTCGGTCGTGTCGTTCATGGCGGGCGAGCTCGGCGATCTGCCCGGTGGGTGGCCGGAGCCGTTCCGGTCGAAGGTGCTCGCCGGCCGCGACGTGAAGATCGGCGTCACGCCCCTCTCCGACGACGACACGGCCGCCCTCGCGGGAACCTCGGCCGAGCGCCGTGCGCGCCTGAACCATCTGCTGTTCCCCGGGCCGACGCGCATCTTCGAGGAGATGCGCGCGTCGTACGGCGATCTCAGCGTGCTCGACACGGCCGACTACCTGTACGGACTCCGCGCGGGCGGGGAGCACACCGTCGAGATCGAGCGCGGCGTGCAGCTGTTCGTGGGTCTCGAGGCCGTGGGCGACGCCGACGACAAGGGCATGCGCACCGTCATGACCACGCTCAACGGGCAGCTGCGCCCGGTGTTCGTGCGGGACCGCTCCGTCAATGTCGAGGCGCGTCAGGCCGAGAAGGCCGACACGTCCACGCCGGGGCAGGTCGCGGCTCCCTTCTCGGGTGTGGTCACCATCAAGGCCGCGGTCGGCGACCACGTCAGCGCGGGTCAGGCCGTCGCGTCGATCGAGGCGATGAAGATGGAGGCCGCGATCGCGGCATCCGTCGACGGCGTCGTCGAACGTGTCGCCATCGCTACCACACAGCAGGTGGAAGCGGGAGACCTTTTGCTGGTAATCCGCCACGCGCAGTAGCCTGGGAGGGGGCGCTTTCGCGCCCTCTTCCCGTTTGGAGACTGCAGTGACCCCCGACCGCACCGACGCGAACCCCGACGAGAACGCAGAACACGGCGTCCTCGACGAGAGCGGGAACCTCGACACCGCCAGCATCACGATCCTCGGAGGACACATCGCCCAGGTCAACGTCGACCTGCCGACCGTGTCCGACGACGACGACCTCGACGACGACGTCATCGAGGACGAGGTCGTGATCGACGACGCCGACCTGCGCCCCCTCGAGGCGCCCGAGTTCCGCGATTCCCCCCTCGAGCCTTCCACCGAGATCGTGCACGAGCCGCACGTCGAGCAGCTGCCGACCGGCGACATCATCCTCGAACCGCACCATGACGAGGCCTCTGTCGGCGACGCCGAAGACGGCGATCACGACATCCACGACGCCGAGATCGTGCACGACGACGACCAGGCCGGTCATGCGTCGGCGGGCGATGCGTGGGTCGACGTGGCCGTCGCTCACGCGACGGCGGACGACGAGGGGGATGCCGGAGACATCGACGCGCGGGAGGATTCCGCGCCGTCGCACGCGCACGAGTCTCCTGCCGCCGAGTCGGAGGTCGACGAGACCTCGGAGCCCGAGAGCACGGACGTGGACCGCGGCGAGGCGGAGCCCGGCCACGACGTGGGCGGCCAGGACTCGGAGGGCGACGTCGTCAAGAGCGACGGCGCCGGCGCGCACAGCGGCGATGCGCCCGCCGTCGACCCGCAGGACGACGCTGCGGACCACGACGACGACGCTCACGCCCCGGACACGCACGACGCGGAAGCTCGCGCGTTCGACGGAGTGACGTCGCCGGCCGACGACGAGGAGAGCGGCGTGAACGAGAGCTCCGCCGCCCTCGAAGACCTCCACGACGTCGAGATCGTCGACGACCCCGAACTGTTCGCCGCGGATGCCGCGGACGGAGACGTCGAGCAGACCGAGCTGGCCGCCGATCCGGCGCTGGCCGAGCCCGCCGATCCCCAGGGCGGTGCGCAGCGGGAGGCCGAGTCGACCGACGTCGCGCGCACCGAGATCGATGACGACGTCGCCGAGCCCGCAGGTTCCGACACCGCGGCCGAGACCGCCGGACTGCGCGCCGACGACGAGAGCGCGCGTGAGGCCGCCGTCGTTTCCGACGTCGACGCCTCGACGTCGCTCACGCGTGCTCCGTGGGTTCCCGCCCCCGCGGCGGGCGGACCCCGTGCCGAGGCCGAGGCGCCCGGCGAAGACGACGCGCACACCGACACCGACGCCGACACCGACGCGCACGCGGACATCGCCGCGGCCGTCGACACCGACGTTCCCGTCGAGGCAGGCGACACCGCCGCAGAGGCTTCCGCCAGCACGCCCGCGGAAGAGGCCGATGTGCCCGGCGCCGAGCAGCTCGACGCGCGCCCGGTCGTCCGCGAGTTCGAAACGTCCTCGACGTCGATCGTGATGGCGACCCCCACCGATGACGTCGCGGCGGCCGCGGCATCCACCGGTGCCCCGTCCGCCACCGGCGCCACCCCGATCGAGCCGAAGGCTCCGACCACCGCGTCGACCACAGTGACCCCCGAGCCCGCGTCCCCCGCGGACGAGGTCGCACAGGCCGAGGTCGCACCCCGGAAGGCCACCGCCCCGGCCACCGGGACGGTCCCGACCACCCGCGCCGAGCGCGCGGCGACCGGCGTGATCGGAACGGTGCCGCTCACCCGCCGCAGCGCCCAGCAGGCCGACGAGGCCGCGCGCGTCGGGCGCGCCCACGCGCTCGAACGCGTCAAGACGCCCGAGCCCGAGGTGTCGCTCACGAGCAAGCGTCTCGGTCAGGTGGGGGACACGCGTGAGAGCGCCGACCTACTCACCGCCGACCGGCTGCTCGATCCGCGGCAGATCGCCCGCCCCGAGCCCGAGGGCCTGTGGCGTCAGCTGGTGTACTCGGTGTCGGGTCACCGCATCAACCTCGGCGACGGCCGTCGTGCGCGCCAGCGCAAAGAGCTCGACCGCCGCATCTCGGCCCCGCTCGTCGGCGGTGCGCGATTCGTGCCGGTGCTCTCGCGCAAGGGCGGCGTCGGCAAGACGACCGTGACGTCGCTGCTGGGTATGGCCCTGGCCGACGCCCGCGAAGACCGCATCATCGCGGTCGACGCCAACCCCGACCGCGGAACCCTCGCCGATCGTGTCGGGAGCGCCAACGGCCGAACCGTGCGCGACCTCGTCCGCGCGCACGACGAGATGTCGGGATACAACGACGTCTCCTCGATCGTGGCCCGGGATGCCACGCGCCTGGACGTGCTGGCATCCGATACCGACCCGCGGGTGTCGGAGGCCTTCAGTGACGACGACTACCGTCAGGTCGCCGACGTCGCCGCGCACTACTACTCGATCGTGCTGACCGACACCGGCACGGGCATCGTCCACTCGGTGATGGGGGCCACCCTCGAGCTCGCCGACACGCTCGTCATCGTCGCCGGCCTCTCGGTCGACGAGGCCCGCCTGGCGTCGGAGACGCTGACGTGGCTCGAGACGAACGGGTACACGACGCAGGTGCGCGATGCCGTCGTCGTGCTCAACAACTCGCGGCCCGGTGCACCGCTCGTGCGCGAGAGCGAGCTCGAGGCGCACTTCCGTTCGCGCGTGCGCACCGTCATCCGTATGCCGTACGACGCGCGCATCGCCGCGGGCAGCGCGATCACGTTCCGCGAGCTGCAGCCTGCCACCCGCCAGGCGGCCCGTGAGCTGGCGGCGGCCGTGGTCGAAGGGCTTCGTGCTCCGGTGGCCGCGGCATGACCGTCCGTGCGATCCGGCTGTTCGGCGACCCCGTGCTCCGCGCCGTCAGCGCGCCCATCGAGACGATCGACGACGGCATCCGCTCGCTCGTGCGGGATCTGCTCGACACGGTCGCGCTCCCCGGCCGGGCTGGAGTCGCGGCCCCCCAGATCGGGGTGAACCTGCGCGCCTTCAGCTACAACATCGACGGTGACATCGGCTACGTGCTGAACCCCGTGCTGGTCGAGACCCGTGGCGAGCCGCAGCCGGTGGGAGAGGGCTGTCTCTCGGTTCCGGGCCTCTGGCACGACGCGCAGCGCTTCCCCTGGGCGCGGGTCGAGGGCATCGACCTCGACGGCGACCCGGTGGTGCTCGAGGGGGAGGGCTTGCTCGCCCAGGCGCTGCAGCACGAGACCGACCACCTCGACGGCATGCTGTACCTGTCGCGTCTTCCCGCCGACACGCGCCGCGAGGCCATGCGCCAGGTGCGCGAGAGCGACTGGTTCTGACCCGCACGCCGTCGCATCCGGTCGGGCGCATCGTCTGCGCTGCGCGCGGGGTGAGTCCGATCCGCTGCGGAGGGACCGAGGTCGCGCGCATCGCGGAGCTCATGCTCCGTCGCCGCGAAAGAGAACGGCCCGGCCCCCACGCGGGGGACCGGGCCGTTCGCGTCGCGCCCGTCAGGGCAGCGAGACGTTGGTGGTGTTGACCGGCACCGCGTAGATGTCCTCGATGTCGTCGGCGAAGTCGGCCACGATGACGTTGCGCTTGATGCTCATCTTCGGCGTGAGGTGCCCGCTGGCCTCGGTCCACTCCGTGGGCAGGATGGTGAACTTGCGGATCGACTCCGCGCGGGACACCCGCGCGTTGGCCCGGTCGATGGCGCCCTGCACCTCGGCGCGCACCTTCTCGTTCGCCGCGGCGGCGGTGAGCGTCATGTCGGAGGGCAGGCCGTTGTTGGCGAGCCACGTGGGGAGCATCTCGGAGTCCAGGGTCACGAGGGCCGAGATGAACGGCTTGTGGTCGCCGACGACGACGACCTGGCCGACGATCGGGTTCGCGCGGATGGGGTCTTCGAGAGCGGCGGGGGCGACGTTCTTGCCGCCGGCGGTGACGATGATCTCTTTCTTGCGACCGGTGATCGAGAGGAAGCCGTCGCTGTCGAAGGCGCCGATGTCACCCGTCTTGAACCACTCGCCGTCGAACGCCTCGGCGGTGGCCTCGGGGTTCTGCCAGTACTCGCGGAAGACGTTGATGCCCCGCACCTGGATCTCACCGTCCTCGGCCAGACGCACGCCCACGCCGGGCAGCACCGGACCGACCGAGCCGATCTTCGACTTCGTGGCGAGGTTGACCGTCGCCGGCGCCGTGGTCTCGGTGAGGCCGTAGCCCTCGAGGATGACCACGCCGAGGCTGCGGAAGAAGTGACCGAGCCGGGGGCCGAGCGGAGCCGACCCCGACACCGCGTACACGATCCGCCCGCCCATGGCATCCCGCAGCTTCGCGTACACGAGCTTGTCGAACAGTGCGAACTTGATTCTGAGGCCCAGCGGGATGGACCGGCCGTCCTGCAGACGCTCGGAGTGCTCGATGGCCGCGGCGGCGGCCGCGCGGAAGATCTTGCCCTTACCGCCGGCCTCGGCCTTCTGCTCGGCCGAGTTGTAGACCTTCTCGAACACGCGCGGCACGGCCAGCAGGAACGAGGGCCGGAACGAGCCGAGCGCGGGCAGCAGCTGCTTCGTGTCGGGCTGGTGGCCGGTCTTGACACCGGCGTGCACGTTCAGCAGCGAGATGAAGCGGGCGAAGACGTGCGCCGTCGTGATGAACAGCAGCGTCGAGGCGCCGGGCGTCTCGACGACCTCGTGCAGCGCCTTGGCGGAGTTGCGGGCGAGCTCGACGAAGTTGCTGTGCACGAGCACGCAGCCCTTCGGGCGCCCCGTCGACCCCGAGGTGTAGATGAGGGTCGCGACATCCGACGCCTTGGCCAGGTGGCGGCGGCGCTCGATCTCTTCGTCGGTGATGTGACCGCCCCCGGCCAAGAGCGTGTCGAGCGCGCCCGTGTGCATCTGCCACACGTCGCGGACGAGCGGTACGTCGCTGCGCACCTCGTCGAGGCGTCCGGCGTGCTCCGCCGACTCCAGGACGACGGCGATGGCGCCGGAATCCGAGAGGATCCACGAGATCTGCGCGGGGGAGCTCGTCTCGTACACCGGCACCATCACCGCGCCGGCGTAGAACAGTGCGAAATCGACGAGCGTCCAGTCGTAGGTCGTGCGCGCGATGAACGCCACCTTCTCGCCGGGCTGGATGCCCGCGGCGACGAATCCCTTCGCGAGCGCGATCACCTGCCGTTCGAACTCGGCGGCGGTGACGTCGCGCCATCCGTCGGCATCGGGCACCGCGAACAACGCGCGGTCGGGGGTCGCCCGCACACGGTCGGCCAGCAGGTCGGACGTGTTGGCGTCCGGGTCGGCGGCGACGAGGGGGGAGAGGTCGAACTGGATCACGGTAACTCCTTTGGCACCGGAAGAACGTCGAGCGGTTCGTCGAGTCTATCCGCACGTCTTTCCCTGCCCCGGGTGAAGTGCGTTCCTCGCGCGGGTGTCCCGGGTGGCTAGACTGCTCCGGGCCGGCCGAGCGGTGGGCCCGGAAGGGAACGCGGTGCAGAACGTCGGCATCGACATCGGGGGCACGAAGATCGCGGGCGGCGTCGTCGACGCCGACGGGACGATCATCGAGAAGCTCCGCGTCGACACCCCCATCGACCCGTCGGCCCTCGTGGATGCCGTGGTCGACATGGCCGACCACCTGCGTCGCGCCCACGAGGTGCACGCCATCGGCGTCGCGGCGGCGGGCTTCATCAGCCGCGACCGCAGCACCGTGATCTACGCGCCCAACATCGACTGGCGCGACGAGCCGCTGCGCGCGCGCCTCGAGCAGCGCCTCGATGCCCCCGTCACCATCGAGAACGACGCCAACGCCGCCGGCTGGGGCGAGTACCGCTTCGGCGCGGGCCAGGGCGTGCGCGACATGGTCATGCTCACGATGGGCACGGGAGTGGGCGGCGCCGTCGTCACCGACGGCGAGCTCTTCCGCGGCGGACACGGCATCGGAGCCGAGCTCGGGCACCTGCGTTTCGTGCGCGGGGGACACCCCTGCGGCTGCGGGCAGAACGGATGCCTCGAGCAGTACGCCTCGGGCCGCGCACTGCAGCGCGAGGCGAACGCCATCGCCGACGAGGGCGGGATCGGCGCGGCTCTCGCGGCGGTCCGCGACGAGAAGGGGGCCATCCCCGGTCCCGCCGTCTCGCGACTCGTGCTCGCGGGCGACCCGGGTGCGGTCGAGGCGCTGCGTCGGGTGGCCACGGCCCTCGGCGAGGCCTGCGGAGGCTTCCAGGCGGTGCTCGACCCCGAGGTGTTCGTCATCGGCGGGGGAGTCGCGCAGCTCGGTGCCGACCTGCTGGAACCGGTGAAACTCGCGTACGAGACGTCGCTGCCGGGATACGGTGAACGTCCGGTCGCGGAGTTCGCGATCGCACGCTTGGGCAACGACGCCGGTCTCATCGGGGTCGCCGACCTCGCCGGGAAGGAACGCTGACGATGTTCTACTGGCTCATGAAGTACGTGGTGATCGGACCGATCATCAAGGCGATCTTCCGCCCGTGGATGGTGGGCCGGCGAAACATCCCCGTCGAGGGCGCGGCGATCCTCGCCAGCAACCACCTGTCGTTCTCGGACTCGATCTTCCTGCCCCTGATGATCGACCGGCGCATGGCCTTCCTCGCCAAGAGCGACTACTTCACCGGGCGCGGTCTGAAGGGCTGGGCCACCCGTCTGTTCTTCACCGCCACGGGCCAGCTGCCCATCGACCGCTCCGGCGGCAAGGCGTCGGAGGCATCGCTCAACACCGGTCTCGGCGTGCTCGGCCGGGGCGAGCTGCTCGGCATCTACCCCGAGGGCACCCGCAGCCCCGACGGCACCCTGTACCGCGGTCGCACGGGCATCGCGCGCATGGCGCTCGAGGCGCGCGTCCCCGTCGTCCCGGTCGTCATGGTCGACACCGGCGCCGTCATGCCCATCGGTCAGCGCCTGCCGCGGGTGGGACGCGTCGGCATCGTCATCGGCGAGCCGCTCGACTTCTCGCGTTTCGAGGGCATGGAGGGCGATCGCTACGTGCTGCGGTCGGTCACCGACGAGATCATGGTGGCGCTGCAGCGCCTCGGCGAACAGCGGTACGAAGACGTGTACGCGTCGACCGTGAAGGACCGCCTGGCCACCGCGCAGGCGGCGAAGGCGCCCGCGGCGCGCCACTAGACTTCAGGGGTGAATCAGCAGCTCCACGACCTCGACCACTGGCGAACCCTGCCCATCAAGCAGCAGCCCCAGTGGTATGACGAGGCCGCGGTCGACGCGGCATCCGCAGAGCTGGCGACCCTCCCGCCGCTGGTCTTCGCCGGCGAGGTCGACAATCTGCGCGATCGCCTCGCGCGCGCCGCCGCCGGTCAAGCGTTCCTCCTGCAGGGCGGTGACTGCGCCGAGACCTTCGCCGGCGCGACCGCCGAGCAGATCCGCAACCGCATCAAGACGGTCCTGCAGATGGCCGTCGTGCTCACCTACGGGGCGTCGATGCCGGTGGTGAAGATGGGCCGCATGGCGGGCCAGTTCGCCAAGCCCCGTTCGAGCGACGTCGAGACGCGCGGTGACGTGACGCTGCCCGCCTACCGCGGCGACATCGTCAACGGGTACGACTTCACCGAGGAGTCCCGCAAGGCCGACCCGGCGCGGCTGCTCAAGGGCTACCACACGGCCGCCTCGACGCTGAACCTGATCCGCGCGTTCACGCAGGGCGGCTTCGCCGACCTGCGCGAGGTGCACAGCTGGAACAAGGGCTTCGCCAGCACCCCGGCCAACCAGGCCTACGAGAGCATGGCGACCGAGATCGACCGTGCGATCAAGTTCATGGAGGCCGCCGGCGCCAACTTCGACGAGCTCACGCGCGTCGAGTTCTACACCGGCCACGAGGGTCTGCTCATGGACTACGAGCGCCCCATGACGCGCATCGACTCGCGCACGGGCATGCCGTACAACACCTCGTCGCACTTCCAGTGGATCGGTGAGCGCACGCGCGAGCTCGACGGCGCGCACGTCGACTACTTCTCGAAGATCCGCAACCCCATCGGCGTCAAGCTCGGCCCCACCACGACGGCCGAGACGGCGCTCGCCCTCATCGACAAGCTCGACCCCGAGCGCGAGCCCGGCCGCCTGACGTTCATCACGCGCATGGGCGCCGGCAAGATCCGCGACGCCCTGCCGCCGCTGCTCGAGGCCGTCCGCGATTCGGGCGCCACGCCGCTCTGGGTGACCGACCCGATGCACGGCAACGGCATCACCACGCCCACCGGCTACAAGACGCGTCGCTTCGACGACGTCGTCGACGAGGTGCGCGGGTTCTTCGAGGCGCACCGCTCCGTGGGCACGCACCCGGGTGGCATCCACGTCGAGTTGACCGGCGACGACGTCACCGAGTGCCTGGGCGGCTCCGAGATGATCGACGAGGCCACCCTCGCGACCCGCTACGAGAGCCTGTGCGACCCGCGTCTGAACCACCGGCAGAGCCTCGAGCTGGCGTTCCTCGTCGCCGAGGAGCTCGAGAAGCGCTGAGCCGCGTCTCCGTCGCCTCGACGCCCCCGATCCGCTGTGGTCGGGGGCGTCGTGCGTGTGAGGGGAAAGGTCGGCCGGGCCGTCGGTGGATGCCTCGGTGGAATGTCGGCGTGATCGTGCTGCCGTGCCGCGCGGTCGAGCTCAGCCGGTGCTGAAGACGCGCACGGGGGTCCCCGGCCGGTGGCTGGTGCCTGGGGCCGGATCCGTGCGACTCACAGTGAAGATTCCCCACACCAACTCGGGAAGCGCTGTGCCGGGTTCGAAGCCCGCTTCGCGGAGCGTCGAGATCGCATCGGCGACGGACTGCCCGGCGACATCGGGCACGATGATCGGACGCGGCCCCTTAGAGACGAGCAGGGTAACTGTTTCACCCGGACGCCAGTTACCGTCCTCCGCGCGATCCAGGATGCCAAGGACGGCCCCATCATCGATCGAGTCGCTGAAGTCGGTGGGACGGTCTCCGGAGACTTGCAGCCCGGCGGCCTCGAGCTCGCGAATGGCACGGTCGACCCCGAGTCCGGTGACGTCGGGGACTGGACCGCTAGAGATCAGCATCGAGGCGGCATCGCCCTCGTAGACGGTGCAACCATCCGTGCAGTCAATCGCTTCGGCACCGGACCGCGGAGTCACGGTCGCTGACAAGACGGTTCCCTGATCGGAATCAGTGAACTCGAAACCGTCGTCTCCCACGCTGACGCGCGCCGCCTCGAGTGCGGCGCGTGCCTCTGTCTGCGAGCGGCCGGCGAGTGGTTCGATCTGATGGGTGGCGGGACCGAGCGACACGGTGACCGTCACAACGGTGTCCTTATCGACCCGCGTATTCGAGGGAGGATCCGAGGAGATCGTGGTGCCGGCGGCGATGTCGAAGTCGGTGACCTCTTGCGCCTGGGCACGCAACTGCTGCTGGGCGAGCAGCGCCTCGGCGTCGGCGAAGCTGCGCCCCGAGACGTCGGGCACGGCGACGAGCGATCCGGGGCCGGAACCGAAGTACCAGCCCGTGCCGGCGGCGCCCGTGGCGAGCAGCAGCACGAGCATGAGCATCCAGATGCCGCGGGCGGTGCGGCGGCGGGTCTTCGTGCGGAGCCGGGCGGCGTTGTCGGGCTCGTCGGCGGGCGCCGACGGCAGGGACGCGGTCTGGGGCAGCACCTTGGTGAGCTCTCGAGACTCCGCCGCGGTCGCTGGGCTCGTCGTGCCGACCGAGACGGCGCGGGCCACCTGCGGGGCGAGGCCCAGTTCCTTCTCGACGGCGCGCAGGCGCTCGAGCATCACCGCGGCGTCGAGCGGCCGGTCGTCGGGTTCGCGCTCGGTCGACCACAGCACGAGCTCGTCGAGCTGCTCGGGGACGGAGGGGTTCTTCGCGCTCGGGCGGGGCACGGAGTCGGTGGCGTGCTGGTAGGCGATCTGCATCGGCTGCTCGCCCTTGTAGGGCTGCTCGCCGGTGAGCATTTCGTACAGCATGATGCCGAGCGAGTAGATGTCGCTGCGGGCGTCGGCGGTGCCGCGCGTGACGAGCTCGGGAGCCAGGTAGGCGATCGTCCCCATCAGCTGGGCGCCGCTGGCGGTGTTCGCCGTGGTGGCTCGGGCGAGACCGAAGTCGCCGATCTTGATGCGGCCGTCCTCGGCCAGCAGCACGTTCTCGGGCTTCACGTCGCGGTGCACGATGCCGGCGCGGTGCGCGGCGGCCAGCCCCGAGAGGATGGCATCCATGATCGTCAGGGTCTGATCGACCGTGAGGCGCTTGTGCTCGCGCAGAAGCTCGCGCAGCGTGATGCCGGGCAGGTACTCCATGACCAGGTAGGCCATCTCGCCGTCCTGGCCCTGGTCGAAGACGTTCACCACGTGCGGGTCGCTCAGGCGCGCCGCCGAGCGGGCCTCCTGGATGAACCGGCTCTGGAACACGGTGTCGTCGCTGAGGTGCCCGTGCATGACCTTCAGCGCGACGCGGCGCTCGAGGCGCAGATCGGTCGCGACGTACACGGTCGCCATGCCGCCGCGCGCAATGCGCGCGCGGACCCGGTACCGGCCGTCGACGAGACGGCCGATCAGCGGGTCGGCCTGCTGACTCGTGCTCACGGGTCGAGTCTACGGAGCGCCCCCTGGGAGCCCGGGCAACGGCTCACCGCCACCTCAGCCGAGAACGGCGAGCCAGGTGGTCGCGGGCTGCTCCCATTGCGCGTAGCGATCGGGGTAGGCCGAGATCTGCACGGCCTGAGCCGCGTCGGCGTACGACAGCTGCTCCCAGCCCTCGATGTCGAGCAGTCCGCGCGTGTCGGAGCCGTTGGGGTCGGCGGATCCGCCGAAGAAGGCCCGGGTCGACCGGTCGGGGTTGAGGATCTGCTCGGGCGAGCCCCACCCCGTGCTGGGCTGCTGCTGGAAGAGACCGCGCGAGTCGCGGTCGCCCCCGTCGAGGTTGCGCAGCCACGACTCCTGCATCGCGGTGCCGAGGGCGATCCGGATGCCGTGATCCGACACGCCGAGCTCCCGCCCGATCCGGATGATGAGGCGCGCGTTCTCGGACTGCTCGGCGTCGAGTCCGGGAGCGGTCGCCGGGGGGAGCGCCGCCGGGGCGGGAGCCGACGGAGCGGAGCCGGAGGGGATCCGCAGCACCTCGCCGGGGTAGATGATCGACGAACGCGTGAGGTCGTTGGCGGCGAGGACGGCGTCGATCGAGACGCCATGGGTGGCGGCGATCGCCGAGACGGTGTCGCCCGGTCGCACCTCGTAGGTGGGCGTCGGGGCGTCAGCGGGAGCCGCCGGCGGCGCGGCCGCGGCGACGAGGGCGAGGACCTGCCCGGGGCGGATGACGGCGGAGGCGTCGAGCCCGTTGGCCGCGAGCACCGCCGCGGTGTCGAGGCCGTGGGCACGGGCGATGCCCCAGACGGTGTCGCCCGGCTGCACGGTGTAGGTGGCGGATGCCGCGAGCGCGGCCGTGGCGGGAACGTCGAGCGCGCGGGGCGCCGGCGGCAGCGCCGCGAGGGGCGGGGCGGGTGGTGCCGCGTGCGCGGCGTGCTCGCCCGTGAGGGCCAGGGCGATGGAACCGGCCACCGCGGCCGGCCAGATCGCGGCGACCCGCTTTGCCGTGGAGATCTTCGCGGTGGGCGGCGTCGATGCGGCCGGGGCCGGCGCGGCGAGAGAGGGGAGTCGTTGCATGGTGGGGGATGTCCGTTCTTCCGACTTCCTTCGACGCTCGCACGGGCTGTGAGAGATGGCAACGCGTGGGGCTCGTGTGACGCGTGTAACCCGCCCGGGCCTGGCGGCGCCGGCACCACTGCCCGCGCGGAGGGTGAGATAGTGGCATCGTGACCGACACTTCCCCCTATGAGACCGCCTGGCTGACCCTCCCCGATCTGGTGGAGATCCTGGACGAGCCCCTCGGCCGGGTGCGTCGTCTGCTCGACGAGAACTACCTGGTCGGCTCGCGTCGGCACGGTGCGCTGCGTGTTCCCGAGGTCTTCCTGGTCGACGGTCGTCCCCTCGCGTCGCTGCGCGGCACGATCATCGTGCTGCACGACGCCGGGTACGACGAGGACGAGACGATCGACTGGCTGCTGACGCCCGAGGACAGCATCGGCGTCGCCCCCATCGAGGCGCTGCGCGCCGGTCGCAAGAGCGAAGTGCGCCGCGTCGCGGCGTCGCTCGCCTGAGCCCACCGCCCGCTCGGGCGCCGGATGTCGCCGCGTCAGGCGGAGCGTTCGGTGGCCGCCCGCGCCAACGCACGCAGTTCGCCGACGGCCGAGGCGCCCAGGCGCGTGTCGGTCAGGGCGGCGTCGGCCCGACGGGCGTAGTCCGCGATGAGCTCCTCGGTGCGAGCCAACGCGCCGGTGTCGACGATCGTGCGCTGCAGGCCCGCGATCCGGTCGGCGTCGAGGGTGGCGTCGCCGAGCAACGCGTCGATCTCGCGGCGTTCGGCCTCGGGCAGCGATTCCCGGGCGTAGGCGACGAGCACGGTGCGCTTGCCCTCGCGCAGGTCGTCGCCGACGGGCTTGCCGGTGACGGCGCTGTCGCCGAACACGCCCAGCACGTCGTCGCGCAGCTGGAATGCCATTCCCACGTCGTGCCCGAAATGCCCGAGGGCCTCGAGCTGCGCGTCGTCGGCCCCGGCGAGTTCCGCGCCGATGAGCAGCGGCTGCTGGATGCTGTAGCGCGCCGACTTGTACGACGCGATGCGCAGTGCCCGCTCGGCGTGGGTGTCGTCGGGGTAGACGACGTGGGCCGACTCTTCGGCGACGTCGAGGAATTGCCCGATCGTGACGTCGCGGCGCATCCGCGCGTAAGCCCGCCGGGTGGCGCCGGCGGTCGCGGCTCCGTCGAGTCCTTCTTCGAGCAGGTCGTCGCTCCAGGCGACGAGGAGGTCGCCCAACAGGATGGCGCCCGAGCGTCCGAAGGTCTCGGGGTCGCCGGTCCACCCGGCTTCGCCGTGCGCGTTCTGCAGGGCGCGGTGCGCGGCGGGCTGACCCCGTCGCGTGTCGGAGTTGTCGACGAGGTCGTCGTGCACGAGGGCCGCGGCGTGGAACACCTCGAGCGATGACGCCACCGCGAGGGCGGCGTCGTCGAGGCCGTGCGCGTCGGGGTGGTCGAGCTCGTCGACCGCGCGCCAGCCGGTGAGGCAGAAGCGCGCGCGCAGGCGCTTTCCGCCGCGGAGAGCGGCTGCACCGGAGCGGGTGAGCGCCTCGGCCTCGGGGCCGAGCATGGCCGCGTACGATAGCTGATCAGAGAGGAACTTGTCGAGTCGCTGGGAAACAGCTTCGATCGGTTCCGGGGAGGCTGGCACGGGCCTAGCCTAGTGATCCACGCCGCGCGTAGAATCGTCCGCACCGAACAACAGAGGGGGATGCATGCCACTCTCCGAACAGGAGCAGCGTCTGCTGGATGAGATGGAGCGCCATCTCATGAGCAACGACACCGATGTCGTCACCGCCCCCAGTCGCGCCCTGAGCTATCGCAACATCGTCCTCGGCTCGATCCTCGTTCTCGCGGGGCTCGGAGCGCTGGTGGTCGGTGTGTCGATCGGCTTCAACACCGGGTTCCTCGGCATCGCCATCGGCGTCGTCGGGTTCCTCCTCATGGTGGGAGGCGTGGTCTTCGCGGTCACGCCGATGCGCGGTTCGGCTCCCACGGCGCCCGTCGCCTCCGCCTCGGGTGCACGCGCCCCTCGCGCGGCGAGCACGTCGTTCATGGACCGCATGAACGATCGGTGGGACCGCCGCCGCGAAGGGCACTGACCCTCCCGCATCCTGAATCAGCACCGGCTCTTCGGAGCCGGTGCTTTTTCGTGCGCCCGGGGAGCGGGTTGCGACGGAATGGGGCGAGTGGGGGAGTGCCCCTTTTTCGCCGTGCCCCCTCCCTTTTGCTCCACCGGCCGTCTTCCCACGGTGTTCGACCGTTCTCGAGCCGCGGAAACACGCGGATCTCGTCGCGCCGTCGAGGGAGGGCCAGCAACAGTACACGGCGGCATTCCTTCGCGGAAGATCGCAGGATTCGATAGCTAAGTGGAGGGCAGTGGAGTAAAGTGGGGGAAACTTCGCTGGCCGGACGAAGGGGGTGGACGCTCGAATGCTGCTCGGAACGCACAGCCCCAAGCTCGACGACAAAGGGCGCGTCATCCTGCCCGCGAAGTTCCGTGACGATCTCGGAGCCGGAGTGGTGATCACCCGGGGGCAGGACCGCTGCCTCTACGTGTTCAGCACCGAGGAGTTCGAGCGCGTGCACGAGCGGATCCGCGAGGCCCCGCTCAGCAACAAGCAGGCCCGCGACTTCCTGCGCATGTTCCTCTCGGGGGCCAGCGCCGAGAAGCCCGACAGCCAGAACCGCATCACCGTTCCCCCGGCGCTGCGCGCCTACGCCGGGCTCGGTCGCGAGCTGGTCGTCACGGGTGTCGGCGCCCACGCCGAGATCTGGGATGCCGAGGCCTGGAACGCCTACGCCGAGAGCAACGAAGACACGTACGCCGAGATGGAGCAGGAGGTGATCCCGGGACTGTTCTGACCCTCCGGCTGTGATGTCCAGCCGCACGCCCTGACGCACTTCCCCGGCGCCAGGTCCTGCGGATGGGCATCAGAGCCCGAGGATTCGGAGCCCGACATCATGGACATCCGCGACATCCACACCCCCGTCCTTCTCGAACGCTGCGCCGAGTTGCTGGCGCCCGCACTCCAGCGCCCCGGCTCCGTCTTCGTCGACGGCACGCTGGGCATGGGCGGGCACTCCGAGGCCTTCCTCGAGCGCTTCCCGACGACCCGCCTGATCGGCCTCGATCGCGACACCGACGCCCTGCGCATCGCGGGGGAGCGGCTGGCCCGTTTCGGCGACCGCGTCACCCTCGTGCACACCGTCTACGACGGCATCGCCGAGGCCGTGGCATCCGCGGGGGTGAAGAAGGTCGACGGCATCCTCTTCGATCTCGGAGTCTCGTCGCTGCAGCTCGACGAGGCCTCCCGCGGCTTCGCCTATGCGCAGGACGCCCCGCTCGACATGCGCATGGACCAGACCAGCGGCATCACCGCCGCGCACGTGGTGGCCACCTACGGCGAGGGCGATCTGCGTCGCATCTTCGAGCGGTACGGCGAAGAGAAGCTCGCCGGCCGCTACGCCCGGGCGATCATCGCCGCTCGCGCCGTCGCGCCCCTGGAGCGCTCGGGTCAGCTGGTCGACGTGCTGCAGGCCGCGACCCCCGCCGCCGTGCTGCGTGAGCGCCACCCCGCCAAGCGCGTCTTCCAGGCGCTGCGCATCGAGGTCAACGCCGAGCTGTCGGTCCTCGAACGCACGATTCCCGCGGCCCTCGGCACCCTCTCGGTCGGCGGGCGCATCGTCGTGCTGTCGTACCAGTCGCTCGAGGATCGCCTCGTCAAGCGCGTGTTCGCCGACGCCTCGACCTCGACCGCCCCCCGGGGGCTTCCCGTCGAGCTGCCCGAGCACGCGCCGAAGTTCCGCCTGCTCGTCCGTGGAGCCGAGCTCGCCGGAGACGACGAGCGGGCCGTCAACCCCCGTGCCACCCCCGTGCGTCTGCGCGCGGCCGAGCGAATCCAGGAGGACGCATGAGTGCCACCCAGACCGTCGATGCGGACTTCCTCCCGGATTTCCCGGCGCCGGTGCGCGAACCGCGCCGACTCCACGTCGTCGCCCCCGCGCGTCGCCGCGCTCCGCGCCGCCTGTTCGGCGTGATCGCCGTCACCGGTGCGCTGGCCATCGTGCTCGTGCAGATGGGGCTCGGCATCCTGACCACTCAGAGCTCGTTCGAGATCGCGTCGCTCACCCAGCAGCAGCGCGACCTGACGTACCAGAAGCAGATCCTCGCCGACGACAACGCCGGGCTCAGCTCGCCCCAGTACCTCGCGGCCAACGCCGCCGCCCTCGGCATGGTCATCGACGAGTCGCCGACCTACCTGCGCCTGAGCGACGGCGCCGTCATCGGTAGCGACAAGCCCGCCGACGCCGTCTCGTCGGTGGATGCCATGGGCCGAGGCTCGGTGCGCAACGCCCTGATCGCCGACAAGCCGCTCGTGACCAACCCGCAGGCGCCCGTCACCCCCGCGGCCGCGGCGCCGACGGACCCCGCGGCGGCGGCGCCGACGGACCCGGCGGCCCCCACCGACGCCACGCCCCCCGCCGAATCGGCGACACCCCCGTCGATCAGCGACGGTCTGCCGACTCCCGCGACACGATGAGACCCATGACGACGACTACCCACCGGTCCCCTCGGCGTCGCACCGTCGTCGCTCTCGCGATCGTCCTCACCGTCCTGCTCGCCTTCGTGGTGCGCCTCGTCGACATCCAGGTCGTCAACGCGAAGGAGCACGTCGACGACTCGCTCGCCATGGGGCTCCAGAACTCCCGCGTCGAGTACGCCTCGCGCGGCTCGATCGTCGACGAGAACGGCGTGATCCTGGCGTCGAGCGTGAACCGCTACGACGTGCAGGTCGACCCCATGCTCGCGATCAAGGGCGTGACCACCCGCGACGACGACGAGAACGAGACCACGACGGGATGGCCCGAGATCGCCGCGAAGATCGCGGCCGTCACGGGGCAGGATGCCGCCGACGTCGAGGCGAGCGTCACCGACGCCGTCGCCGAGAACCCCGACTCGCGCTACGCGATGATCACCAAGAACGTCTCGACCGAGCAGTACCGCGCGCTGGTCGCCCTCGGTCTGCCGTTCCTGAGCTTCCCGCCCCAGGCCGGCCGCGTGTACCCCGACGGCGCCGTCGGCGGAAACCTCATCGGCTTCGTCGGCAGCGACGGTCAGCCCCTCGCCGGGCTGGAGGCGGCCGACAACGACTGCCTCGCCTCCACCAACGGCAAGGTCGTCTTCCAGCAGAGCCGTGACGGCGTGGTGCTGCCGGGCACCGAGACCGTGGCCGAGCCCGCGGTCGACGGCGGCACGCTCAAGCTCACCGTCGATCGCGACCTGCAGTGGTACATGGGCCAGCTCATCGCCGAGCAGGTGCAGAACACGGGATCGCTGCGCGGCACGATCACCGTCGTCGAGGCCAAGACGGGCAAGATCCGCGCGCTGGCGGAGTACCCCACCGTCGACCCGAACAACCCCACCGCGACCCCGTCGGAAGACCGGGGGAGCCGGGCGTTCTCGAGCCCCTTCGAGCCGGGCTCCACGTTCAAGGCGCTCACCACCGCGATCGGTCTGGACAGCGGCTCGTACACGCCCGAGACAACCGTCACCGCGTCGTCGCGCGAGGTGCTCGGCGGCGACGCCCGCGTCTCCGACGCGTTCTCGCACGGCCCCAACGTCTACACGCCCGCGGGCGTGCTCATCGACTCCTCGAACGTCGGCATCTCGAAGTTCGGCGAGATGATCCCCAAAGAGACGCGCTACGACTACCTGCAGAAGTTCGGCATGGGCTCGCTCAGCGCGATCGACTTCCCGGGCGAATCCGGCGGCATCCTGCACCCGGCCCAGGACTGGGACACGCAGACCTTCTACAACACGACCTTCGGTCAGGGCCTGTCGGTCACCGTGCCGCAGCTCGTGGGCGCGTACCAGACCATCGCCAACGGCGGGCTCAAGATGCCGCTGTCGTTGGTCGAGGGGTGCACCGCCGCCGACGGCACCGTCACCGACGTCCCGTCGACCGAGGGCACGCAGGTGGTCTCCACCGACACCGCGCGGGCGGTGTCGCTCATGCTCGAGAACGTCGCCACCCAGGGCGAGCTGGCCTCGAAGATCGCCATCCCCGGCTACCGCATCGCGATCAAGACCGGAACCGGCGAGAAGGTCGACGAGAACACCGGGGCGTACAAGCCCGACGCGTATTTCACGACCATGATCGGCTTCGCCCCCGCCGACGACCCGCAGTACGTCGTCGCGGTCAACCTCGACGAACCGCGGACGGTAAAATCGTCGGCGGCCACCGCCCCCGCGTTCCAGAAGGCCCTCACGCAGGTTCTCAAGACCTACCGCGTGATCCCGTCCGGAACCACGACCCCCGAACTGCCCAAGTTCGGCTGAGACACCGCCGACGCCGGTCTCGTCTCGGTAACGAATGCGACACGGAAAGGGCGTCCGCACAGCAATGATCTCCACCAGCCTCTCCCACCTCGCCGACGTGCTCGGCGGGCGCCTCGTCGTCCGCGGCACCGACACCCCCGACACCACCGTCTCGGGCGACGTCGACACCGACTCGCGCCTGATCGAGCCCGGCGGCATCTTCGTCGCCAAGCCCGGCGAGGCCACCGACGGCCACCTGTTCGTCGCCGCCGCGGTCGAGCGCGGGGCGGCGCTGGCGATCGTGGAACGCGAGCTCGACGACGCGGTGAGCCAGATCGTCGTCGCCGACGCCGTGGCCGCGCTCAGCGACCTCGCCCGCGACGTCGTGGGTCGCGTGCGCGCCGGGGGAGACCTGCGGATCGTCGGCATCACCGGCTCCAACGGCAAGACGACGACCAAGAACCTGCTGGCCCGCATCCTCTCCGACGAGGGCGACACCGTCTCGCCCCGCGCCTCGTTCAACAACGAGGTCGGCGCTCCTCTCACGATGCTCCGCGTCACCGACGACACCCGCTACCTCGTGAGCGAGTTCGGCGCGAGCGGCCCCGGGGCCATCGCCCACCTCGCCGGCCTCGTCACCCCCGACATCGGCGTCGTGCTGATGGTCGGCATGGCGCACGCCGGGGGCTTCGGCGGCATCGAGTCGACCTTCCACGCCAAGAGCGAGCTCGTGCGGGCGACGCGTCCCGGCGGCCTCGCCGTGCTCAACGCCGACGACCCCCGGGTCGCCGCGATGGAGCCGATCGCGCGCGAGCGCGACCTCGAGGTGCGGTGGTTCGGCCGGGGCGAGCGCGCGCAGGTGCGGGCCGTCGACGTCGAGGTCTCGGCATCCGGCACCCGCGCCGATCTGCTGGTCGACGGCGAGCCCCACACCCTCACCCTGCACGTGCTCGGCGAGCACCACGTCATGAACGCCCTCGCGGCCCTCACGGCGGCCATCGCCCTGGGCGTGTCGGCGGCCGACGCGATCGCGCGACTCGAGACCGTCGAGATCGCCGAGCGGTGGCGCATGCAGCCGCTCGGCTCCGACCGGGTGCGCATCATCAACGACGCATACAACGCCAGCCCCGATTCCATGGCCGCAGCTCTTCGCACCCTCGCGCAGATCACCGGGCCCGACGAGCGCACGGTCGCGGTCCTCGGCGCGATGAGCGAGCTCGGCGAGTACGCCGACGAGGAGCACGATCGCGTGGGCCTGCTCGCGGTGCGCCTGCGCATCCAGCGCATCGTCATCGTGGGGCCCGAGGCGCGGCGCATGTTCCTCGAGGCCATCGCCCAGGGGTCCTGGGACGGCGAGGCGGTCTTCTTCGCCGACGCCGACGCCGCCTACGACTACCTCTCGACCGAACTGCGCGACGGTGACCGCGTGCTGGTGAAGTCGTCGAACTCGGCGGGGCTCCGGCATCTCGGCGACCGTCTGGGAGACTTGTTCGCGTGAGATCACTTCTGACGTCGGCGGCGATCTCGCTGGCCTTCACCCTCTTCCTCACCCCGGTGTTCCTCCGGTGGTTCCGGAAGTGGGGCTGGGGTCAGGTCATCCGCACGCCCGAGAACGTGCACAACCCCTCGCACGGGGCCAAGCGCGGCACGCCTACCATGGGCGGCACGATCTTCATCCTCGGCACGATGATCGGCTACTTCATCGGCTCGTACGCGGGCAACAACCCGCCCACGATCTCGGGCCTGCTCGTGCTGTGGCTCATGCTCGGTTTCGGCGTGGTCGGCTTCATCGACGACTACATGAAGATCCGCCAGCAGCGCAGTCTCGGCCTCTCGGGCTGGCGCAAGATCGCCGGCCAGGTCATCGTCGTCGTCCCCTTCGCGATCGTGGCGCTGAACGCCCGGAACGCCTTCGGCCAGGCCCCCGCGTCCGAGTACATCTCGGTCTTCCGTGATATCCAGGTGCTGTCGCTGTTCGCCCTCGGCCCGATCCTCGGGTGGCTGCTCTACCTCGCGTGGATCTCGCTCATCGGCACGGCGGCGTCGAACTCGGTCAACGTGGCCGACGGCCTGGACGGGTTGGCCGCGGGATCGGGCATCTTCGTCGTCGGCGCGTACAGCCTGATGGCCTTCTGGCAGAACAAGCAGATGTGCGCCGACGTGCTCGACGCGTCGGTGCAGGCCGGATGCTATGCCGTCCGCGACCCGTTCGACCTCGCCATCGTCTCGGCATCGTTCGTGGGCGCCCTGGTCGGATTCCTCTGGTGGAACGCCCCCAAGGCCAAGGTCTTCATGGGGGACTGCGGGTCGATGGCCATCGGCGGCGTCATCGCCGCGATGGCGATCTTCACCCGCACCGAACTGCTGCTCGTGCTCATCGCCGGCGTCTACGTCATCGCGTCGGGGTCGGTCATCCTTCAGCGCGCGTACTTCAAGATCACCCGCGGCAAGCGCCTGTTCCTCATGAGTCCGCTGCACCACCACCTCGAGATGAGGGGGTGGCCCGAGGTCACCATCGTGGTGCGCATGTGGATCATCGCGGGGCTCCTCGCCGTCTCCGGCATCGGTTTCTTCTACGTCGAATGGCTCGCACGCGTATGACCTCTCTCGCCTCCCTCACCAGCTGGCACGCCGACTGGAAGGGTCTGCGCGTCGTCGTCCTCGGCCTGTCGGTCACCGGGTTCTCGGCCGCCGACACGCTCAGCGAGCTCGGCGCCGACGTGCTCGTGGTGACCGAGCGGGCGGATGCCGAGTACTCGCGGTTGCTGCCCGTGCTCGGCGTGCGGCTGCACGAGGGCCCGCTCGACACCGTCCCGCACGAGCTCACCGCGTTCGCGCCCGACGTGGTCGTGGCCTCGCCCGGATTCGCGCCCCACCACCCCGTCATCCGGTGGACGCAGGAGCAGGGCATCGCGCTCTGGGGCGACGTCGAGCTCGCGTGGCGCGTGCGCGACAAGGTGGTGCGTCCCGACGGCCGCCCCGCCGACTGGGTGCTCATCACCGGCACCAACGGCAAGACCACCACGACCCGGCTCACCGCCGAGATGCTCGTGGCGGCGGGCCTGCGTGCCGCTCCCGTGGGCAACATCGGCACCCCGGTGCTCGATGCCGTGCGCGATCCGAACGGGTTCGACGTGCTCGTCGTCGAGTTGTCGAGCCACCAGCTCTGGTACCTCAACCTGCAGACCGGCGACGACGCGCTGTCGCCGCACGCGGCGGTGTGCCTCAACCTCGCCGACGACCACCTCGAGTGGCACGGCGGGGCCGACGCCTACCGCGACGCCAAGGCCGGTGTCTACGCCCGCACGCGTGTGGCGTGCGTCTACAACAAGGCCGACGACGCCACCCGCGAGATGGTCGAAGACGCCGAGGTCGTCGAGGGCGCCCGCGCCGTCGGCTTCGACCTGGGCGTTCCGGGGCCGAGCGACGTCGGTGTGGTCAACGGCATCCTGGTCGATCGCGCCTTCCTCGAGGAGCGCGCCACCTCGGCCCTCGAACTGACGACCGTCGCCGACCTGGCCGCCCGCGGCCTCGCCGCCCCCCACGTCGTCTCCAACATCCTCGCCGCGAGCGCCCTCGCGCGCTCGCTCGGCGCGACGCCGGCGCAGATCCACGACGCGCTCGAGCGGTTCCGTCTCGATCCGCACCGCATCCAGGTCGTCGGCGCCCACGCGGGCGTCACCTGGGTCGACGACTCGAAGGCGACCAACCCGCACGCGGCGGCTTCGTCGCTCGCCGCGTACCCGGGCTCGGTCTGGATCGTCGGGGGTCTGCTGAAGGGCGTCGACCTCGGCGAACTCGTCCGCGCCCGCGGTGGTGCGGTGCGCGCCGCGATCGTGATCGGCACGGTGCGGGACGATATCGTCGCGGCGTTCGCGCGACACGCCCCCGCGGTGCCGCTGTTCGAGGTCGACCACGCCGAGACTGAAGACGTCATGGCGCAGGTCGTGGAACTGGCGGCGGCCGTCGCCCGGGACGGAGACACGGTTCTCCTCGCCCCGGCAGCGGCGTCGTTCGATCAGTTCTCGTCCTACTCCGACCGCGGCGAACGCTTCGCCGACGCGGTGCGGACGTGGATCTCGCGGCACGACGACGGAGCATCTCGATCGCAGGACTGAGGGGACACGCGTGACCACGACGGCGCCTCGTTCCCGGCAGACCCCCGACGAGCCCGCCCGCGCGGGTCTCGCGGCGCGGGTGTCGCTCGGTCGGGCCTTCCGGCCGGTGCCGAGCGAGTTCCTGCTCATCACGTCGGCGGCGCTCCTGCTCACCGGCTTCGGCCTGGTGATGGTGCTGTCGGCCACCTCGGCTCTCGACGGTGCGCAGAGCCCGTTCGAGCACGTGCTCAAGCAGGGCGTGTTCGCCGTCATCGGCATCCCCCTGATGTTCGTGCTCAGCCGCGCCCCGCTCAAGTTCTGGAAGCGCATGGCGTGGCCGGCGTTGATCCTGGCCACGATGTTCCAGCTGCTGGTCTTCACTCCGCTGGGTATCTCGGCCAACGGAAACCGCAACTGGATCAACCTCGCGGGTATCCAGGCGCAGCCCGCCGAGTTCCTCAAGCTCGCGCTGGCGTTGTGGCTGGGCTACGTGCTCTTCCGCAAGCAGACGCTGCTCGGCAACTGGCGCCACGTGTTCATCCCGATCGTGCCGGTGGCGGCGCTGGTCATCGCCACCGTCATGGGGGGCAAAGACCTCGGCACCGCGATGATCCTCGTGCTCGTGCTGCTGGGGGCGCTGTTCTTCTCGGGGGTGCGGCTGCGCATCTTCCTGCTGCCGGCGATCGGTGCGATCGGGGCGGTGGCGCTGCTCGCCATCACCAGCGCCGACCGCATGCGGCGCATCATGAGCTTCCTCGACCAGGATTGCATCGCGAACTACCTCGGCGACTGCTACCAGCCGCTGCACGGCATCTGGGGTCTGGCCGCCGGGGGAGTGTTCGGGGTGGGCCTGGGCAACTCGGCCGAGAAGTACGACTGGCTCCCGGCCGCGGCCAACGACTACATCTTCGCCATCGTCGGCGAGGAGCTCGGTCTGATCGGCTGCATCGTCGTGCTCGCGCTGTTCGCCCTCTTCGCCGTGGGGGCGTTCCACATCATCCGCCGCACCGACGACCCGTTCGTGCGCATCGTGTGCGGCGCGATCACCATCTGGATCATCGGCCAGGCCCTGATCAACGTCGCGGTCGTGCTGCGCGTGTTCCCCGTGCTGGGTGTGCCGTTGCCGTTCATGTCGCAGGGCGGAACCTCGCTGCTGTCGGTGCTGATCGCCTGCGGCGTGCTGCTGTCGTGCGCGCGCACGCTGCCCGACCGGCGCGCCGTCGCCGAGCTTCCCGCGCGCGCCCCGCGGCGCCGTGCGGCGACCGCCCCGGCGACGAAGACCCGCACGCGCTGAGACGCGGGGAGCCGGCGCCGGGCTGCACCGGGTCGCCCGAAACGCGCTCCCGCGTCGCTGAGTAGGCGAACAGCGCACCCGGCGTCCGCCCCGCGCCGCCCGGAACGCGCTCCCGCGTCGCTGAGTCGGCGAACCAGCGCACCCGGCGTCCACCCGCGCGGAACGCTCCGCGGTTCTGGCTAGGGTCGTACGGTGACGACTTACCTCCTCGCCGGCGGCGGTACCGCCGGGCACGTGAACCCCCTCCTCGCCGTCGCCGACGGTCTGCGCGCGCGCGACGCGTCGGCCGACGTGCTGGTGCTGGGCACCCGCGAGGGTCTTGAGGCCCGCCTCGTGCCGCTGCGGGGCTACGAGCTGCTCACGGTGGCGAAGGTGCCGTTCCCGCGTCGACCCAACCGGGCAGCGGCCGTGTTCCCGGCCCAGTTCCTGCGGGCGGTCGCGGTGGTGCGCCGCCTGATCCGCGAGCGTGGTGTCGACGTCGTGGTGGGCTTCGGCGGCTATGCCGCAGCCCCCGCGTACGTCGCGGCGCGCCGCGAGCGGGTGCCCTTCGTGGTGCACGAGGCCAACGCCAAGCCGGGGCTGGCGAACGTGCTCGGAGCGCGGGGGGCGGCGGGGGTGGGTGTGGCCTTCGAGGGCACACCGCTGCGCGGCGCGCGTGTGGTGGGCATGCCGCTGCGGCGCGAGATCGTCGAGCTCGACCCCGCGGCCCTCCGCGACGAGGCCGCCACCCATTTCGGGTTGGATGCCGCCCGCCCCACGCTCCTCGTCTTCGGCGGCTCGCTCGGGGCGTTGCGACTGAACGCGGCGTTCGGCGAGGCATGGCGAGACGTGCTCGACGCCGGTTGGCAGCTGCTGCACGTCACCGGGCAGAACTCCGACCTGCCCGACCCCGGCGTCGACGGGTACGCCGTCGTGCGGTACGTCGACCGCATGGACCTCGCGTTCGCCTTCGCCGACTTCATCGTCTCTCGCTCGGGTGCGGCCACCGTGAGCGAGATCAGTGCTCTCGGCATCCCCGCCGTGTACGTGCCCTACGCCGTCGGCAACGGCGAGCAGCGGCTGAACGCCGCGGCGGCGGTCCGCGCGGGCGCCGCCCTGCTCGTCGACGACGCGGACCTCACCCCCGAGCGCGTGCGGAGCGAGGTGGTGCCGCTGCTGCGCGACGACGAGCGCCGCAACACCATGCGCTCCGCGGCCGCGCGCACCGGCATCCGGGCCGGGACCGAGAACGTCATCGCCCTCGTCGACGAGGCGCTCGCCCGCTGACACCGGGTGCGGGTGCTCCCGCGCGCGGCGCGCGGCGCGCGGCGCCCGCCCAGCGGCCGCGACCGACCGCTGAGGGGCCGCACGTCGACCGATCGCCGATGCCGCACGCTCCCGGGCGCGCCGAGGCCTGGGCCCCGGGTGGGCGACGTAAACTCGCATTCGCCATGATCAGACCCGACCTGAGTCTCCCCCTCCCCGAGTCCATCTCCTCCGCGCACTTCATCGGTGTCGGCGGCTCGGGCATGTCCGGACTCGCGCGCATGTTCCTCGACCGCGGCATCCGGGTCTCCGGGTCCGATCGCTCCGACAGCGCCGCGCTGCGCGACCTCGCCGCGCGCGGAGCCACGGTGCACGTCGGCCACGACGCGGCTCACCTCGGCGACGCCGACACGGTCGTGCACACGGGGGCGATCTGGCCCGAGAACCCCGAGTTCGTCACGGCGAAGCAGCGGGGGCTGCACGTCATCCACCGCTCGCAGGCGCTGCACTGGCTCATCGGCGGTCGCCGTCTCGTATCGGTCGCCGGCGCGCACGGCAAGACCACCTCGACCGGCATGATCGTCACGGCGCTGCGTGCCCTCGACGAGGACCCGACATTCGTCAACGGCGGAGTGATCGCCGACCTCGGCGCCTCCAGCGGCACGGGGGGCGACGAGCTGTTCGTGATCGAGGCCGACGAGTCCGACGGCACCTTCGAGCTGTACGACACCTCTGTGGCGCTCATCACCAACGTGGACCCCGACCACCTCGACCATTACGGCTCGCGCGATGCGTTCGACGCCGCCTTCGCCCGCTTCGCCGATGCCGCGCGCGAGGCCGTGGTCATCTCGTCCGACGACGCCGGCGCCCGCGCGGTGCGCGAGCGCATCACGCACGCCCACGTCGTCACCTTCGGCGAGGATCCCTCCGCCGACGTCCGGCTGACCGGCATCCGCACCGACGGCCCCGTCGCCTTCACGCTCACCGCCGACGGCGAGAGCGTCGAGGTGCAGCTGCGCGTCCCCGGCGCGCACAACGCGGTCAACGCCGCGGGTGCCGTCGCGGTGCTGCGCGTGCTCGGCCACCCGCTCGCCGCCGCCGCCCGTGCCGTCCAGGGCTTCGGCGGCACGGTGCGTCGCTTCGAGTTGCACGGGGTGTCGCAGGGCGTCAGCGTCTACGACGACTACGCGCACCACCCCACCGAGGTCGCCGCGGCCCTCTCCGCCGCGCGCACGGTCGTGGGCGAGGGGCGCATCATCGCGATCCAGCAGCCGCACACGTACTCGCGCACGCAGGAGATGTACCGCGAGTTCGCCGAGGTGCTCGAGACGCACGCCGACCACACCGTCATGCTCGACGTCTACGGCGCCCGGGAAGACCCGGTGCCGGGAGTGACGGGCGAGCTCGTCAGCGGCGCGTTCGCCGATCCGGCGCACGTGCACTACGTGCCCGACTGGCAGGCGGCCGCCGACTACACGGCCGACATCGCCCGCCCCGGCGACTACGTCATCACCCTCGGGTGCGGCAACGTCTACCAGATCATCCCGCAGGTGCTCGAGGCGCTCTCCCGCACCGAGGCCGCGGCGGTCTGAGCGTGCGCCGGCCGTCGCCCCTGCCCCCGCCCCCGGCGTCGGAGCAGCCCTCCCGCCGGCGGGTCGACGAGCCCGTCCCCGCACCGCCGACGCGGCATCCCGATCCCGCCGACGAGACCGCGCCCGTGGTGCCGCTCGTGCGGCCGAGCGTCTCGGATGCGAACGGTTCCGAGCCGACCGGCTCCGCGTCGTTCGTGGCGACTCCGGATGCCGAGGGCGCGAGCCTGCGCGACGTCTGGCGTGCCTCGCGCGCCCGTCGTCGTGCGCTCTCCGCCGAGGTGCGGCGCTTCACGGTGCGTCAGCGTCGGCGCCGGCGCGTGTGGATCGGGGTGGCGGCGGCGTTCCTCGTCATGGTGCTCGGCACGGCGGGCGCGGCGTACAGCCCCCTGTTCGCGGTCGAGCGCATCGAGGTCGTGGGCGCGTCGCAGCTCGACGTCGCCGCGGTCACCGACGCCCTCGACGGGCAGGTCGGTACGCCCCTGGCGCTGGTCGACGACAGCGCCGTGAAGGCGGCGCTGGTGCGCTTCCCGCTCGTGGAGTCGTACACGCTCGAGGCGCGGCCCCCGCACGACCTCGTCGTGCGGGTGGTGGAACGCACTCCCATCGGCGTGCTGCAGAGCACCGCCGGCTTCACGGTGGTGGATGCCGCGGGCGTCGCCCTGTCGACCACGCCCGACGCGCCCGCGGGCCAGCCGTTGCTCGAGATCGCCGGCGGCACCGATTCCGACGCGTTCCGCGCGGCGGGGCGCGTCATGCGGGCGTTGCCCGATGCCGTGCGCGCGCAGGTGACCGGGGTGTCGGCCTCGACCCCCGACGACGTCACGCTGACGCTCGGCGCGACCGGATCGCGTGTGGCGTGGGGCAGTTCCGACCGCTCGGCCGAGAAAGCCGTCGTGCTCGACCGACTGATGGCGAAGAGCCCGCCCGACCGCACGAAGGAGTACGACGTGACCTCGCCCGAGGCGGGCGTCGTCCGCTGATTCCGCCTCGGTCTCCGCGACCGTCTGCGCGCGACCGCCGCGCGCGCCGAAGGGATTTTCCCGATGATCGTCGGGCGTCCCGCGTGTCGCCCCGGTGGCATCGGGCTGGCCGCATACCTTCGAGCTAAGGAATTGCATACCGGGCAATTCTTTAACCCTCAACATGAGGTTTAAAGTTTCGGGTTCGGGGACAAACGGAGGCCGGCATGAGCCACAACCAGAACTACCTCGCTGTGATCAAGGTCGTCGGCGTCGGCGGTGGCGGCGTCAACGCCGTCAACCGCATGATCGAGCTCGGCCTGCGCGGCGTGGAGTTCATCGCGATCAACACCGACGCACAGGCGCTGCTGATGAGCGACGCCGACGTCAAGCTCGACGTCGGACGCGAGCTCACGCGCGGCCTCGGTGCCGGCGCCGACCCCGAGGTCGGCCGTCGTGCCGCCGAGGATCACGCGGAAGAGATCGAAGAGGCGCTGCGCGGCGCCGACATGGTCTTCGTCACCGCGGGCGAGGGCGGCGGCACGGGCACCGGCGGTGCGCCGGTGGTCGCCAAGATCGCCAAGTCGATCGGCGCCCTCACCATCGGTGTGGTCACCAAGCCGTTCTCCTTCGAGGGGCGTCGCCGACAGAGCCAGGCCGAGGCCGGCGTCGGACGCCTGAAGGAAGAGGTCGACACCCTCATCGTCGTCCCCAACGACCGTCTGCTCGAGATCAGCGACCGCGGCATCTCGATGATCGAGGCCTTCGCGACCGCCGACCAGGTTCTGCTCGCCGGTGTGCAGGGCATCACCGACCTCATCACGACCCCCGGTCTTATCAACCTCGACTTCGCCGACGTGAAGTCGGTCATGCAGGGCGCGGGATCGGCCCTCATGGGCATCGGCTCGGCGCGAGGAGCGGATCGTGCCATCAAGGCCGCCGAGCTCGCCGTCGAATCGCCCCTGCTCGAGGCCTCGATCGAGGGTGCGCACGGTGTGCTGCTGTCGATCCAGGGCGGATCGAACCTCGGCATCTTCGAGATCAACGACGCCGCCCAGCTGGTGAAGGAGGCCGCGCACCCCGAGGCCAACATCATCTTCGGAACGGTCATCGACGACACCCTCGGCGACGAGGTGCGTGTCACGGTCATCGCCGCCGGATTCGACGGGGGAGAGCCCTCGCTGCGCATCGACGCCGTCGGAGCGCAGCGTTCGGTCGCCGCCCCCGTGGTGCCCGTGATCCCGAGCGACGACGTCGCGCGCGACCTCGACGCCGCCGAGGAGCAGAAGGCCTCGACCGATCGCCCCGCCGAGCGCGCCCCCGAGCGTCGCCCGGAGCCGGCCCCGGTCGCCGCCCGCGTTCCCGAGACGTCGTACGACAGCGGTTACGCCGACGACGACCTCGACGTGCCGGACTTCCTCAAGTAAGCACGAGCGTTCGATGCAGCGGGTCCGGTGATCACCGGGCCCGCTGCGTCGTCGAAGGAGCACCATGGATGCCGCCCTGTCCGATCGCCTCGCCGCCGTCGACGCCCGCATCGCGGATGCCGCCCGCGCGGCGCATCGCGACCCGCACGACATCACGCGGATCGTCGTGACGAAGTTCCACCCCGTGTCGCTCGTCGCCGACCTGTACGCCCTCGGGGTACGCGACGTGGGGGAGAACCGCCAGCAGGAGCTCACCGCCAAGCGCGCCGAGACCGGCGGGCTCGACGGGCTCGTCTGGCACTTCATCGGGCAGGCGCAGACGAACAAGGCCCGCGCGGTGCGGGCGGCGTCGCACGCCGTGCACTCCGTCGACCGGACGCGGATCGCCGACGCCCTCGACGCGGCCGAGGGCGACGGCATCCTGGACGTCCTGTTGCAGGTCAACCTCACCGACGACGTCGGTCGCGGAGGGGTGGAGCCCGACGGGGTCGAGAAGCTCGCCGCCCATGTCGCGGGGCTCGAGACGGTGCGCCTGCGGGGTGTCATGGCCGTCGCGCCGCTCGACGAAGAGGCCGCTCACGCCTTCGAGCGTCTGCGCCGCTCGTCCGACGCCGTGCGTCGGGTGGTCGACGACGCGCACTGGATCTCGGCCGGAATGACCGGTGACTTCCCGGAAGCCGTGGCAATGGGCGCGACACACCTGAGGATCGGTTCCGCAATCACGGGCCCGAGGCCCCCGCGCGACTAGCCTCGGATCAGACGAGCGAACGGAGGATGCGATGTCGAACCCCCTCAAGAAGACGATGGTGTACCTGGGCCTCGCCGACGAGGAAGAGACCTATGAGGAGACTGCGCCGCAGCCCATTGCGCGGAAGCAGCCTCAGCAGACGGCCCCGGTCGAGAAGGCTGCTCCGGTGACCCCGCTGCACCGTCCCGCCGTGGTGCGTCAGCCCTCGGTGGGCCCCGTCAGCGAGATCCTCACCGTGCACCCCAAGCAGTACCGGGATGCGCAGACGATCGCCGAGAATTTCCGCGAGGGAATCCCGGTCATCATCAACCTGTCGCAGATGAGCGACGCCGACGCGCGTCGCCTGATCGACTTCGCGAGCGGCCTGTCGCTCGGGCTGTACGGCCGTATCGAGCGGGTGACGAGCAAGGTCTTCCTGCTCTCGCCCGAGAACATCGCCGTCTCCGGCGATGGAGCGATCGCGCAGGCCGACCCCGAGGGTGCGCCCTTCGCGCCCCAGTAACCCCTCGTGGCCGTACTGAGCCTGGTCGGCTCGATCCTCAGCGCGATCCTGTTCATCTACATCGTCCTGCTTCTCGCGCGCCTCGTGCTCGAGTACATCCCGATGTTCAACCGGGAATGGCGTCCGCGTGGCGCCACCCTGGTGGCCGCAGAGATCGTCTACACCGTGACGGATCCGCCGATCAAGCTGATCCGCCGCATCATTCCCCCCCTGCGCATCGGGGGTATCGCGTTCGATTTCGGTTTCGCGATCACCCTGTTCGTCTGCTTCATGCTTCTCAGCGTCACCCGGTCGCTCGCGGCCGCCTGACATCCATGGCCGTCGCCCTTCGACACCGACGAAGGGCGACGGCTATGCTGTTCCGAAGCGGTACGCCCCGGTGCGACACCCTTAACAGTTCCGACTCAGAGCTCTCGAAAGAGGAAACACCATGGCACTGACCCCCGATGACGTCGTCACCAAGCAGTTCCAGCACGTCCGCTTCAAGGAGGGCTTCGACCCCGACGAGGTCGACGACTTCCTCGACGAGATCGTCGTCGAGTGGCGCAAGACGATCGCTGAGAACGAAGAGCTGAAGACGAAGCTCGCCGCTCTCGAGTCCGGTGAGGCCGCGCCCGCCGCTGCCGCTCCGGTGGCCGAGACCGCCCAGGTCGAGGAGCCCGTCGTCTCCGAGGTGCCGGCTCCGGCTCCCGTCGCCGCCGCGCCCGCAGCGTCCACCGCCGACGACGCGGCCCCCGTGGCCCAGAGCGCCGGCATCATCGAGCTCGCTCAGCGTCTGCACGACGAGCACGTCGCCGAGGGCAAGGCCCAGCGCGACCAGCTCATCGGCGAGGCGCAGGCACAGGCGGCGTCCATCGTCGCCGAGGCCGAGCAGAAGGGCCGCGAGGAGCGCGCCCGTCTCGAGAAGGAGCGCACCACGCTCGAGGGACGCATCACCGAGCTCCGCAACTTCGAGCGCGACTACCGCTCGCAGCTGCGTTCCTACATCGAGGGTCAGCTCCGCGACCTCGACACCACGGCATCGTCCTCGGGCTCGACGCCGGTGTCGGCGATCGGTCTGTAGGACCACTCTTTGCGCAGTCGATCTCCTCTGCGTCCGGTGGCGGCCGGCATCGTCATCGCGATTCTCGCGGTGGTGGTGCTGGCCGCCGACCAGTTGGCGAAGACCGTCGCCATCGACAACCTCCCCCCGGAGCGCGTCGTCCCGGTGATCGGTGAAGCCCTGCAGTTCTACCTCGTCCGAAACCCCGGAGCCGCCTTCTCGCTCGGCGAGAGCGTGACCTGGGTGTTCACCATCGCTCTGGCCGTGGTCGCGGTGGTCATCGCGTACCTCGCGGTCCGACGGGTGCGCTCGCGCCTGTGGGCCGTCGTGCTCGGTCTGCTCCTCGGCGGTGTCCTCGGCAACCTCACCGACCGCCTGCTCCGCGAGCCCGGCTTCCCGGTCGGCCACGTCGTGGACTTCATCTCCACCCCGTGGATGATGCCGGCCATCTACAACGTCGCCGACATCTTCATCGTCTCGATGATGATCTCGGTGGCGATCCTCGTCCTCTCGGGTCTGCGACTCGACGGCACCCGTGAAACCCGCGCGTCGCGCGCCGCCGAGGCGGCTGCAGACGACGGCGTCGTCGATGCGTCGACCGACACGGGTGCGCGCTGACATGGAGTCGCGGAGCCTGCCCGTCCCCGACGGGCTCGACGGAACGCGCGTCGACCAGGCGCTCGCCAAGATGCTGGGGTTCTCCCGCACCTTCGCCGCCGAGGTGGCCGACGCCGGGGGAGTGAGCGTCGACGGTCGCCCCGCCGGCCGGTCCGACCGCCTGCGCGCGGGCACCTGGTTGAGCGTCGAATGGGAGCCCAAACGCGACCCCGAGATCATCCCGGTCGCCGTGCCCGATCTGGGGATCGTCCACGACGACGACGACATCGTCGTGGTCGACAAGCCGGCGGGTGTTGCCGCGCACCCCTCCGTCGGGTGGGACGGGCCCACGGTGCTCGGCGCCCTGGCCGCGGCGGGCTTCCGCATCGCCACCAGCGGCCCGGCCGAGCGCCGGGGCGTCGTTCATCGTCTGGACGCCGGTACGAGCGGGCTGATGGTCGTCGCCAAGACCGAGCGCGCGTACACACTCCTCAAGAGCGCCTTCAAAGAGCGCGAGGTCGAGAAGATCTACCACGCGGTGGTGCAGGGGCACCCCGACCCCCTCGCGGGAACGATCGACGCACCCATCGGGCGGCATCCGCACCACTCGTGGAAGTTCGCCGTGACCCCCGACGGAAAAGACTCGGTCACGCACTACGAGACCCTCGAGGCGTTCCCCCGCGCGTCGCTGCTCGAGATCCATCTCGAGACCGGACGCACGCATCAGATCCGTGTGCACATGGCCGCGCACCGGCATCCGTGCGCGGGAGACCCGCTCTACGGCGCCGACCCGACCCTGTCGGCGCGCCTGGGGCTGACACGGCAGTGGCTGCACGCGCATCGGCTGGCCTTCAGCCACCCCGGTACGGGGGAGTGGGTGTCGTTCGAGTCGCCGTACCCCGCCGATCTCGCTAGCGCGCTCGAGATCCTCTCCGACTCGATCTGATCTCGACGTCGGGCGCGAACAGGATGCCGGACCCCGGCGACGCGCCCGGGGACGACACGCGAACTGGGCGTCCGCCGCGAACTTCTGGAACCGATGTCGGAGGCCGAACGTACACTCGGTACGTGGCAGCAGACTCCTTCGTTCACCTTCATGTTCACAGTGAATATTCGATGCTCGACGGTGCGGCCCGCATCGGGCCGATGGTCCAAGAAGCGGCGAAGCAGGGCATGTCGGCCATCGCCGTCACCGACCACGGCAACACCTTCGCGGCCTACGAGTTCTACAAGACCGCGAAAGACGCCGGCATCAAGCCGATCATCGGCATCGAGGCGTACGTCACGCCGGGCACCCATCGTTCCGACAAGACCCGCGTGCGCTGGGGCACCCCCGAGCAGCAGGGCGACGACGTCTCGGGCTCCGGTGCGTACACGCACATGACGCTGCTGTCCGAGACCACCGAGGGCATGCACAACCTGTTCCGGTTGTCGTCCAAGGCGAGCATGGAGGGCTACTACTTCAAGCCCCGCATGGACCGCGAGCTGCTGCAGACCTACGGCAAGGGGCTCATCGCCACCACCGGATGCCCCTCGGGCGAGGTGCAGACGCGTCTTCGACTCGGGCAGTACGAGGCCGCGCGCGCCGCGGCGGCCGAGTTCCAGGACATCTTCGGCAAAGAGAACTACTTCGCCGAGATCATGGACCACGGACTCTCGATCGAGCGTCGCGTCATGAGCGATCTGCTCAAGATCTCCAAAGACCTCGACATCCCCCTGGTCGGCACCAATGACCTCCACTACACCCACCAGCACGACGCCACGAGTCACGCGGCGCTGCTGTGCGTGCAGTCGGGATCGACGCTCGACGATCCCAAGCGCTTCCGCTTCGACGGCGACGGGTACTACGTCAAGTCGCCCGCCGAGATGCGGCAGGTGTTCCGCGACAACCCCGAAGCCTGCGACAACACGCTGCTCATCGCCGAGCGGTGCGAGGTCGAGTTCAACACCTCGGCCAACTACATGCCGCGCTTCCCGGTCCCCGCGGGCGAGACCGAAGACAGCTGGATGATCAAAGAGGTCGAGAACGGCCTCCACGACCGCTACCCGGGCGGTATCCCCGACGCCGTGCGCAAGCAGGCCGAGTACGAGACCGGCGTCATCCTGCAGATGGGGTTCCCGGGCTACTTCCTCGTCGTCGCGGACTTCATCAACTGGGCCAAGGACCACGGCATCCGCGTCGGCCCCGGCCGTGGATCCGGCGCGGGCTCCATGGTCGCCTATGCGATGAAGATCACCGACCTGGACCCGCTGCAGCACGGCCTCATCTTCGAGCGCTTCCTCAACCCCGACCGCGTCTCGATGCCCGACTTCGACGTCGACTTCGACGACCGTCGTCGTGGCGAGGTGATCCAGTACGTCACCGAGAAGTACGGCGACGAGCGCGTCGCGCAGATCGTCACGTACGGCACGATCAAGGCCAAGCAGGCGCTGAAAGACGCCGGGCGCGTGCTCGGTTTCCCCTTCAGCATGGGCGACCGGCTCACCAAGGCCATGCCCCCCGCCGTGATGGGCAAAGACATGCCGCTCGACGGCATGTTCAACCCCGAGCACCCGCGATACAAAGAGGCGAGCGAGTTCCGCACGCTGATCGAGACCGACGCCGAGGCGAAGACGGTCTTCGACACCGCCCTGGGCCTCGAGAACCTGAAGCGCCAGTGGGGCGTGCACGCGGCCGGCGTCATCATGTCGAGCGAGCCGCTGATCGACATCATCCCGATCATGCGCCGCGAGCAGGACGGCCAGATCGTCACGCAGTTCGACTACCCCGCGTGCGAGTCGCTCGGCCTGATCAAGATGGACTTCCTGGGGCTGCGCAACCTCACCATCATCAACGACGCCCTCGACAACATCGAGGCCAACCGCGGGCACCCCCTCGTGCTCGAGGACCTCGAACTCGACGACGTGGCCTCGTACGAGCTGCTCGCCCGCGGCGACACGCTCGGCGTGTTCCAGCTCGACGGTGGTCCCATGCGCTCGCTCCTGCGGCTCATGCGCCCCGACAACTTCGAGGACATCTCGGCGGTGCTCGCGCTGTACCGCCCCGGCCCCATGGGCGTGAACTCGCACATCAACTACGCCCTGCGAAAGAACCGGCAGCAAGAGATCGAGCCGATCCACCCCGAACTCGAGGAGCCCCTCGCCGACATCCTCGACACGACGTACGGGCTGATCGTCTATCAGGAGCAGGTGATGGCCGTCGCGCAGCGCGTGGCCGGGTACACCCTGGGCCAGGCCGACCTGCTGCGTCGCGCGATGGGCAAGAAGAAGAAGAGCGAGCTCGACAAGCAGAAAGAGACGTTCTTCGGTGGCATGACCGAGCGCGGGTTCGGCGACGCCGCGCAGCAGACCCTGTGGAAGGTGCTCGAGTCGTTCGCCGACTACGCCTTCAACAAGGCGCACACCGCCGCCTACGGTCTCGTGTCGTACTGGACGGCCTACCTCAAGGCGCACTACCCGGCCGAGTACATGGCCGCGCTGCTGACGAGCGTCGGCGACTCGAAAGACAAGATGGCGGTGTACCTCAACGAGTGCCGTCGCATGGGCATCAAGGTTCTGCCGCCCGACGTCAACGAGTCGATCCGGTTCTTCGCGGCCGTCGGCGAAGACATCCGCTTCGGCCTGGGCGCGATCCGCAACGTCGGCACCAACGTCGTCGACGGCATCGTCTCGGCGCGCCAAGACGCCAAGTACACCTCGTTCCACGACTTCCTGTCCAAGGTGCCCGTGCACGTGGCGAACAAGCGCACCGTCGAGTCGCTCATCAAGGCCGGGGCCTTCGACACGCTCGGGTCGACGCGACGGTCGCTCATCGAGGTGCACGAGGACGCCTGCGAGGGCGCCGTGCTCGACAAGCGGCGAGAAGCCAACGGCGAGGTCGGCTTCGACTTCGACTCGCTCTGGGACGAACCGCAGCAGGTGCAGAAGGTTCCCGAGCGGCCGGAATGGACGAAGAAGGACAAGCTCGCCTTCGAGCGCGAGATGCTCGGCCTGTATGTGTCCGATCACCCGCTCGCCGGGCTCGAGGTGCCGTTGGCCAAGCACGCGTCGACCTCGATCCACGACCTGCTGGCCTCCGAAGACGTCCAGGACGGCGACCAGGTCACCGTCGCGGGTCTGCTCACGAGCGTGCAGCACCGCGTCGCGAAGCAGAGCGGCAACCCCTACGGCATGGTCACCATCGAGGACTTCAACGGTGAGGTGACCGTGATGTTCATGGGCAAGACGTACGCCGAGTTCTCGCCGGCGCTCGTGGCCGACGGCATCATGGTCATCCGAGGGCGCGTATCGCGACGCGACGACGGTCTCAACCTGCACGCCCAGAGCGCCTTCGCGCCCGATCTCGAAGGTCTCGACGAGACCGGCGGGCTCACGCTGATGGTGCCCGAGCAGCGGGCGAGCGAGGCGCTGGTCGGAGAACTGGCGCAGATGCTGCGTCGCCACTCAGGCAGTACAGAGGTCGTTCTCAAACTCCACAAGGGCAGCACCGCCAAGGTCTTCGAGGTGCCGATGCCGGTGCGGGTGACCGCCGACCTGTTCGGGGAGCTCAAGGGTCTGCTCGGCCCCAACTGCCTCGGCTGACGACCACTTCGCGCGCCGAAACGGGCGCGCCGCAATCCCCGGCGGTGCCGAACCCCCGCTGGTTACGATGACCGGGCGTTCCGCCGCCCTTCGGAAAGGACCACCGTGACCGATCACGCCCCCCACGACCGCGCGACGGCGCCGGGTACTCCCGGCACCGCCCGCGACGTCGACGAGATCTTCGCGCCGGACGCCCCGGCGTACGACGCGTCCGCCTCCGCCGACAGCGCTTCCTCCGACAGCGCCTCCGCTGCCGACGCCTCCTCCGAGAACGTCTCCCTCGACCACGCTTCCCCCGACGCCGCGGACCACGCGCGGGATGGGGCGGCGAACCCCTCATCCGACGGCGACGACCCGCACGGCGACGCCGGGCGTGCCTCCACCGGCGACCGCGTCGACGAGGGCGCGCCGCGCCACGCGTCCGCCGTCGGCGGCACCGCGCACCCGGGCGACGCACCGCAGTTCGGTGTCGGACCGTTCTCGGTCCGCGAAGTCGCACTGCTGGGCACGTGGGTCCTCGCCTTCTTCGTCTCGTTCTTCCGCACCAACATCCTCGATTCGCCGTCGGGAGTGCTCGTCGGTGGGGTCAACGTGTGGTCTTCGGGGCTGTGGTGGATCCCGGCGATGGCTCTGCCGACGGCGGCCGTCGGTCTGATCGCGCTGCGCCGCCTGTCGCCCCAGGGCATTCGTCGCGTCGGTTCGCTCGGGATCGACCAGTTCGCCTCGGTGGCGTTCTCGATCTCCGCTCTCGTGTGGGTCGCGTGGGTATGGGACACCGTCGCGGTGTTCGGCGACACGGGCATCTGGACGCGCTCCTGGGTGGTCTGGGTCGAGGCCGTGCTCCTTCTCGCGGGTGTGGTGCTCACCGTGGCGGGTCCGTGGATCCCGCCGTTCTCGCGCGACTTCCGCGGTCGTGACGAGGTCGCCGCGCACCGCAACGCCCGCCCGATCCGCCCGGTCGTGCCGCGCCCGCGCACCCCGCGGCCCGTGCACGTCGCCGCCGGTGCGCCCGCGACCGACGACCACGACGGGTCGCGCCCCGACTCCGCGTCGGCGCACGACGAGGCGCCCGTGCCCGGCAGCTACACCGGTTCGACCGACCTGACGCACGAGGGCGCCCCGGCCACCAGCGTGCTCCCCACGCACGCCGACGACCACAACGACACCGACGTCTTCGCTCCCCTCCGCGGCGACGACCACGATGGCCGTGGAGTCCGCGACGAAGATCCCCGGCACGATCACGCGTCCGACGCGCCGAGCCACGATGCTCAGGACGACCACCGGCACGCGCCCCACCACGCCCAGGCGTTCTGGGCGCTGGCCCCCGTCGAGCGCGAGGTCGTCGACGACTACGGCACGCCCATCTTCCGGGTCGGGCCGACCGCCTGGGCCCTGGTGGTCGAGGACCGCGGCGAGACGTTCGTCATCCGTCACGACGACGGTCGCATCGGCTACCTCCACGACGTCTCGGGCGTCACCCGCGGCTGACCCGCGCGGCTGAGGACCGCCTGCGAGCCGCCCGCCGCGCGCGGAGCGGCTCGCGGGCGGCCGGTAGCCTGGACTCATGCTTCGCACGATCGATCTCCGCGGCCGCGTGCTCTCGCCGGCCGAGCTCCTCGCTGTGGTTCCGCGCGCCGAGGCCGCCCGCGATGAGGCCCTCGCCACCGCCGCCCGTCTGGTCGACGATGTCGCACGACGCGGCGAAGAGGCGCTCCGCGAACAGGCCGCCCGTTTCGACCGCGTCAGCGACCACGTCATCCGCGTGCCCGCCGCGCACCTCGACGAGGCCCTGCGCGATCTCGACCCGGCGATCCGGGCCGCCCTCGATGAGGCGATCTCGCGTGTGCGCGCGGCATCCGCCGCTCAGATTCCGGCCCCCGTGGTCACCGAGCTGGGCGCGGGCGCGCGTGTCACGCAGCGGTGGCAACCCGTGCGCCGCGTCGGTCTCTACGTTCCGGGCGGGAAGGCCGTCTACCCGTCGAGCGTGGTGATGAACGTCGTTCCCGCGCAGGTCGCGGGCGTGCGCGAGGTGGCGCTGGCCTCTCCCGCGCAATCGGCCTTCGGGGGGCGTGTGCACCCCGTGATCCTGGCCGCCGCGCGTCTGCTCGGCGTCACCGAGGTGTACGCGATGGGCGGGGCCGGTGCCATCGGTGGCTTCGCGTACGGCGTGGCCGAGATCGGTCTCGACCCGGTCGATGTCGTCACCGGACCGGGCAACAACTTCGTGGCCTCGGCCAAGCGCGCGGTCGCCGGCCGGGTGGGAACCGACTCCGAGGCCGGTGCGACCGAGATCCTCGTCGTGGCCGATGCCTCGGCGCGCCCCGATCTGGTCGCCGCCGACCTCGTCAGCCAGGCCGAGCACGACGAGCAGGCCTCGGCCGTCCTCGTCACCGACTCCGTCGAGCTCGCCGATGCCGTGCGGGCGGCGCTGCCGGACCGGGTCGCCGCCACCCGTCACACCGACCGGGTCATCGCCGCGTTCGACGGTCCGCAGTCGGCCGTGGTGCTCGTCGACGACATCGCCCAGGCCACCGCGTTCAGCAACGCCTACGCGCCCGAGCACCTCGAGCTGCAGTTGTCCGACCCCCGCCCCGAGGACTTCGTCAACGCGGGTGCCGTCTTCGTCGGTCCCTACACGCCGGTGAGCCTCGGTGACTACCTGGCGGGCAGCAACCACGTGCTGCCGACCGGGGGACAGGCCCGGTACGGAGCCGGGCTGTCGGCGTCGACGTTCCTGCGACCTCAGCAGGTCATCGAGTACGACCGCGCGGCGCTCGCCCAGGTGCGCGACGCCATCGTCGTCCTCGCCGATGCCGAGGCGCTGCCCGCGCACGGCGAGGCCGTGACCGCGCGTTTCGACGCGTAGTCTGGCGCCGTCATGCACTGCCCGTTCTGCCGCCACCCCGACTCCCGCGTCATCGATTCGCGCACGAGCGACGACGGTCTCAGCATCCGTCGTCGTCGCCAGTGCCCCAACTGCGGAGGGCGCTTCTCGACGGTCGAGACGGCCGGCCTGAACGTCATCAAACGCTCGGGCGTGGTCGAACCCTTCAGCCGCGAGAAGGTCATGTCGGGTGCCCGAAAGGCCTGTCAGGGCCGTCCGGTCACCGACGCCGACCTCGCCGTGCTCGCTCAGAAGGTCGAAGAGGCCATCCGTCAGACGGGGTCGTCGCAGATCGAGGCCAACGAGATCGGCCTGTCGATCCTCGGGCCGCTCCGCGAGCTCGACGAGGTCGCCTACCTGCGCTTCGCCAGCGTCTACCAGGCGTTCGACTCGCTCGACGACTTCGACGCGGCCATCGCGCAGCTGCGCGCCGACCACGCGGCACGACCGACCGCGGCGCCCGACGACAGCGACGACGTCCAGTAACCTGGCGGGGATGTATCCCCTTCTCTTCCGCACGGTCCTGACCCGCCTCGACCCCGAGTTCGCCCACCACCTCGGTGCGCTCGTGATTCGTGTCGCGGGCGTCGAGCCGGTGGCATCCGTCGTCCGTCGTTTCACGGCGCCCCCCGCGGGCCACGGAGTGGATGCGCTCGGACTGCACTTCGATTCGCCGTTCGGAGTCGCGGCGGGCTTCGACAAGAACGTCACCATGGTGCGGGGACTCGGCGCGCTCGGGTTCGGACACGTCGAGGTCGGAACGGTCACGGCGCTGCCGCAGCCCGGCAACCCCCGTCCGCGTCTGTTCCGCCTCGTCGCCGACCGTGCGGTCATCAACCGCATGGGGTTCAACAACGACGGCGCGGCGGCGGCGGCGGCCAAGCTGCGGCGGCTGCGTCGTGCGCGGCGTCGTCCGATGATCGGCGTCAACATCGGCAAGAGCCGCGTGGTCGCCGTCGACGACGCCACCACCGACTACGTGCGCAGCGCCCGCCTGTTGGCGCCGCTGGCCGACTACCTCGTGGTGAACGTGTCGTCGCCGAACACCCCCGGCCTGCGCGGACTGCAAGCGGTCGAGACGCTCCGCCCCCTGCTGACGGAGGTTCGGGATGCCGCGGGCGACACCCCGCTGCTGGTGAAGATCGCTCCGGATCTCGACGACGCCGAGGTGCAGGACATCGCGCGCCTCGCGGTCGATGCCGGACTCGCCGGCATCATCGCCACCAACACCACCATCTCGCGTTCGGGGCTCTCCACCGATGCCGCGAAGGTCGAGGCAGCGGGAGCGGGTGGCCTGTCGGGGGCGCCCCTCAGAGCGCGTGCCGCCGAGGTGCTCCGACTCGTGCGGACCGCCGTTCCGGCCGAGTTCGTGGTCATCTCGGCCGGGGGAGTAGAGACCGCCGACGACGTGCGCGACCGCCTCGCCGCCGGCGCGACGCTGGTGCAGGGCTACACGGGCTTCCTGTATCGCGGTCCACTGTGGGCCCGGCAGATCAGCCGCGGTCTCGCCGCGCGACGCTGACCCGGAGCGCGCCGGCTCCGATTTGCCGACCCGGAGTGCGCGGGCTGCGATTCGCTGACCCGGAGCGCGCCGGTGGTGGCCCCGGAAACGACGAAGCGGCACGCCCGGAGGCGCGCCGCTTCCACGAGATCGGCCGTGTCAGACGGGGTACTGCCCGCGCTTGACCTGCGGCTTGGGCAGACGCATGAACCGCATCTGCACGGTACGCATCGCCGCGTACCAGCCGAGACCCTTCTCGAGCTTGCTCTCGCCGAACTTCTCTTTCGCGGCGCGCTTGACGCGGATCGAGGTGATGATCATGTCGCCGACGACGAACAGGATGAAGATCCACAGCGCCACGAACGACCAGTACTGGAAGAACGCGACGGGGATCAGTGTCGCCACGATCACCAGGACCATGAACGGCATGACGCCCTCACCGAGGTGCCAGCCCGCGTCGACGAAGTCGCGTCCGAAGCGGCGCTGCGGACCGCGGTCGCGCACCGGGAGGTAGCGCTCCTCGCCGGCGGCCATGCCGACGCGGGCCTTCTCGCGCTGGGCGGCGAGCTCGGCTCGGGCGCGGGCCTTGGCCTCTTTGGTGTCGGGGACGAGCGGGCGCTTGCGGGCGGCCTCTTGCTCGGCGCGCGACGGGGTCGCGCGACCCTTGCCCGATCCGAGGACCGTCGGCTCGACGGGGGTGTCGTTGGGGGCGGGGGCGGGGGACTTGGCCACGGGTTACCTCGGCAGTTCGCGGATCGGGAGATCTAAGATTACCCGCATGACCCCCGACCTGTCCCGGCACGAGGCTGTGCATCGCGCAGCCGACGCCGGCATCCCCGCCGCCCTGTCCGATCTCGGCTCCCTCGTACGCATCCCGTCGATCGCGTGGCCGTCGTTCGATCAGTCCGCCCTCGTCGAGAGCGCCGACGCCGTCGCCGCCCTGTTGAGGGGCACCGGCGTCTTCGATTCCGTCGAGGTCGCGCGCGCCGCGATCCCCGGCACCGACGAGATGGGAAAGCCCGCCGTGCTGGCGTCGCGCGCCGCTCGCAACGGTCGGCCCACCGTTCTTCTCTACGCGCACCACGACGTCCAGCCTCCCGGCGACGAAGCCCTGTGGGACTCACCGCCGTTCGAACCCACCGTGCGCGACGGCCGCCTCTACGGCCGTGGCGCCGCCGACGACAAGGCGGGGGTCATGGCCCACGTCGGTGCCATCCGCGCCGTCAGCGAAGTCCTCGGAGACGACCTCGACCTGGGCATCGCGGTGTTCATCGAGGGCGAAGAGGAGTACGGCTCGCGCTCGTTCGGGCAGTTCCTCTCCGACAACGCCGAGGTGCTGCGCTCCGACGTGATCGTCGTCGCCGACTCGGGCAACTGGGACGACCGCACCCCCGGTCTCACGGTGTCGCTCCGCGGGAACGCGCGCTTCACGCTCACCGTGCGCACCCTCGAGCACGCATCGCACTCCGGCATGATGGGCGGCGCCGTCCCGGATGCCATGCTCGCCACGGTGAAGCTGCTCGCGACGCTGTGGGACGACGACGGCGCCGTCGCCGTCGACGGTCTCCTCGAGCGCGACGCCCCCACGCCCGACTACAGCGAAGAGACCCTGCGCGCCGAGTCGGGACTGCTCGACGGGGTGCGGCCGATCGGCCGCGACGCCATCCTCAGCCGAATCTGGAACAAGCCGTCGGTCACGATCACCGGCTGGGACGCCACGCCCGTCGACTCGGCGTCGAACACCCTCGCCCCGCAGACCCGCGTGGTGATCAGCGCCCGCGTCGCCCCGGGGCAGGACGCCCATGAGGCCTACCGGGCGATCGAGGCGCACTTGCGCGCCCATGCGCCGTTCGGCGCGCAGCTGGAGTTCACCGACGTCGACTGCGGCGACGCGTTCCTCGTCGACACGAGCGGATGGGCCGTCGAAGACGCGCGCGCCTCGTTCGCCGACGGGTACGGCGTGGACTCGGTCGACGTCGGCGTCGGCGGATCGATCCCCTTCATCGCCGACCTCGTCCGCGAGTTCCCGAGCGCCCAGATCCTCGTGACCGGTGTCGAGGATCCGCACGCCCGCGCGCACAGCCCGAACGAGTCGCTGCACCTCGACACGTTCCGCAACGCCCTGGTGTCGGAGGCCCTCCTGCTGACGCGTTTGAACGAGCGCACCGTCTGAGCGGACCGCGGGGCCGTGGCGGGCGTAGACTCGTCACGTCCCCGCGACCGATCAACCGAAGGGCATCGCCATGACCGACACCACACTGTCGTCCTCCGCCGAGACCCGCGAGCACGGTGTCGGCCTCACCGCCGCCGCCTCCGACAAGGTGAAGAGCCTGCTCTCGCAGGAGGGTCGCGACGACCTTCGTCTGCGCGTGGCCGTTCAGCCCGGCGGATGCTCCGGACTCATCTACCAGCTCTACTTCGACGAGCGTTACCTCGACGGTGACAAGGTCGCCGATTTCGACGGCGTCGAGGTCATCGTCGACGACATGAGCGTTCCGTACCTCGACGGTGCGAACATCGACTTCAAGGACACGATCTCGGAGCAGGGCTTCACGATCGACAACCCCAACGCCGGCGGTTCCTGCGCCTGCGGCGACAGCTTCCACTGATCTCAGCCGCCGTTTCACGGCGCCCCATCGAGAACCCCCGGACCCCGGATCACACCGCGGAACCCGGGGGTTCTCGATGTCTCGGCACTGGACGAATGGCCTGAGAACGGTGAGAGGTTGCCGTAGACTGTCAAAGCTTCATCCACGACCCGGAAAGGTGCACTGTGCCCTCCAAACGTCGCCTTCGCTGGGCTGCGCTCCCCGTCGGGATCGCCTCGGTTGCGCTCCTGTCCGGCTGCACCACGACACAGCTCCACGGCTTCCTGCCCGGCTTCGTCGATGACGGTACGCCCGCCACCAACCACACCGACATGGTCGCCGGTCTGTGGGTCAACTCGTGGATCGTGCTCCTCGCCGTGGGTGTCGTCACCTGGGGCCTCATGCTGTGGTCGGTCATCGCGTACCGCCGGCGCAAGGGGCAGTCCGGTCTGCCGGTCCAGCTGCGCTACAACATGCCGGTCGAGATCTTCTACACGATCGTTCCTCTGATCCTGGTCGTCGGCTTCTTCGCCTTCACGGCGCGCGACCAGAACACGCTCGAGACGCAGTACGACGACCCCGACGTGTCGATCACGGCGTACGGCAAGCAGTGGGCGTGGGACTTCCAGTACAACGGCACGCAGGAAGACAACTCCGACGCCGTCTACTCGATGGGTGTCCAGGCCAAGGCCACGTCCGACGGCTACGACCTGCAGGACGTGCCCACCCTGTACCTGCCGGTGAACAAGACGGTCAAGATCGACCTCCGCTCGCGCGACGTCATCCACTCGTTCTGGATCATCGACTTCCTTTACAAGAAAGACATGTACCTCGGCCGTGACAATGAGTGGTCGTTCACGCCCACCCGTGAGGGCACGTACGAGGGCAAGTGCGCCGAGCTGTGCGGTGAATACCACTCCGCCATGCTCTTCAACGTCAAGGTCGTCAGCGACGCCGAGTACGAGGACTACCTCGACTCGCTGCGCTCGGCCGGCGACGTGGGCGACATCAGCGACCTGTCGCGCCTGCAGAACCTGAGCACGGCCGGCACCGAAGGGAACGAGTGATCATGGCCACGACGCTTCCGCTCCAGGAGAAGGGGGCCTCGCGCCCCACGACTCTCCCGCCGCGTCAAGCCGCTCTGCTGAGCACCACGCGTGTTGAGCAGAAGGGCAACCTGGTCGTCAAGTGGATCACCTCCACCGACCACAAGACCATCGGGTACATGTACCTGATCGCCTCCGTCATGTTCTTCATGCTCGGTGGCGTCATGGCGCTGATCATCCGCGCAGAGCTCTTCGAGCCCGGCATGCAGATCATCCCGACGAAAGAGCAGTACAACCAGCTCTTCACCATGCACGGCACGATCATGCTGCTTATGTTCGCGACGCCGCTGTTCGCGGGCTTCGCCAACGCGCTGCTGCCGCTGCAGATCGGTGCGCCCGACGTGGCGTTCCCGCGTCTGAACGCTTTCGCCTTCTGGCTGTTCCTGTTCGGATCCACGATCGCCGTCTCCGGCTTCCTCACCCCGCAGGGTGCGGCCGGCTTCGGATGGTTCGCCTATCAGCCGCTCGCCAATGCGAGCTTCTCGCCGGGCGTCGGTGGAAACCTCTGGATGCTGGGACTCGGCATCAGCGGTTTCGGCACGATCCTCGGCGCGGTGAACTTCATCACGACGATCCTCACGATGCGCGCGCCCGGCATGACCATGTGGCGCATGCCGATCTTCTCGTGGAACACGCTGATCACGAGCATCCTGATCCTGCTGGCGTTCCCCGTCCTCGCCGCGGCGATCTTCGCCGCCGCGTCGGACCGCGTGCTCGGCTCGCACATCTACAGCCCCGAGAACGGCGGCGTCCTGCTCTGGCAGCACCTGTTCTGGTTCTTCGGTCACCCCGAGGTGTACATCATCGCGCTGCCGTTCTTCGGCATCGTCTCCGAGATCTTCCCGGTCTTCAGCCGCAAGCCGATCTTCGGGTACAAGACCCTCGTCTACGCCACGATCGCGATCGCCGCGCTGTCGGTGGCCGTGTGGGCCCACCACATGTACGTCACGGGCGGCGTGCTGCTGCCGTTCTTCGCCCTGATGACGATGCTGATCGCTGTGCCGACGGGCGTGAAGATCTTCAACTGGATCGGTACCCTGTGGCGCGGCTCGGTGACCTTCGAGACCCCGATGGTCTTCGCCCTGGGCTTCCTGGTCTCGTTCGTCTTCGGCGGTCTGACCGGTGTCATCCTCGCGTCGCCCCCGCTCGACTTCCACCTGTCGGACTCGTACTTCGTCGTCGCGCACTTCCACTACGTCGTCTTCGGAACCGTCGTGTTCGCGATGTTCGCGGGCTTCTACTTCTGGTGGCCGAAGTGGACCGGCAAGATGCTCAACGAGCGTCTCGGCATGGTGCACTTCTGGATGCTGTTCGTCGGCTTCCACATGACCTTCCTCATCCAGCACTGGCTGGGCGTCGACGGCATGGTGCGTCGTTACGCCGACTACGCGGCTGCAGACGGATGGACGTGGGAGAACCAGCTGTCGACGGTGGGATCGATGATCCTCGGTGCGTCGATGATCCCGTTCCTGCTGAACGTCTGGATCACCGCGCGCAAGGCGCCGCGCGTGACGGTCGACGACCCGTGGGGCTACGGAGCGTCGCTCGAGTGGGCCACCTCGTGCCCGCCGCCGCGTCACAACTTCACCTCCATCCCGCGTATCCGTAGCGAGCGCCCCGCCTTCGACCTGAACCACCCCGAGGCCGGCATTCCGGTCGGTGTGGGTCCGGCCAAGGATGCCCCCGACGCGCCTGTCGTCGACGCCGCTGCCGGAGAGGTCAAGTAACGATGCGTACCAATGTCGGACTCTGGTGGCTCCTGGCCGTCTTCGCGTTCGTGATCGCCGGCGTCTACACCGTGTGGAGCCTGCTCCAGCACGGTGGCGTCGAGTGGGTCGGAACGGTCGCCCTGGCCTTCCTCGGCCTCATGTCGACCATGATCGCCTTCTACATCGGTCGCGTGCTCAAGGCACAGAACGGCGAGCTGCCCGAGGACACTCTGACGGCCGACATCGACGACGGTGACCCCGAGATGGGCGAGTTCAGCCCGTGGTCGTGGTGGCCCATCGTCCTGGCCGGTTCCGCCGCGATCGCCGTGATCGGTCTCGCTGTCGGTAGCTGGCTCGTCCCCGTCGGATTCCTGGTCTTCGTCATCGCCATCGTCGGATGGGTGTACGAGTACTACCGCGGGTACTTCGCACGCTGATCCTGTGCCCGTTCGGCTGATCGCGGCCGCCGTCTCCGACGCCGGCTCCCACCGTCCCACCAATCAGGACGCCGCCTTCGCGGCGTCCTGGGGTGCGGCGGTGGCAGACGGCGTCGGGGGAGGCCCGTCGGGAGACCTCGCCTCCGCGGCGCTCCTGCACCGACTTGTCGCGACTCGGGGCGGTGGCCTCGACGCCGATGGACTCCTGGTGCGCATTCGCGAGGCGAACTGGGACATCCGCGCCCATGTCGAGCGTGACCCCGCGCTCCAAGGGATGGCGACGACCTTCACCGGTCTGTTCCTCAGCACGGGCGGCGACCTGCTGCTGGCTCACACCGGCGACTCTCGCGCCTACCTGCTGCGCGACGGCGAGTTCACGCGCGAGACGCGTGACGACTCGTACGTGCAGGCTCTCGTCGATCACGGCATCATCCCGCCGGAGGCCGCCGCGGCCCACCCGCGTCGCAACATCATCACGGCCTCGCTCGGGGGCGCCGAGGGCGATGTCGTGTCCGTCGCGGAGCGTCCCCCGGTCGTCGGTGACCGATGGGTGCTGTGCAGCGATGGACTGACCGACTACGTCCCCGAAGCAGACGTCGCCCGGATCATCGCCGAGGCTTCGGATCCCCGCGCCGCCGCCGCCTCCGCCGTCGCGCTCGCTCTCGAGGCCGGAACGCGTGACAACGTGACGGTCGTCGTGTGCGACGTCGTCGACGACGACGAACCGATCGCGAGCGAGCCCGTCTTCTCGGGTTCTGCTGCGCGCTGGTTCGCTGAGGACGTCGAAACAGCCTGAGGCGTACGACGTCTGGCCGGGCCGGGCCTGGCGGGGACCCGTCGTGTTGATCGTTCGACGACGCCGACGGGTCACAGCTCACTTGTCTCGCCGCAGCACGTGGAAATCCCCTTCATCTCAGTGGTGCGGAACTGATGGGTTCCGCATCGCCTCTCATCCTGCAAAGCTGTCCCGGTGCGCGGGATCATCGGGGGGCTACTCACTGCGGCGATCGGACTGACCATGATTGCGCTGCTTGTCGTCTACGGCACGCAATACGGCACGTGGCTCGATGAGATTGGGTCGTCTCTCGACCTGGAAGACCAGGCGGCGGCACCGACTATCTTGCTGCCGGCCATAATTGGCCTGTTGGCCATCGGGCTGGTGGTTGGCGGTTTAGCGGTGGGGCTGACAATCCCGCGTGGTGGACGCTCTCACGACGCTGCGCTGTTGTCTCGTGATGAGACTCACGGGATGCAAAGCGGTCGGCGAGGCCAGTCGCTGTGAGCCCGGAACGGAAGTCATGAGCTCCCTCGCGGGGAACGCTCGCACGCGGTCGGTCTTGAGATTCGTGGTCGCAGCCGCAGGAGTCCTGTGGTCGGTGGGTGCGGCTGCGGGTCTCTGGTGGGCGGGTGTGCTGGTGTGGCGCGAGGTGGCACAGTGCAGCCTGCTCGACCCGGTGACGCTCGGAGGCTCCGCGATCGGCGTGACTCTTCTTGCTGTGTGTGCGGGCGCGCTGTCGATGTTGGCCGCCCGCGTCAGTGGGGCGGCGTGGCTCCTCTGGCTCGCCCTTGTCTGCTCGGTCATCGTCCTCGGGCTCTACGGAGTGGTCATCGCTGCTTCGTTGTCCTTCGGACTCAGCGGCGGCTCGTCACGGGGGGCGGAGATGATGTCGGGCGCAATCGTCTCGATTGCACCGTCGCTCGCGCTGGTGGGTGCGAACGTGGTTGCGCTTCTGACGGCGCGGTCCTTGCGGCGCATGGTCGTCTCTTCGCTGGCGTGGACCCTCATTCTGTCGACCATCATCGTCCTGGCAGGTGGAGTTGCCCAGTCGACGTGCTGAGGTAGCTCGGTCAGTACTGCTCATCGCGTCCGCGCGGCTCTTGCGCCACGTGTGGCGCCCTATCTGATAAGACGCGGCCAGCGGGTCGGCCCGTCCTGGCGCGTTGCGAGGAAGGGGGCCCCGGTCTCCTAGGAGCCGCCGGTGAGTGTCAGCGGCGCACCACCATCACGGTCGGATCGAACACCCGCTCGCACGGACCCTCGTCGTTCTCGAACGGCTGCCCCTCGCGCACCCAGTACTCGTACCCGCCGATCATCTCGCGGACCGCGTAGCCCAGCCGCGAGAACTCGAGTGCACCCTTCTGTCCGGCATTGCACCCGGGGCTCCAGCAATAGACCACGACGGGCATGTCGGCCGGGATCTCGGTGGCGGCCCGCTCGGCGATGTCCCGGTACGGCATGTGAACGGCGCCCGAGACGCGGCCCTGAAGCCACGCGTCGTCTCCTCGCACGTCGACGAGAACGAAACGTTCTCCCGCCTTCTGCGCCGCGTAGACATCGGAGGGATCCGTCTCGAAGGCGAGGCGGGTCGAGAAGTACTCGTGTGCGAGGGTCATGCTCCCACGCTATGGTCGGACGCCGAGTCGGGGGAGGGGCAGACACGCCAGCCCTCCGCAGCATCCTGCCACGTCGGTCTCGCCCGCCGCCGTGGGTGCGACCTGGTGGATGCCGACGGGCGTACTTTGCGATGGCGGGTGGGGTGCACGTGCGCCTCGGTGCGCACCGGCGGAAACGACGAAACCCCGGTGCCGAAGCACCGGGGTTTCGTATCGAGGGTTACTCGCTCTTGTCGTCGTGAGGGCGGTTGCGCTCCTCGAGGCCCTTCGGAGCGGGAAGCTCGACCTCGGTGCGCTCACCGATCGCCATGGGCGGGCGGCCGTCTTCATCGGCACGGGCGTTCGCGCCGGCGATCTCGTCGGCTTCCTCGTGCGCGATGTGGTCGAGCTCGTGGTGCTGGTGAGCGACAGCCGCGTCGAGCTCGGCCTGCGTCAGCGGCGCGAGGCGGTCCTCGAAGAACCAGCGCGACACCGACGCACGAAGGTTCTCGTGCCAGGGGATCTGCCCGTTCGCGTTCGGGCGGACGACGAGGGGAGCGTACTCCTCGTTGTCGACCAGCTTCCAGCGCTCGAACTCGTCGACGGGCTGGTGCACCTCGATGTACTCGCCACCGGGGAGGCGCACGATGCGTCCGGACTCGTAGCCGTGCAGTGCGATCTCGCGGTCCTTCTTCTGCAGCGCGATGCAGATGCGCTTGGTGACGAAGTAGGCGAGGATCGGGCCCACGATCAGCAGGGCCTGCAGGACGTGGATGACACCTTCCATCGTGAGGTGGAAGTGCGTGGCGATGATGTCCGACGACGCCGCCGCCCACATGACCGCGTAGAACGTCACACCCGCCGCACCGATGGCGGTGCGGGTCGCCGCGTTGCGCGGACGCTGTGCGATGTGGTGCTCACGCTTGTCGCCGGTGACCCACGCCTCGATGAAGGGGTAGATCAGCACGAGGACGATGAACAGGCCCAGCACGCCGACGGGGATGATGATGTTCCACGAGAACGTGTGATCGAACAGCACGAACTCGAGGTGCGGCGGGATGAGGCGAAGCATGCCGTCAGCGAAGCCGATGTACCAGTCGGGCTGGGTTCCGGCCGACACCGGCGACGGGTCGTACGGTCCGTAGTTCCAGATCGGGTTGATCGTCACGAGCGCGGCGATCAAGACGATCACACCGAACGTGATGAAGAAGAAGCCACCCATCTTGGACGCGTAGACGGGGAGGATCGGGTAGCCGACAACGTTGCTGTTCGTGCGGGCGGGGCCGGCGAACTGCGTGTGCTTGTTGATGATCATCAACATGAGGTGCACGGCCAGCAGCGCGACCAGGATGGCCGGCAGCAGCAGGATGTGCAGCGTGTACAGACGGCCCACGATCGCGGTGCCGGGGAACTCCCCGCCGAACAGCAGGAACGAGGTCCACGTGCCGATGATCGGCAGTCCCTTGATCATGCCGTCGATGATGCGGAGGCCGTTGCCCGAGAGCAGGTCGTCAGGGAGCGAGTAGCCGGTGAAGCCCTCGGCCATCGCCAGGATGAAGAGGATGAAGCCGACGACCCAGTTGAGCTCGCGCGGCTTGCGGAACGCACCGGTGAAGAACACGCGCAGCATGTGCACGCCGATACCGGCCACGAACACCAGGGCGGCCCAGTGGTGGATCTGACGGACGAGCAGTCCACCGCGGAGGTCGAACGAGATGTGCAGCGCCGATTCCATGGCCGCCGACATCGCGATGCCGCGCATGGGCTCGTAGGCGCCGTTGTAGTGCGTCTCGACCATCGACGCCTGGAAGAAGAACGTCAGGAACGTGCCGGACAGCAGCACGACCACGAAGCTCCACAGCGCGATCTCACCCAGCATGAACGACCAGTGGTCGGGGAAGATCTTGCGACCCATCTCTTTGACGATGCCCGAGATGCTCGTGCGCTCGTCGAGATAGTTCGCGGCGGCACCGACGAAGCGTCCGCCCAGGGGCTTGCCGTCGCGGCCGGCGGTCGCCGGGGCACCTGCGTGCACCGCGGGCGCGGAGGTGACGTTCTCGGTGGGATGGGTACCGGTGCTCATGAGCGCTCCCAGAAGCTGGGGCCGACGGGCTCGTGGAAGTCACTCTGCGCGACGAGGTAGCCCTCGGCGTCGACGGAGATGGGGAGCTGCGGCAGGGGACGGGCGGCCGGGCCGAAGATGACGGCCGCGCCATTGGCGACGTCGAACTGCGACTGGTGGCAGGGGCACAGGAGGTGGTGGGTCTGCTGCTCGTACAGCGCCACGGGGCAGCCGACGTGCGTGCAGACCTTGGAGTACGCGACGATGCCGTCGTACGACCAGTCCATGTTGTTGCTGTCGGGGTTCAGCTGCTCGGGCTGCAGACGCATCAGCAGCACGATCGCCTTGGCCTTCTCTTCGAGGTAGCCCTCGTCGTGGCCGAGGCTGGCGAGCTCTTCCGGGATGACGTGGAAGGCGGAGCCGATGGTGACGTCGGCCGCACGGATCGGACGACCGGACGGGTCGTGCGACAGGCGGGAGCCCTCTTTCCACATGGTGTGGCTGAGGAGCTTCACGGGGTCCTGATCCTGGGGAGCAAGGCCGCGGAACAGCGTGATGCCGGGAATGACGGAGGCGGCGAGAGCGGCGAACAGCGAGTTGCGGATGATCTCGCGACGGCCGAAGCCGGACTCCTTGTCGCCCTCGACGAACACGTTGATGGCGGCTTCGCGCACCTCGTCGCGCCCACGGGTGGCGTGGCGGTCCTCGATGTACTCCTTGTCGGACATGACCGACTTGGACCAGTGGATGGCGCCGATACCGATCGAGAGCAGCGCGAAGGCGATGCCCAGACCGATGAAGAGATTGTTGTAGCGGATGTCGATCAACGCGCCCGACTCGATCGGGAAGATCATGTAGGCGATGCTCGCCCAGATGCTCGCCGCGACCGAGAAGTAGAACAGGGTGTAGACCGTGCGAACCGCACGCTTCATCGCCTGCGGGTCCTGATCGGTCATGCGCTGACGGTGCCCCGGGAGGCCGGGGTTCTGAACGGCGTCGGGAACCGCGACGGCGAGCCCCGAGCCGGGCTTCCAGGAATCCCTCTCGTGCTCGAGTGCGTCGTCCTCGTGTGCCATGGTGCTCCTCGTGCGTTTACGTAATGTCGAGAACGACGGTCAGTTGGACTTCGCCGTGATCCACACGGTGAGGGCGATCAACGCCCCGATACCGAAGATCCAGATGAACAGACCCTCCGAGACCGGACCCAACGACCCGAGGGCGTAACCGCCGGGGGATTCGGACTTCTGGAGGTACATCAGGTACGAGATGACGTCGCGCTTGTCTTCGGGGGTGAGGTTCAGGTCGTTGAAGACCGGCATGTTCTGCGGGCCGGTGACCATCGCGGCGTACATGTTGACCGGGCTGACGGTGTGCAGGTCGGGGGCCCACTTGCCCTCGGTGAGCGCGCCACCGGCGCCGGCGACGTTGTGGCACATCGCGCAGTTGATGCGGAACAGCTCGGCACCGTGCGACAGGTCGCCCTCACCGTCGACCAGCTCGTCGGTGGGGTACGTCGGGCCGGGGGCCGACGACTGCACGTACGCGGCGATCGCGTTGATCTGCTCGTCGGTGAACTGCACCGGCTTCACGGGAGCCTGGGGACCCTGCGCCTGCAGGGGCATGCGGCCGGTGGACACCTGGAAGTGCACCGACAGCTCACCGACGCCGAACAGCGACGGGCCCTGCTGGCTGCCCTGCAGGTCGAGGCCGTGGCAGGTGGCGCAGTTGGCCTGGAAGAGCTTCTGGCCCTCTTCGACCGCCGTCGCCGAGTTCGCTTCGCTCGTGGGGGTGGCGTTGGTCGCCGCCATCGCGGCCGATGCGCCGGCGTAGACGCCTCCGGTGAGGAGGAGTCCGATGCCGATCAGTGCAGCGGCGGCCAGGGGACTACGGCGTCCGGACGCCCGACGAGTCTTCTTCTCGCGTGCCATGTGAAGTGCAGCTCTCTTACTTGAGGAAGTAGATGACGAAGAACAGGGCGATCCAGACGACGTCGACGAAGTGCCAGTAGTACGACACGACGATCGAGGTGGTCATCTCTTTGCGGCCGAAGTTCTTCACGGCGTAGGCGCGACCGATCACGAGCAGGAAGGCGATGAGGCCACCCGTCACGTGCAGGGCGTGGAAGCCGGTGGTGAAGTAGAAGGCCGAGGCGTAGGGGTTGGCGCTGATGGGCATGCCCTCGGCGACCAGCGTCGCGTACTCCCACACCTGACCCGACACGAATACCGCGCCGAGGATGAAGGTGAGGTAGAACCACTCCACCATTCCCCACTTCAGGATGCCGGTGGCCTTGCCGGTGCGGTACGGCTGGTACCGCTCCGCGGCGAAGACGCCCATCTGGCACGTGACCGAGGACAACACGAGGATGATCGTGTTGACGGTCGCGAAGGGGACGTTGAGCAGCTGCGTCTCTTCGGCCCACAGGGGCGCGGAGGTGCTGCGCAGGGTGAAGTAGATCGCGAACAGGCCGGCGAAGAACATGACCTCGCTGCCCAGCCACACGATGGTGCCCACCGCGACCGGGTCGGGCCGCTTCACGGCACGCACGGCCTGGGAATACGTCGCTGAGGTCGTCACCGTTCCATTATGCGCGATGACGGAGCCCGATATTCCCATCCTCAACTTGAGATATTCCATCGTCGAGACTTAGGGAAGCCTCAGAATCTGCAAGGAATCCCCGGTACGGCGTGGGTTCCATCAGACGCGCGGACCGCGCGGATCGGCGACACGCGTGTGGAAGGATCATGGCATGGCGGAACGTTTCACCTGGCCCGATCTGCTCTCGGCGCTGCTGGCCGGTAACGACCTCAGCGTGTCCGAGTCGACGTGGGCCATGCGCAAGGTCATGGCGGGCGAGGCGACGCCCTCGCAGCTGGGCGGATTCCTGATGGCCCTGCGGGCCAAGGGCGAGACGGTCGAAGAGATCGTCGGCTTCCGCGACGCGATCCTCGAGGCGGCCGTGCCGCTTCCCGTGCGCGCCGAGGTGCTCGACATCGTGGGCACCGGTGGCGACAGGTACGGCACCGTGAACGTGTCGACCATGGCGGCGGTGGTGGCGGCGGCGTCGGGAGTCCCCGTGGTCAAGCACGGCAACCGGGCGGCGAGCTCGGCATCCGGATCCTCCGACGTGCTCTCGTCGCTGGGCGTCGCGCTGACGCTGACTCCGGAGCAGGTCGCCGAGACGCTCGAGCGCACCGGCATCACCTTCGCCTTCGCCTCGGCGTTCCACCCGGGGTTCCGCCACGCGGCTTCGACGCGCGCGGAGCTGGGCGTTCCCACCGTCTTCAACTTCCTCGGGCCGCTGTGCAACCCGGCGCGCGCCGAGGCGAACGCCGTCGGTGTCGCGCACCTCGATCGCGTTCCCCTCATCACCGGCGTGTTCCGTACCCGCGGCGCGACGGCGCTCGTGTTCCGCGGCGACGACGGCCTCGACGAACTGACCACGACCGGCCACAGTCGCGTCTGGGAGATCAGTCGCGGCGACGTGCACGAGCACGATCTCGATCCCCGGGATCTCGGCATCCCCCTCGCCGAGATCGACGACCTTCTCGGTGGTTCCCCCGATCACAACGCCGAGGTGGTGCGGCGCGTGCTGGGAGGCGAGACCGGTCCGGTGCGCGACATCGTGCTGCTCAACGCCGCCGCGGGTCTGGTGTCGTACCGACTGTTCCAGGATGCCGCCGAGGTGCAGCGTCCGATCATCGAACGCCTCGCCGAGGCGATGGCCGACGCCGCCGCCGCCGTCGACGACGGCCGTGCCGCAGCCAAGCTCACCGACTGGGTGGACACCACGAAGGCTCTGGCGGAGTAGGCCATCGTGCACCCGCTCGACGCGCTCACCGAGATCGCCTATCTGCTCGAGCGGGAACGGTCGTCGCGATACAAGTCGAAGGCGTTCCGCACCGCCGCGGCCGCGATCGAGGGGCTGAGCGACGACGAGTTGCGCGACCCGGGTCTTCGGCGACGCGCGGGGATCGGCGAGTCGACCTTCGCGGTGATCCAGCAGGCGCTGGCGGGCGGTGTCCCGGAACGACTGGCGGCCCTGCGGGCCGAGAACGCGCCGGTGGGCGGTGCGGACGTGCGGGCGAAGCTGCGCGGCGACCTGCACAGCCACAGCGAATGGTCGGACGGGCTCACCCCGATCGAGGCGATGGTCGAGGCCGCGCGGGGGCTGGGTCACGAGTACCTGGCTCTCACCGACCATTCGCCGCGCCTCACCGTGGCCAATGGCCTCTCGCCCGAGCGTCTGCGGGCGCAGATGGAGATCGTCCGGGGGCACCGCGGTGACGGTTTCACGCTGCTCACCGGGATCGAAGTCGACATCCTCGACGAGGGCGACCTCGACCAGGAAGACGCGTTGCTGCACGAGCTCGACGTGGTGGTGGCATCCGCTCATTCGAAGCTGCGCATGGAACGCGCTCCGATGACACGACGGTTGGTCGCCGCGGCGGGGGACCCGCGGGTCGACGTGCTGGGGCACGTCACCGGGCGGCTCGTCGAGGGGGCGCGGGGGACGCGTCCGCCGTCGGACTTCGATGCCGAGGCGGTCTTCGCGGCATGCGCGGCCTCGGGGGTGGCGGTCGAGATCAATTCCCGTCCGGAGCGTCAGGACCCGCCCGACGAGCTGCTGGCCCTGGCGATCGAGGCGGGGTGCCTCTTCTCGATCGACTCCGACGCGCACGCGCCCGGGCAGCTGTCGCTGCTGGACTACGGAGCCGCACGAGCGGAGGCGGCGAAGGTGCCCGTCGATCGCATCGTCACGACGTGGCCCCTCGATCGCCTGCGGGAGTGGCTGGAACGCTCCCGTTGAGACTCAGCGGTCGAGCGCGGTCAGCGCGCGGGTCATCGAGGATCCCAGGTTCCACCTCTCGGCCAGTGCGTGAGCGGCGGGCTCGTCCGCGGCGCCCAGGTGATCGTCGAACGGCGCGAAGGTGAGGTCACGGGCGACGCGGACCACGGCGGGCGCGACGTCGAGGTAGTCGGCGGCGGCGGCGATCTTCGCGCGCTGGCTCGGGGTACCCGCGGAACCGTCGGCGACCGCCGCCCGGATGCCGTCGAGCGAGCCGTGGGCGGTGAGCAGCGACGCCGCCGACTTCTCGCCGATGCCCGAGACACCGGGCAGGCCGTCGGAGGGATCGCCGCGCAGCACCGCGAAGTCGGCGTACTGCGCGGCGTGCACGCCGTACCTGCCGAGCACGGCCGCGTCGTCGACGATCTCGAGGTTGCTCATGCCGCGGGCCGTGTAGACGATACGCACGCCGCGCTCATCGTCGATCAGCTGGAACAGGTCACGGTCGCCCGTGACGATGTCGACGGGGACGTCGGCGTGGGTCGCGAGGGCGCCGATCACGTCGTCGGCCTCGTGTTCGGCCGCGCCGACGACGGGGATGCCGAGCACGGCGAGAGCCTTACGGATGAGCGGGATCTGGGCCTCGAGCGGATCGGGGACCTCTTCGACGTCGGCGCCGACGGGAACGGCCTCGACGACGCGGTGGGCCTTGTAGCTCGGGATCAGGTCGACGCGCCACGCCGGGCGCCAATCGTCGTCCCAGCAGGCGACGAGACGCGTGGGTTCGTAGGTGGAGACGAGCTTCGCGATCATGTCGAGCAGGCCCCGCACGGCGTTCACCGAGGTGCCGTCGGCCGCCGTGACCTTGTCGGGAACGCCGTAGAAGGCGCGGAAGTACAGCGACGCGGTGTCGAGGAGCATAATGCGGTCGGTCACGGGAGTCATCCTGGCACGGGGGCACGGCCTCCGTCCTAGGCTGTCGGGATGTCCTTCGGCTCGGCATCCCGTCGTCCTCCTGCGGCGGCACCCTGCCCGTGCGGCGGTGGGATCTTCGCCACGTGCTGCGCGCCGATCCTCGACGGGGGAGCGGCGCCGAGCGCGGAGCGGCTCATGCGTTCGCGCTACACCGCCTTCGCCGTGGGTGACACGACGCACCTGGTGCGGTCGTGGCATCCGCGGACCCGCCCCGACGAGGTCGTCGCCGACGACGGCACCGAGTGGACGGCCCTCGAGGTGGTGGAGGCGAGGGAAGACGGGGATGCCGCGATCGTGGAGTTCCGTGCCCGGTACAGCTACGGCGGGCGGGCGGGCGAGCTGCACGAACGCAGCCGCTTCGTCCGCCGCGGGGGCCGCTGGGTCTACGTGGACGGAGACGTCGAGTAAGGGCGTCAACCCCGCCCGCGGCTGTCGGTGGTGCGGCGTACGGTCGATCACGAACGACGATCGACAACGCGGGAGGACAACGACATGGAACGCATCGTGATCATCGGGGGCCACGGAAAGGTGGCCCTGCATCTCGCTCGGCTGCTGGCCGAGCGCGGAGACGAGGCCACCTCGGTCATCCGCAACCCCGACCAGGCGGCAGACATCGAGCAGGCCGGCGCGACGCCGCTCGTGCTCGACGTCGAGAACGCCGACACCGATGAGATGGCCGAGGCCTTCTCGGGCGCCGACGCCGTGATCTGGTCCGCGGGAGCGGGCGGAGGCAGCGCGGAGCGCACCTACGCCGTCGACCGCGACGCTGCGCAGCGCGCCGTCGACGCCGCATCTCGCGCGGGCGTGCGCCGGTTCGTCATGGTGTCGTGGATCGGATCGACCCCCGACCACGGCATCGACCCCGACGACGCGTTCTACGCGTACGCCGACGCCAAGCTCGCCGCCGACGACCACCTGCGCGCGAGCGACCTCGACTGGACGATCCTGGGCCCCGGCACCCTGACCGACGACCCCGCCTCGGGACGCATCACGACCGCGCCGCAGGGCAAGGCCGAGGTCGGCCGCGCCGATGTCGCCGCCGTCGCCGCGGCGGCGCTCGTGCAGCCCGCCACCATCGGCCGCTTCATCCGGTTCGGCGGGGGAGAAACCCTCATCGCCGAAGCCCTGGCCGACGGATCGAACAACGAAGGGGGCGTGCACGCATGAGCGCTCTCAGCGACAAGGCACAGTCGTTCGCGCGGTTGCACACCGCCCCCGAGATCTTGCGGGTCGTGAACATCTGGGACGTGGTCTCGGCCCGGGCGATCGCCGCCCTGCCCGAGACGAAGGCCCTCGCGACGGCCGGTCACTCGATCGCCGCGACCTTCGGCTACGAAGACGGCGAGAACATCCCCGTCGAGCTCATGCTCGACATGGTCGGTCGCATCGTCGCCGCCGTCGATGTGCCGGTCACGGCCGACCTCGACTCCGGCTTCGGCAACCCCGGTGAGACGACCCGCCGCGCCATCGGCGTGGGTGTGGTCGGCGCCAACGTCGAAGACAAGGTGAAGCCGCTGGCCGACGCGGTCGCCGCGGTCGAGGCCGTCATCGCTGCGGGTGAGGCCGAGGGCGTGCCGTTCGTGCTCAACGCCCGCACCGACGTGTTCCTCAAGGGCGCCGACCGTCCGCTCGACGAAAAGGTGGCGGATGCCATCGAGCGTGGCCGCGCCTTCCTCGCTGCCGGGGCGACCTCGGTGTTCGTGCCCGGACTGCTGGATGCCGAGACCACCCGGCGCCTGGTCGAGGGTCTGGGGGAGCGCACGCTCAGCGTCATCGGCGTGCCGGGCGCGCTCACCGCGGCCGAATACGAGGCGCTCGGCGTCGCCCGCATCTCGTACGGTCCGCAGACCCAGCGCGTCGCCCTGACCGCCCTGCAGGATCTGGCGATCGACCTCTACGGCGACGGCGTCATCCCCTCCTCGGTGCGCGCACTGAACTGACGACGCATCCGTACGGCGAGGTCGGTCCCGAACCCGGGGCCGGCCTCGCCGTCGTCATGGGGGTCGCGGTGCCGCGGAGGACGGAGCCCGTCGCGCCGGGGGTCAGAGGCTGTCGTCGTCCTCGTCCTCGTCGTCGACGACGATCACGCCATCGGGCACGGGATCGGCCAGCAGGGGCTCCGCGGCGAGGGTGAGGTCGATCGTGGCGCGCAGCAGACCGCCGAGGGTCGCCGAGCGCAGCAGCTCCATCTGGTCCAGCTCGCCGATCGGCGCGATCGCGGCAATCTGCCAGGCCCGGGGCAGGGGCTCCTCCGACAGTTCGACTTCGGCATCCCACCGGGTGCCGCCGAACTGCTGAGCACGCCCCAGCACCCGCCGCACGATGCGCTCGGCCTCCTCGAGCAGAGGGGCGAGTGCGTCGTTCCATTCGAGGTCGGGGAGGGCCCGCACATCGGCCCGGGGGTACGGTGCGTCGTCGAGCCACCCCGTGACCTCGAACCGCTCCGTGCCGCGTGCGACGATCTGCATCTGGCCGGCCTGCGGCACGACGTGGCTCAGCTGCGCCATCGTGCCGACGGCGAAGCGCTGGTCGCCCCCACCGGTCTCGCTGCCGCGCTCGATGAGGACCACGCCGAACGAGGGGTCGGTCTCATCGAGCAGTCGACCGAGCATGACGAGGTAGCGCTCCTCGAAGATGCGCAGCGCCAGCGGCGTGTGCGGGAAGAGGACGGCGCCCAGGGGGAACATCGCGGTACCCATGGTTCCAGTCAACCAGCGTGCGTGCGCGTCGGGGCCGCGGCTGCGGCATCCGGGCGGCGAACAGTCCGCGCGAGCGGGGTCATGCGTCGTCGTCGCGCAGGGTCTCGTGGATGCGGTGCAGATCCATGAGCAGCGACCCCACGAGCACCCAGTGCGCCGTCGAGGGGGTGCGGATCTGCAGCGGACGGGTGAGCGCGGGCTCCTCGACGACCACCCGCTCGGGACCCGCGTCGAGCGCGAACGCGAGGCGGACGTCGTGGGCAGCCCGGTGCAGCTGCTCGGCGATGGCGCGTACGGCGGGTTCGTCGACGATCGTCTTCTCGTACCCGTCGTACACCGCTCGGGTCATGCCGATCGTCTGCGTGACGACGGGGGTGAACCGCTCGAGCAGGTCGCCCATGGTGGCCAGATCGCTGCGGTGACGGCCGCTGCGGGGATTCAGCGCCAAGGAATCCGCCGCGTCGCGGATCGCATCGGCGGCGCCGTCACGCACGGGGCGCAGCAGGCGGGCCTCGAGCAGCAGGCCCTCGAGCGAGCCGGGGGTCTGCGGTGCCTCGAGCGCGTCGGCCAGGCGTTCGAGCGCTTCGGCTAGTTCCCGCCCCAGCACGTCGACCTTCTCGCGCGCGGCGGGGACGAGCACGGGAGGCACGAGCGCGGCGTTGACGACGATGCCGATCGCCGCGCCGATGAGGGTCTCGAGCACGCGGTCGAGGGCGTAGTTGGGGGTCGCCGTCCCGAGGGCGAGCACCAGCAGGGCGCTGATCGCGATCTGGTTGGTGGCTCCGGGCGACATGCGCGCGGCCCACGCGACGACGAGGGCGACGCCCGCCGACAGCAGCGCCACCCACGGCTGGGAACCGAACACGAGCCCGAGCAGTGCGGCGATCACGACGCCGACGATCACGCCGACGCTGCGCTCGACCGCGCGGGTGAACGACTGGTTGATGCTCGGCTGCACCACGAGCAGGGCCGCGATGGCGGCGAAGATCGGCGGCGGGCCCTGCACGAGCCACCCGGCGATCAGCCAGGCGGCCACGACCGCGACGGCCGATTTCGCGACCTGCAGGAGAGGGATGCGCCGGGCGGAGCGGAACGTCAGGCTGTCGCGCATGAATCGAGCCTAGGCGGCGCGCATGTCTCAGCCCCGGCGCGAGACGATGTCATCGGCGTGCGTGGCGACCCATTGCATGAGCGGGATCACCCGTTCCATCAGATCGCGCCCCCGGTCGGTGAGGCGGTACTCGACGCGCGGGGGCACCTCGGGGTAGGCGGTGCGGTCGACGAGACCGTCGGCCTCGAGGGTCTTCAGCGTGCTGGCGAGCATCTTCTCGCTGATCCCCGAAACGTTGCGCCGCAGCACGCCCCACCGCTGGGTGCCGTCGGACAGGGCCATCAGCACGAGCACGCCCCACTTGCCCATGACGTGGTCGAGCACCGTGCGGGTGGGGCACCCGTCTTGGAAGACACCCGGTTGTTCAGCGCGGAGATCCGCAAGACTGACGTTCATGTGAGTACCTAACCAGAAAGTGGGTACCTGCATTCCGGAATGCGCTGAACGGATCGACGTTGGCTTCGTCGTACCGATCGAAAGGACACCCCATGACCCTCCTCGTCACCGCCGCCTCCGGACACCTCGGCCGTCTCGTCATCGACGCCCTGCTCGAACGCGGGGTCTCGGCATCCGACATCGTCGCGGGCGTGCGCACCCTCGCCAAAGCCGACGACCTGGCCGCTCGCGGCGTGGGCGTCGTCGAGCTCGACTACTCCCGCCCCGAGACGCTCGCCCCGGCCTTCGCGTCGGTGACCCGCGTGCTGCTCATCTCGGGAACCGACGCGGATCGCGTCGCGGGGCACCGCAACGTCATCGACGCCGCGCGCGCGGCCGGCGTCGAGCGCCTCGTCTACACCAGCGCCCCGCGCGTCGACGAGGTCGACTACGCCCTCGGCGCCGACCACAAGGCGACCGAGGCCGCGATCGCCGCGTCGGGGGTGGAGGCCACGATCCTGCGCCACAACTGGTACACCGAGAACTACCTCGACGCCGTCGCCCGGGCGACCGAGACGGGCGAGATCGTCGCCGCCGTCGGCCAGGCCCTCGTGGCCAGCGCCAGCCGGCGCGACTACGCCGAGGCCGACGCCGTGGCGCTGATCGGCGACGAGTTCCGCGGTCAGACGCTCGAGCTCGGCGGCGACGTCGCCTGGGACTACGACGAGCTGGCGCGGGCGGCATCCGAGGTCGTGGGTCGCCCCGTGACCTACACGTCGGTGTCGGTGGAGCAGCTCACCGCGGGGCTGCAGGCGGCGGGACTGGATGCCGGTACGGCGGCGTTCGTCGCCGGTATCGACGACGCGATCGCCCGGGGCGCGCTGTCGCGCATCGACGGCACGCTCGCGCGCATCATCGGTCGGCCCACGACTCCGCTGGTCGAGGGCCTGCGCGCCGGTCTCGCCGCCCGCTGAGCGCGCTGACCACCGCGTGAGGAGCCGGAATTCGTCGCTTCGTGCCCCCTCGAAGCGACGATTCTCGGCTCCTCACGCCGTCCTGCGGTCGGGGTGCGCCGTCAGGTGACGCTGGCGCATCGCCAGGAAGAGCGGAAACGTGAACGCGAACGCCGTCACCCCCGACAGCACGACATACAGCCAGCCGAAGCGCATTCCGATACGACGTGCCTCGACGATGACGAAGATGCTCCCCGCCACGGCGACGACCAGCAGGTCGACGGTGATCGACGACACGGCCGGTCCGCTCGAGACGAGGTCGCCGACGAAGTCGCGCATCTGCACGATCGCGAAGACGTTGAAGGTCCACGTGCCCACGAGGCCGGCGACGGCCAACGCGAGGAAGACGACGGCGGTCGGGGTCCAGTGACGGCGGAGCTCTCTCATGACCCGATCCTCGCGCACCCCGGGTGTCGGAGGTGGGGGCTAGCGTCGGGGGATGGATGCCGAACGAGCCGCCCGCATGCTCGACGAGCGCCAGCGCGAGGTCGACCACCGGCTGTCGCGGCTGCGCGAAGACGAAGCGAGCCTGCGTCACGACCGCGCCGACGCCACGGCCGACGACGAGCACGACCCCGAGGGGTCGACCCTGTCGGGTGAGTGGGCGCAGGTCGATGCGCTGCGGCGCGGCGCCGAGGCCGAGCGTGACGAGATCCTCGCGGCGCGGGAACGCGTGGCCGCCGCGACGTTCGGCGTCTGCGAGAACTGCGGCCGCCCGATCGCCGAGGCCCGGCTCGAGGCCCGCCCCTTCGCTCGCCGCTGCATCGACTGCGCGAGCGGGCGACGCCCGTAGGCTCGACGCATGGAACCCGTGCTCATCACGCTGCTGTTCGCCAATGCCGTCTTCAACGCGGTCGTCTGGCCGCGCTTCTACGTGCGCGTGGCGAAAGACCCCCGTGCCAAGAACGCCGCGGGCAAGGCCACGCCGTTCCTCATCGTGCACACCGTGCTGATCGCCCTGGCATTGACCCTCGCGCTCGCCTCCCTGATCGCCGGCATCGCCGCCCTCGTCGGCTGACCGGGGCGGTCGTGCACACCCCACGGTAGAATCGGGTCGCGGGTTCGCCCGCCGCACATTGTGCAACTACCTACCTCACCGGCAAGGCGGCACGTTCCATCGCCCCCACCGGAGAACGCTCCATGACCACGCCCGTCGCCGCCCATCGCCCGCTGATCCACCACACCGGGTTCTGGTACTTCCCCGTCGCGTTCGTCGCACGACTGCCGTTCGCAATGATGACGGTGGGCGTGCTCGCCCTGGTCGTCGCGATGCGCGGCTCGGTCGCTCTCGGTGGTCTCACCTCGGCGGCCGTGGGCCTGGGCGTGGTGGTCGCCGGTCCCGTGCTCGGGGACCTCGCCGACCGCTTCGGGCAGCGGCGCGTGCTCGTGCCGGTCGGTGTGGCCAACGGCATCCTGCTCGCGATATTCCCCCTGGTCGTGGCGAACGCCGGCGCCGACGCGCTCCTGCTGTCGGCGGCCGCCGCCATCGGCCTGACCGGACCGCAGACGGCGGCGATGTCGCGCAGTCGTGTGATGGCCCTCATCGGCGACCGGGTGGACCCCGCGCGTCGCGAACGCACCTTCTCGCGGGCCATGGCCTACGAGTCCGCCGCCGATGAGACGGCCTTCGTCATCGGACCGTTCGTCGTCGGTGTGCTCGCCGCCCTCATCGCCCCGTGGGCGCCCATCGCCGGTGCCGCGGTGCTGAGTTTCGTCTTCGTCACCGCCTTCGCGCTGCACCCGACCGGGCGGGCCGTGCCCGAACGCTCGGCGCGGGCGGCGATGGCCCCCTTCCGCGAGCTGGTGCATCCGCGCATGCTCGTGCTGGTGGCCGCGGTCTTCGGCGTCGGGCTGTTCTTCGGTTCGACGCTCACCTCGCTCACCGCGTTCATGGAGGCGCAGGGGGCACCCGAGGCGGGGGCACTGCTGTACGGCGTGATGGGGGTGGGGTCGGCCGTGCTCGCGCTGGCCGTCGCCGCGCTCCCCGTGCGGTTCTCACTCCGGTGGCGCCTGGTGGCGTTCTCGATCGTCCTCACGGCTTCGGCCGGGGCGTACACGGTCGGCGGCTCGGTCGCGACCGTGACCACCGTGCTGTGCCTGATGGGGATCGGCGTCGGCCCCTCGCTCGTGACGCTCTTCAGCCTCGCCGGAAACCGCGCACCACGCGGGCGCACGGCGTCGACCATGACGATCCTCGCCTCGGCCCTCACCCTCGCGCAGGCGCTGTCGTCGGCGGTGACGGGCGCCGTCGCCGAGAGCGTCTCGGTGCAGACCGCGATGCTGTTCCCCGCGGTCGCGGCCCTGCTGGTGCTGGCGATGGCCGCGCTGAACGCCTCCGCCGCCCCACGATGGGATGCCGTCACGACGGCAGCGGATACCGGCGTCGCAGCAGCACACGCTGCACCAGGGTCCACACCGTCGTCACGGTGAGATAGAGCCCGGCCGCGAGCGGCACGAACAGGGCGACGACGGCGGTGGTGAACTGCAGCGCGCCCACCATGCCCGTCGTCCACGCGGGGGCCGAGGGGTCGACGGGAGGCCGCAGGAGCCGCCGCGTGAGCTCGGCCACGCCCGCGATCACCACGACGAGCGCTCCGATCAGGGCGAGGGTCGCGGCATCCACCGTTCCCGAGCCGAGCGCGCCGATGAGGCTGCGTCCGAGCGGCACGCCCAGCAGATCGTGCGAGAGCAGGGCGTTGGATTGACCGCCGACGTTCGGATGCAGGAACACGGCGTAGAGCAGTCCCACGATCGGAGCCTGCGCGAGCATCGGCAGGCATCCCGCCGCGGGAGAGGTTCCCTCGTCGCGGTACAGCTGCAGGGTCTCGCGCTGCAGGCGCTCGGGATTCTTCCCCCAGCGTTCGCGCAGCGTCCTCAGGCGCGGAGCGAGACGCGCGCGGGTCTGCTCGGCCCGAGCCTGCGAGACGCCGACGGGAATGAGCAGGAGGCGCACGGCGAGTGTCACGACGACGACCGCGAGAGCGGCCGCGGCGGTGCCGGCGACGGGATCGAGGGCGGCGGTGAGGGCGAGCATCGCTCGCGTGGTGAGGTCGAGGAGCAGGGCGAGGGGAGGAAGGGCGAAGAGGTCCACGGGTGTCCGTTCGGTGCGGCGATCACGGGTCGATCGGTCGCGGGGCGCGGGCACGACGGCACGCATCCGGGGCGGGCGTGCGGCGCGCGTGAGCGCGGGCGACCGGCATCGCGGGTCCCGGGATGCCGAGGACACCGTCGTGAGAGACGGCTCGGCGCGCGGGACTACGCGGTGCGGACCGCGTGCCCCGGCGCGCGGGGACGAGGATGACCGGCCGCGTCGGGGTCGCTCTGCGCGACGGGCGCCGACGGATCGATCGGCCGCGACGACGGCGGTGAGACGGACGCCAGCAGTGCGGGGAGGACCACGAGCACCACGACCGCGGTGACCACGACCGCCGCGGCGAGCACGATCGCCAGCAGCGGTGCACCGTCGCCGGGGGTGAGGGCGAGCTCGGCCGAGGCGAGCAGCACGGTGAGCATGCTGATCAGCGATGCGAACACGTGGCCACCCCCTCTGCGGTCGGGCTCCACGCTAGCAGGGCCCGCTCGCTACGCTGGGGCGATGACCACCCTCGTGCTCACCGTCGTCGGCGACGATCGCGCCGGACTCGTCTCGGCGGTCGCCGACATCGTCGACGCCCACGGCGGCAACTGGGAGAACAGCGAACTGGCCGAACTGGCCGGGGCGTTCGCCGGGATCGTCGAGGTGTCGGTGGCGCCCGACCGCGCCGATGGCCTGCGCGCCGCCCTCGAGGGCCTGGCCGGAACCCTCACCGTCACCGTGCATGCCCGCACGCCCGCGCCGGCGGCATCCGTTCCCCGCACCGTCACTCTCGACGTGGTCGGCAACGACCGGCCGGGGATCGTGCGCGAGATCTCGACCGCGCTGAGTGCGCGGGGCGCCAGCATCGAACGCATGTCGACGCAGACGACGGATGCCGCGATGGCCGGCGGTCGCCTGTTCGAGGCCGTGATCACCGCCACGCTCGGCCCCGACGTCGTCGTCGACGACCTGGTGGCCGACCTCGAGCACCTCGCGGCGGAGATCCAGGTCGACGTCTCGCTGCTGGAGTAGTTCGGACGCGGAGCCGGCGGGGACTCCTCCCCACGCGGCGAGGAGCCTCGGGGCGCCGCTCAGCGTCGGCGCGACCGCGCGACCAGTCGGGCGATGCCGCGCCATCCGATGAGCAGGAGCGCCAGGGTGATCGCGGCGACGATGACGAACGCCACGGCGACGCCCTGACCGCTCACCACGCGCAGCACCATGCCGAGCGCGACCGTGATGGCCCACAGCGGCAGGCCCGCGCGCACGACCGCCAGCGGGTCACGCCAGGCGCGCGTGACGAGCCAGCCGATGGCCAACGCGGCGAGGAACGGCCAGGCGGTGATCGCGAGCTGCGAGCCGAACGGTCCGAACACGTCGCCGTCGTGCGTGGAGCGACCGATGCCGGCGAAGACGACCACGAGCACGGCGTCGAGGACGAACGGCAGGACGGGGGAGCGGCGAGGAGTCGGCACCCCACCATTGTCCTCGCCCCGCAGGGCGACCGCGCGCACGCACCCGCGCGCACTCACCGAGCGCACGGGCTCGCGGGGGAGAACGCGCGCGCGGGATATCGCGGATGTATCGCCGGGCGCAGACGTTCCGGCAACGCCGCGGGCGATGGACTGAGGTTCCCGTTCTGCTGGAGGTTCCCGTGTCCGATCGCTCTGCGCCCTCTCCGACCACCGCGCGCATCCTGCTCGCCACCGCCGTGCTCACCGTCGTGGCGGGGCTGACGCTCGCTCCGCGGGCCGTCGCCTGGCCCGCGCGCACGCTCGTCCTCGATGCGCTCGACCACCTCCCGCCGCGGTGGAACGACCTGCTGCTCGGCGGCAACGCCGACACCGCGCTCAACATCGCGTTCTTCGTGCCGCTCGGCGCCGCGCTCGCGCTCCTGCTGCCGCTGCGATGGTCTCCGGCATCCGTCCTCGTGGCGGCCGCGGTGTCGCTCACGGTGGAGGTCGCGCAGACGGTGCTGCCCGGTCGCGTGTCGGATCCGGGCGACGTGGTGGCGAACGCCGCCGGCGCCCTGGTCGGCACGGTCGTCGTGGTCTTCGCGCGGGTGATGTTCCGCGGGGATCGCGGGTCGGCTCAGCGTGGCAGCCGCAGACGGGCGTGAAGCCCGCCGTCCGCCCTCGGCCACAGCTCGAGCCGGCCCCGGTGCGCCCGGGCGACCGAGGCGACGATGGCGAGTCCGAGACCCGTTCCGTCGGACCGGCCACGGGTGCGACCCGCTCCCCGCACGAAGGGCTCGGCGAGCGTGGCGACGAGTTCGCGTGCGAGCGGGGCTCCGGAGTTCGCGACGTCGACGATGACGTCGGTCTCGTCGCCGCCCACCGCGATCCGCACCCAACCGCCGGCGACGTTGTGCACGACGGCGTTGCAGACGAGATTCCCCACCGCCTGGCGGACCAGGGTCGCATCGACGCGCGCCACGACGCCCGTCGCGGCAGGGACGGCGAGATCGATGCCGGCGGCGGCGGCCGCGTCGCGTTCGTCGTCGACCGCCGCGGTGACCAGGGCTCCGACATCGGTCGTGTGCCGCGGCCGTTCACCGGCTCGTCCGGCGACCGCGAGGTCGACCCGCGCGAGATCGAGGAGCGCCTCGGTGAGGTCGATGGCGCGTTCGTTGGTGACCTCGAGGCGGTGCAGAAGTGTCGGCAGATCGACGCCCGCGGGATCGGCGTGCGCCACTTCGAGCAGCGTGCGCATCGTGGCGTGCGGGGTGCGCAGCTCGTGCGACGCGTTGGCCGCGAAGCGCTTCTCCTCGTCGAGGGTCTCGCCCACGCGGGTGAGCATCGCGTCGAAGGTGTCGGCGAGATCGGTGAGTTCGTCGCGGCGCCCGGGCAGCGCCGCGCGGTGTTGCAGGTCTCCGTCGCGCACGGCACGGGCAGCGTCCGTGATGCGCGTCAGCGGGCGCAGCATGAGACCGGCCACGAACCATCCGCCGCCGAGGCCGAGGGCCGCGAGCCCGATCACGGTGTACCAGGCGTATCGCACGAACGCCTCGACCAGATCGCGCCGGCCGGGGGTGAAGGCCCCGCTCTCGGACGAGAGGTTGCCCTCGGGCAGGAACCGCAGCACGAGGAAGCCCAGCACGAACACCGCCACGCCCACGACCACGACGAAGGCCGCGTAGCTGAGAGTGAGCTTGAGCCGGACCGAGAGTCCCGCCGGGCGCTCACTCATCGGCGGACCCGACGCGGTAGCCCACCCCGGCGACCGTCTGGATCAGCCACGGCTCGCCGAGCCGTTTGCGCAACGTCGAGATCGTGATGCGGACGGCGTTGGTGAAGGGATCGGCGTTCTCGTCCCACGCGCGTTCGAGCAGCGTCTCGGTGCTCACGACCCCGCCGGCCGCGGCCAGCAGCACCTCGAGCACCGCGAACTGCTTGCGGGTGAGAGACACGTAGCGTCCGTCGCGGTAGACCTCGCGCCGGAAGGGGTCCAGGCGGATGCCGTCGCGCTCGAGCACCGGGGGAGTCCCGGCCGCGGGGCGCCGGGCGAGGGCGCGCAGGCGCAGCACGAGCTCCTTGAGCACGAAGGGCTTGGTGAGGTAGTCGTCGGCGCCGCTCTCGAACCCGCGGGCCTTGTCGTCGAGTCGGTCGGCGGCGGTGAGCATGAGCACGCGCGGGGCCGCCGGCCGAGCCGAGAGCTCGCGCGCGATCTCGTCGCCGTTCGGGCCGGGGATGTCGCGGTCCAGCACGACGACGTCGTAGGCGGTGTACCCGAGCAGTTCCAGGGCGGTGTCGCCGTCGCCGGCGATGTCGGCCGCGATCGCCTCGAGCCGCAGACCATCGCGGATCGCTTCGGCGAGGTAGGGCTCGTCCTCGACGATCAGCACACGCATACCGCGATCGTAGGCCGACCGGTGTATCGCGGGCGTATGTAGCGTGGGGGCATGGCGACGCGACTCCTCCTGCTGGCCGACACCCACGTGCCGAAGCGGGCGCGCGTGCTTCCGGATGCCGTGCGGCGGGCGGCATCCGGAGTCGACCTCATCGTGCACGCGGGCGACTGGGTCGAGGCGGCGGTCCTCGACGAGCTGAGCGCCCTCGGACCGGTCCTCGGCGTGTGGGGCAACAACGACGGCGACGACCTGCGGGCGCGTCTGCCCGAGGTCGCCCGCGCCGACGTCGAGGGCGTGCGCGTCGCCGTGGTGCACGAGACGGGCGCGGCGGCGGGGCGCGAGCGGCGAATGGACGCGGCGTTCCCCGACACCGATCTGCTGGTGTTCGGGCACAGCCACATCCCCTGGGACACCGTGACTCCGCGAGGCCTACGACTGCTCAACCCCGGGTCGCCCACCGACCGGCGGCGTCAGCCGGCGTGCACGGTGATGACGCTGACCCTCGCCGACTCCGGGGTGCACGACGTCGAGCTGCACGAGGTGTCGCGCGACTGAACGCGGTATCGGCGGCGTATGCGTCGTCGCATACGATCCTGCAACGCGGCGGACGCTCGACTGGGTGCATGGCACCTCCGACCTCTGCTCCCGCTTCTTCTCGACACCGACGCCGTCTGGCGCTGCTCACCATCGGCGGTGGCCTCGTCGTCGTTCTTACGGCGGCGATCACCCTGGCCGCCTCGACGACGGCCATCTCGTTCACCTCGGGCGTGCTCGCGGCGACGGGATCCGCCCCCACGATCGACGACGGCGTCGTCGACGCGGCACTCCCGCTGAGCGTCGACGAAGACGAACATCCCGCGATGGTGCGCCTCGACGACGGTCTGCGTGAGGCCCTGCGCGCGGCGCAGGTCGCCGCCCTCGACGACGGCGTCACCTTCGACATCACGAGCGGGTGGCGCAGCGCCGATTATCAACGGTGGCTGTTGGCCGACGCGATCGCCACCTCCGGCAGTGAAGAGACGGTGCGTGAGCTCGTGGCCACGCCCGAGCGGTCGAGTCATGTGACGGGCCGGGCCGTGGACATCGGCTCGCTCGACGCGCAGCTGTGGCTCATCGAGCACGGTCGCGCGTGGGGGCTCTGCCAGACGTATGCGAACGAGCGGTGGCATTTCGAACGCGCGACCCGCGACGGGGAGGACTGCCCCGAGCCGCGCATCGACGCCCGCGGGTGAGAGCCCGCGGGTGACGGCACGCGGGTGATACAGCGACGGCGCCGTCCCCCGGAGGGGGCGGCGCCGTCGTGGTGCTGCGTGCTGCTACTTGACCGCGAGGTGACGCGACGAGCCGGTCAGCGGGCAGTCGAACGGGTCGCGGGCCGCGAGTCCGACTTCGTTGAGGTAGCGGATGACGATTCCGTAGGACTGCAGCAGGGTCGTCTCGACGTAGGGCACACCGAGGGTCTGGCAGTGCTCGCGCACGATGGCGCGGGCGCGGCTGAGCTGCGGGCGGGCCATGTTCGGGAACAGGTGGTGCTCGATCTGGTAGTTCAGACCGCCCATGAGCCAGGTGGCCCACCAGCCGCCGGAGATGTTGCGCGAGGTGCGCACCTGCTTGCTGAAGAAGTCCAGCTTCGCTCCGGGTTCGATGACGGCCATGCCCTTGTGGTTGGGTGCGAAGGACGCTCCCATGTACACGCCGAAGACGGCGAGCTGCACACCCAGGAAGGCGAACGCCATGCCGAGGGGCAGGAACACGAAGATGGGCGTCAGCACCAGCGCGTGGCGCACGGCCAGCAGAGCCAACTCGCGCCAGCGGCCCTTGACCTCTTGACGAGAGAACAGGTGGCGGAAGGCGAGGGCGTGCAGGTTCAGGCCCTCGAGCGTGAGCAGGGGGAAGAACAGCCATCCCTGTCGCCGGGTGATCCAGCGCTGGATGCCGCGGGCCTTGGCGGCGTCTTCGTCGAGGAACGAGATCGTGTCGATCTCGATGTCGGGGTCTTTGCCGACGCGGTTCGGGTTGGCGTGGTGCCGCGTGTGCTTGGACGCCCACCACGACTGGCTCATGCCGACGATGCCGTTGCCGATCCACAGTGCCAACCGGTCGTTCGCGGGACCGGATGCCAGGATCTGGCGGTGGTTCGCCTCGTGGGCGAGGAATGCGACCTGGGTGAACAGGATGCCGAGTGCCGCGGCGATCAGAAGCTGGAACCAGCTGTCACCCAGAAGAATGGAACCGGTGATGGTGGCGGCGAACCCGAGGGTGATCGCAATGCCCACCACGAGGTAGAACCGGGGGGTGCGGGCCAGGAGGCCGCTCTCGCGGACGACCGACGACAACTCTGTGTAGGCCTTCGCGATCGGGGGGAATTCGGTGGTGCCGGAGTACGTCTGACGAACGGGGCCGAGGCGGGACTCGACGATGGTGGAGGCGATGGACTGCTCCTCTAATCGGGTTGACCGTGGTCGGGAGCCGAGGTGGATACCCCGGTCTGAGGATCACACTACGGGGGACCGTATGGGCCGTTCGGAATACATCCACATGTGCAGGAGGCTCACGGGAAATGCGAAGAGAGGGAGTCGACGCCGGCGCGGCCGCGAAGGTCGCCGACGTCCGCCCGGGAACGACGAAAGCCGGGTCCGTCGCGAGGCGACGGGTCCCGGCTTCCGAGGTAAGCGGAGCTTAGAGGGGCTGGATGTTCGCAGCCTGCATGCCCTTGGGGCCCTGCTCGGCGTCGAATTCGACCTTCTGCGCTTCCTGCAGCTCCTTGAAGCCGTTGCCCTGGATCGCGCTGAAGTGCGCGAACAGGTCGGCGGAGCCGTCATCGGGAGCGATGAAGCCGTAGCCCTTTTCGGAGTTGAACCATTTCACGGTGCCAGTGGCCATCGTGTTCTTCCTTTATTCATGTTGGGCCGCAGTCGCGGCCGTGGGCGCCGCTCCGGCGCGTGCGGAGCGGACGGGTTACGCCGAGTCACCGTACTGGTGGCTCGTACGCGATGCCTGTTGACGGCGGCCTGAGCCGCGTCGACGGACGTGTGGACACCGAGATTCTCGCCGAGCGGACCCTGGGCTTCGAAGCCCGAGGTGCCCGCGCCGACGAAACCGGCGTAGTCGGATCCGGCCATCGCGACGAAGACGTCGAGATCGGCCTGGCGCCACGATAGTGGCGAAAGGTGAAGCAAGGACACAGAAACTTTCCGCGAGTGCGAGGCGAGGACCGAAGCCGTCGAGCGAGGCACGCGATGGTAGGGGGAGGGAATGCTGTCACTCACGGCTCGGCGCTGTGCGCCCGGCATCTCTGCGATGAGGCGGTCGTCCATGAAGCAAGTCCCAGAATTAATGCCTCCACGTTATCACGGATACCGGTTCTGTGCCCAAGAGGATGCTGACGGCGTCGAACGTGTGCACTGGAGTCATGGCATCCGGCGATCCTTCCCCCTCCGACGACGAACGGTGGCTCGTGATCGACGGCCGTCGCTGGCGGCGTACCGACCCCGCCCTGCCCGACGACCTCGCCGCACGTCTGCGTTCGCATCTAGGCCGGGCGCGCTCCGCCGTGCGCACCGGAAAGCGCGCGGGCGACGACGCCGCGGTCGCCTCGGCGCGCCGTCGGGTGGGCCTGGCGAAGACGGGCCTCGGAGAGCGCGGCCCGCGCTGGTGGGACGAGGAGGTCGGCGCGCGCATCGGTCGCGCGACCGACGCCGTCGAGGAGCTCGACGGGCTCGCACCGCCCGCCTCGGGAGCAGATGCCGGCGGCGAGGTCAATCCGTAGCGTGCCGCGCGCCGTCGGGGTCTGCTGAGAGTTCCGAAGAAAGGAACCGTCATGTCCTCCACTCCGTCCGAGCTCGAGAAGCTCAACGATCTGCTCAAGAAGTTCCGTTTCGCGATGGTCACCACGCGGGCCGAGGGTGGCGACCTGCATGCCCACCCGCTCACGGTGCAGGAGACCGAGTCCGACGGTGACCTGTGGTTCATCGTGGGGACGCACGCGTCGGCCGTCGAGCACGTGCGGCGCGACCCGAAGGTGGGCCTGTCGTTCAGCTCCGACGGTCTCTGGCTCTCGCTCGCCGGTGAGGGCGAGGTGGTGGACGACCTGGCCAAGCTCAAGGAGCTGTGGTCGACCAGCGTCGAGGCGTGGTTCCCGGAGGGGCCCGAGTCGCCCGGTGTGACGCTGCTGAAGGTGTCGGCGTTGACCGGCGAGTACTGGGGGAGTGCGGGCGGTCGCATCGCCACGGCGGTGGCCCTGGTGACGTCGAAGGTCACCGGCGAACGTCCTCGGGGCGGCGAGAACGAGACGTTCGACCTGACCGACTGAGAGCACCCCCACAGCGGCTCGCCGGGCGAGGGCGCCGGCTCAGCCGCCCGAGGGGTTGTCGACCGGCGCGTCGTCGCCGTCGGTGGTGTCGGGGATCTCGGGGGCGTCCGCCGTCTCGAGTTCGTCGGGCTGATCGGCGGTGTCGTCGTGGCTGTGGTCGGGTGTCGAGTTCATGCCGACACCCGACCACGGCCCGTCGTCATCGCGCGCGGGGATTGCGCGGACCGTGCCCGTGTGCAGGCGCAAGCCCCCGGGGTGAACCGTCGGGTCTTGCGACGATGTCGGCATGTCACGACCCGAGGTGCGCTCCAAGCCCTGCGCGTTCTGCGGCCGACCCTTCACCGACCGCAAGCGCTGGAGCGGACGCGATCAGTGGGATCAGGTGCTCTACTGCTCGCGCGGATGCCGAGCCAAGGCCGCCGCCGCTCGGAGGAGCGCGTGAGTGCGTCGACGAATATCACCGCGGCGCTCATCCTGGCGACGCAGCAGTTCGAGGAGCACCCCGCCTACGCCGACGATGACGTCGACGAGTTCTTCTTCATCGAATCCGCCCCGAGGTTCCGGAAGCTCCCTTATCACCGGCACAAGATCGTGCTGCTCGTGTCGGCTATGCGGCACACCGCCGCACGGCTCGAGTCCGAGGGGCGCACCGTGCGCCGGATCACGCTGCGCGACGATCTCGGGTTCGCGGCCGGCCTGACGCGGCTGCTCGACGATCACGGCGTCGGGACGCTGCGGTGGATGAGCGACCCGAACCGCCCGGTCGACGATCGCATCGCCCGTCTGTGCGAGAAGCGGGGAGTCGACACCGACATCCTCTCGGATGGGCTGTTCCTCACCCCCGAAGACGAGCTCGACCAGTGGTTCGCCGAGCACCCGACGCCGCTCATGGAGGACTTCTACCACTGGCAGCGCCGGCGCACCGGCATCCTGATGGACGGGGGGAAGCCCGCGGGGCGCCGCTGGAACTTCGACGCCGACAACCGCAAGCCGCTGCCCAAGAAGGGGGTCGAGATCCCGGCACTGCCGCAGCCCGAGCATGATGACATCACCCGGGAGGTCATCGCCGAGGTCGACGAGCTCTTCCCCGACCAGCCCGGCGCGGCGGGGGAGTTCTGGCTGCCGGTCACGCCGGAGCAGTCGAGGCAGTGGCTCGACGTGTTCGTCGCCGAGCGCCTGAACGACTTCGGCCGGTACGAGGACGCCATGAGGGCCGACGAGCCCTTCCTCTTCCACGCGATCATCTCGCCGATGCTGAACATTGGCCTGCTCACCGTCGAGGAGGTGGTCGCCGCAGCGACGCGGACCGATGCCCCGCTGGCATCCGTCGAGGGGTTCATCCGCCAGGTGATCGGATGGCGCGAGTACATGCGCGGCATGTACCGGGCGCACCCGAAGCTGGAGCACGTCAACGCGCTGCACCTCGAGCAGCGCATCGAGAAGTACTGGTACACCGCGCAACGGATGCCGAGCACCCTGCCGATCCCGGTGCGCACGGTGCTCGAACGCGTGCACCGGTGGGGCTACGCGCACCACATCGAGCGGCTGATGGTGCTCGGCAACTGGTTCCTGCTGCAGGGCTACGCCCCGCGACAGGTGAACGACTGGTTCCTGGCCCTGTTCGTCGACGCGTACGACTGGGTCATGGTGCCCAACGTCATGGGGATGAGCCAGTTCGCCGACGGCGGTTTCGTCGCGACCAAGCCGTACGTGTCGGGCGGGGCGTACCTGCAGAAGATGGGCTCGTGGTGGCCGTCGGCGGCGGATGCCAAGGACTCCGTGTTCACCGAGGCGTACTGGGCGTTCCTCGAACGCCACGAGGACGTGCTGGCCGGCAACCACCGGTTGAGCCTCGCACTGGCCCAGATGCGAAAGCGGCGCGACGCGAAGGGGTAGGGCGGTCCCTCGGGCGCCGCGCTCTCGTCGGCGGTCGGCGAAGCCGTCGGCGCCGCGCGCCGAACTCCTGAGTTTTCGCGCGTCCGCGCCGCGTTGCGGTGATCCCCGCGCCCGGCCGCCCGAAACTCAGGAGTTCGGCACCTAAGCCCGGTCAGCCCTTGAGCTTGTTCAGCGTCGAACCCTTGTGTGCGGCCTTCGCGCCCGACTTCTCGGACTTCACGATGTAGGCCGGTTCGTCATCGGATGCCGTGAACTTCTGGCCGTCGTGCTCGAAGTCCTTCGTCTTCTTCTCGACGACCTCGCCCTGCGTGCGCCCCTGCGGGGTGCCCCAGCTGACCCGGTCGCCCTTCGACAGATCCTTCGACATGGTGCGTCCTTCCGTTCGTGTGCGCTCATGCTCTCGGCAGCGCGAGGGCGCGCTCGGGGGATTGACACCGGCTGCACCCACTACGTGGTCGGGCGCGCAACCGCAATGCCCGAGTGATGTCGGAGCCCCTGCGTAGCGTCGAGGTGGGCCTTCGTTTCGCGGCCCACGACGTCAGGAGAGCCATGACCGAGCCGACCACCCCGCAGAGCCCGACCACCGCCAACAACGGCGCCCCGGTCGCCAGTGACGAACACTCGCAGAGCGTCGGAGCCGACGGCTCCGTCGCCCTCACCGACCACTACCTCATCGAGAAGCTCGCGCAGTTCAACCGCGAGCGGGTGCCGGAGCGCGTGGTGCACGCCAAGGGCGGCGGAGCGTTCGGCACGTTCCGCACCACCGGCGACGTGTCGGCCTACACGCGCGCCGCTCTGTTCCAGCCCGGCGTCGAGACCGAGATGCTCGCCCGTTTCTCGTCGGTCGCCGGCGAGCAGGGCAGCCCCGACACCTGGCGCGATCCGCGCGGCTTCTCGCTGAAGTTCTACACGACCGAGGGCAACTACGACCTCGTCGGCAACAACACCCCGGTCTTCTTCGTGAAGGACGGCATCAAGTTCCCCGACTTCATCCGCTCGCAGAAGCGCCTGCCGGGCAGCCACCTGCGCGACAACACGATGCAGTGGGACTTCTGGACGCTGTCTCCCGAGAGCGCCCACCAGGTGACCTGGCTGATGGGCGACCGCGGCATCCCGGCATCGTGGCGTCACATGAACGGCTACGGCTCGCACACGTACCAGTGGATCAACGCCGAGGGGGAGCGGTTCTGGGTCAAGTACCACTTCCACACCGACCTGGGCCACAAGACGCTCACGCAAGACGAGGCCGACCAGATCGCCGGTCAAGACGCCGACTTCCACATTCGCGATCTCTACGCCGCGATCGAGCGGGCCGAGTTCCCGACGTGGACGCTCAAGGTGCAGATCATGCCGTACGACGATGCCAAGACGTACCGATTCAACCCCTTCGACCTGACCAAGGTGTGGCCGCACAGCGACTACCCCGAGATCGAGGTCGGCACGATGGAGCTGAACCGCAATCCGGGCAATTACTTCGCCGAGATCGAGCAGGCGGCCTTCGAGCCGTCGAACTTCGTGCCCGGCATCGACGGCAGCCCCGACAAGATGCTGCAGGCCCGCATCTTCAGCTACGCCGACGCGCACCGCTACCGCGTGGGAACCAACTACCAGCAGCTGCCGGTCAACCGGCCGCACACCGAGGTGCACTCGTACTCGAAGGAAGGCGCGATGCGCTACGAGTACAACCCGCCCGAGGTGCCCGTGTACGCGCCCAACTCGGTCGGAGGCCCCGCGGCCGACCCGCGCCGCGCGGGCGACGGCGGCTGGCAGAGCGACGGCGACCTCGTCCGCTCGGCGGCCACCCTGCACCCCGAAGACGACGACTGGGGTCAGGCCGGCACATTGGTGCGCGATGTCATGTCGGCCGAGCAGCGCGACCGTCTCGTCGAGACGATCACCGGGCACGTCGGGGGAGTGACCCGCGCCGAGGTGCGCGAGCGCGCCGTGCAGTACTGGAAGAACGTGGATGCCGAGATCGGCTCCCGCGTCGAGGCCGCGCTGCCCCCGCTCGAGGGTTCGACCGCGCCCGGCGAGCAGTTGAGTGAGCCGAACCCCGACGGCGACCTCGTCGGAACGGACGTGGCGGGGAAGATCTGAGGTCGGCGACCGGCGGCGCCCCGCGGGGTGTCGCCGGTTCGTCGCTCAGAGCGGCGCGCGCTCGTCGCGCGTCAGCCGGAACCGGGATGCCAGCACCCCGGCGATGAGCGCTCCCGCCCCGCCCGCGATCATGTCGCCGATGGTGTCGTCGTAGGTGACGAAGATCGCGTCGGTGATGAAGCGGTAGCCGAACCACTCGATCATCTCCCACCCGGCGCTGAGCGCGAGGCCCGCGAGGGTGGCGACGACGATCGGCGTGCGGCGACGCCCGGTCGGCGCGACGACTCCGGCGTCGTCGAGCAGCACGAGGGCGACGGCGGCGAGCAGACCGGTGCAGGCGAGGTGAACGACGAGATCCCACCCCGTCCATGCCCGATACAGCTCGAGCACGTTGCTGCCGGCGGCGACGAACACGGTGACGCAGGTGACGAGGTCGAGGCCCGAACGCAGGCCGATCATGCGCGAGAGCATCACCGCGGGCAGCGACATCGACAGCACGGCGAAGTCCGTGAACGGCAGGGTGAACAGCGAGACGATCACGAGCACGATGGCGAGCGCACGGACGGCATCGGTCACCCAATCCGTGACGCTTCGCGGCGGGCGCTTCAGGTTGGCGTACATGGCCCGGATCACGGGTGCCCCTCCCTCGTGTCGACAGCTCGTCCGTGCGCCATCACGCCGCCCCGGTGGGAATGCGCACGACGGCCTGCACGGCCAGGTGGTCGCTCGGCCATTGCGTCCCCGTCGGCCGGGGGTCGATGCCCACGGCGCGCACCCCGACGTCGGGGGTCGCGAGCACGGCGTCGATGCGCCGAGCGCCGAGCTTCGGGCGCGCGTAGTTGTTGAAGGTGCCCCACTCGGCGGTCCGTCGTGTGGGGGCGTACGACCAGGTGTCGACGAGCAGACCCGCGGCGAACATGGCGGCGAGTTCGTCGGAGCGGATGGGCGCGTTGACATCGGCGGTGAACAGCAGCGGTCGCGTGCGGTCGGCGACCAGGTCGTGCAGCCACGTGGCCGAGCGCTTGCGGGCTCGTCGTGAGAACGCGTCGAAGTGGGTGTTGACGAAGGTGAAGCGCGCGTCGGTCGCGCGGTCGCGCAGCTGCGCGATCACCGCGACGCGGGGGATGGTGTTGCCCCACCCCGTCGAACCCGGCACGGTCGGGGTGTCGGAGAGCATGACCTGCTCCCAGTCCTCCAGCTCGATGCGGTCGCGATCGTAGAACAGCGGCGTGCCCTCGCCGCCGCGGTCCTTGCCGCGACCGAGGCCCACCCGTCCGTAGCGCGTGCCCAGCGAGTCCTGCACCCAGCGCGCCTGGTCGGGCATCGCCTCCTGGGAGCCGAGCAGATGCGGGCGGTTCGCGCCGAGGAAGGTGCGCAGGCGTTGCTTGCGCAGGGGCCACCGGTCGGCGGGCGGCCACGTGAGGCGTTCGAAGCGGCGTCGCACGTTGAAGCTCATGACGTGCAGGTCGGGTGCGTCGACGTTCGGGAACAGGATGCCGGCCATCAGCGAGCAGCCCCGCTGCGCGAGCCGCGCGACTCACCCGGCGCGCCGACCTCGCGGGCGCGGCCGGCGTGGGTCGCACGTCGACGCACGAGCCGCGCCCACCGTGCGGGCGGGAGGTCGCCCGGCCAGTGCGCGAACACCGTCCCCGCCCCGCGGCGGAAGCAGCGGACGAAGCGGCGCGGCTCGACCGTGCGCGACGACACCCGCATGTGCCGGCCGGGGACGAAGCGGATACGGTGACGCCGGCCGAGGTGGTACGCGAGATCGAGGTCGTCGTGAAGCTCGGGATCCACGTGCACCTCACTGCGGACCGCGTTCCACGCGCGTCGCCGGAACGCCATGTTCGACCCCCAGAGCGGCGTGTGGCCCAGCGCGGGGAAAGCGAAGGCGGCGTATGTGCCCAGGAAGGCGCGCGACAGGGCCACCCGTCCGGCGACGGGGCCGTCGTGGAAGACGGCGCCGCCGGTCACGGCATCCACCGCCGGGTCGCTCAGAGCATCGACCATGCTCGCCACCCACGTGGGCTCGGGGATGCTGTCGGCATCGAGACGCAGGATCAGGTCACCGTGGGCGGCGTCGTATCCGGCAGCGGCGGCGGCGGGAATGCCGCGCTCGCCGCAGAACACCACGCGGGCACCCGCGGCGCGGGCGATGTCGGCGCTGTCGTCGGTCGAGGCGTTGTCGACGACGACGATCTCGTCGGCGACGGTGGTCTGGGCCGCGAGGGCGCGCAGACACCGCCGCAGGTGCGGTCCGTCGTCGAGAACGGGGATGACGACCGACACGGTGGTGAGCTGCACGATGTCGGGCGTCGCAGCGGATCTTTCGGGCACGGCAAGCTCCAGACGGGGTCGTCCTGCCACGCTAAGCGATGCGTCGAGGGGCGTTCGCCGGGTTGACGCTTTCGTACGCTGGAGACATGGCATCCGTCCTCAACGTCTCGGCGTACCTCTTCACGCGCATCGACGATCCCGCGGTCGTGCGCGAGACGCTCCGCGATCGGGCCGGGGCGGCGGGACTGCGGGGAACGATCCTGCTGGCCGAGGAGGGCATCAACCTCTTCCTCGCCGGATCGCCGGAGGCCGTGCGTGCCTTCGTCGACCAGCTGCGCGCCGATGAGCGGTTCGCCGCCCTCGAGACGAAGGACAGCTGGTCGGACACCGTGCCGTTCGGGCGGCTCCTGGTGAAGGTCAAGCGCGAGATCATCCGCATGGACCGCCCCGAGGTGCGCCCGCAGGACGGCCGGGCTCCCGCTGTGTCGCCCGAGACCCTGCGCCGGTGGCTGGACCGGGGCAGCGACGACGACGGCCGCGAGGTCGTGCTCGTCGACACCCGCAACGCGTTCGAGGTCGACTACGGCACCTTCGCGGGCGCGAAGGACTGGCGCATCGAGCGCTTCACCCAGTTCCCGGATGCGGCGGACTCCCACCGCGACGAACTCGCCGGCAAAACGGTGGTGAGCTTCTGCACCGGGGGATCCGCTGCGAGAAGGCGGCGCTGTACCTGCGCGACGAGGGGTTGGACGCCTATCAGCTCGACGGGGGCATCCTCGGGTGGTTCGCCGCCCAAGGAGGTGCGCACTGGAACGGCGAGTGCTTCGTCTTCGACGAGCGCGAGGCCGTCGACCCGGCGCTCGCCCCGGCGGGCGCGGCCATCGCTCCCGCGGGCGTGTCTCGGGCGGGCGACTGAGATGCTCTGGGACCAGCACGCCTGCGTCGAGCTCGTCGACACGGCCGACATCGGCGAACTGCTCCGCTACCGCGGCGGCGGCGGGGGATACGTCTCTCTCAACGTCGGTTTCGCTCCCCATCCGCCCGCGCTCACGGCATCCCTGCTCCGCTCCTTCCGGGCGCAGGTGACCGCGATCGACGGGCTCGAGCTGGCCGCCACGGTCGCCGACATCGACCGCGTCGCCGCGCGAGGCGACACCGCCGTGGCCTTCGACCTCGAGGACTGCGCGCCGCTCGGCGGAGACCTCGACGCGGTGGAGGGACTCGTCGCGCAGGGCGTGCGCACGCTGGCGCCGACCTACAACCACGCCAACCGCGCCGGCGGTGGCTGCTTAGACGCGGTCGACGACGGTCTCACCGGGTGGGGACGCGACCTCGTCGCCGAGATGAACGCGCGCGGAATGGTGCCCGACGGCTCGCACGTCGGTGCGCGGACGACGTTCGACCTGTGCGCGGTCTCGACCCGACCGGTCGTCTTCAGCCACTCCAACATGCGTGCGGTGTGGGAGCACCCGCGCAACATCACCGACGACCAGGCGCGAGCCGTCGCCGACACCGGGGGAGTGGTGGGCATCACGGGGGTGGGGATCTTCCTCGGCCCCAACACCCCGACCCTCGAGGCGATGGTGCGCCACCTCGATCACGCCGTCGAGGTCGTCGGCATCCGGCACGTCGGGGTGAGCACCGACTTCTCGTTCGACTGGCAGACCTTCCGCGCCACGATCACCGGGACCCCCGAGCTGTACGACGAGAGCTACACCCGGTGGGGGCCGATGCAGTGGATGCCGCCCGAGACGTTCGTCGACCTGGGCGCAGCGCTGCAGGCGCGAGGATGGAGCGACACCGACGTCGCTGCGGTGCTCGGCGGCAACTTCCGCCGGGTCGCAGCCGAGAGCTGGGAGCCCCGCCCATGACCGACCTTCGAAACGGCGCCGTGCTGCGCGCCGCGCGTGCCGGCGACGAGAACGGAATCCTGGCGTGCATCCAGGCGCTGGCCGACTACGAGAAGGAGCCGGATGCCGTCGACAACACGGCCGGAATGATCGCCGAGACCCTGTTCGGCGACGATCCCCGCGCCTTCGCCTTCGTCGTGGAGGGGCCCGACGGCATCCGCGCCATCGCGATCTGGTTCCTCACCTACTCCACGTGGACCGGCCGCCACGGCATCTGGCTCGAAGACCTGTACGTGCACGAGCAGTACCGCTCGCACGGCTACGGCGTCGCCCTGCTGTCGGCGCTCGCCGCGGAGTGCCTCGAGAAGCAGTACACGCGTCTGGAGTGGACCGTGCTCGATTGGAACGAGCCCGCCATCGGCTTCTACCGCGCGCTCGGGGCCGAGGCGATGGAGGAGTGGACGACGCGTCGCGTGACCGGCGAGGCGCTGACGGCGCTGGCGGCGCGCGGCGAGGTCGCCGGAGCGGTCTGAGACGGCATTCCGCCGACCGCCCGGGTGCCCGTTCAGCCGGCGAGGTCTGCGAGCACGGCTTCGGCGGCCCGCTGCCCCGACACCAGCGCGCCCTGGATCGACGCGGTGTCGCGGTGGTCGCCCGCGATGTACCGTCCGTCGTCGAGCCTGACGGGTCGACGTAGCCGCAGCGGCGGGTCCTGCGCGGGGAGCGCGCCGACGACATCGTCGCGGCGGAGCAGGCGCCAGGGTCGGGTGTCGGCATCCCAGATCTCGGCGAGCTGGCGACGGATGCCGTCCTCCGACGCCTCCGACGGCATCACGCACGTCGCCTGCACGAGGTGCTGCCCGCGCGGCGCGTACGTGGGGGCGGTGTTCGTCATGATCGCGGTGTTGACGATCGGGCCGCGACGGCGTCCGTCGACGCGCAGGGCGGCGTCGGTGCTGGGCGCCCGGTCGGCGGCGAACCACCACGTCTGCAGGCCCCGCGGGCGGGGGAGCGGGACGTCGAGGTCGGGCGAGAGCCCGGTGGCGACGACGACGGCGCGCGCCGTCACGGCCTCGTGGCCCTCGACGCCCACGTGCCAGCCGTGCGCGCGGCGGCGGGTGGAGACGACCCGGTGCGACAGCCGGATGCCGGCCCCGGCACGCCGGGCGGTGTCGGCGAGCTGCGCGGGAAGCGCGCCGATGCCCGCGGCGGGGACGCCCGGGCGGCCGAGGGCGAAGCTGCGGATGAGAAGACGTACGAAGGCGTCGGAGGTCTCCTGCCGATCGTCGGCGAGAACGCCGGCGAGGAACGGCTCGAGCACGCTCTCGCGCAGCGCGCCGCGGAGCCCGGTGCGATCCCACGCCTCGGCGAGCGCGCGGTCGGGGCCGGTCTTCGCGGCTCGGGCGGAGGCGAGGGTCGGGGCCGCCCAGCGTGCCAGGGCGACGAGGTCGGCGGGTCGCACGAGTCCACTCGACAGCGTCGCGGGGAGCGACAGCGGGTGGCGCAGCGGATGAGCGAGCCGTGCGAGGCGGTCGTCGAGCCGCACGCCGACGGCGACGGGGAAGCGCCGGAGGGCGAGGGCCTCGACGTCGACCCACCGTCGCACGGCCGGGTACGCCGGGTTCAGCACGTGGAATCCGAGGTCGAGGCGGAACCCGTCGACGACGTCGGTGCGTTCTCGTCCGCCGACGGTGTCGCCGGCCTCGAGCACGACGACGTCGCGGCCGGACTCGGCCAGGTGGGTCGCGCAGCGGAGCCCGGCCAGACCCGCGCCCACCACGATGACGTCGTATGCGCTCATCCGGCGAGCCTATGCAGCGCGTTACCGGGGGGAGCGGGGGTTGCCGTGCGCGATGATAAGGGCATGGAATCCGTCACCGTCCTCTTCGTCTGCGTCCACAACGCCGGACGCTCCCAGATGGCCGCCGGTTACGCGCGCGCGCTCGGCGGCGACCGCGTCACCGTCCTGTCCGGAGGCAGCGCCCCGGGCGCGACGCTCAACCCGATGGCGGTCGCGGCGATGGCCGAGGAGGGCATCGACATCAGCGCCGAGGTGCCGCAGCTGCTGCTGACCGACGACGTGCGCGCCTCCGACGCGGTGATCACGATGGGCTGCGGCGACGCGTGCCCGATCTTCCCCGGCAAGCGCTACGAGGACTGGCAGCTCACCGACCCGGCGGGAAAGGGCCTCGACGAGGTGCGGCCGATCCGCGACGACATCAAGACCCGGGTGCAGCGCCTGCTCGACGAACTGCTCGCCTGACACGACGAAGGCCCGGATGCCGTGGCATCCGGGCCCTCGTCAGTCGACTTACGCGGAGGCTTCCTCGCGCTTCGGGAGCACCCAACCGGGGCGCACGAAGTGGCACGTGTAGCCGTGGGGGATGCGCACGAGATAGTCCTGGTGCTCGGGCTCGGCCTCCCAGAACGCGGCCTCGGCCTCGATCGTCGTGACGGCCTTCGCGGGCCAGATGCCCGAGGCGTCGACGTCGGCGATCGTGTCGCGCGCGACCTTCTCCTGCTCGGGGGAGAGCGGGAAGATCGCCGAGCGGTAGCTCGTGCCCACGTCGTTGCCCTGTCGGTTCAGCGTCGACGGGTCGTGGATCTGGAAGAAGAACGCCAGGATGTCGCGGTAGCTCGTCTGCGTGGGATCGAAGACGATCTCGACGGCCTCGGCGTGCCCCGGGTGATTGCGGTAGGTGGCGTGCTCGTTCTGCCCGCCGGTGTAGCCGACGCGCGTGTCGAGCACGCCGGGCTGACGACGGATGAGGTCTTCGACACCCCAGAAGCAGCCGCCCGCGAGGACGGCGGTCTCGGTGCCGGGGCGGCGGGTGATCTCGCCGGTGTCGGAAGGTCCGCTGGTCATGATGGTGCTCCTTTTGCGGTTGCGGAACGGGAAGAGGTTCACGAGGCGGGGCTCTCGCGGAACAGGGGGAGGTACGCGCCGTACCCCTGGGCGTCGAGCTCGTTGACCGGCACGAAACGCATCGCCGCCGAGTTCATGCAGTATCTCAGCCCGCCGGCATCGCGGGGGCCGTCGTCGAACAGGTGCCCGAGGTGGCTGTCCGCTCCGGCGGAGCGCACCTCGGTGCGCGTCATCCACAGGGTGCGGTCCTTCTTCTCGACGACGGCGGCGTCGTCGAGGGGGCGGGTGAAGCTCGGCCAGCCCGAACCGCTCTCGAATTTGTCCCTCGACGAGAACAGGGGCTGCCCCGACACGACGTCGACGTAGATCCCGTCCTCGTGGTTGTCCCAGTACTCGTTGCGGAACGGCGGCTCGGTGGCGTCGTCCTGCGTGACGGCGAACTGGCGGTCGGTGAGACGGCTCAACGCCTCCGACGTCTTCCGGTACTCCGTGCTCACGGGTGTGTCCTCTCGTTCAGACGCCCGGAATCGGGCGATACGGGGAAGAACGTCGTCGCCGCCGGTTTTGGTCCCGTGGGGCTGGGAGCGGGCTGTGAGTTGTCGGGGAGGGAGGATGCCGAGGGCAAGCCCCGCAGTTGTCACCGGTGCCCGCACTAGCGTGACGACATCGACCAGGAGGTTCGCATGACCCGCACCATCGTCATCACCGGCGCCAGCGACGGCATCGGCGCCGCGTCCGCGAAACAACTCGCCCAGCTCGGCGAGGAAGTGGTGGTGGTCGGGCGCAACCCCGAGAAGACCGCCCGGGTGGCGCGCACGCTCGGGGTGGAGTCGTTCGTCGCCGACTTCAGCGAGCTGTCGCAGGTGCGCGAGCTCGCGGCCTCCCTTCTGGAGCGCTACCCCCGCATCGACGTGCTCGCCAACAACGCCGGGGGCGTGTTCGGCGAGCGCACCCTGACGGCCGACGGCTACGAGACCACGTTCCAGGTGAACCATCTCGCGCCCTTCCTGCTCACGAACCTGCTGCGCGAGCGGCTCATCGAGTCGCAGGCGTCGGTGATCCAGACCTCGAGCGCCGCGGCCAGGCTCTTCCCCCGCTTCGACATCGACGATCTGCAGGGAGAGCACCGCTACTCGTCGACCGCGGCGTACGGCAACGCGAAGCTGGCGAACGTGCTGTTCACCAAGGAGCTGAACCGTCGCTTCGGCGATGCAGGTCTCTCGGCGGTGGCCTTCCACCCGGGCGTGATCGCCTCGAACTTCGGATCGACCAGCGACGGACCGTGGAAGTTCCTCTACGGCGGACCCCTCGCCCAACGCCTCATGACGTCGACGTCGGTCGGCGGCGCGCGCCTGACCTGGCTCGCCCTCGGCAAGCCCGGCGTCGACTGGGTGCCCGGCGGCTTCTACTCGAACAACAAGGCGGCCAAGACCAACCGGCTGGCCGACGACCCCGTGGTGGCGCGACAGCTCTGGGAGCGCAGCGCCGTGCTCGCGGACCTGCCGCTCTGAGCCGAGCCGTCGCGGGTCGCCGCCGCGCGGACGGCTCCCGCGCGTGCGGTCAGCGCACTCCCGCGCGCGGCGGCCCGACGTTCCATCCGAGGCGCTCAAGGCCGTCGTGCAAGCGGCGCGCCTGCGCCCAGGCGATCTCACCCGACACGTCGGAGTAGACGTCGATCGCGAACGGCGGCGGATCGGCGAACTTCGGGATCTCGACCTCGGCCCAGGCGTGCGGGGCCAACCAGACCCGGGGGCGCGCCGTTCCGGCGTCGTCGACCCCTCCGTCGGCAGCGAGCGCGATGACATCCAACGCGTCGATCTTGGTGATGGGCATGTCGACGACCAGCGTCACCGCGTGCAGCGTCTCGGACATCGCCCACCTCCTGTCGGTTCATCTTCACACGCGGATTCCGCGCGCGGGTCGTGGGCGACGATCGCGGGGCGGCGGATCGCATAGCTCGCGCACAGGATCGGTCAAGTCTCGGACAGGGTGCGTCGCGCACAGTCGACCCATCGACATCACCCGACACCCGGAGGCGGCCATGACCAGGATCCCCGACACCCAGATGACCCCCGACGGCCCCGCGTACGAGGGCCGTCTGCTCGACCGGGCCGACGAGCCGGTCGTCGACCAGGGGGCACCGTTCGACATCCGAACGCTCGTGTCGCGCCGCGGCATCCTGGGTCTCGTCACCCTCAGTGCCGGTGCGGTCGCGCTCGCCGCCTGCACCCCGGCCGCGACCGGAACGGCCGCGCCCACAACGGCCGCGCCCACAACGACGCCCACCGCCACCCCGACCGTCTCGGCGACACCCACCGCCTCGGCCGCGAGCGCGGCCGCCGCCCTGCCCGCCGGTGAGATCCCCGATGAGACCGCGGGGCCCTACCCGGGTGACGGGTCGAACGGCCCCGACGTCCTCGAGCGGTCCGGCATCGTGCGCAGCGACCTGCGCACGAGCCTCGACGGAAGCGCCACGGCCACGGGCGTGCCGATGACCCTGAACCTCACGATTCTCGACACCGCCGGCGGCGACGTGCCCTTCGCCGGTGCCGCCGTGTACGTGTGGCACTGCGACACCCAGGGGCGTTACTCGATGTACTCCTCGGGCATCGAGGACCAGACGTACCTCCGGGGCGTGCAGGTCGTCGGATCAGACGGCGTCGTGTCGTTCACCTCGATCTTCCCCGGCTGCTACGACGGCCGCTGGCCGCACATCCACTTCGAGGTGTATCCGAACGTGGATGCCATCACCGACGCCTTCCAGGCGATCGCGACCTCGCAGGTGGCCCTGCCGCAGGCCGCGTGCGACGTCGTCTACGCGGACGCGGCGTATCCCTCGTCGGCATCCAATCTCTCCCGCGTCTCGCTCGACAGCGACAACGTGTTCGGCGACGACGGGGGAGCGCTCGAGCTCGCCACCGCCTCGGGCGACAACACCGCAGGCTGGACGGTCGCCCTGGGCGTCCGCGTCGACACCACCACCACCCCGACCGCGGGCGCCGCTCCCGGCGGACGCGGCTGACCGACGAGGACCCCACCCCACCCTCACCGTCCTGAACGCCACCGCCTCACGGTGAGATCTCGCCGCGAGTAGCCTCGGTGAGTGACCGGACTTCAGAACGATGCGACGCCGGGGCGGCGTGTTCTCGTCGGCGGTCTCTCCCACGAGGAGCTTCTCGCGCGACTCGATGAAGCACGCGTCCTACTCAACGTGCACGCCGAAACGCTCCTGGCCGCGGCGGCGGTCGAGGGTCCTTCCGAAGCCGAGACGCTCGTGATCGTGGAGCGATCGGTGCGCGAGCTCGGTCTTCCCGAAGGGGGGACCCTGCCTGAGATCTACGAACGCGCGCTGGCCGACGGGCTCCGACTCTGCCCCCCGGCCACCGCGGCGTACCTCCGACTGGCTCTGCACGACCAGGCGTCCGCCCCCGACAGCGTCCTGAGCGCCGGTCGCGCGCCGTCGGGATCCCTCACCGTCGCCGCTCCGCGCCTTCGAGACGACCCCGACTTCCCGGCGGGCCTTTACCTCAGGGTGATCGACGACCGACCCTGGCTGCGGGGATACCGCTGCGACGACCAGCACGAGTGGTCGGCTGATGACATGTTCGTTTTTTCGGGCGGCGGGCTGATCGCGCCGAGACCGACCGACCCGCACGACCGCGACGGCGACGGCTGGGCCTGCAACGGCTGAGCGAGCGGCGGGCGCGGTGATCTAATCGATCCATGCCCTCGCCCCGCGCACAACTGCAAGACCTCGTCCGTCGGCCGCGGACCGGACCGGCACCCGCCGACGCCTTCACCGCCCTGCAGGCGCTGCCGGTCGAGGGCGAGGCGCGCGCGGCGGCGGTGCTCATCCTGTTCGGCGTGCTCGACGGCATCCCGAGTCGGCGACGGGCGACCCATGTCCCCAGCGACCTCGACGTCCTGCTTCTGGCTCGGGCGAGCACGCTGCGCGCCCACCCCGGCCAGGTGGCCTTCCCCGGCGGGCGGGTCGACCCGGACGATGCGGATGCCGTGGCGGCGGCGCTGCGGGAGGCACGAGAGGAGACGGGGCTCGATCCGGCCGGGGTCGAGGTGCTGGGCGCGCTCGACGCCGTCCCCCTGGCGTTCTCCCGGCACGAGGTCACCCCGGTGATCGGCTGGTGGGCGCGCCCGACGCCCGTGCGCGCCGTGGACCGGGCCGAGTCGGCCGAGGTGTTCCGCGCGCCCGTCGCGGATCTGCTCGACCCGGCGCGTCGCGGGTCGACGGTGATCCGCCGCGACGGACGGGAGTGGAGGGGGCCTGCGTTCTCGCTCGAGACGGCCGGGGGTCCGCAGACGGTCTGGGGGTTCACCGCGATCGTGCTCGACGGGCTGTTCGACCGCCTGGGCTGGACGGAGCCGTGGGATGCCGAACGCGAGATCGCGCTCCCCGACCCGGGCTCGACCCCTTCTCCCCACACCGCTGATCATTAGCGTGTTCCCCCGGCTTCGTCATCCGCGATGTGCGCTGCCGTCCGGATCGCTAGCGTGGAGTTCGTGACTGCGCCTATCGACCCCACCACCACCGCCGCCTGGTCCCGACTGACCGCCCTGCGCGACGCCTTCGATCCCGACCTGCGCGGCTGGTTCGCCGCGGATGCCGACCGCACGAGCACCCTGACGCGCAGCGTCGGCGACCTCCACGTCGACCTGTCCAAGAACCTCGTGACCGCCGAGGTGCTCGACGCCCTCGTCGCTCTCGCGGGCGAGACGGGCGTGCGCGAGCGCTTCGCCGACATGCTGCGGGGCGCACACCTCAACACCAGCGAAGACCGCGCGGTGCTGCACACGGCCCTGCGTCGCCCGGCGGGCGCCGCGCCTGCCCTCGTGGTCGACGGCCAGCAGATCGATCACGACGTGCACGAGGTGCTCAACCGCCTGAGTGCCTTCGCCGATCGCGTGCGGGCGGGCGAGTGGCGCGGGGTGACCGGCAAGAAGGTCACCACCGTCGTCAACATCGGCATCGGCGGCAGCGACCTCGGTCCGGTCATGGTCTACGAGGCCCTTCTTCCGTACGCCGACGCCGGCATCCACGCGCGCTTCGTCTCCAACATCGACCCCACCGACATCGCGCAGAAGACCGCTGATCTCGACCCCGAGACCACGCTGTTCATCGTCGCGTCCAAGACCTTCACCACGCTCGAGACCCTGACCAACGCCCGCCTCGCTCGCGACTGGCTGTGGCAGAAGCTCGCCGCAGCGGGGGCGATCGACGACACCGACGCCGCGCGCACCGACGCCGTCGCCCACCACTTCGTCGCCGTGTCGACGGCGCTCGACAAGGTCGCCGCCTTCGGCATCGACCCGACCAACGCGTTCGGTTTCTGGGACTGGGTGGGCGGCCGCTACTCCGTCGACTCGGCGATCGGTCTGTCGCTGGCGATCACCCTCGGCCCCGACGCGTTCCGCGAGCTGCTCGCCGGCTTCCACGTCGTCGACGAGCACGTCGCCTCCACGCCCGTCGAGCAGAACGTGCCCGTGCTGATGGGCCTTCTGAACGTCTGGTACACCAACTTCCTCGGCGCGCAGTCGCACGCCGTCCTGCCGTACGCCCAGCAGCTGCACCGCTTCGCGGCGTACCTGCAGCAGCTCACGATGGAGTCCAACGGCAAGTCGGTCCGCTGGGACGGCACTCCCGTCACCACCGACACCGGTGAGGTCTTCTGGGGCGAGCCCGGCACCAACGGTCAGCACGCGTTCTACCAGCTGATCCACCAGGGCACGCGGCTCATCCCGGCCGACTTCATCGCCTTCGCGAACCCGGCCTACCCGCTCGCCGACGACGGACGCGACGTGCACGGGCTGTTCCTGGCGAACTTCCTCGCCCAGACCAAGGCCCTGGCCTTCGGCAAGACCGCCGAAGAGGTGGAGGCCGAAGGAACGACCGGCGCCCTCGTCGCCGCACGCACCTTCCCGGGCAACCGCCCGACCACGTCGATCTTCGCGCCGTCGCTGACGCCGTCGGTGCTGGGCCAGCTCATCGCCCTCTACGAGCACATCACCTTCACGCAGGGCACCATCTGGGGCATCAACTCCTTCGATCAGTGGGGTGTCGAGCTGGGCAAGCAATTGGCCCTCCAGATCGCTCCGGCGATCGAGGGCGACGACGAGGCCCTCGCCGCCCAAGACGCCTCCACCGCCGCCCTGCTCGAGTACTACCGCGCGCACCGAGCCTGACGGTCGATTCCGCCGACCGCGGCCGAACGGGCCGATCCGCCGAGAATTTTCGCTCGCGGATCGGCCCGTTTCGCGTGGGAGCGCTGGCGATGCCCGCGCAGCAGGCTGGTGACTCGAGACCGCGCGCGCGAAAGAGAAGAGAAAATCCTGGTCAGGGGCTTATCGGTCTCCCCGTTCCGCCGTGTCCGATGCGAACGGCCGTGCCCCGCTCCGCCTCCGCCCACGGGGATCCCGTGACACTGCGCTCTCACGCCCCTCCCAGGTAACGAAGAGATAACGCTCAGAAGCGCCACCCACACTCGGGGACTTGTGCCGACCCGACGGCACGATTTCGCGCTCGATCCCGACGAGTCGCGCCCCCGACGAAAGATTCCTCCTTGCTGCGTTCCGACCTGAAGCTCGCCCACGTCCACCGCGCCCGTCGCACCCTCGTCACTGCCGCCACGTGCGCCGGACTCGCCTTCGGGCTCGTGGCGACCACGGGGCTCGCGATCGCCGCGCCCACGTCGCTGCCCGATGCCTCGGCATCCTCCTTCTCTGCTCCCGGCACCGCCGCACCGGTGTCGACGGCGCCGACCCTCGACGCCATCAGCACCGGCGCCGCCACCGCGACCTCGGCGGCGCAGGCCGCGCTGTCGAGCGCAACGGCCGTCGAGGCCGATGTCGCGACGACCGGCCTTCCGCTGTCGATCGGCGATGCCTCCATCGACACGAGCGCGCTCCAAGACGCGGTGGAGCGCCTCGACTCGACCGACCTGCTGCCGGTCCTGCTCGTGCCCGCACTGAGCCAGAACGCGCAGGCCGAGACCGAGCGCGTCACCGCGCGCGTGGCGCAGGTGCAGGGGAGCCTCGACGAGGCGAAGGCCGCCAAGGCGGCCGCCGATGCCGCCGCCGAAGCGCAGCGACAGGCCGAGGCCGCAGCCGCCGCCGAGGCGCAGCGACAGGCGGACGCCGCCGCGATGCTCGCCCGCGTGAACACCCCCGACGGTGCGCGCGACTACGCGGCGCAGCTCTCGGCCCAGAAGTACGGCTGGGGAAGCGACCAGTTCTCGTGCCTGTCGTCGCTGTGGCAGAAGGAGTCGGGCTGGAACTACCAGGCGTACAACTCCAGCGGTGCGACCGGGATCCCGCAGTCGCTGCCCGGCAGCAAGATGGCGTCGTTCGGCGACGACTGGCAGACCAACGCCGCCACCCAGATCGCGTGGGGCCTCGACTACATCTCGCGCGGATACGGCACGCCGTGCAGCGCCTGGGGGCACTCGCAGTCGGTGAACTGGTACTGAGAATTCGCCCGCGAGCGACCTTCGACGACCGATAGCGATATATCGTTATGTATCGCTGACCCAGATCGGGTCCGCGCGAAGGAGGTCGTCATGAGTGGTTCATTCCTGGGAGACGCGTTCGGCGGACGCGGTGGCAACAACACCCCCGGCTGGCCGATGTCCAACATCCTCGACGCGATGGAGCAGTTGCGCACGCAGTTCGAGCAGAAGACCAACGCCGCCCCGCGTATGAACAAGGGCGACGTGCGTTCGGCCGTCCTCTCGCTCCTGATCGAGCAGCCCATGCACGGCTACCAGATCATCCGCGAGATCGAGGACCGCAGCGGCGGATCGTGGAAGCCGAGCCCCGGCTCGGTGTACCCCACCCTGCAGCTGCTGACCGACGAAGGACTCGTGCAGTCCGAGGAGTCCAACGGCCGCAAGACCTACTCGCTCACCGCCGAGGGTCGCGCGGCAGCGGGAGACGAGACCACCGAGCGCACCGCGCCGTGGGAGTCCGCGACCTCGCGTGACAGCGGCAGGATGACGGCACTGCCCAAGGCCGGCGTCGAACTGGCCCAGGCGGCGGCGCAGGTCGCGCGCACGGGCGACAAGGAGCAGGTCGCGCAGGCCGTCGAGATCCTCGACGAGGCGCGTCGCAAGCTCTACTCCATCCTCGCCCAGGGCTGAGATTGCCCGAGCTCGACGCGTGCGGAGCGCTCGTCGGCATCCAGGAGATTCGATGACCGACGACGCCCTCATGAAGGCCCGCTACCGACGGATCACGCGGTTCGCCGCGAGATACCTCGTGCAGGCCTGGTGGTATGAGCTGTTCCTGCCGCGGTTCGGTCTCGGGTGGATCTCCGCCCGGGGCCGCACCCGGCGGCTTGAGCGCATCGCCCAGGCGCTTCCACGTGCTGGCCGTCGACCTGGGCGGTCTCATGATCAAGGTCGGGCAGTTCATGTCGTCGCGCCTCGACGTGCTGCCCCCCTCGATCACCAAGCAGCTCGAGGGCCTGCAGGACGAGGTGCCGGCGGTGCCGTTCGCCCAGATGCGCGCCCGCGCCGAGGCCGAGCTGGGGATGCCGTTGGAACGGGCCTTCGCCCGGGTCGACGAGCGTCCGCTCGCCGCGGCGTCGCTGGGCCAGGCGCACCGCGCGACTCTCACCGACGAGCTGGCCGCCGAGACGGGCCTGAGCGCGGTGGTGCTGAAGATCCAGCGCCCCGGAATCGACCGGATCGTCGACGTCGACCTGCGGGCGCTCCGCAAGGTGGGCGTCTGGCTGAGCAAAGTCGCGCTCGTCCGCGACCGCGTCGACATGCCCTCGCTCGTCGAGGAGTTCGCGATCACCAGCCTCGAAGAGATCGACTACCTGCACGAGGCCGCGAACTCCGAGCGCTTCGCCGCCGACTTCGGCGGCGAGGGGGGAGTCGCGGTGCCCGAGGTCGTGTGGGAGCGCACCACCCGTCGCGTGCTGACCCTGCAAGACGTCACGGCCATCAAGATCAACGACGTCGACGCGCTCCGTGCGGCGGGCATCGACCCGTCCGAGGTGGCGGCGCGTTTCGCGGCCGTCATGTTCGACCAGCTCTTTGACGACGGGTTCTTCCACGCCGACCCGCACCCCGGCAACGTCTTCGTCACGCCCGTCTCGACCCCGGATGCCGCCACCCCGGCCTGGCGGTTCACGTTCATCGACTTCGGGATGATGGGCGAGGTGCCTCCCAGCCTCCGTCGGGGGCTTCGACGCGTGTTGATCGCCGCGGCCTCGCGTGACGGCAAGGGCCTGGTCGACGGCATCCGCGATGTCGGAGTGCTGCTGCCCTCCGCCGACACCATCCAGCTCGAACGCGCGATGACCCAGCTGTTCTCGCGCTTCGGCGGAATGGGTTTCGCCGAACTCCAAGAGGTCGATCCGCGCGAGTTCCGGTCGTTCGCGATCGAGTTCGGCGACGTGGTGCGCGCCCTCCCGTTCCAGTTGCCCGAGAACTTCCTCCTCATCGTGCGTGCCATGTCGCTGACCAGCGGAATGTGCAGCGCGCTCGACCCGTCCTTCAACATCTGGGATGCCGTCGAGCCCTACGCCCAGCGCCTGATCCGCGAAGAGAGCGGCAACACCGCTCAGGCCTTCGTGCGCGAGGTGGGAGCGGTTGCCGCGGTCACCGCGCGCCTGCCGCGCCGGGCCGACAACCTCATCTCGCGCCTGGAAGAGGGCTCGCTCTCGGTCGAGACGCCGCGCATCGAGCGTCGTCTGCGCGATCTCGAGCGCATGATCCGTCGAGTCGTGTCGTCGGTGCTGTTCACGGGCCTGCTCGTCGGCGGCGTGCTGCTGCAGGTCGAGCAGTCCGTGCTCGGCACGATCCTGATGATCGTGTCGGTGGTTCCGCTGTCGCACGCCCTGCTCGCCGGCTTCATCGCGCGCCGCAACGGAGCCTGACGCCTCGGACGCCCCTGTGCGGCGCGGTCTCAGCGCCCGTCGACGATCGACATGAACCCGGCGAACGCGAAGATCGCCGGGAAGACGTACAGGCCCGTGCGGAAGACCACCCAGGCGACTCGGCCGACGAGGGGCCACCACCCCGTCTGCGGGGTGCGCGCGTCCAGGCGTCGCCCGCTCGGTCCGATGATCGGGTGGGGCGGTCGCCATGCGGCCGTGTCCCGCGATGCCCGTGACACCTGCACGGCGTCCTGCCCGTCGACGCGCTCGTCCACGTAGCGGTGCGACAACGCGAGGATCTTCGGCGCCACGTGGGTGAGCACGGCGTCGACGCTCGTCCAATCCTCGGCGCGGGTGTAGTCGGCGTCGACCGAGCGGAAGAAGACGACCCGGGCGTCCTTGACCTCGACGTCGAAGCCCGACGCGTGGTCGACGAGCCCCGCCATCACGTCGGGGGTCAGCACGTACAGCGCGTCGCCGGCGTAGCCGCGCGGGGAGTAGGTGCGGAACGTCCGGTCGAAGTCGCCCTCGAGCGAGATCCGTTGGTGACGGGCGATGGATGCCGGAAGGGCGGCGCCCCATCCGTCGTTGCCCCGTGCATCGAGAACGAGGTGGGGGAGCGGCGAGGCGAGCGTGACGGTGACGTATTGTCGTGGTCGCGAGCGCGCGGTGCGGGGGCGCACGGTGCCGAACTCGACCCGCCCCGCGGTGAACCGCGGATACTCGCGCACCCCGAGGCGGTGATCGGTGACGAGTGACGAGAACGTCGCCGCGGAGCTGGGCGACGGCTCGTACCCGTTGGCCAGCGCAGTGAGGTCGCGGCGACCGTGACGCACACGGGTGCGCGAGGCCATCGGCTGCCGCGACCACCACCACAGCGCGGCCGTCCCGGCGAGCCACAGCGCGGCGATCACCGACGACACGACGAAGGCCGTGGCATCCGCCTCGCGCACCACGCCGTCCTGCACACCGTCGACCCGGATGCCGATCGACAGGAACGCGAAGAAGAGGAACCACAGGAAGAACCCGTTGTTGACGTGCAGCGCGATCTGCCGCCGGGTGGGCACCCAGGGTGGCCGTGGTCGAGGGGCCGCGGCGGCGAGAGCGGCGGCCACGTCGTCGGCGGGGGCGTCCAACCAGCGCAGATCCACGCCGACTCCTGTTCCGCGGGGCTCGCGCCCGCTCCCGCCCGCTCGTGGGCGCGTACCTAGACTGGCCCGGTGACGCCCGAAACCCCGCGCCCTCTCTCGGCGTGGCGCTTCGACGGCACGCTGCGCGCGTATCAGGCCGATGCGCTCGCCCGGGTGGACGTCGACGCCGGTTCGCCCGTGCACCTGGTCGCGCCTCCCGGCTCGGGCAAGACGCTTCTCGGGCTGCTGCTCGCCGCGCGCCGCGGCCGGCGCACCGTCGTCTTCGCCCCGACCACCGCCATCCGTGCGCAGTGGGTCGATGCGGCGAGGGGCCTCGCGTCATCCGACGCGGCGGTGTCCGATGCGGCGGTGTCCGACGATCCCTCCGCGCCCGCCGACCTCACGGCGCTGACGTATCAGGCGATCAGCGTGCAGGATGCGACCTCGCCCTTCGCCGCGCTGGCGCATCGCCGGTGGGAGACCCAGCTCGAAGCCGACGACCGCACGCCGGAGGCCGCGGCTGAGTGGCTCCGCGCCCTCGCCGAGAGCAATCCCGCGGCCTACCGGCGCGGCATCCGCTCGCGTTCGCGGTCGATCCGCCGGTCCCTCGCCCGCGAGGACGCCGATGTTCTGGCCTCCGCGCTCCACCCGAACGCCCGCGCCCTGCTCGACCGGCTCGTCGAGGCCGGGGTCGAGACGGTCGTGCTCGACGAATGCCACCACCTGCTCGACCACTGGGCGCTCGTCGTCGCCGCGCTGCTCGCCCGTATCCGCGCGGGGGGACGCGAGCCGCTGGTCGTCGGACTGACGGCGACGCTCCCGTCTCCCGACGACGCCGACGAATACGACAACTACGTGTCGCTGCTCGGCGAGGTCGATCTCGAGGTGCCGGTGCCGGCGGTCGTGCGGGAGGGGGATCTCGCGCCCTACCGCGATCTCGTGCACGTCGTCGAGCCGACACCCGAGGAGCAGCTCTTCCTCTCCGCGCACGCCGAGGCGTTGCAGGTGTCGCTGCGCACCACCTTCGCGGGGGACCCGGCCGCGCCTTCCTGCTCGACGTGCTCCAGCCGCCCCTCGCTGCGCCGGCCCCGACCGATCCGCTCGCCCCGCCCGCGCCGGGCGCCGTCCCCGATGCGCTCGATCGCCGCCTCGCGGCCGCGTTCGCGGACGATTTCCCCGCCGCCGAGGCCGCGGCGGCCATGCTTTCGCTCGTCGCTCCCGACGACCCGGTGATCGCCCGCCTCCCGGCCGTCGCGCGGCGCCCACCGACCACCGACGAGACCCTGCGTCTTCTCGGGCGGTACGCGCTCGATCGGGTGCTGCCCGATCCCGAGCGCGCCGACGAGTGGCGGCGGATCCGCCGCGTCCTGGCCGACTTCGGATACGCCCTCACCGATCGCGGCATCCGCCGCACGCGTGACCCGATCGACACGGTCCTGGCATCGTCGTCGGCGAAGGACCGCGGGGCGTGCGACATCCTCGCGATCGAGCGGCGGGAGGTGGGCGACGATCGACTGCGCGCCCTCGTCGTCACCGATTTCGTGCGGCACGGGAACGTCCACGGCGGTCTCCTGGGCGGAGCCGGCGCCGTGCGGACGTTCTCGGTCCTGGTGACGGATGCCGCGACCTCCGGCCTCCGTGCCCTCCTCGTCACCTCCTCGACCGTGCGCATCGCGGCGCGCGACGCGTCGATGCTGCTGCCCGCGCTGTCGGCGGAACTCGGGGTCGAGGTCTCGGCCGAGGCGAGCGACGACGACGCACAGGTCGCCGTCGTGCGGGGGATCGGGGGGAGCGGGATCGTGGGCGCGGCCTCCCGCCTGCTGGACCGCGGGATGATCCACGTCGTCGTGGGGACCCGTGGCCTGTTCGGCGAAGGATGGGACTGCCCGGCGGTCAACACGCTGATCGATCTGAGCATGGTCGCCACCGCGGCGGCCACGCAGCAGCTGCGCGGACGCACCCTGCGCCTCGACCCCGACTGGCCCGAGAAGGTCGCGCACAACTGGACCGTGACGGCGGTCCTCCCTCCTTCGGTGGGCTTGGAGGCGCAACCGGATGCCGCCCGCCTCCGCCGCAAACACGCACGGCTGTGGGGGCTCGACGCCGACGACACCACGCAGATCGTCCGCGGGCTCGGTGCCGCCCTCGATGTCGCCCGCCGCCGCGCCCTGAGCGACGTCATCGCGAAGGTCCCGGGGGTGGCCCTCGCCGACGTCGACGGATTGCGCAGCGTTCCGCCCCGCGCGCAGACGCGTCTCGAGTGGCGGATCGGCGAGCCGTACGACGATCGGGAAGAGGTGTCGACGGTTCTGGAGCGGGATCGGGCGACGCCCGTGTTCCGCACGACCGTCGGCGCGGCACGGTCTCTCGGCGCGGTCTTCGCGGGCACCCTGGCTGTTCCGGCGCTGCTCGTGGCGGCGGCGTTCCTTCTGCCGTCCGCGGTGGGCACGGTGATCGCCCTCGCGGCCACGGCGACCGGCGTGTGGCTCGCGGTTCCTCTCGGACGGGCGTGGGCGAACGTCCGCCGACAGGCGGTCGACGCCGTCGAATCGCACCGCCGCATGGCGGAGGTGGTCTGGGAGTCGCTCGTGACGACCGACCGTGTCGCCTCGGTATCGGGCACCCCGGTCGTGACGGGCACCGGCGTCGACGCCCGACGCGTGCGACTCGACGTGCGGATCCCGCAGGCGGCCCCGGAGGATCAACGCACCTTCGCGGCGGCCCTCGACGAGCTGTACGGCCCGATCCGCTCACCGCGCTTCGTGCTCGAGATCGACCGCGGCGGCCCCTGGATCGTCCGCGCGGTGCTCGATCGCGCCTCGCCGACGACCGCGCGCGAGTTCCTCCCCGTGCCGTCGCGCATCGCGCGCCGTCGGGAAGACGCCGTCCGATTCGCGGGGGAGTGGCGGCGCAGGGTCGGACCCGTCGTGCTCCATGAGCTGACGTCGGCCGAGAATCTTCCGCTGCTCAGCGAAGCGCGCCGCCGCGGAAGATCCTCCGCGGCGGCGCGCTCGATGGTGCGGTGGCGCTGACCGGTCGAGGCCGGTCAGCGCACCGGGGTCAGTACCAGCCGACCGACTGCGAGTGCGACCAGGCGCCGCACGGGCTGCCGTAGCGGCCCGAGATGTAGCCGAGGCCCCACGCGACCTGGGTGGCGGCGTTGGTCTGCCAGTCGCCGCCGGCCGACGACATCTTGCTGCCGGGCAGGGCCTGCGGAATGCCGTAGGCACCGCTGCCGCCGTTATAAGCCTGGTAGTTCCAGCCCGATTCCTTGTTCCACAGCGACACGAGGCAGCCGAACTGGTCGTCGCCCCACCCGTAGTTGCCGAGCATGGCGCGGGCGCTGGCCTGCGCTCCGGACACGCTGTTGTCGCCGGTGCCTCCGCCCGACGGGGCGGGGACGTACGCACCGCCGCCACCGCCGGTGTTGCCGCCGCCGCTTCCGCTGCCCGACGACGACGACTCGCGCGCCTCGGCCGCGGCCTTCTCCGCGGCGGCCGCGGCGGCCTCCGCCTCCTGGCGGGCCTTCTCGGCAGCTTCTTCTTCGGCCTTCTTCGCGATCGCGGCGTCGAGACCGCCGCGCAGTTCCGCGACGCGCTGGTCGACGGTCGTCGTCAGAGCCGAGACGCTGTCGGAGATCTCGGGCAGGAAGGCGGGCGGGAGCACCGCGGCGTCCTCGAGCCGATCGGTCGCCTGCTCGAGAGCGGTGGTGTCGACGACGGCCGGCTGGCCGATGTCGAGACCCGATGCCGCGATGTCGTTCTGCACGGCCGTCGCCGCGGCGAGGGTCTGAGTGGCGGTGGCGGTGGCGGCACGTGCCTCGTAGGCCTCGGGGCCGGCCGAGACCGAGAGGGCCGTCGGAGTGGTGGTCGAGGCGAGAGTGAACGTCGCGGTCGACAGGTCGGCGGGCGAGGCCGTCGCGGCCGGAGCGGTGCCGGTCAGGGTGGCGGCGGCCAAGACGCCGACGACGAGCGCCCCGACCGTCAGCACGGGGCGACGACGCGAGCGGCGGGAGGCGATACGGCGGGCACGGCGGTTGGACAGGGGTGTCGAATCAGAGCGCATAGAACCGGTTTCACGTAGAGGGGACGGCGCGGGTGTCGCGCGTCCGGCCCGCGTCCAGCGGGCACAAAACCGGGAGCCTGGCATGCCAGTCTGGATGCCACCTGGGCAGACGGCGGGTCACAGCACGGGCAAAACTGCCGATCCGAGGCGGAATCCGAATGCCGTGGCCCGCATTCCGCACGGGGCGCGAGCGGACCACCGTGCCGAGTGGATGGGTGCGCTAGGCTGGAGTGTCACTCCTGGGGCTTCGACCGTTCTCGTTCGACCCCGTGGCACCGCATCACACAATCCGCTCTGCTTCGACTCATGGCATCCGTTCGCCCTCGGGCGGCCGAGTGCCGACGGCCCGGGTCTCCCTGATCTCTGGGCGCAGGAGTCGGAGCCCGATACCAAACCCACTAGGACAACCCACTACATGACTACCGCAACGACCGCCCCCGCTATCAAGCAGGTCGCGATCAACGACATCGGCTCGGCCGAAGACTTCCTGGCCGCGGTCGAGAAGACGCTCAAGTTCTTCAACGACGGAGACCTCATCGAGGGCACCGTCGTGAAGATCGACCGCGACGAGGTCCTCCTCGACGTCGGTTACAAGACCGAGGGTGTCATCCCCTCCCGCGAGCTCTCGATCAAGCACGACGTCGACCCCAACGAGGTCGTCAACGTCGGCGACCACGTCGAGGCCCTCGTTCTCCAGAAGGAGGACAAGGAAGGCCGCCTGATCCTGTCCAAGAAGCGCGCACAGTACGAGCGTGCGTGGGGCGACGTCGAGAAGATCAAGGAGAACGACGGTGTTGTCACCGGTTCCGTGATCGAGGTCGTCAAGGGTGGTCTCATCGTCGACATCGGCCTCCGTGGCTTCCTCCCGGCATCGCTCATCGAGCTGCGCCGTGTCCGCGACCTCACGCCGTACCTCGGCCAGGAGATCGAGGCGAAGATCCTCGAGCTCGACAAGAACCGCAACAACGTCGTGCTCTCGCGCCGCGCCCTGCTCGAGCAGACGCAGTCCGAGTCGCGCACCACGTTCCTCAACAACCTGCACAAGGGCCAGGTCCGCAAGGGCACGGTCTCGTCGATCGTCAACTTCGGTGCGTTCGTCGACCTGGGCGGCGTGGACGGCCTCGTGCACGTCTCCGAGCTCTCGTGGAAGCACATCGAGCACGCCTCCGAGGTCGTCGAGGTGGGCCAGGAAGTCACCGTCGAGATCCTCGAGGTCGACCTCGATCGCGAGCGCGTGTCGCTCTCGCTCAAGGCGACGCAGGAAGACCCGTGGCAGGTGTTCGCCCGTACCCACGCGATCGGTCAGATCGCTCCGGGCAAGGTCACCAAGCTCGTTCCGTTCGGTGCGTTCGTCCGCGTGGCCGACGGCATCGAGGGCCTCGTGCACATCTCCGAGCTGTCGGGCAAGCACGTCGAGCTCGCCGAGCAGGTCGTGTCGGTCGGCGAAGAGGTCTTCGTCAAGATCATCGACATCGATCTCGAGCGTCGTCGCATCTCGCTGTCGCTCAAGCAGGCCAACGAGTCGGTCGACCCCAACGGCACCGAGTTCGACCCGGCGCTGTACGGCATGGCCACCGAGTACGACGAGCGCGGCGAGTACAAGTACCCCGAGGGCTTCGACCCCGAGTCGGGTGCATGGCTCGAGGGCTTCGACACCCAGCGCGAGCAGTGGGAGCAGGAGTACGCCGCTGCCCAGGGTCGTTGGGAGGCCCACAAGGCCGCCGTTGCCAAGGCTCTCGAGGCCGAGGCTGCGAACCCGACCGACGCCGGTACGTTCGGTGGCTCGTTCTCGTCGGAGTCGCCCGCCCAGGGCACGCTGGCCGATGACGAGTCGCTGGCTGCGCTTCGCGAGAAGCTCTCCGGTCGCTGATCACCGCTTCACATCGAAGGCCGGCACCTCTTCGGAGGTGTCGGCCTTCGGTCGTTGGTGGGGACAACCCCTGGTTTCCCGCGAGCGGGACAAGGCAAGATGGATGCATGGCTTCTCGACTTCCTCTTCTGATCACCCTCGCCGGCGTCGCCGTGCTGTTCCTGTCGATCGCGTTCGTGTTCGCCCTCGTCATCGGCGCGATGTTCTTCGGCGGGATCGAGTTCACCGGTGGACACACCGAGGCTGCCCTGCAGTTTTCGAGCGCTGCTCTCCGCGTCTGACCGATCCGGCAGCACGGGCCCGGCGACGTTCCACGTCGTGCGGGCCTTCGTCGTTTCCCGCGTGTTTCCGCGGGTGTGGGGGTGCGACACGCCCGGGATGTGGCTGGATTGGCTGAGGGGGCGGGTGGCACGTAATCTTTTACTTGTTCGCCCCACAGGGGAGAGCGGAGCGGCCGAAAGGCCCCGCAGCCCCTCATGTAGCGAACCACTTCCTGATCTGTGGTCTTGAGAGTTTCGGTTCTCTGGTCTAGGGTTGGGATCCTGCCACTCGGCGTTTACATCCTTCACTGGTCGTCTTCGGGCGTGGTGTTGTGGTTGTGTCGGTGGTGTTAGGCGTATTGCCTCACGGGTAGGTCGAGAGATTGTTTCTGTGGGTGCGTCCGTTCCTTGAGAACTCAACAGCGTGCACTTGTCAAATGCCAATTTATTCCTCGTTGGTCTTCGGATCGCGAGAATTCCTTTGGATCAAAGTCCAATCCTCTTTTTGGGGGTTGGCATCTGGATAGTCAGTTTTGACTTCCTGTTTGGTCAGATTGAACTCGCTTGCCTTGACCTTATTCCGGTTGGGTGGGCATTTTTCTTTTACGGAGAGTTTGATCCTGGCTCAGGATGAACGCTGGCGGCGTGCTTAACACATGCAAGTCGAACGGTGAAGCCAAGCTTGCTTGGTGGATCAGTGGCGAACGGGTGAGTAACACGTGAGCAACCTGCCCTGGACTCTGGGATAAGCGCTGGAAACGGCGTCTAATACTGGATATGAGACGTGATCGCATGGTCGTGTTTGGAAAGATTTTTCGGTCTGGGATGGGCTCGCGGCCTATCAGCTTGTTGGTGAGGTAATGGCTCACCAAGGCGTCGACGGGTAGCCGGCCTGAGAGGGTGACCGGCCACACTGGGACTGAGACACGGCCCAGACTCCTACGGGAGGCAGCAGTGGGGAATATTGCACAATGGGCGGAAGCCTGATGCAGCAACGCCGCGTGAGGGATGACGGCCTTCGGGTTGTAAACCTCTTTTAGCAGGGAAGAAGCGAAAGTGACGGTACCTGCAGAAAAAGCGCCGGCTAACTACGTGCCAGCAGCCGCGGTAATACGTAGGGCGCAAGCGTTATCCGGAATTATTGGGCGTAAAGAGCTCGTAGGCGGTTTGTCGCGTCTGCTGTGAAATCCCGAGGCTCAACCTCGGGTCTGCAGTGGGTACGGGCAGACTAGAGTGCGGTAGGGGAGATTGGAATTCCTGGTGTAGCGGTGGAATGCGCAGATATCAGGAGGAACACCGATGGCGAAGGCAGATCTCTGGGCCGTAACTGACGCTGAGGAGCGAAAGGGTGGGGAGCAAACAGGCTTAGATACCCTGGTAGTCCACCCCGTAAACGTTGGGAACTAGTTGTGGGGACCATTCCACGGTTTCCGTGACGCAGCTAACGCATTAAGTTCCCCGCCTGGGGAGTACGGCCGCAAGGCTAAAACTCAAAGGAATTGACGGGGACCCGCACAAGCGGCGGAGCATGCGGATTAATTCGATGCAACGCGAAGAACCTTACCAAGGCTTGACATATACGAGAACGGGCCAGAAATGGTCAACTCTTTGGACACTCGTAAACAGGTGGTGCATGGTTGTCGTCAGCTCGTGTCGTGAGATGTTGGGTTAAGTCCCGCAACGAGCGCAACCCTCGTTCTATGTTGCCAGCACGTAATGGTGGGAACTCATGGGATACTGCCGGGGTCAACTCGGAGGAAGGTGGGGATGACGTCAAATCATCATGCCCCTTATGTCTTGGGCTTCACGCATGCTACAATGGCCGGTACAAAGGGCTGCAATACCGTGAGGTGGAGCGAATCCCAAAAAGCCGGTCCCAGTTCGGATTGAGGTCTGCAACTCGACCTCATGAAGTCGGAGTCGCTAGTAATCGCAGATCAGCAACGCTGCGGTGAATACGTTCCCGGGTCTTGTACACACCGCCCGTCAAGTCATGAAAGTCGGTAACACCTGAAGCCGGTGGCCCAACCCTTGTGGAGGGAGCCGTCGAAGGTGGGATCGGTAATTAGGACTAAGTCGTAACAAGGTAGCCGTACCGGAAGGTGCGGCTGGATCACCTCCTTTCTAAGGAGCATCTGGCATCACGTGTTCTTTGGAGCGTGTGGTGTCCAGGCGCCGGATCAGACCGAATGTGTCTGCCGGTAGCTCATGGGTGGAACATTTGATGAGGTGTGAGGGACGATGTTTCCGGGTCTAGTACGTAGCTTGCTATTGGAATGATCTGGGTCGGAGTTTTTTGCACATGCACGCTGTTGGGTCCTGAGGGACCGGGCGCTGATTGCGTCAGTCTTCGGGCTGGGGTGGTTGGTGGCTGTTTCCTTGTGGGCCTCGTCTCGGCGCCGGTGTTCCGGTGGTTGGGGTGGGGTACCGCCCGTACTTTGAGAACTACACAGTGGACGCGAGCATCTTCGACATTGTCCTTCGGGATGGTGTCGTGAAGATGATCTTAAAGATCATTAGTCAATTTTTTGACGATTCAACTCATGTGATTTCAAGTCTTTAAGAGCAAACGGTGAATGCCTTGGCATCTGGAGCCGAAGAAGGACGTAGCAATCTGCGATAAGCCTCGGGGAACTGATAAGCGAGTTTTGATCCGAGGGTGTCCGAATGGGGAAACCCCGCTGGGCGGCGTGCCGACCTGGTGACTCCCGCCTGAATATATAGGGCGGGTAGAGGGAACGTGGGGAAGTGAAACATCTCAGTACCCACAGGAAGAGAAAGCAAAAGCGATTCCGTAAGTAGTGGCGAGCGAAACCGGAAGAGGCTAAACCTAGCGTGTGTGATAGCCGGCAGGTGTTGCACGTTGGGGGTTGCGGGACTTTTCTGATTGTTCTGCCGAGCAGTCGACGTTACAAGTAGGTATAGACGAACGGTTTTGAATGGCCGGTCATAGAGGGTGCGAACCCCGTAGTCGAAATGCCTGTTCTTGGCGTGAGAAGTATCCCAAGTAGCACGGGGCCCGAGAAATCCCGTGTGAATCTGTCAGGACCACCTGATAAGCCTAAATACTCCCAGATGACCGATAGCGGACAAGTACCGTGAGGGAAAGGTGAAAAGTACCCCGGGAGGGGAGTGAAATAGTACCTGAAACCGTTTGCTTACAAACCGTTGGAGCCTCCTTAGTAGGGGTGACAGCGTGCCTTTTGAAGAATGAGCCTGCGAGTTAGTGATACGTGGCGAGGTTAACCCGTGTGGGGTAGCCGTAGCGAAAGCGAGTCTGAATAGGGCGTTTGAGTCGCGTGTTCTAGACCCGAAGCGAAGTGATCTATCCATGGCCAGGTTGAAGCGACGGTAAGACGTCGTGGAGGACCGAACCCACTTAGGTTGAAAACTGAGGGGATGAGCTGTGGATAGGGGTGAAAGGCCAATCAAACTTCGTGATAGCTGGTTCTCTCCGAAATGCATTTAGGTGCAGCGTTGCGTGTTTCTTGCCGGAGGTAGAGCTACTGGATGGCCGATGGGCCCTACAAGGTTACTGACGTCAGCCAAACTCCGAATGCCGGTAAGTGAGAGCGCAGCAGTGAGACTGTGGGGGATAAGCTTCATAGTCGAGAGGGAAACAACCCAGACCACCAACTAAGGTCCCTAAGCGCGTGCTAAGTGGGAAAGGATGTGGAGTTGCTTTGACAACCAGGAGGTTGGCTTAGAAGCAGCCACCCTTGAAAGAGTGCGTAATAGCTCACTGGTCAAGTGATTCCGCGCCGACAATGTAACGGGGCTCAAGCACGCCACCGAAGTTGTGGCATTAGCATTTTTGGTAGGCCTTCGTGGTCCAGCCGTGTTGATGGGTAGGAGAGCGTCGTGTGGCGAGTGAAGCGGCGGGGTGACCCAGCCGTGGACGCCACACGAGTGAGAATGCAGGCATGAGTAGCGAAAGACGTGTGAGAAACACGTCCTCCGAAAGACCAAGGGTTCCAGGGTCAAGCTAATCTTCCCTGGGTAAGTCGGGACCTAAGGCGAGGCCGACAGGCGTAGTCGATGGACAACGGGTTGATATTCCCGTACCGGCGAAGAACCGCCCAAGTTAATCCAGTGGTGCTAAGAGTCCTAGCTCAGAATTGTTTGGATCCCTTCGGGGTGATGGACGTCTGTGTGAACGCTCGACCCCATGCTGGTGCGGCTAGCGTATTAACAGGTGTGACGCAGGAAGGTAGCCCAAGCCAGGCGATGGTAGTCCTGGTGCAAGTGCGTAGGCCGAGTGATAGGCAAATCCGTCACTCATTGAGGCTGAGACACGATGCGGATAAAAAGTGGGTGATCCTATGCTGCCAAGAAAAGCATCGACGCGAGGTTCAAGCCGCCCGTACCCCAAACCGACTCAGGTGGTCAGGTAGAGAATACCAAGGAGATCGAGAGAATCGTGGTTAAGGAACTCGGCAAAATGCCCCCGTAACTTCGGGAGAAGGGGGGCCATCCACTTATTAGGACTTGCTCCGAAAGGGTGTGGTGGCCGCAGAGACTAGTGGGTAGCGACTGTTTACTAAAAACACAGGTCCGTGCCAAGTCGCAAGACGATGTATACGGACTGACGCCTGCCCGGTGCTGGAAGGTTAAGAGGACCGGTTAGCCGTAAGGCGAAGCTGAGAATTTAAGCCCCAGTAAACGGCGGTGGTAACTATAACCATCCTAAGGTAGCGAAATTCCTTGTCGGGTAAGTTCCGACCTGCACGAATGGCGTAACGACTTCCCAACTGTCTCAACCGCGAACTCGGCGAAATTGCATTACGAGTAAAGATGCTCGTTACGCGCAGCAGGACGGAAAGACCCCGTGACCTTTACTACAGCTTGGTATTGGTGTTCGGTGTGGCTTGTGTAGGATAGGTGGGAGACTGTGAAGCATTCACGCCAGTGAGTGTGGAGTCATTGTTGAAATACCACTCTGGTCACTCTGGATATCTAACTTAGGACCGTGATCCGGTTCAGGGACAGTGCCTGGTGGGTAGTTTAACTGGGGCGGTTGCCTCCCAAAATGTAACGGAGGCGCCCAAAGGTTCCCTCAACCTGGTTGGCAATCAGGTGGCGAGTGTAAGTGCACAAGGGAGCTTGACTGTGAGACTGACAGGTCGAGCAGGGACGAAAGTCGGGACTAGTGATCCGGCAGTGGCTTGTGGAAGCGCTGTCGCTCAACGGATAAAAGGTACCTCGGGGATAACAGGCTGATCTTGCCCAAGAGTCCATATCGACGGCATGGTTTGGCACCTCGATGTCGGCTCGTCGCATCCTGGGGCTGGAGTAGGTCCCAAGGGTTGGGCTGTTCGCCCATTAAAGCGGTACGCGAGCTGGGTTTAGAACGTCGTGAGACAGTTCGGTCCCTATCCGCTGCGCGCGTAGGAAGTTTGAGAGGATCTGACCCTAGTACGAGAGGACCGGGTTGGACGAACCTCTGGTGTGTCAGTTGTTCCGCCAGGAGCACCGCTGATTAGCTACGTTCGGGATGGATAACCGCTGAAAGCATCTAAGCGGGAAGCCGGCCTCAAGATGAGACTTCCATGCCCTTCGGGGCGAGAGGCTCCCAGCCAGACTACTGGGTTGATAGGCCGGATGTGGAAGCGTAGCAATACGTGAAGCTGACCGGTACTAATAAGCCGATGACTTGATAACACACCGTTTTTGGTGCTTGCGTCCACTGAGTGGTTCTCGATGTACGGTCGGGAACTCAACAATGATGATGTCGTTGTTGGTTTTTGAAACATCAATAGTGTTTCGGCGGCCATAGCGAGAGGGAAACGCCCGGTTACATTCCGAACCCGGAAGCTAAGCCTCTCAGCGCCGATGGTACTGCAGGGGGGACCCTGTGGGAGAGTAGGACACCGCCGGACTTCTTTTAGTCGGAATGGCCACCCAATGTTGGGTGGCCATTCCGCATTTACGGGCACATTTTGTGTTCGTGGTCAGCGCCGGGTGGCGTTCCCTGTTGTGGGGGACGCCGCCCGGCGCTTCGTCGTACCCCGACGACTGGCTAGAGTCGAGGGGTGAGCGCGTTCTCGGGGCACGTACCCGGGAGTCGCGACTACCGGATGCTGCTGATCGGTCTGTTCTTCGGCGGCGTCGCGACGTTCGCGCAGCTGTACGCCACCCAAGCGGTCCTTCCTCAGATCGCCGACGACATCGGGTCGGGACCGGCCTCGGCAGCCCTCACGGTTTCTGCGTCGACGCTAGGGCTGGCGGCCGCGGTGCTTCCCTGGTCCTTGGTCGCCGACCGTATCGGTCGGGTGCCCGCGATGGCATCCGGTCTCGTCCTGGCGACCGTGCTCGGGGCGGCGACCCTGCTCGCCGACGACCTCGTCGTGCTGCTGACGCTGCGGCTGCTCGAGGGGGCGGCGCTCGGTGCGGTTCCTGCCGTGGCCCTGGCCTACCTGAGCGAAGAGGTGCATCCTCGACACGTGGCGGCGGCGGCCGGCTCGTACATCGCGGGAACCACCGTGGGCGGCCTGTCGGGCCGGGTGGTCTCGGGTTGGGTCGGCGAGCTCGCCGGATGGCGGTGGGGAGTGGCATCCGTCATTCTTGTCTGCGTCGTGGCGGCGGTGATCTTCCTGGTTCTCATTCCCCGTGCGCGGGGTTTCGTGTCGGGGCGCGATCGCGAAGAGCGCGGACCCACGGTGCGCAGGAGGATCGGCGTCAATCTGCGATCCCCGGTGCAGCGGGCGCTGTACGCGCAGGGCTTCCTGCTCATGGGTGCGTTCGTGGCGGTCTACAACTACCTGGGGTTCCACCTCGCCGCTCCACCCTTCTCGCTCGCGCCCGCCCTGGTCACCCTGCTCTTCCTCGCCTATCTCGCGGGCACGGCGTCATCCCCACGCGCGGGGGCCCTGGCCGTGCGGTACGGGCGGTTCCCCGTGCTGGCGCTCTCGATCGGCGTGATGGCGACGGGGGTCGCGCTGATGGCGGTCCCGGCTCTGGTCGTCGTGGTGGTGGGGTTGATCCTCTTCACCGCGGGCTTCTTCGGCGCGCACGCGGTGGCATCCGGGTGGACGCCCGTCGCGGCCGCGCCGGAGGCCCGCGCGCAGGCGTCGTCTCTGTATTACCTCGGTTACTACGCCGGGTCGAGCGTGTTCGGATGGCTGCTCGGCGTGGTGTTCGGCTCGGTGGGGTGGTTCTGGTTCCTCGTCGTGGTCTTGGCGATGTGCGCCGCGGCTCTCGGCGCCGCCCTCGTGTCGCTGCGCGCGGTTCGCCCCTCGCCGTGACCGTCTGAGCCCTTCTCCTATCCGACCCGCCGAGGTCAATGGCCCGGGGCGATGTCGCCGGAACCGGGTAGCGTCGGAGGTCAGACGTGAGGAGGTCGGGAGTGGACGACGCCGACGAGCGGACGATGGATCAGGGTACCGATGGCCAGACGGTGGGAGAGGTGACTGCAGACGACGTGGCCGAGACCGCGTCGGAGATCAGTTACGACGAGCAGAGGTACCCGGCTCGACCCCGCAGGCTCCGCCCGCGGGATCAGTTCCGAGGGGGAACTCTGCGACGGTTCCTGACGGATCCGCGCAACGCGAACGGAATGAACCCCTCGTACGTCGAGTGGCTCGTGCGCCAGTCGATGCTCAAAGACGCCGACGTCCTCAGCCGACAGCTGTCGGGACAGCCGTCGATGTGGCGGAACCCCTACGCTCGGCCCGACGCGCGACGCGCCATCGATTCGACGGACGTGTGGTTCACCGCCTATCCCATCTCGCTGATCACGCGACCGGGGGAATCCTTCCTCGAATCCCTCGGCAACGAGGCGCTCTGGGAGGCCTTCGAGTGGGTGGGCATCAACGGCATCCACACGGGTCCGGTGAAGCGGGCCGGCGGGATCACCGGATGGCAGGAGACCCCCAGCGTCGACGGCCACTTCGACCGCATCAGCACCCAGATCGACCCGGACTTCGGCGATGAGAACGCTTTCCGCCGCGTCGCCGACGTGGCCGACGCACACGGTGGCAGCGTCATCGACGACATCGTGCCCGGCCACACCGGCAAGGGCGCCGACTTCCGGCTCGCCGAGATGGCGTACAAGGACTACCCCGGCATCTACCACATGGTCGAGATTCCCCGGGAGGACTGGGGACTCCTGCCGGAGGTGCCCGCGGGACGGGACTCGGTCAACCTCGACTCCGACACCGAGCGCGAGCTCAGTGCGCGCGGATACATCATCGGCGAACTGCAGCGGGTCATCTTCTACACGCCGGGCGTGAAAGAGACCAACTGGAGCGCGACCGCCCCGGTGGTCGGCACCGACGGCATGGAGCGCCGGTGGGTCTACCTGCACTACTTCAAGGAGGGCCAGCCGTCGATCAACTGGCTCGACCCCACCTTCGCGGGGATGCGTCTGGTGATCGGCGACGCGCTGCACTCGCTCGGTGACCTGGGCACCAGCGCTCTGCGCCTCGACGCCAACGGCTTCCTCGGCGTCGAGAAGAGCGCGGAGGGTCTTCCGGCCTGGTCGGAGGGGCACCCCCTGTCGCACGCGGCGAACCACATCATCGCCGGCATGGTGCGCAAGGTCGGGGGGTTCACCTTCCAGGAGCTGAACCTCACGATGGAGGACATCCGCGACACCGGTGCGGTGGGTGCCGACCTCTCGTACGACTTCGTCACGCGTCCGGGATACCACCACGCTCTGGCGACGGCGAACACGGAGTTCCTGCGCCTCGCGTTGACCACCGCGCTCGAGACCGGTCTCGAACCGGCGCAGCTCGTGCACGGCATGCAGAACCACGACGAGCTGACGTATGAGCTGGTGCACTGGGCGACCACGCATCGCGACACCCTGTATCCGTTCCGTCACGGCGAGCACACCGGTGGCGAGATCGCCGAGATGGTGCGATCCGAGTTGACCGAGAAGCTGACCGTCGAGGCCGACTACAACCTCGTCTTCACGCAGAACGGCATCGCGTGCACGATGACGTCGCTCATCGCGGCGACGCAGGGCAAGGCGACTCTCGCCGAGATCTCCGAGAGCGACGTGCCGGCGATCCGCGACGCCCACCTGCTGCTGGTGAAGTACAACTCATGGCAGCCCGGGGTGTTCGCGCTGTCGGGATGGGATCTGACCGGATCCCTGACCCTCCCCGCCGACGATGTGAGACACCTCATCTCGTCGGGCGACACGCGATGGATCGAGCGCGGGGCGCACGACCTGCTCGACGTGGCCCCGGAGGCCTCGTCATCGGCATCCGGGATGCCGCGGGCCCGGTCGCTCTACGGCTCGCTGGGCAGCCAGCAGGACGACCCCGATTCGTTCCTCTCGGGGCTCCGCGACGTGCTGCGGATCCGTCGCGAGAACGGCATCGCCGTCGCCTCGCAGGTCGACATCCCGCAGGTCGGACACCCGAGCATGCTCGTGATGGTGCACCGGCTCGACGGTGGCGACAAGCACCTCGACGAGGCCCCGCTGCAGATCACGGTGCTGAACTTCTCGGGCGAGACGATCGAGGGAACGGTGCGCTCCGAGTGGTTGGTCCCGCAGAGCACCGCCGTCGACGCCGAGACGGGCGACGCGGTGGGTCGCGTCGACGAACTGCAGAGCTTCTCGCTCGAGCTGGGGCCGTACGCCGGGCTCTTCCTGACGCTGGAGGCCCCGGTCGCGGGGGAGTGAGCCCCGATGTCGGGGGCCGGACGTAGCGTGGAGCCGTGTCCGCCCCCGACTGTCTCGCCGATCGCTGCCTCGGGCCCGCCGTCGCCGACGCCCCCGTCTCGCTCTGCGCGTGGCATCTAGCCGTCAGCGCCGAGTGGGCGGCATCCGCCGACGGGGTGACCGATCTGCTCCCGACCCCCTGCATCCTCTGCGGATCGCGTCTGGGGGTGCGGTGGCCGAGTGGGTGGCTGTGCGCCGTGTGCGAATGGCGGCACGGGGATCCGATCGACGGTGAGCTCCCGCCGCCGCGGGTCGACGTCGTCTACTACCTGCGATTCGGCGACCGCATCAAGATCGGCACCTCGGCCCGCCCTCGCAGGCGTCTGGCCGCGATCTGGCACGACGAGCTGCTGGCGCTCGAACTCGGCGACCGTCTGGTCGAACGGCGCCGGCACGCCCAGTTCGCCGACGACCGGTTCGACCGGACGGAATGGTTCCGCCGCAGCCCGGCGCTGTCGGCACACGTGGCGGCTCTGGCCGAGGGGGTCGACGCCCCCTGGGCGCGATACGCGCGGTGGACGAGCGAGGCTCTCGCCCGACGGGGATGACACCCGGGGAGCCGGCGGGGAGCCGGGGCGCACGGCACAAGCCCCAGCCCGCTCCAAGCCGCGCCTTCTACCGTGAGCGGACACCACCCGGGAAAGGGATCTGATGGGCTTCCTCGATCGGCCGGTTGACTCCCGCACAGCGCCAACAGGTGCTGCAGGAGATGTCCGCCGGCCTGCCGGCGTCGGAGCGACCGACCGGCGACGATCCGTCGTCGTTGGCGCGCGCGGCGACCCGCGCCGAGTACACGCAGCCGGGTTTCATGGAGCGCACCTTCGGCGGGCGGTCGTTCGGGGGTGGACCCGGGTTCGGATCGATGCTCGGGGCCTCGATGCTCGGCACCATCGGCGGCTACGTGGTGGGGTCGGCGCTCGTGGGCGCGCTCTTCGATCCCGGCTACGACGCCGGATTCGCCGACGGGGCGTCCGCGGATTCGGCCGTCGCCGACTCCACCGGGGGAGAGGGCGACGCCGGTGCAGCAGACGTCGGCGGGGGTGATTTCGGAGGCGGTGACTTCGGCGGTGACTTCGGCGGCGACTTCGGCGGTGATTTCGGGGGAGACTTCGGCTTCTGATCCGAGCGCTGCGCGACGGGCGCCATTTCTGCGCGCCACGGGTGCCCGCGCCCCCACCGAGCCAATGAAAAGGCTATGGTCGAGGCCATGGCGCACCATGAACAGTGAGCGTCTCGGCCTCCGTCGCAGCATCCTGTCGAACCAGTTGCTTCTGTCGGCAGCGACCCTGATCGTTGTCGTGGTGTCGATCGCGCTCGGTCAGGTCGTCTCGGGCCCCTTCTTCGTCGCGGGTGCGGCAGTGATCTTCATCGTCGCCATCGTCAGCGTCCTGGCGCCGTGGCAGCGGATTCCGTGGTGGACGGTCGGTCTCGTGCCCATCGTCGACGTGCTCGCGGTCGCCATGCTGCGTGTGGGCGCTCCCCTCGCCGGAGTGGGTCTGCTCTGGGCCTTCCCCGCGATCTGGGTGGGCATGATCCTCGGTCTGCGCGGCGTGATCGCGTTCACCGCGGTGATCTGCGCGGTCATGTTGCAGCAGTTGGCGACCGACCCCCTGCAACGCTTCAGCGCCTCCACGCTGATCCTTCCCTTCACCCTCGCCGCTCTGGCATCCATGGCGCACTTGACCTCCCGCCGGACCCGCGCCCAACGTGCTCTGCTGGAGAAGCAGTCCACCGAGCTCCGGCGCGCCGTCGACCGGTCGCGCCGACAGGAGGATCTGGTCACCGAGGTGCTGGATGCCGTCGACTTCGGCGTCACGAGCGTGACGCCGACGGGGGAGCTCGTGGTCACGAACACCGCGCACGCGCGCCTGCTCGACCCCGTCGACGCCCTGGGACGCGACCTGGCCGTCTTCGCCGCGGACGGCGCGACGCCCATCGCGCCGCGGGACGCCCCGCTGGCCCGCGCGCGCGCCGGCGAAGCCTTCGAGGGCGAGCTCGTCTGGTACGGACAGCCCGGCGAGGGCCGCCGCGCGCTGAGCGTCACCGCGCGGCGTCTCCCCGCTCGGGCGGGCGAGGATGCCGGCGGCATCATCGTGTCGCGCGACGTCACCGTGGAGGAGCAGGCGCGTCGCATCCGGGAGGACTTCGTCGCGAGCGTCTCGCACGAGCTGCGCACCCCGCTGACCTCGATCCTCGGGTACCTCGATCTGGCCCTCGACGACGACACGATCACCGAGGCCACCCGGGAGCGGCTCGAGGTGGCCGAGCGCAATGCGGCACGTCTGTCGGAACTGGTCGCCGACATCCTCGCCCTGTCCACGGCGTCGGGAGAGGGCTTCGGGGTCGACCTGGAACGTGTGCCGGCCGATGTCTCGGCCCTGGTCCGCACCGCCATCCACTCGATCATGCCGCGCGCCGTCGAACAGCAGATCCGCCTCGACGGAACGGGGATCGACGACGGAGTCATCGCCGTCGTCGACGCGCACCGGGTGCGGCAGGTGATCGACAACCTGCTCTCCAACGCGGTCAAGTACAACCCGCGCGGCGGAGCGGTGGCCGTCACCGTGACGGCGGATGCCCGATCCGTGACCGTCGTGGTCGCCGACGACGGCCCGGGCATCAGCGTCAGCGAGCAGGCGCGTCTGTTCGAGCGCTTCTTCCGCGGTGACGCCGTGCGCAAGTCCTCGACGCACGGGAGCGGGCTGGGGCTGGCCATCAGCCGCGACATCGTGCGAGCCCACGGCGGCGAGATCACGGTGCGCACCGCACCCGGTGACGGCGCCGCCTTCGCCGTGCGGCTTCCCCGGACCGGAGAAGAGGGGTGAACCTCGACGTGCTGACGCTGCAGGCGGCGGCGTCGCTCGTCATCGTCGTGTCCACCGTCATGTTCCTGCTCGACACCCTCATGTCGCAGGATTCCCCGCCGGGACGGTTGTGGGCGGGCGCCTACCTGTCGGGCACGCTGTCGGCCGTCTGCTATCTGGCGTGGATGCTCCTCCCCGACGCCTGGATGGCCGTCGCGCTCGGCAACGGCGCCTTCGTCGCCGCCACCGGTTTCATCTGGCTGGGGTGCGTGTCGTACAACCGGCACGCCATGAGGGCGCCCGCCGTCGTGATGGCGGTGACGGTTTTCATCGTCATCTCGGCCGCGCTCATCGCCGGCCCCGAGGGCGGCGAATGGGCCGGTGCCGTGCCGTACTTCCTCGGCAACGCCCTGTTCGCGATCGCCGGCGCCGTCGAGACGCGGCGCGCCGCCATCGGCCGACGCTGGAGTTCGGGCGGGCTCACCCTGGTGCTGAGCGTGGAAGCGGTCTGGTTCCTCGCCCGCAGCGTGGTCTTCGTCACCGTCGGCCCCGACAGCGACCTGTTCCGCACCGTCTTCGACACCCGCGTGTCCGCACTGCTCACCATGACCCTGGTGATCGCCGCGGTCATCGTCACCTCGGCGCTGCGCGCGAACGAGTCGGCGCTGCGCGGACTGCCCGACATCCGCCGACTCTCCGTCGATCGCGACGGCGTGCTGTTGCGCGAATCGTTCGAAGCCGCTCTGGCCATCACCTGTGCGCGGGCGGAACGGGCGGGCGAGGGCGTGTGCGTCATCGGCATCCGCATCGACGACCTGCGTCGCGTGGTGACCGCCTTCGGACCCGACGAAGGCGAGGGAATCGCCCGCGAGCTCTGGGCGTCGGTCCGCCGCCACGCGCCCACGATGGCGCTGGTGGGGGAGATGGATGCCACGGGGCTGAACGTGGCGTTCACGACCACGCCGACGACCGACGTACGCCGCGCCGCGCGTGTGCTGCACGCGCGGGTGATCGCCGACCTGGCGGGGGTGGGGGCGTCGGTCGTCCCGGTCGTCGGGGTCGGGATGGCGCTCTCGGACGAGCACGGGCACGACGCCGCGGTCCTGTCCGAGCGGGCCGACGCCGCGGCGGCGCAGGCGGCGCTCACGGGCGATCAGCCGTTCGGCCTCACCGGGCACTGAACGCGGGCGGGCCCGCCCGGGCGTCGCCCGGCGTCGCTCAGCTCGACGCCACGAGCTTCTGGACGAGCTCGCGCAACTCTCGCGGGCGGAAGGGTTTCGTGAGGTAGTCGTCGGCGCCGGCATCGCGGCCCGAGAGCTGCTCGAGTTCGTCGACGCGGGCACTCACCATCAGGATTTTCGTGGAGCTGAACTCGCGGATCCGCCGGGCCGTCTCGAACCCGTCGATGCCGGGCATGCTCACATCGAGCGTGGTCACGGCCGGATCGTAACGTTGGACGAGATCGATCCCGTCGAAGCCGTTCGGGGCCGTGTGCACGACGAAGCCCGCGCTCTCGAGCACCGCGGCGATCAGCGTGCGGATGTCGAGGTCGTCCTCGATCACCACCGTGATGTTCGGGTCGGTCATCGTCGTGCTTCCTCGGTGGGGGCCGGAGAAGATCCCGCCTCTGGACGAATGCTAGACCACGCTCCGCCCGCGGGACGTCTCCGGGCGCGAGGGCCGAGGTATGGCATCCTCGGATCGTGCCTCTTCTCGCGTTGACGGGCGGAATCGCCTCGGGCAAGTCCACCATCTCCGGTTTTCTCGCCGCCAAGGGCGCCGTCGTCGTCGACGCCGACGCGATCGTGCGCGAAGTGCAGGCGCCGGGGACCCCGGTCCTCGACGGCATCGCCGCGGAGTTCGGCCCCGAGGTGCTCCGCGCCGACGGATCGCTGGACCGCGCGGCGCTGGGTGCTCGCGTGTTCGGGCACCCCGATCGACTGGCCGCGTTGAACGCGATCGTGCATCCCGCGGTGCGGGCGGAGTCGGTCCGGCGCTTCCGGGCGGCGCTCGACGCCGACCCCGAGGCCGTCGTCGTCTACGACGTCCCCCTGCTCGCCGAGGCGCGGGCGGGCGACGAGTGGGATCTCGTCGTCGTCGCCCACGCCCCGGCGGCGGTGCGCGTGCGGCGTCTGGTCGAGACCCGGGGGATGAGCGAGGACGACGCGCGTGCGCGGATCGCATCGCAGGTCAGCGACGACGAACGCCTCGCCCTGGCCGATGTGGTCATCGACACCGCCGCCGACCTCGATGCCACGCGCCGCCAGGTCGACGAGCTCTGGGCGTGCGTGGCCGAGGCCGGCTGAGGGCGATCGCGCCGGCGCGCTCGCCCAGGGCGAACGCAACCCGCCCCCGATGTCGGAGGCCCCGCCTACGCTGGAAGCATGCAGGCCACCCGATCCGTTCGCCCCTTCGAGGTCATCAGCGAATACACCCCCTCCGGCGATCAGCCACACGCGATCGCCGACCTCGCCGCGCGCATCAACGCCGGCGAGACCGACGTGGTCCTGCTGGGCGCGACCGGAACCGGCAAGTCGGCCACGACGGCGTGGCTGGTCGAACAGGTGCAGCGCCCCACCCTGGTGCTGGCGCACAACAAGACCCTGGCCGCGCAGCTGGCGAACGAGTTCCGAGAGCTCATGCCCAACAACGCCGTCGAGTACTTCGTGTCTTACTACGACTACTACCAGCCCGAGGCGTACGTCCCGCAGACCGATACGTTCATCGAGAAGGACAGCTCGATCAACGCCGAGGTCGAGCGTCTGCGGCACTCAACCACCAACTCCCTCCTGTCCCGCCGCGACGTCATCGTGGTGTCGACGGTGTCCTGCATCTATGGCCTCGGTGCGCCCGAGGAGTATCTGCGCGCCATGGTCGCGTTGCAGGTGGGGGAGCGCTACGACCGCGACGCGCTGATCCGCAAGTTCATCTCGATGCAGTACAACCGCAACGACGTCGACTTCTCGCGCGGGAACTTCCGCGTGCGCGGCGACACGATCGAGATCATCCCGGTGTACGAGGAGTACGCCATCCGCATCGAGATGTTCGGCGACGAGATCGAGGCGCTGTACACGCTGCACCCGCTCACGGGCGACGTCATCGAGAAGATGGACTCCGTGCCGATCTTCCCGGCCTCGCACTACGTGGCCGGTACCGAGACGGTCCAGCGCGCCATCGGCACCATCGAGCACGAGCTCGAGGAGCGACTCAAAGAGTTCGAGTCCCAGGGCAAGCTGCTCGAGGCGCAGCGGCTACGCATGCGCACGACGTTCGACCTCGAGATGCTGCAGCAGCTGGGCTTCTGCTCCGGGATCGAGAACTACTCGCGTCACATGGACGGCCGCATGCCCGGCGACCCGCCGCACACCCTGCTCGACTTCTTCCCCGACGACTTCCTGCTGGTGATCGACGAGTCGCACGTGACGGTTCCGCAGATCGGGGCCATGTACGAGGGCGACGCCTCGCGCAAGCGCACGCTCGTCGAGCACGGCTTCCGTCTCCCCAGCGCCATGGACAACCGACCGCTCCGCTGGGACGAGTTCAAGGAGCGCATCGGGCAGGCGGTGTATCTCTCGGCCACGCCGGGGCGGTACGAGATGGGGATCGCCGACGGTGTCGTGGAGCAGATCATCCGCCCCACGGGGCTGGTGGATCCCGAGATCATCGTGAAGCCCTCGAAGGGGCAGATCGACGATCTGCTCGAAGAGATCCGGGTGCGTGTCGAACGCGATGAGCGCGTGCTCGTGACGACCCTGACCAAGAAGATGGCAGAGGAGCTCACCGACTTCCTCGGCGAGCACGGGGTGCGCGTGCGCTACCTGCACTCCGACGTCGACACCCTGCGCCGCGTCGAACTGCTGACCGAGCTGCGAGCCGGCGTCTACGACGTGCTGGTGGGCATCAACCTCCTGCGCGAGGGGCTCGACCTTCCCGAGGTCTCCCTGGTGGCGATTCTGGATGCCGACAAAGAGGGGTTCCTGCGCAGTGGCACCTCGCTCATCCAGACGATCGGCCGCGCGGCGCGAAACGTGTCGGGCGAGGTGCACATGTACGCCGACCGCATGACCGACTCGATGCAGAAGGCCATCGAAGAGACCGAGCGCCGCCGAGAGAAGCAGGTCGCCTACAACCTGGAGCACGGGATCGACCCGCAGCCGCTGCGCAAGAAGATCGCCGACATCACCGACGTGCTCAACCGTGAGGCCTCCGACACCAAGAAGCTGCTCGCCCGCACCGACAAGGGGGGCAAGGGCAAGTCGCCGACTCCGTCGCTGCGGCGGACCGGTATCGCCGCCGAGGGTGCCGACCAGCTCGAGTCGACCATCGCCGATCTGACGCAGCAGATGCTCGCGGCCGCGGCGGAGCTGAAGTTCGAGCTCGCCGGCCGACTGCGCGACGAGGTGCAGGACATGAAGAAGGAGCTGCGGGCGATGGAGCGGGCCGGTCACGCCTGACCCGGTCGCAGAATCGTCGCGCAGTCGGGGGAGTCACGAGATGCGGCAGGCGATGACGTTGCAGGCAATGACGTCGCAGGGGATGACGCAGGAGGGCTCATGCAGCAGAGGGTGTCGCTGATCACGCTGGGCGTGCGCGACCTGGCTCGGTCGCTGGAGTTCTACGAGGGCCTCGGGTGGAGACGCCACGCGGATTCCGTCGAGGGTGAGGTGGCGTTCTTCGACACCGGGGGCATGGTGGTGGCGCTCTGGGCCCGCGCGTCGCTCGCCGAGGACTCCGCCGTGGACGACGCCGGGGGATGGGGTGGCATCACACTCGCCCACAACGTCCGGCGGCCCGACGAGGTCGATGCGATCCTGCACGCCGCCGTTGCCGCCGGCGCACGCCTCGGTCGTGGCGGTGCGCCGACGCCGTGGGGCGGGTACTCGGGTGTGTTCGTCGACCCCGACGGGCATCCGTGGGAGGTCGCGGTCAATCCGGGATGGCCCCTCGACGAGAACGGGCGTCCGCGCCTCGGCTGACGGCGCGGCCGGGGTGCGCTGCGCCTCGGCTGCACGCCCGGCTGTCATGCGCTGTGTCTCGGATCAACGCGCGGCTGATGAGCGCTGCGCCGCGGCTGGCGTGCGCACGAACCGCGGGCATCGATCGCGCGCGTGCGTGCGCACGACCGGGACGTGGTCAGGGGCAGTGCAGCAGGGGCTTCGGGCCGGTGCGGTCGACCGAGTGCTCCGTCATCGCGTGCCCGCAGAGCGGGCACGGCCGACCGGTTCGAACCGGCTCGGGGGTCGTCTCGTACGGGCCGACCGATGCCGGGCCGGCCACCTTGATGAGGCGCGTGTTGAGGTACTGGTACCAGCCACCGGCTTCGCGCACGCGCTCGCGGAGCGGTGGGCGATCGGCATCCTTTCGTGTCATGATCTTTAGTGTACTAACGAATAGGAAGGTGCGGTGGTGGACGATCCCCTGAAGCTCGAGAACCAGGTGTGCTTCGCGCTCGTGACGGCCGCGCGCAACGTGGTGTCGATCTATCGCCCCGTGCTCGAGCCGCTCGGGCTGACGCACCCGCAGTACCTGGTCATGCTCGCGCTGTGGCAGCGCGCACCGCGATCGCTCGGCGACCTCGCTGCCGAACTCGCCATGGAGCCGGCCACGCTCTCGCCGCTCGTCAAGAGACTCGAGGCGCAGGGGCGCGTCGCGCGTACCCGGCGGGCCACCGACGAGCGCGTGCTCGACATCGACCTGACGGACGAGGGTCGGGCACTGCGCGAACGCGCGCTCGCGGTGCCCGCGCAGATCATGGCGCGCGTCGGCATCGACGAGCGTCAGCTCGTCGCCCTGCGCGATGATCTCGCGCCCTTCGCCGCCTCGCCGCGCGACTGAAAAAGACCGGGCGCGGGCATGCACATCCGTGCGCCGGGTGCGAACCCGGGGCCGATGTCGGAGGCCCGACCTAGACTTAACACGTGCCCATCGTTCCCGTTTCCTCTCCCTCGTCGTCAGCGAACTCCGGCACCAGCGGAAAGCTGAGCGTTCGGGGTGCCCGTGTCCACAACCTGAAGAACGTCGACCTCGACATTCCGCGCGACTCGCTCGTCGTGTTCACGGGGCTGTCCGGTTCGGGAAAGTCGAGCCTCGCGTTCGACACGATCTTCGCCGAGGGCCAGCGACGCTACGTCGAGTCCCTGAGCGCCTACGCACGTCAGTTCCTCGGCCAGGTCGACCGGCCCGACGTCGACTTCATCGAGGGACTCAGCCCGGCGGTCTCGATCGACCAGAAGTCGACCAACCGCAATCCGCGATCCACGGTGGGCACGATCACCGAGATCCACGACTACATGCGTCTGCTGTGGGCGCGCATCGGCGTCCCTCACTGCCCCGACTGTGGCGCGCGCATCCAGCGTCAGACCGTGCAGCAGATCGCCGATCAGCTCATGGAGCTGCCCGAGCGCACGCGGTACCAGATCGTCGCCCCCGTGGTCACGCAGAAGAAGGGCGAGTTCGTCGACCTCTTCAAGGAGCTCAGTGCGAAGGGCTACGCCCGCGCCGTCGTCGACGGTGACCTCGTGCAGCTCGCCGAGCCGCCGACGCTGAAGAAGAGCTACAAGCACGACATCGCCGTCGTCGTCGACCGACTCGTGGCATCCGGAGACAACCTGAGCCGCGTCACCGACTCGGTCGAGACGGCCATGGGCCTGGCCGGTGGCATCATGCAGGTGAACTTCGTCGACGAAGAGGGCGACGACGCCTGGCAGTCGTTCTCCGAGAAGCTCGCGTGCCCGAACGGCCACCCGCTGCAGCTGACCGAGATCGAGCCGCGCACCTTCTCGTTCAACGCCCCGTTCGGCGCCTGCCCGGTGTGCTCCGGCCTCGGCACGCGCATGTCTGTCGACGTCGACCTCATGCTCGGCGACGAAGATCTGTCGATCCGCGAAGGGGCGATCCTCCCGTGGACCACGCAGGGCAAGGGGCTTTTCCAGTACTACGAGCGCCTGCTCGAGGGACTCGCGCGCGACCTCGACTTCTCGCTCGACACCCCGTGGCGCAAGCTCTCGCACGACGTGCAGCAGGCCGTGCTGCGCGGCGAGAACTACAAGGTCACGGTCAAGTGGAAGAACCGTTACGGCCGTGAGATGCGGTACGCGTCGGGCTTCGAGGGCGTCGTGCCCTACATCGAGCGGCAGTACCTGCAGGCCGAATCCGACACGCAGCGTCAGCGGTGGTCGGAGTACCTGCGCGAGGTCCCCTGCGCCGTCTGCGACGGCGACCGTCTCAAGCCCGAGGTGCTGGCGGTGCTCGTCGACGACACGTCGATCGCCGCGGCCTCGCGCATGAGCCTCGCCGACGCCCGGGAGTTCTTCTCGAAGCTGAAGCTCACGGCCCGTGAGGCCACCATCGCCGCCGCCGTGCTGCGCGAGATCCGCGCCCGCCTCGACTTCCTGCTGCAGGTCGGCCTCAACTACCTCAGTCTCGGTCGGGCGGCCGGAACGCTGTCAGGCGGCGAGGCGCAGCGCATTCGACTGGCCACGCAGATCGGATCCGGCCTCACCGGCGTGCTCTACGTGCTCGACGAGCCCTCGATCGGTCTGCACCAGCGCGACAACCGCCGCCTGATCCAGACGCTCGAGACGCTGCGCGACCTCGGCAACACCCTCATCGTCGTCGAGCACGACGAAGAGACCATCCACGCGGCCGACTGGGTCGTCGACATCGGTCCCCGGGCCGGCGTCGACGGCGGCAATGTCGTGCACTCCGGCCCCCTCGCCGGGCTCCTGACCGACGAGAACTCTCTCACCGGCGCGTACCTCTCGGGACGCCGCGCGATCGAGGCGCCCAAGAAGCGCCGCAAGATCGACAAGAAGCGTCAGGTGACGGTCGTCGGTGCACGCGAGAACAACCTGCAGAACGTCACGGTCGACTTCCCGCTCGGGGTGCTGACGGCCGTCACCGGCGTCAGCGGCTCCGGCAAGTCGACGCTGGTCAACGGCATCCTGTACGAAGTGCTCGCCTCGAAGCTCAACGGTGCCCGCCGCGTTCCCGGCAAGCACACGCGCGTCACCGGGCTCGACAACCTCGACAAGGTCGTGCACGTCGATCAGGCGCCCATCGGCCGCACCCCGCGCTCGAACCCGGCGACCTACACCGGCGTGTTCGACCGCGTGCGCAGCCTGTTCAGCGAGACGCCCGAGGCGAAGGTGCGCGGCTACCAGGCCGGGCGCTTCAGCTTCAACGTCAAGGGCGGACGCTGCGAGGCCTGCTCGGGCGACGGCACGCTGAAGATCGAGATGAACTTCCTGCCCGACGTGTACGTCGACTGCGAGGTCTGCCACGGCAAGCGGTACAACCGCGACACCCTGTCGGTGCACTACAAGGGCAAGAACATCGCCGAGGTGCTCGAGATGCCGATCGCCGAGGCCGCCGAGTTCTTCGAGCCCATCCAGGCCATCCACCGCTACCTCAAGACGCTCGTCGACGTGGGCCTCGGCTACGTGCGCCTCGGGCAGTCGGCCACGACCCTGTCGGGTGGAGAGGCGCAGCGCGTGAAGCTCGCGACCGAGCTGCAGCGCCGGAGCAACGGTCGGTCGATCTACGTGCTCGACGAGCCGACCACGGGCCTGCACTTCGAAGACGTCTCGCTGCTGCTCAAGGTGCTCAACGGCCTCGTCGACAAGGGCAACACCGTGATCGTCATCGAGCACAACCTCGACGTGATCAAGAGCTCCGACTGGGTGATCGACCTCGGTCCCGAGGGCGGCTCCGGCGGCGGCATGGTCGTCGCGACCGGAACCCCCGAGCAGGTGTCGAAGGTCGAGGCGAGCCACACGGGTGCGTTCCTGGCCGAGCTGCTGGAGTCCGGACGCACGGGGACGCAGCGCAACGCCGCCGCGCTCGACGCCGCACGCGCCGAGCCGGAGCTCGTGAGCGCGGCGGGCTGAGCCGTGGCATCCCGAGAACGGATGTCGCACCTGCCCTATCGTCCGAAAGCCGGCGAGATCCCCACCAACCCGGGGGTTTACCGGTTCCGCGATGCCGAGGGCCGTGTGCTGTACGTCGGCAAGGCCAAGAATCTGCGCGCCCGGTTGTCGAATTACTTCGCGCCCCTGCACTCGCTGCACGAACGCACCCGCCGCATGGTCACGACCGCGGCGAGCGTGGAGTGGACGGTCGTGCCCAGCGACATCGACTCGCTGCAGCTCGAGTTCATGTGGATCAAAGAGTTCGATCCGCCCTTCAACGTGCGCTACCGCGACGACAAGTCGTACCCCTTCATGGCGATCACCCTCGCCGACGAGGCGCCGCGCGTGATCGTGACCCGCAACCCCAAGATCCGCGGGGCGAAGTACTTCGGGCCGTACCCCAAGGTGTGGGCGGTGCACGACACGATCGACCTGATGATCAAGGTCTTCCCGATCCGCACCTGCAGCGATTCGTCGTACAAGAAGGCCATGGCCTCGGGGCGGCCGTGCTTCCCCGGGCAGATCGGCCGCTGCGGCGGACCCTGCTCGATGAAGGTCACCATCGCCGAGCACCGTGCGATGGTCGACGATTTCGTCGCCTTCATGTCGGGCGGCGACCAGCGTTTCGCGCGCGAGCTCACCGCCCGCATGAAAGAGGCGTCGGCGGCGATGGACTACGAGGCCGCCGCCCTCTACCGGGACCGTCTGCAGGCCATCGACGCCGTGCTGGGCAAGAGCGCCCTGGTGCTGGCGCCCGACACCGATGCCGATCTCTTCGGCATCGCCGAAGACGAACTCGCCGCCACCGTGCAGCACTTCGTCGTGCGGGGCGGGCGCGTGCGCGGTGTGCGCGCCACGACGATCGAGAAAGAGATCGACATCTCGGGCGCCGACCTCGTCGACCAGGTGCTGCAGCGCACCTACGGCGATGCGGATGCCGCCGACATCCCGCGCCAGGTGATGGTTCCCGAGCTGCCCGACGACGCCCCGCAGCTCGAGGACTGGCTGCGCGAGCGGCGCGGCCGCCCGGTGACGCTGCAGGTCGCCCAGCGCGGGCGCAAGGCCGACCTGCTCAAGACCGCCACCCTCAACGCGCAGCAGGCGCTGATGCTGCACAAGACGCGGCGCACGAGTGACTACGTCGCCCGGTCGCAGGCTCTCACCGACCTGCAGGAGGCGCTCGGCATGACCGAGGCGCCGTTGCGCATCGAGTGCTTCGACATCTCGCACCTGTCGGGGACCAACGTCGTGGCCTCGATGGTGGTCTTCGAAGACGGGCTTCCCCGCAAAGACCAGTACCGCTCGTTCGGGGTCGCCGAGACGACCGACGACACCGACTCGATGTACCAGGTGCTCACGCGACGCGTGGCGTACCTGGACCGACCCGACGAGATCGAGCCCGAGACGATTGACGGCGCGATCGTGACGTCGCCCGACTCCGAAGAGGCCACGGCCGACGGCGACGTCGTGACGGCGCGGAAGCGCCCCCGCTTCGCGTATCGCCCGCAGCTGCTCGTCGTCGACGGCGGTCAGCCCCAGGTCGCGGCCGCCGCACGGGCGCTGGCCGACGCGGGGCACGAGGAGATCGCGCTCTGCGGGATCGCCAAGCGTCTCGAGGAGGTGTGGCTGCCGGGGGAGGAGTACCCGGTGATCCTGCCGCGCACCTCCGAGGCCCTGTACCTGCTGCAGCGCCTGCGCGACGAGGCCCATCGGTTCGCGATCGTGCATCAACGCAAGCGCCGCAAGCGCGACATCACGAGCGTGCTCACCGAGGTGCCGGGACTCGGTGACACCCGCATCAAGGCGCTGCTGCGCCACTTCGGGTCGGTCTCGGCGTTGAAGAACGCCACGCCCGACGAGATCACGGAGCTGCCGGGTATCGGGCCGACACTGGCCGAGGCCATCCACACGCACCTGTCTCGGTAGGCTGGACACGACAACGGGAGGCGATCGCCCATGGAACCGGCACGCGACGAGCCAGGCGAGGTGCTGATCGTCACGGGAATGTCCGGCGCGGGGCGGTCGACCGTGGCCAATGCCCTCGAAGACCTCGACTGGTACGTCGTCGACAACCTCCCGCCGCAGATGCTGCGTCCGCTGCTCGAGCTCACCGAGCTCGCCGGTGGGGCGGTTCCTCGCGTCGCGGTGGTCGTCGACGTCCGCGGTCGCAGCCTGTTCAGCGATCTGCCCGAGGCCATGCGCAGTCTGCAGGCGGGTCGCCAGGTGCGCGTGGTGTTCCTCAACGCCAGCGACGCGGTGCTGGTGCGTCGGTTCGAAGCCGTGCGGCGTCCGCACCCGCTGCAGGGCGAGGGCACCATCCTCGACGGCATCCGCCGGGAGCGTGAACGTCTCGCACCCGTGCGGGAGGCCGCCGACGTCGTGATCGACACCTCGTCGCTGAACGTGCACCAGCTGTCGCTGCGCACGGTCGCCCTCTTCGGCGATGAGGGCGCTGCACGCCACACGGTGACGCTCATGAGCTTCGGGTTCAAGTACGGGCTGCCCCCCGACGTCGACCTCGTCGCCGACATGCGCTTCCTGCCGAACCCGTTCTGGAACGAAGACCTGCGCGCTCTCACGGGCGAAGACCCGCGCGTGCGGGAGTACGTGCTCGGGCAGGAGGGGGCGGCGGAGTTCCTCGGCGCGTACGCCGCGGCGTTGAACCCCGTGCTCGAGGGCTACCAGCGCGAGAACAAGCGTCACTCGGTGGTGGCGATCGGCTGCACGGGCGGCAAGCACCGGTCGGTCGTCATGGCCCGTGAACTCGCTGCACGTCTTTCCGATGTGCCCGGGGTGGCCGTGCGTGTGGCTCACCGCGACCTCGGTCGCGAGTAGGCTGTACCGTCGTCCCCGCTGCCCCCACCCGAGGAGAACCGTGCCCCTGACCGCCGACGTGAAGGCCGAGCTCATCACCGTCCGCGACCCGCGCCCGACCGCGCGGATCGCCGAGCTCACCGCCCTCCTGCGCTTCTCCGGTGGTCTGCACTCCATCGCCAACCGCGTCGCCGTCGAGGCCGAACTCGACTCCGACATCCTGGCCCGCCGGGTGGCCCGCGACCTCATGGAGCTGTACGGCGTGCGCCCCGAACTGCACCACGTGCAGGGGTCGGGCGGACGCACCGGCGGCCACTACGCGGTGCGCGTCATCGAGGCGGGCGAGACCCTCGCTCGTCAGACCGGCCTGCTCGACCAGCGCCGTCGCCCCGTGCGCGGCCTTCCCAACAAGCTCACGACGGGATCGCGTCCCGACCTCAGCGCCATCTGGCGCGGTGCGTTCCTGGCGAGCGGCACCCTGAGCGACCCCGGCCGCTCGGCGGCGCTCGAGATCTCGTGCCCGTCGTCGGAGGCCGCGATGGCTCTCGTCGGCGCGGGGCACCGCATCGGCATTCCCGCGAAGGCGCGAGAGGTGCGCGGTGTGCCGCGCGTCGTGGTGCGCGACGGAGAAGCCATTCGGGGCGCCCTGTACGAGATGGGCGCGCGCCGCACCGCGGGGGAGTGGGACCAGATGCGTCAGCGCCGCGAGGTGCGCGCGGGCGTGAACCGTCTCGTCAACTTCGACGACGCCAACCTGCGTCGCTCCGCCCAGGCGGCCGTCGCCGCGTGCGCGCGCGTCGAGCGCGCGCTCGAGATCCTCGGCGACGAGGTTCCCGACCACCTGCAGCAGGCCGGCGCTCTGCGCCTGGCCCACCGCGACGCGAGCCTCGACGAGCTGGGTCACCACGCCGACCCGCCCCTGACCAAAGACGCCGTGGCCGGTCGCATCCGCCGTCTGCTGGCGATGGCCGACAAGAAGGCCGAGGTCGAGGGCATCCCCGGCACCGAGGCCGCGGTTCCGGTCGGCGCCGAGGACTGATTCCCCGACTCCGGATGCCGCGCGGTCGACGCGTCGGTTGAGTGGTGGGGCCCGCGGACCGTTCGTGCTCCTCGGGTGCGGCTCGCGTCGGCGTGCCCCGAGCCCGCGTCTGCGCCGCCCCGTTCTCGCCGTGCGGGTCCGGCATCCGGGGCCTTCTCGTCACGCTGAGCGACGCGCCCGGGCGATCTATCCTCCGTCATGCGGGGAAGCAACCCCGTGGCTCGTGCGTTACCCGTCACTAGGATGAAAACGTCACCCTCGCTGCTCGGTTCCTCGGCACGCCTTCCCGGTGAAGAGGCCTCGGCGGCGACCGATCGGAAGTAGAGAACATGGCGACCTACACGCTGCCCGAACTGCCCTACGACTACTCGGCGCTGGAGCCGCACATCAGTGCGACCATCATGGAGCTGCACCACAGCAAGCACCACCAGACCTATGTCAACGGCGCGAACACCACCCTCGAGCTCCTCGCCGACGCGCGCGAGAAGGGCGATTTCGCCAACATCAACCGCCTGCAGAAGGACCTCGCGTTCAACCTCGGCGGCCACACCAACCACTCGATCTTCTGGACGAACCTCTCGCCCCACGGCGGAGACAAGCCCACCGGTGATCTCGAGTCGGCCATCGACGACCAGTTCGGTTCGTTCGACGCGTTCCGCGCGCAGTTCACCGCCGCCGCTCTCGGCGTGCAGGGCTCGGGCTGGGCGGGTCTGTTCTGGGACTCGATCGGTCAGAACCTGCTGATCCAGCAGTTCTTCGACCAGCAGGGACAGATCGTCGCCGGCACCGTTCCGCTGCTGCTGCTCGACGTGTGGGAGCACGCCTACTACCTCGACTACAAGAACGTCCGCGCCGACTACGTGAAGGCGTTCTGGAACATCGCGAACTGGGCCGACGCCCAGGACCGCTTCGCCGCGGCCCGAGAGAAGACCACGGGTCTGCTGGTACTGTCGTAAACGGTGCGGCGTCCCGGTGGGACACCTCACCGGGACGCCGTTGTCCGCCAGCGAACACCGCAATCACGCGCTTCTCGCGCACAACTGATTCAGGAGATATTCCGTGACCGTCAAGATCGGAATCAACGGCTTCGGCCGTATCGGACGCAACTACCTCCGCGCGGCTCTCGCGCAGGGTGCCGACCTCGAAATCGTGGCGGTGAACGACCTCACCGACAACAAGTCGCTGGCGCACCTCCTCAAGTACGACTCCGTCGGCGGCGTTCTCGCCGAGGACGTCTCGTACACCGCAGACTCCATCACCGTCGGCGACAAGACCATCAAGGTCTTCGAAGAGCGCGACCCGGCGAACCTCCCCTGGGGCGAGCTCGGCGTCGACATCGTCATCGAGTCCACCGGCCGCTTCACCAAGGCCGAAGACGCCAAGAAGCACATCACCGGCGGTGCCAAGAAGGTCCTCATCTCGGCTCCCGCCACGGGTGACGACGCGACCATCGTGATGGGCGTCAACGAAGAGACGTACAACCCCGAGACCGACGTCATCATCTCGAACGCGTCGTGCACCACGAACTGCCTCGCTCCTCTCGCCCAGGTCTTCAACGAGGCCTTCGGTATCGAGCGCGGCTTCATGATGACGGCTCACGCCTACACGGCCGACCAGAACCTGCAGGACGGCCCGCACAGCGACCTGCGTCGTGCCCGCGGTGCAGCGATCAACATCGTTCCCGCCTCGACCGGTGCCGCCAAGGCCATCGGCCTGGTGCTGCCCGAGCTCAACGGCAAGCTCAGCGGCTCGTCGTACCGCGTTCCGGTTCCCACCGGCTCGATCGTCGACCTCACGATCGTCACGCCCACCGAGGGCCTGACCGTCGACCAGGTCAACGAGGTCTACAAGAAGGCCGCTGCCGAGGGTCGCCTCAACGGCATCCTGCAGTACACCGAAGACCCGATCGTCTCGAGCGACATCCAGGGCAACCCGCACTCGTCGATCTTCGACGCCGAGCTGACCAACGTCAGCGGCAACCTCGTCAAGGTCTCGTCGTGGTACGACAACGAGTGGGGCTACTCGAACCGTCTCGTCGACCTCACCGAGTACGTCGCCGAGCGCCTGTAAACCTTCATGGCTCTGCGCACCCTCGATTCGCTGGGGTCGCTCGCCGGCACGCGCGTCATCGTCCGTTGTGATCTCAACGTTCCTCTCAAGGACGGGATCATCACGGACGATGGCCGCGTGCGGGCGTCGCTTCCGACTCTCAACGCACTGATCAACGCCGGCGCGCGTGTGGTCGTGTGCTCGCACCTGGGCCGCCCCGACGGCGCGCCCGACCCGAAGTACTCGCTCGAGCCGGTCGCGCAGCGGCTGTCCGAGCTGCTCGGCCAGCCGGTCGCGTTCGCGCGCGACACGGTCGGCGAGTCGGCTCAGGATGCTGTGGCCTCGCTCGAGAACGGCGAGGTCGCCGTCATCGAGAACCTCCGCTTCAACGCGGGCGAGACCTCGAAGGACGAAGCCGAGCGCCAGGCCTTCGCACGGGAACTCGCCGGACTCGGCGACGCGCTCGTGTCGGACGGCTTCGGCGTCGTGCACCGCAAGCAGGCGAGCGTCTACGACCTCGCCCAGCTGGTGCCCTCGGCCGCGGGTCTGCTCATCCAGAAGGAGCTCGAGGTCCTCGACCGCCTGACCGAGAACCCGGAGCGTCCGTACACGGTCGTGCTCGGCGGATCCAAGGTCAGCGACAAGCTCGGCGTCATCGAGCACCTGCTGCCCCGCGTCGACAAGCTCCTCGTCGGTGGCGGCATGATGTTCACCTTCCTCGTCGCCGAAGGGCACAAGGTCGGCTCGAGCCTGCTCGAGAAGGACCAGATCGACACCGTGAAGGGCTACCTCGCCACGGCGAAGGAGCGCGGCGTCGAGATCGTCCTCCCGGTCGACGCGGTCGTCGCGGCCTCGTTCTCGGCGGACGCCGAGCACGTGATCGCCGACGCGGACGCACTCGAGGACACCGACTTCGGCGCCTCGGGTCTCGGTCTCGACATCGGCCCGCGCACGGCGGAGATCTTCGCCGACGCGATCCGCGCCTCGCGCACCGTCTTCTGGAACGGCCCCATGGGCGTGTTCGAGATGGCGGCGTTCGAAGCCGGCACCAAGACGGTCGCTGCCGCTCTCACCGAGGTCGACGGCCTCAGCGTGGTCGGTGGCGGCGACTCGGCCGCGGCCGTGCGTCAACTCGGATTCTCGGATGACGAGTTCGGCCACATCTCCACGGGTGGCGGCGCGAGCCTGGAGTTCCTCGAAGGCAAGAAGCTCCCCGGACTGGAGGTCCTCGGATGGTCGTAATCGACACGGAATCGTCTGCTGCGCAGAACAGGCGAACCCCCCTCATCGCAGGCAACTGGAAGATGAACCTCGACCACCTGCAGGCGGTCGCGTTCGTCCAGAAGCTGCACTGGACGTTGAAAGACGCCCAGCACGACGACAGCAGCGTCGAGGTGGCGGTCTTCCCGCCGTTCACCGACCTGCGTACCGTCCAGACGCTGCTCGACGCCGACAAGATCCCGTTCGCCCTCGGCGGCCAGGATCTGTCGGCACACGACTCCGGTGCGTACACGGGTGAGATCTCGGGCCAGTTCCTGGCCAAGCTCAACGCGCGGTACGTCATCATCGGTCACTCCGAGCGTCGTCAGTTCCACGCCGAGACCGACGAGGTCGTCGCGGCCAAGACGCAGGCGGCTCTGCGCCACGGCGTCGTGCCGGTCATCTGCGTCGGCGAGACCTCGGAGGACCTCGAGAAGTTCGGCGCCAGCGCCGTGCCCGTGGGTCAGCTCGAGGTCGCGCTCGAGGGCGTGGCATCCGATGCCGACATCGTCGTGGCGTACGAGCCGGTCTGGGCCATCGGCTCCGGCCAGGCGGCGACGCCCGACCAGGCGCAGGAGGTCTGCGCGAAGCTCCGCGCCGTCGTCGCCGACAAGCTCGGTGCCGACGCCGCCGCACGCACCCGTGTGCTGTACGGCGGATCGGTGAAGTCGGGCAACATCGCCGGCTTCATGCGCGAGCCCGATGTGGACGGCGCCCTGGTGGGTGGCGCGAGCCTCGTCGTCGACGAGTTCGCCGCGATCATCCGCTTCCAGAAGCACGTCGGGGTCTGACCCCCTCACCGATGCCCGCGGCGCTTCGCCGCGGGCATCCGTGCGCCCGGCACGCCTCCCCGTATACTTGACGCTTGTGCGGTCGACTGGGCCGCTCGCGAAAGGCTTTCGACAGTGCAGATTCTCGAGTTCGTCCTGCAGGTGCTCCTGGGAGTCACCAGCCTCCTGCTGACCCTGCTCATCCTGCTCCACAAGGGGCGCGGCGGCGGTCTGTCCGACATGTTCGGCGGCGGTATGAGCTCCGCGCTCGGCTCGTCGGGCCTGGCGGAACGCAACCTCAACCGATTCACGATCGTGCTCGCGCTGGTGTGGTTCGTCACCATCGTCGGCCTCGGTCTGCTGACCAAGTTCGCGGAGATCTGACATGGCGACAGGCGGAAACGCGATCCGGGGTTCGCGCGTAGGCGCGGGCCCGATGGGCGAGCAGGACCACGGCTTCCACGCCGACCGCGTGGCCGTGTCGTACTGGGATGCCCTCGGCAACGAGACCGTGCGGTACTTCGCGGCGGGCATCGCCGATGCCGAGATCCCCGAGACCATCGACTCCCCGCACTCCGGCCTTCCCGCCGGTCGCGACAAGAGCAACCCGCCGGCCCTCGCGAAGGCCGAGCCCTACAAGACGCACCTCGCGTATGTGAAAGAGCGTCGCACCGAAGAAGAAGCGGCGTCGCTTCTCGACGACGCGCTGCAGCAGCTGCGCGATCGCCGCGGCCAGTAATCGCGAGGGGAAGGGCCGGATGCCGAGGCATCCGGCCCTTTCGTCTGCGTGCCCGTGGTCACCGCACGGGACTCGCGGTGATGAGCGTGGTCCACGGACCGGCCGGGACGTCGGCGTCATCGACGAACGCCCAGTCCACCCGGTCGTCGTCGCCGTTCAGCTCGGCGAATCCCAGGCACCCGTTGAGGGCGGGCGACACGTCGAGGCCGGCGCCGTTGTAGCGAGCGTTCGCCGGACGGCGGTCGTCGGAACCGAAGACATAGGCGGCGTCGTGGTACTCACCGGGGCCGGCGTCCTGGATCTGCCCGTAACATACGCGCCCGTCGCGATGGAGGACGACCCAGCGGTTCTTCATCAGGCTGACGGTGCGATCGTGGACCGCGTCCGCGTACGGCGCCGTCGAGGCCCAGGGCACGACATCGCCGCGGGCGTCGAAAGCCTCGGGGTCGTTCACGTCGTCGAACGGCAGGTCGAGGTAGAACGGGTTCTCGAGCGGCGTCATCGTGGTGGGGAAGTAGCCGTTCTCCCCGGTGCGCCGCTCGGTCGCGCACGCGCCCCCGTGAGCGACGCCGTCGCATCCCCCGTACGACCCGAGCCAATCGGCGTCGTAGGTCGAGAGCCGCTGGCTCCCGTCCGTGGCGTCGGGGTCGAACACCTCGCCCACCCAGAAGGTCGTCGCCACGATGTTCGTGTGCCACGGGTAGCCCGTGTCGCGATCGGGCGGTTGACGGGAAGCGGTGCTGCATCCGCCGCCGAGGACGACGGTGAGGAGCAGGAGCACCGCCGCCGTCGTCCTCTCGCCGCGCCTCACCCGGCGACGTCGCTCTCGGTCGGAGTGAAGACCTCGATGGAGCCGTCCACGGGCGGAGGCGCGTGACGGGAGAGAGGCGTCTCGGCCTGTGCCGCTCCGATGGCCGGCGGGGGCGCCCCGGCGCTGTCGTACAGAGACAGATCGTCGGTGCGGAGCAGGCCGTTGCCGAACACCGTCAGCGCGAAGCTGATGCCGGTGTATCCGGCCGGAATCGTCGGCGCGGTCCAGGTGGCCTCGGTCCAGGTCGAGGTCGCGGCGAACCACGGGCTGGACGTCCAGTAACTCCACGCCCCGGTACTGGAGCGCAGGTAGACGGCGAACTGCGTGACCACCGTGGCCCGGTACCAACTGCGGAGGGAGTAGGAGCGTCCGGGGGTGACCGTGGGAGAGCACTGACCGAGATCGAACTGGGGCAAGAGCTTGGCGTCGCCCGAGGAGTAGCCGGTCATCGAGATCGCACTGGCGACGGCACCCGCGTGAGCCGGGGTGCCCGACGTGAACGTCGGAGAGTTCGTGCCCCAGCCGCCGCGCATCCAACAGGCTGGCCCGCCTCCCGCGGCCGCCGTCTCCAGGCCGGCGTTGACCACCCCGTTGGTCGTCCCGGTGGGGGCGGGGACCACGGGACCGTTGACGACGGGACGAGCGGACCCCCCGACGACGTCACCGACTGTCTTGACGACCGTGCCTCGGGATTGGCGTGCCGCGAGCCACGTGAGGAACTGCGCGAAGGTGGAGGGCGAGACGGCGATCGTACTGCAGGCATTCGCGCAGACGTCATGGAAGGTGTATTGCACCCATCCGCCGCCCGCGTTCTCGGCATTGAGCACGCCCTGCTGCAAATCGGCGAGCGTCCATGTCGTCTCGACCTGATCCAGAGCGCGCAGAGCGAAGGGTGTCGCCGACGGGATCGACTCCGCGTAGGCGCAGGTCGGGCAGCCGAACCGGCTGCGGATGTCGCCGAGCGATCGCGCGCTCCGGTAGCCGCAGTCGGACGCGGCCTGTTCGACAGCGGATGTGCTCGAGGCGAACGGATAGGCGAAGCTCCGGACGGTGAAGCCCCAGGTGGTGAGCGTCTTGCGATCGGTGCAGATCTGCCGGCGCGCCTCGTCGATGCCGATGGCGGCCAGATCGGGATGGTTGACGGTGTGGCCGCCGATCTCGTGTCCCGCGGTCTTGAGCGTGTTCAGATTCGCCCTGGTCATGTATCCCGCTGCGCCCACGTAGCCCGACGGGACGTAGAAGGTGGCTTTCATCCCATTGGTCTTCAGCGCCGGGAGCGCGTCGAGCTGATTGGAGTTCGCGTCGTCGAACGTCAGGCTCACGATCGTGGAGGTGGCGGCGTGCACAGGAGTCGGAACGGCGACGAGTGCGCCGAGCACGAACGATACGACGGCCAGAGCGGCCAGGAGACGTGAACGGCGTGCGGGCGGAAGGAGCACCATCGACTGCGTGGGCATCGGCAGGACCTTTCGAGACGGGGTCGCACGGGGCGCGATCCTCATTGGACGGTCACGGACTTGGCGAGGTTGCGGGGCCGATCCACGTTGTGCCCGAGGTGGAGAGCAAGCGCTCGAGCGAACATCTGCAGGGGGACGACGGCATCCAGGGGACCCCACGCGGGAAGCAGGAGGGCGTCGGAAGTGCTCGGACGAGAGGGCGACGTCTGCGGCCCCGGCCCGGACACCCGCACGACATGGCCGCCGCGGGCCTCCACCTCCGCGATGCTGACATCGAGCCGAGGGTCCCCGTCATCGACGACGAACACCGGTGTGCCCTGGCCGACGAGCGCGAGCGGACCGTGCTTGAGCTCGCCGGCGGGCTGATGCTCGGCCCACCGATAGGTCAGCTCCTTGAGTTTCAGAGCGCCCTCGGCCGCATAGACGACGCCGCCCCCGCGTCCGAGGAAGAGGAAGCCCGGCGCCTCGGCGAACCGGTTCGTCAGGCCGGGGACGATGTCGCCCCAGACCCGCAGTGCCCGCTCGATGGCCGCGGGCGCATGATGCAGTGCGCGCTGCTGTGCGGCGAAGACGCGCGGGGCGAGCCGGGGCGAGGTCGAAAGGCCGGACAGCGCCACGCAGACGCCCGTCAGCACCTGGGCGAGGAAGGTCTTCGTCGCCGCCACGCCGATCTCCGGACCGGCGAGGCAGTCGATCACCGCATCGGCACGACGCGCGAGCGTAGACATCGGATTGTTGGTGAGCGCGAGCACCGTGATGCCGGTACGCGGCAGTGCCTCGAATGCGCGCAGCACATCTGCGGTCTCGCCCGATTGGCTGAGGGCGATCACGAGGGTGCGCGGTTCCCACACGGCATCCGCGCACTCGCTGGCCACGAGGGCTCGGCTCGGGAGGCGTCCGAGCTTCGAGAACACACCGCCCACCGCGCGTCCGGCGTGCAAAGACGTTCCACAACCGAGGATCACCACCCGCTCGAACGTCTCGATCGGAGGCAGCGCCAGGTCGTTCCACAGCGCTCCCTCGGCGATGCGCGGTGCCAGCGAGTTGACGATGGACCGGGCTACGGCGGGCTGCTCGTCGATCTCGTTGCCCATGTGATCGGAGTGACGCCCCGCGACGGGGGAGCGGTGCGAGCGTGGCACGGTACGCGCCGCCGGTGTCGGTGCGCTCTGCCCGGCGCCCCACCATCGGATGCCGGCGGAATCGAGCACCACGACATCGTCGTCGTCGATCACACGGAACTCGGTGACCCGGTCGGTCACTGCGCCCACATCGCTCGCGACGTACACGCCGTCGGCAGCTTCTGCGGCGATCAACGGCGAGCCGTGCGCCGTGGCGGCGATCTCTCCGGTGAGGGTGTCGAGTGCGACCACGGCCCAGCTGCCTCGAAGTCGTTCTGCCGCCGCGAAGAGAGCGGCAGCGAGGGAGACGGCAGTGATCAGCGCGTCTTCGAGCAGGTGCACGATGACCTCCGAGTCGACATCGCTGGTCAGCCGGTGCCCCGCAGCGACGAGCTCGGTTCGCAGAATGTCGGCGTTTTCGATGATGCCGTTGTGGGCGATGAACAGGCGACCGGTGCAGTCGCGCAGCGGGTGGGCGTTGCGCTCCGTCACACCGCCGTGGGTCGCCCATCTCGTGTGCCCGATGGCCGCGGTGGTCGGATCATCCGGGGCCGTGCCCAGGGATGCCACGCCCCCCACGGTCCGCGCGTAGGCGACGCCACCGTCAGCCGAGCGCGCGGCGATGCCGGCGGAATCGTAGCCGCGATACTCCAGACGCTCGAGGGCGGCCTTCACCCGAGAGGCCGCGCCGTGGCGACCGACCGAGGCGGCGATGCCGCACATCAGTTCACTCCGCGGACGGCGCCGGTGCGTGCCAGGGGCATGGCATCGGATCCGAGACGTTCACGCGCGAGCAGGTCGTCGGCGACGCGGACGATCGTCGTCGACAGCGATGTCCGGGGCTCGTACCCCACGAGATCGTGGGCTTTGGTGTTGTCGGGCACACGGCGCCGCATGTCCTCGAACCCGGCCGCGTACGCCTGCGCATACGGCACCATCTCGACGGCGCTGGGGCTGTTCAAGGTGGTGATGATCTCGCTTGCCAGCTCGAGGATCGAGATCTCGCGCGCTCCGCCGAGGTTGTACGCCTCGCCGAGGGCGCGCGGGTCGCGCTCGATGAGCTCGAGGGCCGGCACCACATCTTCGACAGCCGAGAAGCATCGGGTCTGGAGCCCGTCGCCGAACACCGTCAGCGGTTCGCCGCGCAGCGCCTGCCCGACGAGATTCGGCAGGACCATGCCGTAGCGTCCGGTCTGACGCGGACCGACCGTGTTGAACAATCGCACGATGGCGACGTCGAGTCCCTCCTCGTCGCAATAGGCTTTCGCGAACGCCTCGTCGATGCCTTTGGCCCCGGCGTAGGTCCAGCGCGACAGGAGCGGATCCCCCAGGATGCGGTCGGAATCCTCGCGGAGCTTGTCGGCCGTGTTCTTTCCGTACACCTCGCTGGTGGAGAGCATCAGCACCGAGGCCCGCGCCTCAATCGCCGCGGTCAGCACGTTCTCGGTGCCGTGGATGTTGATGCGTAGCCCTCGTAGCGGCTGCTCGACGATGAGTTTGACCCCCACCGCCGCGGCGAGGTGGAACACCCGGTCGCACGACTGCATCGCCGTACGCACGGTCTGTGTGTTCAGGATCGAGCCGTGGACCATCTCGAGACGAGGGTTCTCGGCGGCGGCGGCGAGGTTGCGGGCGGAGCCGGTCGACAGGTCGTCGAGGACCACGACCTCGTCGCCGAGCCGGAGGAGGTGGTCGACGAGGTGGCTGCCGACGAAGCCGGCCCCTCCGGTCACAAGGGTCTTCATGGGGATCTCCTGGATGCGCGCGGAATGGTCGGTGGATGTCACAGCAGCACGCGACCGGCGATGTCGTCGCTTCGGTACGTGCCGTCGAGGACGAGTGCATCGGGGGCGAGCCACTCGAGGTCGGTGTCGCGGTGACGCGTGTGCACGAGCACGAGGTCGGGAGCGAACGTCGCGGGATCGGCGAGCGACTCGCGCGTGCGTCCGGAGTGCAGGCGCACGCTCGGCGCGTGCGGGTCGATGTACTGCACCTCCGCGCCGAGGTCGAGGAGCCCGTCCATGATCTCCAGCGCCGGCGACTCGCGGAGGTCTGCCACGTCAGGCTTGTAGGCGACGCCGACCACGAGCACCCGCGCGTGGAGCGTTCCCTTCCCCGCGCGTCCGAGTTCGTCGCGCACACGCTGAACGACGCGGGCCGGACGTGCGGAGATCCGGGTCATGGCCTCTGTGATGATGCCCGCGTCGAAGCGGAGGGCCTTCAGCTGCCACAGCAGATAATGCGGGTCGCACGGGATGCAGTGCCCTCCGACGCCCGGACCCGGGTAGAACGCCATGAAACCGTAGGGTTTGGTGCTCGCCGCCTCGATCACCTCGGTGATCGGAACCTCCAGCGCACCGCAGATGTCGGCGAACTCGTTGGCGAGGGCGATGTTCACCGCGCGAAACGTGTTCTCGAGCAGCTTGGTCATCTCCGCCGTCGCCAGGCTGGAGACCCGATGCACGCGTGCGGCGTACCGGGCGAGCAGTCGGGCTCCCTCTTCTTCGCACTCCTGAGTGGCCCCGCCGATCACTCGGGGAACGACCTCCTGCGCGAAACCGACGTTGCCGGGGTCGATGCGTTCGGCGCTGAAAGCCACGAACGCATCGCGCCCGATCGAGAAGCCCCTGTCTCGCAACGGCTGCTCCACGAGATCGTGCGTGCATCCCACGTAGGTGGTCGACGTCAACATGACGAGCTGACCGGTACGGACGGCGGCGACGACGGTGGCGCACGCCGCCCGCAGCGGAGCGAGATCGGGCACCTGCTGGTGATCGACGGGCGTGGGGACGCAGACGACGATCGCCGCGGCGTTCGAGAGCTCTGCCGCGTCGCCGGTCAGGCGAAAGGCGGCGGAGTCGGGGAGGGCCGCGCTCAGCCGCTGGCGATCGGAGTCGATGAGATCTGCCTTGCCCGAGGCGATGGCTCGAAGGCGCGTCCGTGAGACATCGAGCGCCAGGACGCGGGAGCCGCTCGCGTGGTAGGCCAACGCGGTCGGAAGACCCACGTAGCCCAGACCCACGATGGCGACGTCGTAGGCGAAGGACGCGGAGGTCCGCTCGGTCGGCGGCGGCGTCGGCATCGCCGTCGTGGACGTGGGCACGTCGAGAGTCGTCATGGGGTCCTCCAAATGGGGGTCCGAGGGGATGGGGGCGTCCCCTCGGACGGTCCGGGTGATTCGGCCGGATCGAGTCGACTTCGGCGTCGATCCGCGGCCCACATTGGTCCCGCCGGCCGGTGGGGGTCAAGCAACGGGACGCCATCGTGCGGTGTACCGAAAACCGCAACGACGCGTGTGTAAGACCGCAATCCACCTTGCGGTGGCCGGCCCGCGCGGACCGCGTACGGTCGGGAGCACGCGGCCCTGTCCGCCGGGGAGAGGATGCCATGACCGTCGCACTGGCCGTGCTCGTCGCCGTCTGCACCGTGGGGGTCTCCACCGCGGTGTGGGGGGTGGTGGGAGCACTCCGCATCGCTCGCGCCCACCGTCGCGATCCCCGTCTGCTGGTGCCCTCGATGTACTTTCGATCCGACGACGTCGCTGTGCTGATCGCTGCTCACAATGAGGAACTCGTCATCGCCGACGCGGTGGCCGCCGCCCGGGCGCTCGTTCCAGGACGCAATGTCTTCGTGGTGTCGGATGGTTCCACCGATGCGACCGTCGCGCGTGCGAGGGAGGCCGGGGCGACGGCTCTCGAGGTGTCACCCAACCGCGGCAAGGCCGGGGCCATACGGGCCGGGCTCGGGCGGTTCCGGATCGCTGAGCGCTTTCCGCTGCTGCTGCTCCTCGACGCCGATTCCCGGCCGCGCACCGACTATCTGCGCACCGGGCTTCCTCTCTTCACCACCCCCGATGTCGTGGCGGTGGCGGGACGTGCGACGACCGCCCACGACACGCCGGACACCCGGATGGGTCGATTCCTGACCGCGTATCGCGAGCGCACGTACGTGTGTACGCAGTACCTGCACAAATTCGGCCAGGCTGCGCCCGCTGCCGACGCGGTGGCGATCGTGCCGGGTTTCGCCAGCCTCTACCGAACCGACGTGCTCGGTCGTATCGACATCGACGCCCCCGGCTTGTCGATCGAGGATTTCAACATGACATTCGAGGTGCACGCGAAGGCCCTCGGTCGCATCGCGTTCCATCCCGAGTGCGCCATCGCCGAGACGCAGGATCCGGCGCTCTTCGGCGACTACGTGCGGCAGGTCGGGCGGTGGAACCTCGGATTCTGGCAGACGGTCCGGCGTCACGGCATCCATCTCGGGGTGTTCTGGGCGGCACTGGCGGTCTTCATCGCGGAGACGATCCTGTCGAGTCTCGTCCTCGCGTTGACCCTGCCGGTGCTCCTGGTCGCCACGGCGGCGACGGTGGTCGCACTGGTCGTACCGGGCGGTGATGGCGAGCTGGCACGACAGGTGATGACGGTGCTGCCGGTCGTTCCGCTCCTGCTCGCCTTCGTGGCGGCGGATCTCGTTTCGACGCTGTTCGCCTGCGCGCTCTCGGGCACCCGGCCGCGATTGACGGTGCTGCTGTACCCCCTCATGCGTGTGCTCGATGCCCTGCTGTGCCTCCGAGCCCTCGCGACGGCCTTCGGTCGTGCTTCGGACGGTCGCTGGAAGAGTCCCGACCGTCGCGCGACCGGGCCCACGGATGCTTCCTCAGCCGGCGGAACCGCTGCGCGGCGGAGCGACGAGGTGCATGCGTGAACTGATGCCGAGTTTGCGGTAGACGTTGGTCAGCCGGAGCTCGACGGTTCTCAGCGAGACGAAGAGGGATGCCGCGATCTCCCGGTTCCGAAGCCCTTGCTGGACCAGGGCGACCACTTCCCGCTCGTGTTCCGTCAACCCCGTGCCGGGGACCGCGATGTCCCCGACGCGGGGTGCCCGAGTCTCGGGGACGCTGTGCGGCAGCGTGCGCCGCCGAGCCTCCCGCAGTCGATGATGTTCGTCGGGCGCGTCGTCGGGACGGTAGACGGCTTCGGCCTCGCGGAAGGCCGAAATGCCGAGATGCTCGGAGCGGCAGACGGCACGCGCCCGCGCGACGGCCAGGATCGACCATCGCCGTGCCCGTTTCGTCGCGGCACGCTCGAACTGATCGAGCACGGAGCGGGCCTCGGTGCGCCGACCGCTCAACCACAGTGCCTCGACGAGATCGGCGTGCGCACGCAGCACCGCGGGATCCGTCCCGATGCGTGTGTCGGTGGCCGACCGCAGCGACACGACCGCATCGTCGTAGCGTCCCTCGGCGAGGGCACGCCCCCCGTCGACGACGTCGAACCAGGGCAACAGCGCCGCGATTCCCTCTCGTCGGCACAGAACCCGACCACGTCGGAGGAGCTCATCGACGTCGTCGCCTGTGCCGAGAGCGGCGGCCGAGGCGAGGATCAGCACGCAGCCGGCATCCGGCGTACGGCCGGGGGGCCATTCGCGCCGCCAGGCCACCACCGCATCGTGGGTGGTCGACGCGTCGCCGCCGCGGACCTCTGCCGCCACGACGAGTCGCAGCACCCGTTCTCTCCAGAGGGGCTCGATGCGCGGCCTTCGATCGAGCAGCGAAGTACAGAGTCGTAGCGCCATGCGGTACTCCTCGCGCAGCACGTGGACGGCGATCGCCAGGGTCGACTCGTCGAGCGACAGGGCCGCCTCCGGACGGGCGAGATCGGTCGTGACAGGCGAATCCTCCCCGCTGCCGGCGTGGCCCGATTCGCGAACGATGCGGTCCAGGAGCTCGATTTCGACCGACGCGACGCCCAAGGACCGAGCCTCGGCGATGCGAACGGCGGCGTGCTCGATCTCACCCCGTGCGATCCGCAGACGGGCCACCTCTACGAGGAGGCGGACGGCGTCTTCCGGCGCACAACGGCGCACCGCCTCATCGACGAGAGCGTCGTCGATCGCGTGGTCGGCGACGTCAGTCGTGCGAACCTGTGCCCGGACGGCTCGCGCATTGGTTGCCGAGTCCAGGATGCCGTCGATGCGGTGGAGGTAATGCTGACCCAGCACGGCGTGTCCGTGCAGGATCAGCGCCTCCGCGAGCGAGACGAGGAGGGGGTTGCGCTCGCCATCGGCATCGGCTCCTCGCATCCCACGTTCGGCGAACTCCACCGCGGCGGTGTGGTCGCCCGCCGAAGCGAGGTGCACCGCCATCCGCAGGAGCTCCGTAGCGTCCGCGGCGGAGCCATCCGCGAAACTCGCGTGCCAACGATGCACGGCGGGGTGACTGTCGCGATGGGCCTGGGCAGCGTGGGCGTGCAGTCGACGACGCGCGTCGGCCGGGAGCGCGGCGTGAATGCTCAGACGCCGCGCGGGATCGGAGATGCGGGCGAAGCCGTCGTGCGTCGCAATGAGACCGGATTCCACCATCTCGTCGACGTCGCCCCCGAGCTCGACGGCCTCCGCCCGCAGAAGGTCGTGCGCGAAGAACGGTCCGACCGCGAGGAGATCCATGAGGTCACTGACGGCGGGGGTGCCGCGTCGAGGTGCGAGCCTGTGGAGACTGATCTCCTCGTCGGCGAGGCGTAGCGGCTGGGGGAGCGGGGCGTCGCCCGCGGCTTCCTCCGGCGTGAGTCGCACGCGCGAGATCACCGAGGGATTGCCGTTCGTGGACGACACCACGATGTGCAGGACGGCGAGGGCCGTCTCTGACCCCAGGAAGAGCTGCGAGAGATCGACGGCCTCACCGAACGAGAGGTCGTCGATCCTCGTTTGGGGCAGCCCGGCGAACGCGTGCTGTGGACCCATCGGACCCACGGTGGCGAGCACGCTCACGCCCGTCCCGCGAAGTCGTCCGCAGACGTACGCCCACACCGTCTTGCTCGAGGCGTCCATCAGGTCGAGGTCGTCGATCACGAGAACGACCGGTTCGTCCCGCACCAGGCGGAGTACACGGCTGAGCTCTTCGGCGAGCATCTGCTCGGGCCAGTCGCGACCGCGCGAGAGCACGCCGTCAACAGCTTCCGCGCGGAGCCCGCTCAAACCCGACGCGACGACCGAGAGACCCGAGTACGGCCACATGCGCTCGCTCTGGCGGACGACCGCGACGGCGGTTCCGTTGTGGCGGGCGAGCTCGGACGCGAGGGCCGACTTGCCGGTGCCACGGTCACCTACGAACAGGCCCGCCGACTCGACTCTCGAGTGGACGATTCTCTCTGCAAACCACTTCTCTCGTTCTCGACCGAAATAAGGCATCCGGACGCTCCCAACTGCGTCGGCCGCCACGCGAGATCAAGATCTCGATGTGACGGTGCCCCCAACCGCAACCTAGACCGCGCCCACAGACAACGCAAGGCCGTGACTTTCGGGATCCGACCTGGGAATATCGTTGGTCCTTCTTCGCAGGAGCGTGCGTCCTCGCGCTCAGTACTCGCGTTCGATGAGCTGCGGCGGCACCTGATCGGCTGCCGCCTCGTCGACGAAGAACGCGGTGCGACGACGGCCCTTCGCCCCGGCGGCGGGCACGCTCTGGTAGCTGGCTCCCGCGAGGGCGAGTCCGAGGGCTGCGGCCTTGTCGGCGCCGGCGATCACCATCCACACGCGCTTCGACGAGTTGATCACCGGGCGCGTCAGCGAAACGCGATCACTCGGCGGCTTCGGCGATTCGCGCACCGGAACCGTGGCACGGTCGGTCACCGAGATCTCGGGACGATCGGGGAAGAGCGACGCGATGTGCGCATCGGGACCGACGCCCAGGAAGCAGATGTCGAACGACGGCCACGGCCCCGTCTCACTGCGGTCCGACGGCGCGAACTGCGCGAGCTCGTCGGCGTAGGCGATCGCTGCGGCATCCAGATCGAGGCCCTCGTCGCTCGAGGCGACGGTGTGGATGTTCTCGGCCGGGATGTCGAGATGGTCGAGGAAGGCCTCGCGCGCCTGCTTCTCGTTGCGGTCGTCGGAATCACGGGGGACGAATCGCTCGTCGCCGAACCAGAAGTGCACGAGCGACCAGTCGACCCGCGCCGCACGCTCGTCGCGCGCCGCGGTCCGCAGGACCGCTCCGCCCATCGTGCCGCCGGTGAGGCAGATGTGCATGCGCTTGCCCTCGGCCACGCGCTTCACGATGCGGTTCATGAAGCGCGTCGCGACGTACTCGGCGAGCGTGTCGGTGTCGTGCTTGATGATGACGTTCTTGGTCGCTCCGGTGTCGGTCATGAGGCGTTCCGTTCGCTCGCGGCCAGCAGCATCTCCTGGCCCTCGGTGATGACGCGGCCGTATAGCACATCGGGGTCGAGGCGGCGCAGCTCTTCGGCCAGGCACTCGCGGAGCGTGCGCCGGGGGAAGGCCAGGTCGTGGGTCGGCTGACCCGGCTGCGTGAGCACCGCGACGCTCGCCTCGGGGCGCTCGAGCAGCGTGTCGCCGCTCGCGCGGGTGAGCCGCACCGACTTGATTCCGCTGGACCATTCGTCGGCGGGCAGGTAGGCGTAGTCGACGGGGGCGTCGAGCTTCATGCCCAACCACGCTGCCAGCAGCGCCGTGGAGGGGGAGTCGGCGGCGCCGCGCACCTCGATCGCGGTGACGGGCTCGTAGGGCGGCTGATCGAGCACGGCCGCGAGCTGTTCGCGCCAGCGGGTGACGCGCGTCCACGCGAAGTCGGTGTCGCCGGGGGAGTAGTGCTCACCGAGGTGGGCCACCCACGCGGCGGGGTCGGACTGCGACGAGGCGTCGGTGATGCGGCGCTGCGCGATGCGACCGATGGGGGAGTGCGCGGGGTCGGCGGGCGCCTCGGCCGGCCACCAGGCCACGACGGGGGCGTCGGGCAGCAGCAGGCCCGTGACCAGGCTCTCGGCGTTGGAGCCGGCGGCGCCGTGCGCGCGCAGCACGACGACCTCGCTCGCGCCGGCGTCGCCGCCCACGCGGATCTGGGCGTCGAGCCGCGGCTCTTCGTCCTCATCGCCGAACAGCACGGCGATGACCCGCATGGGGTGCTCTCGGGAGGCGTCGTTGGCGGCCTCGATGACCTTCTCTTCGGCCCCGTGGTGGGTCACGATGATGAGCGTGAGCACGCGGCCGAGGGCGACGGCGCCGCCCTCTTCGCGCACGCTGACGAGCTTCTTCGAGATCGCGCTGACGGTGGTGTCGGGCAGATCGATGATCACGGGCGTCTCCAGGTGCGGCCGTCACGGGCGAGGAGTTCGTCGGCGGATGCCGGTCCCCACGACCCGGGCGAATACTGTTCGAGCGGACCGCTCTGGGCGGCCCAGAACTCCTCGATCGGGTCGAGGATCTTCCAGCTGAGCTCCACCTCTTCGTGACGCGGGAACAGCGGCGGGTCGCCGAGCAGCACGTCGAGGATGAGGCGTTCGTAGGCCTCGGGGCTGGCTTCGGTGAACGCGTGGCCGTAGCCGAAGTCCATGGTGACGTCGCGCACCTGCGTGCCGTCGCCGGGGACCTTGGAGCCGAAGCGGATCGTCACGCCCTCGTCGGGCTGCACGCGGATGACCAGCGCGTTCTGACCGAGCTCCTGCGTCTGGCTGCGCGAGAAGAGCTGCTGCGGGGCGCGCTTGAACACGACGGCCACCTCGGTGACGCGACGGCCCAGCCGCTTTCCGCTGCGCACGTAGAACGGCACGCCCGACCAGCGGCGGGTGTTGATCTCGAGCTTGATGGCCGCGTAGGTCTCGGTGACGGACTCGGGGGCCATGCCGTCTTCTTCGAGGAAGCCGAGGACCTCCTCGCCGCCCTGCCATCCGCCGGCGTACTGGCCGCGGGCCGTCGCCTCGGCGAGGTTCTCGGGCAGGTGCACCGCCGCGAGGACCTTCTCTTTCTCGGCGCGCAGATCGGAGGCGTTGAAGCTGATGGGTTCTTCCATCGCGGTGAGCGCGAGCAGCTGCAACAGGTGGTTCTGGATGACGTCGCGCGCGGCGCCGATCCCGTCGTAGTAGCCGGCACGGCCGCCCACTCCGATGTCCTCGGCCATCGTGATCTGAACGTGGTCGACGTAGTTGCGGTTCCAGAGGGGCTCGTACAGCTCGTTGGCGAAGCGCAGCGCCAGGATGTTCTGCACCGTCTCTTTGCCGAGGTAGTGGTCGATGCGGAAGATCGAGTCGGCGGGGAAAGCGCTCTCGACGACCTCGTTCAGCTCTCGCGCCGAGGCGAGGTCGTGGCCGAAGGGCTTCTCGATGACGACGCGGCGCCACCCGGTGGTGTCGTCAGCGGATTCTCCGACCAGCCCCGACGCCTTGAGCTGCGTCGTCACCAGGGGGAACGCCTTGGGCGGGATCGACAGGTAGTACGCGTGGTTGCCCATGGTGCCGCGCTCGGTGTCGAGCTTGTCGACCGTGCTCTTCAGCCGCTGGAACGCCTCGGGGTCGTCGAACTCGCCCTGGACGAAACGGATGCCCTCGAGCAGTTCCTTCCACGTCTCTTCGCGGAACTCGGTGCGCGCGTACTTCTTGACGGACTCGTAGACGACCTCGGCGAAGTCCTGGTCTTCCCAGTCGCGTCGCGCGAAGCCGACCAGCGCGAAGCCGGGGGGCAGCAGCCCCCGGTTCGCCAGGTCGTAGACCGCGGGCATGAGCTTCTTGCGCGAGAGGTCGCCGGTGACGCCGAAGATGACGAGGGCGCTGGGCCCCGCGATCCGGCTCAGTCGGCGGTCCTCGGGGTCCCGGAGGGGGTTGTGACCCGGTGTGATCTCTACGACCATGCTTATTGTGCCGCCTCGAAGAGTGAGAGCACCTCGACCTGCGGGTCGGTCAGCGTCAGCGTGACGACGGGACGGCCGTGGCCCTCCGCCAACACGCTCGCGTCTCCCGCGGCCTGTGCCTGGATGAGTTGTCCGAAGGTGAACGGCCGACCGGGGATCTCGAGATCGAGGTCGGTGCGTTCGAGGATCTGCAGGAAGACGCCGTTGGCGGGTCCGCCCTTGTGGTACTGACCGGTCGAGTGCAGGAAACGCGGACCCCAGCCGAACGTCGTGGGGCGACCGGAGTCGGCCGCGACGAGCTCGCGGAGCCCGGCCAGCTGCGACAGGTCGAGACGGTTCACGTACGCCTGGATGCTGACGTAGCCGTCGGCGGGAACCGTCTGCCACAGCGCCGCCAGCACGCCGGCGACCGTGCCGCTGGAGGCCAGGGCCGGGTCGGAGACGCGCACCTCGACGCCGTCGACGACGAAGGCCGGCGCGGTCGGTTCGGGGCGGGCGTCGAGCAGGCCGCGGGTGGCGACCTTCGCCGACTCGACGTCGGGCTGGTCGAAGGGGTCGATGCCGATCATGCGGCCGGCGATCGCGGTGGCGTACTCCCACACGACGAACTGCGCCCCGAGCGAGCCGCTGACGAGCACCTCACCGGTGTGCCGCTCGAAGAGGTGGAAGGCGTGGGCGTCGTCGACGAAGCGCACGACCTGGAGGTCGGCGGGCTTCGCGTCGAGCTCGGGCGAGACGGGCAGCAGCACGACGGGCAGGATGCCGGTTCCCTGCTTGCCGGTCGACTCGGCGACGAGCTGCTCGACCCAGTCGGGCAGGCCGATGAGGTGGCTGCCGTCGGTGATCAGCCCGAGCTTGTCGCGCCGCGCGACGCCGCCACCGGCGATCGCCGCGGCGAGCACGAGGGCGGGGTTGTCGGGCGAGTCGATCGCGACCTCGAGCAGAGTGGCATCCGCCTCGTCGAGGAGGTCGCCGATGTCGACGCCGGCCAGTCCCGCGGGCACGAGGCCGAAGGCGGTGAGGGCGGAGTACCGGCCGCCGACGGTGGGGTCGGCCGTGAAGACGCGGTAGCCGTCGGCGCGGGCCGATTCCTCGAGCGGGGAGCCCGGGTCGGTGACGACGACGATGCGTCCGGCGGGGTCGATGCCCAGATCGCGGAAAGCGGCTTCGAACGCGCGCTTGGCCGAGTCGGTCTCGATGGTGGAGCCGGACTTGCTCGAGACGACGAGCACCGTCTGGGCGAGCCCGCCGGACTCGGCGTCGCCGTCGATGGCGGCGAGCACCTGTCCGGGCGAGGTCGAATCGAGGATGACCAGCGGAACGCCGGCCGACTGCGCGATGACCTCGGGGGCGAGCGAGGATCCGCCCATGCCCGCGAGCACGACGCGGGTCACGCCCTGCGCGACGAGTTCGTCGCGCAGGGCGGTGACCTCGGCCACGAGCGGGCGCGAGACGGAGACCGCTCGCACCCACCCGAGGCGACGTGAGGCCTCGTCTTCCGCGGCGGCGCCCCAGAGGCTGGCGTCGCCCGCGGTGATCCCCGACGCGATGAGTGAACCGGTCAGGCCCGGCAGCTCCGCGTCGACGACCGACTTGACGTGGCCCGTGACCTTGACCGCGAAGCTCACTGGGCGGCCTGGGCGCTTCCGGCGTCGAGAGCGGTCTTGACCGTGTCCTGCAGCTCGTGCCACGAGGCGATGAACTTCTCGACACCCTCGTCCTCGAGCGTCTGCGTCGCGTCGGTGACGTCGACGCCGGCGGCGGCGAGGCGGTCGAAGACGTCGTGCGCCTCGGCGTAGCCGCCGGTCACGGTGTCACCGGTGATGACGCCGTGGTCGAAGGTCGCCTCGAGCGTCTTCTCGGGCATCGTGTTGACGGTGCCGGGGGCGACGAGCTCGGTGACGTAGAGCGTGTCGGGCAGGGCGGGGTCCTTGACGCCGGTCGACGCCCACAGCGGACGCTGCACCGTGGCGCCGGCCTCGAGCAGCTTCTTCGCGCGGTCCTCGCCGAACTTCTGCTCGTAGAGTTCGTAGGCCAGGCGGGCGTTGGCGATGCCGGCCTTGCCCTTGAGGGCTGCGGCCTCGTCGGTGCCGATCGCGGCCAGACGCTTGTCGATCTCGGTGTCGACGCGCGACACGAAGAACGAGGCCACGGACTGCAGGTTCGCAATGTCGTGACCGGCGGCCTGCGCCTTCTCGACACCCGCGAGGTACGCGTCGATGACCTCGGCGTAACGCTCGAGGCTGAAGATCAGCGTGACGTTGACCGAGATGCCCGCGCCGATGACCTCGGTGATGGCCGGGAGGCCGGCCTTGGTCGCGGGGATCTTGATGAGGACGTTCTTGCGGTCCACGCGGGCCGAGAGGTCCTTGGCCTGGGCAATCGTGCCCTCGGTGTCGTGCGCCAGATCGGGGGAGACCTCGATCGACACGCGGCCGTCGACGCCGTTCGTGGCGTCGAAGACGGGGAGGAAGATGTCGCACGCGTCGCGCACGTCGTCGGTGGTGATAGAGAAGATCGCCTCGTCGACGCCGGCGTCGGCCGCGGCGAGCTCCTTCACCTGGCCCTCGTAGGCCTCGCCCTTGGACAGGGCGCCGGCGAAGATCGTCGGGTTGGTGGTGACGCCGACGACGTTGCGCTGCTCGATGAGCTCAGCGAGGTTGCCGGACTGGATGCGCTGGCGCGAGAGGTCGTCGAGCCAGATGCTGACGCCGGCGGCCGAGAGGTTCTCAGTGGGAGTGCTCATGGTCGTTATCTCCTCGATTACTTCTTCGCCGCAGCGAGCGACTCGCGTGCGGCCTCGACGACGGCCTCAGCCGTGATGCCGAACTTCTGGAACAGGGTCTTGTAGTCGGCCGACGCACCGAAGTGGTCGATCGCGACCGAGCGGCCGGCGTCGCCGACGATGCCCTGCCAGCTGAGGGCGGATCCGGCCTCGACCGAGACGCGGGCCTTCACCGATGCGGGCAGCACCGACTCGCGGTACGCCTCGTCCTGCTCGGCGAACCACTCCAGCGAGGGAGCCGACACGACGCGGGCGTGGACGCCCTCGGCGGCCAGCGTCTCGCGCGCCTCGACGGCGAGCTGCACCTCGGAGCCCGTCGCGATGAGGATGACGTCGGGCTCGCCGTTCGCGGCCTCGGCCAGCACGTACGCGCCCTTGACGGCACCGGCGGCCGAGGCGAACTCGTCACCGGATGCCGCACCCTCGCCGCGGGCGAACACGGGGATGTTCTGGCGGGTCAGGGCGATACCGGCGGGTCCGGCCGTGCGGCGCAGCATCTCGAGCCACACGACGCTCGTCTCGTTGGCATCCGCGGGACGCACGAGGGCGAAGTTCGGGATGGCGCGGAGGGTCGCGATCTGCTCGATCGGCTGGTGGGTCGGTCCGTCCTCGCCGAGCGCGACGGAGTCGTGCGTCCAGACGAAGATGGTCGGGATGTTCATCAGCGCGGCCAGGCGCACCGGGGGGCGCATGTAGTCGCTGAAGATCAGGAACGTGCCGCCGAAGGGGCGCGTGGGCCCGTGCAGCACGATGCCGTTGAGGATCGCGCCCATGGCGTGCTCGCGGATGCCGAAGTGCAGCACGCGGCCGTAGGGGTCGCCCGACCACTCGTGGGTCGACCACTCCGACGGGATGAACGACTTGGCGTCCTTGATCGTGGTGAGGTTCGACTCGGCGAGGTCGGCCGAGCCGCCCCAGAGCTCGGGGAGCTCGGCGGCGAGGGCGTTGATGACGGTGCCGGAGGCGGCACGGGTCGACACGTCCTTGCCGGCTTCGAAGGCGGGGAGCGCGTCGGCGATGTCGGCGGGGAGCTCGCGCGCCTGCAGACGATCCCAGAGCTGCTTGCGCTCGGGGTGAGCCGCGGCCCACTCGTCGAACTTCTGCTGCCAGGCGGCCTTCTCGGCCTCGCCGCGCTCGACGAGCGCACGGGTGTGCTCGAGCACGTCGTCGGCGACGGCGAAGTGCTGCTCGGGGTCGAAGCCGAGCACCTCTTTCGTGGCCTTGAGCTCGTCGGCACCGAGGGCCGAGCCGTGGATCTTGCCGGAGTTCTGCTTGCCGGGCGAGGGCCAGCCGATGATCGTCTTGAGCACGATGAGCGAAGGCTTGCTCGTCTCGCCCTGGGCGGCCTCGATCGCGGCGTGCAGCTCGGCGACGTCTTCGACGTACTGACCGGTCTTCTTCCAGTCGACCGTCTGGACGTGCCAGCCGTACGACTCGTAGCGCTTCTGGACGTCTTCGGTGAAGGCGACGTTGGTGTCGTCTTCGATCGAGATCTGGTTGGAGTCGTAGATCGCGATGAGGTTGCCGAGTTCCTGGTGGCCGGCGAGCGACGACGCCTCGCTGGTCACTCCCTCTTGCAGGTCGCCGTCACCGGCGATCACGTACACGAAGTGGTCGAACGGGCTCTCGCCGGCGGGCGACTCGGGGTCGAACAGGCCGCGCTCGTAGCGGGCGGCGTAGGCGAAGCCGACGGAGGAGGCCAGGCCCTGGCCGAGGGGGCCGGTCGTGATCTCGACGCCGTCGGTGTGGCCGTACTCGGGGTGGCCGGGGGTCAGCGAACCCCAGGTGCGCAGCGCCTCGAGGTCCTTCTTCTCGAGACCGAAGCCGCCGAGGTAGAGCTGCACGTACTGCGTGAGCGAGGAGTGACCGACCGACAGGATGAAGCGGTCGCGGCCCGGCCAATGGGTGTCGGCGGGGTCGTGGCGCATGACGCGCTGGTAGAGCAGGTACGCGGCGGGTGCGAGCGACATCGCGGTTCCGGGGTGGCCGTTGCCCACCTTCTCGACGGCATCCGCCGCGAGGATGCGGGCGGTGTCCACCGCGCGCCGATCGATGTCATCCCATTCGAAGTCCGACAACAGGGTCGCCTTTCTCGATACTGAGCGCCCGGTTTCACTTCCGACGCCGCACTCACCACCGTAGGAGTGGGAGTGGGGTGGGGTGTCGGCGCGGGGCGCGCGTTCTTCGCCAGCATAGCGAGAACGACCGGCACCGTTGCCTCTCGTGACGGGGGTCGACAGGCGGCCGGTCGTGTGGTGGACATGGCATAGAATCGTGGAGGTTCTATACGCGCTACCCCGGGGGACGATGGACATCTCGACGACGTCGCACGTCACTGCGACGACCGATCGCCGCTCCGTCGGACGCACCCTTCGGGCGTACATCGCCCTCACGAAGCCGCGCGTCCTCGAGCTGCTGCTGGTGACGACCGTGCCGGTCATGATCCTGGCGCAGAACGGTCTGCCCCACCTGGGGCTGGTGTTCGCGACCGTCATCGGCGGCTCGCTGAGCGCGGGCTCGGCGGCGGCGTTCAACATGTACCTCGACCGCGACATCGACGCGCACATGCAGCGCACCGAGAAGCGCCCCCTCGTCACCGGCGAGGTCTCTCCGCGCGGTGCCCTGGTGTTCGCCTGGTCGCTCGCGGCGGTCTCGACCGTGTGGCTGTGGGTCTTCACCAACCCGCTCGCGGCGGGACTGTCGGCCGCGGCCATCTTCTTCTACGTCGTGATCTACACGATGATCCTCAAGCGCCGCACCGAGCAGAACATCGTGTGGGGCGGCATCGCCGGCTGCTTCCCCGTGCTCATCGGCTGGTCGGCGGTCACCGGATCGCTGTCGTGGGCGCCGGTCATCCTGTTCGTGCTCGTCTTCCTGTGGACGCCGCCGCACTACTGGCCGCTGTCGATGAAGTACGCGGACCAGTACGACGAGGTCGACGTGCCCATGCTCGGCGCGACCCGCAGTGGTTCGCAGGTCGGCCTGCAGGTCATCCTGTACGCGTGGGCCACGGTGGCCTGCTCGCTGCTGCTCATCCCCGTGGCATCCATGGGCCTGGTGTACTCCGTGTCGGCGCTGGTGTTCGGCGGGTGGTTCATCTACGAGTCGCACCGTCTCTACGCGCGTGCCGTGCGCGGTGGTGAGCCGCGGCCGATGCGCGTGTTCCACGCGTCGATCACGTACTTGACGCTGCTCTTCGTCGCGATCGCCGTCGACCCGCTGCTGCCGTTCTGACGGCGGCCCCGCACGCCGCGAAAGCGCCCACCCCGACGTGAGGGGGTGGGCGCTTTTTCGTGGGGGAGCGGGTCGGGATCGTCGGCCGACCGCGTCCGGCGTCGGGGGCGCGGAGTCCGCAACATCGAGAGCGCGGAGCGGGCCTGGGCGGGGTGCGGATGCCGCGAGCCGGGCGCCGCGGACGGGCTGCCACCTCCGTGCAGGCGGTGGCCGGGCGGCGGGGGTGCGCGCGAGCGCATCGGCGAACGAGACGCTCGTCGTCACGGCATCCGGTCGGGGCGACGAGGGGCGCACACGAGAAAGCGCCCGCCCCGGGGATCGGGGCGGGCGCTTCGTATCGCGGTGTCAGCGACGGCTGGGATCGTCGTTCGCGTCCTGCTGCGCGGCGGCGGCGGCGGCCGGCGGAGCGGGGGTGTTCGACGACGTCTCGACGTCGGCGTCTTCGACCGCCAGGGGCGCCGCGGTCGCGGCGGGGGCGGTGTACGACGGGGTCGACGACACGTGCGGCTCGGCCGAGGTCTCGTCGTCGCTCGTCCAGTCGATGGTCTCGATCGCGACGTCGGCGCGGGCACGCGTGGTCACCACGGCGGCCACGGCCAGGGCGGAAGCGATGCCGATGGCACCGGCGGCGAGGACGGCGGCGCCCACCGAAACCCACGCCTGTGCGACGTAGACGGTCACGACCGTCGCGTTGGGGTCGTTGACGAGGGCTTGGATCTCGTCGACCTGACGGAAGACGAGGACGAGTCCGCCGATCACTGCGGCGAGCGACGCGACCACGAGCACCCAGAACGGGATGCTGGTCACCAGGCGGGGACGGGTCTGCATGGGATGAACTCCTTGTCGTACCGTGCTCCGGGGATGCACGACGGCTGTTTCCGGTACCGGGGCACCGGGAGGGGATCCGGGCCTCTCAGGGCACCGGAAGTCCCACAGTGTCGCACGGGTCGGGGTGTCGGCTAGGGGACGCCGATGAATCGCCTATGAGGGTATAAGGGCCGCGGGCTGCCGGGGCGACCGCGCGGACGAGGGTGGCCTCCCCGCGGAAACGCGCGAGAAGTGCCGCCCCGAAGCGATTCTTCCGGCCTCAGCCGCGTGCGGCCGCCGTCTGGCGCGGGGGCGCGGGGCGTTCGGTGACCGCGGGCTCCTTGAGGCGCAGCACGACCACCGTCATGGTGGCCGCGGCGAGGGCGGCGAGCACCATGTGCGTGCCGACCGCGATCTCGGGCAGGCCGTTGCGGGCCTGGTACAGGCCCACCGCGATCTGCACGAGCTCGACCGCGAGCAGCGCCGTCGCCCAGCGTCGAACGCCCAGGCGCAGGCGCCACGCGAGCACCACGACGATGAGCGTGAGGAAGAACAGCGCGTAGCCCGGCCACGCGTGCACGTGTTCGAGCACCTGGGCGTCGAAGCCGTTGCGCACCGAGGCCGCATCGCCCGAGTGCGGCCCCGCTCCGGTGGTGAGCACGCCGAACACGATCGTGAGGGCGAGGACGGCGGTCGTCGTGTGCACGAGACCGGCGAACCAGTGGGGCACCGCGAGCGTACGCGGGCCGGCGGGTGCGTTCATCAGCACCAGGAAGGCGGCGCACACCGCCACCAACGACACCGAGGCGACGTAGTGGAATCCGACGATGAAGGGGTTCAAGCCGGTCAGCACGGTCACGCCGCCGACGAGCGCCTGAGCGACGACGCCGCCGAGCACGATGAGCGACAGGACGAAGAGGGCGCGACGCTCGCGACGCAGGCGCCAGACCAGCACGACGACCACGATCGCCAGGATGCCGACGAGCCCCGTCAGCGTGCGGTTGCCGAACTCGATGATGCCGTGGATGCCCATCTCGGGCGTGTTCACGATCGAGTCGGCGGTGCAGCGCGGCCAGGTGGGGCATCCGAGGCCCGAGCCGGTCAGGCGCACCGCACCGCCCGTGCCGATGATGAGCACCTCGGCGAGGAACGACAGCCAGGCGAAGACGCGCACGCGCCGATCGACGTCGGTGGGAAGCCACGCGAGGAAGCGACCGGGGATCGTGGCGGCGCGGGACGAGGGGGGCGTGGTCGAGGCGGGGGACATGCGCTGGCTTCCTGGCATCGGTCCGCTCGGGCTGCGGGAACAGCGGACCTGCCGTGCCGGGAGCGGGTGTTGCCTGTAGAATCAAAGGGTCCGGGTGCAGCGCTCACGCGATCCGCACCGGAGACAGTCTAGGCGCGCAGCCAGCGCCTTCGAACGGGCCCACCAGCGACATTCCTGGGACTTCGACCGGAGTCCGGAATGCCGGGGCGGATGACACCGTTGAGGCCCGAGAAGGAGAGTGATCACCATGTCCGATGTACTCATCGACCGACCCGAGCTCGAAAGCCTGGGGCAATACGAGTTCGGCTGGCACGACACCGACGCCGCCGGTGCGCTCGCGCAGCGCGGCATCAACGAGGACGTCGTGCGCGGGATCTCCGCTCTGAAGTCCGAGCCCGAGTGGATGCTGAAGACGCGCCTCAAGGGCTACCAGCTCTTCGGTCGCAAGCCCATGCCCACGTGGGGTGCCGACCTGTCGGACATCGACTTCGACAACATCAAGTACTTCGTGCGCTCCACCGAGAAGCAGGCGCAGACCTGGGAAGACCTTCCGGAAGAGATCCGCAACACGTACGAGAAGCTCGGAATCCCCGAGGCTGAGCGTCAGCGCCTGGTCGCCGGCGTCGCCGCGCAGTACGAGTCCGAGGTCGTCTACCACCAGATCCGCGAGGACCTGGAGCAGCAGGGCGTCATCTTCATGGACACCGACACGGCTCTGCGCGAGCACCCCGAGTTCTTCGAGGAGTACTTCGGCACCGTCATCCCCGCCGGTGACAACAAGTTCGCCGCGCTCAACACCGCCGTGTGGTCGGGCGGATCGTTCGTGTACGTGCCGAAGGGCGTGCACGTGGAGATCCCGCTGCAGGCGTACTTCCGCATCAACACCGAGAACATGGGCCAGTTCGAGCGGACCCTGATCATCGCCGACGAAGACAGCTACGTGCACTACATCGAAGGCTGCACGGCGCCGATCTATAAGAGCGACTCGCTGCACTCGGCCGTCGTCGAGATCATCGTGAAGAAGAACGCGCGCGTTCGCTACACGACGATCCAGAACTGGTCGAACAACGTGTACAACCTGGTCACCAAGCGGGCCGTGGCCCACGAGGGCGCGACCATGGAATGGGTCGACGGCAACATCGGCTCCAAGGTGACGATGAAGTACCCCTCCATCTACCTCATGGGCGAGCACGCCAAGGGCGAGACCCTGTCGGTCGCCTTCGCCGGTCCCGGACAGCACCAGGACGCCGGCGCCAAGATGGTGCACATGGCGCCCTACACGCAGTCGTCGATCGTGTCGAAGTCCATCGCGCGCGGCGGCGGTCGCGCGGGCTACCGCGGCGAAGTGCGCGTGGATGCCAACGCGCACCACTCCGCGAACACCGTGCGCTGCGACGCGCTGCTGGTGGACACCATCTCGCGCAGCGACACGTACCCCGCGATCGACATCCGCGTCGACGACGTGCAGCTCGGACACGAGGCGACCGTCTCGAAGGTCAGCGAAGAGCAGCTCTTCTACCTGCAGTCGCGCGGCATGCCCGAAGACGAGGCCATGGCCATGATCGTGCGCGGGTTCATCGAGCCCATCGCGCGCGAACTCCCCATGGAGTACGCCCTCGAACTCAACAAGCTCATCGAGATGGGCATGGAGGGCAGCGTCGGATGATCTCTTCGGCGACATCCGCGCCTCCCGTGTTCTCCCCTCTCGCGCCGAACGGAGTATCAGCTCAGTGACCACAGCGACCACGACCCCCGCGGATTCCGCGGCGGGTCACATCGACCCGGCCGCCCTCGTGGCATCCATCGTTCCGGTGCAGACGCGCTCGGAGCGGGCGACCTCGTTCGATCCGGCCGACTTCGGCACGCCGACAGGCCGCGAGGTGAACTGGAAGCTCAGCCCGATCGACCGGCTCGCGCCGCTGTTCGTCGACCAGGCCGGTCCCACGGGCGTCATGCAGGTCGAGGTGCACGCCCCGGCCGAGCTCGAGCAGCTGCGTCTCGGTCACGGTGACGCGCCCCGCGGCGAGCACTTCCGCCCCGAAGACCTGCCCAGCGCCATCGCCTGGTCGCAGGAGGCCGAGGCACCGCTGCTGCGCATTCCCGCCGATGTCGAGCTGACCGAGCCGGTCGTCGTCCGCCTGACCGGCACGGGCGGCCTCGCTCACGCCCACGTGGTCATCGAGGCGCAGCCGCACTCGCGCGGCACCGTCGTGCTGCGCCACGAGGGCACGGCCCAGCACGCGCAGAACGTCGAGATCATCGTGCGCGACGGCGCCGACCTCACGGTCGTGTCGGTGCAGAACTGGGACGACGACGCGATCCACGCCTCGGCGCACCAGGCGCGCGTCGACCGCGACGCGAAGTTCACGCACATCGTCGTCAGCTTCGGCGGCGGCGTCGTGCGCGTGAACCCGTCGCTGGAGCTCTCGGGCGCCGGCGCCGAGGGGCGCATGTACGGTCTGTCGTTCTCGGACGCCGGCCAGCACCTCGAGTCGCAGGTGTACCTGCACCACAAGGGCCCGCACACCGTCGGCGACGTGCTCTACAAGGGAGCCCTCCAGGGACAGGGCGCTCGGAGCGTCTGGATCGGCGACGTGCTCATCGGACCGGATGCCACGGGCACCGACTCGTACGAGGCCAACCGCAACCTCGTGCTCACCGACGGCGCGCGCGCCGACTCGATCCCGAACCTCGAGATCGAGACCGGTGACATCCAGGGCGCCGGCCACGCGAGCGCGACCGGTCGTTTCGACGACGAGCAGCTGTTCTACCTGCAGGCGCGCGGCATCGACGAGTACGAAGCCCGCCGTCTGGTGGTGCTCGGGTTCCTGAGCGAGATCGTGCAGCGCATCGGCATCCCGGAGCTCGAGACCGAGCTCACCGCGGCCATCGAGCGCGAATTGGCCGACGGAGCCGCAGCGTGAGCGCCGCGCGCGCCTGCGCCCTCAGCGACCTCACGCAAGACGAGGCGCACCGCGTCGAGCTCGACGGCGTCGCGATCGCGGTCGTGCTCGACGGCAACGGCGAGGTGCACGCCATCGGCGACGTCTGCACGCACGGCGACATCTCGCTGTCGGACGGCTTCGTCGAGGGCGAGACGCTCGAATGCTGGGCCCACGGCTCGGCGTTCTCGCTGCGCACCGGCCGCCCCCTCAACCTGCCGGCCTTCGAGCCGGTCCCCGTGTACGAGGTCGTGATCGACGGAGACGACGTGCTCATCGACACCTCCGTCACCAAGGCGACGGCCTGAGCCGCGCCCACGAACCCAGATTTACGTAAGGAACCCCATGTCTGTCCTCGAGATCCGCGACCTCCACGTGACGGTCGAGACGGAGAACGGTACGACCCCCATCCTCAACGGCGTGACGCTGACCATGCGCACCGGTGAGACCCACGCCATCATGGGCCCCAACGGCTCCGGCAAGTCGACCCTGGCCTACACGATCGCCGGTCACCCCAAGTACACGGTGACGAGCGGTTCCATCACGCTCGACGGCGAAGACGTGCTCGCGATGACCGTCGACGAGCGCGCGCGCGCCGGCCTCTTCCTCGCCATGCAGTACCCGGTCGAGATCCCGGGCGTCACGGTCACCAACTTCCTGCGCACGGCCAAGACGGCCATCGACGGCGAGGCGCCGGCGATCCGCACGTGGACCAAGGACGTCAAGCAGGCCATGGGCAACCTGCGCATGGACCCCAAGTTCGCCTCGCGCAACGTCAACGAGGGATTCTCGGGCGGCGAGAAGAAGCGCCACGAGATCCTGCAGCTCGAGCTCCTCAAGCCGAAGATCGCCGTGCTCGACGAGACCGACTCCGGCCTCGACGTCGACGCGCTGAAGATCGTCTCCGAGGGCGTGAACCGCGCCAAGGAGCAGACCGGTCTCGGCGTGCTGCTCATCACGCACTACACGCGCATCCTGCGTTACATCCGCCCCGATTTCGTGCACGTGGTCGTTCAGGGCCGCATCGTCGAAGAGGGTGGATCCGAACTCGCCGACCGACTCGAGGAAGAGGGTTACGACCGTTTCCTCGAGGCCGGTACGCCGATCGACGCGTAGGATCGTTACATGACCGCAACGCTCGCTCCCGAGAAGTACGACGAGGTCACCGAGGCCTTGAAAGACGTCATGGACCCCGAACTGGGGATCAACGTCGTCGACCTGGGACTCATCTACGACCTCGCGTGGGACGACGAGAACGACGCGCTCGTCATCCACATGACCCTGACGTCGGCCGGCTGCCCGCTGACCGATGTGCTCGAAGAACAGACGGCGCAGTCGCTCGACAACGTCGTGGACCGTTTCCGCATCAACTGGGTGTGGATGCCGCCGTGGGGTCCCGAGCGGATCACCGACGACGGCCGCGACATGATGCGCGCCCTCGGCTTCGCGATCTGAGATCGCCCGACGAAACGCCCGCTCCGGTCCGGCGGGGCGGGCGTTTCGTGTGTCGCCGTCTGACGCCGACCCCCGCGTGGCGCGAGCGTGCTCGTTAGGCTTTCGGGATGAGCGTTCCCCCCTTGAAGGCCCTGCCGCTCGAGCTCCTCCGTCAGCGCAGCAGTACCAAGTGGCGCTCGTACGGGGATGACGTCATCCCCATGTTCGTCGCCGAGACCGACTTCGCCCTCGCCCCCGCGATCACCGCGGCGCTCACCCGCGCCGTCGAGATCGGCGACACCGGTTACACCCCGCCGCGTCCGGGCATCGACCTCGACTTCGCCGCGTACGCCGAGCGGCAGTGGGGGTGGCGACCCGATCCGGCGCGCATCCGGTGGACGGGTGACGTGATGATGGGCGTGGTCGAGGTGCTGCGCGCGGTCACCCGGCCGGGCGACCGTGTGATCGTCACGCCGCCGGTGTACCCGCCCTTCTACGACACCGTCGAAGAGGCCGGTGCGGTCGTCGAGCGCGTGCCCCTCGTCGACGACGGCGAGCGGTGGTCGCTCGATCTCGACGGCATCGAGCGCGCCCTCGCGGCCGGCGCCCGCTCGGTGCTGCTGTGCAACCCGCACAATCCCACCGGCACCGTGCACACCCGTGCGTCGCTCGCGGCGCTCGCGCGCCTCGTGCACCGGTACGGCGCCACCGTGGTGAGCGATGAGATCCACGCCCCGTTGACGCACGCTCCGATGACCTTCACCCCCTTCTTGGATGCCGGCCCCGAGGCCGCCCTCGTCGGCTACACCGTCACGAGCGCGAGCAAGACCTACAACCTCGCGGGTCTGAAGTGCGCGGTCATCGTGACCGGCGACGAGTCGACCGCTGAGGTGGTGCGCGGGCTGCCCTGGGAGGTCGAGTGGCGCGCCGGTTTGTTCGGGGTGATCGCCAACCGGGCGGCGTTCTCGGCCGAGAGTGACGAGTGGCTCGAGGGGTTGCTGGCCGCCCTAGACGAGAACCGCCACCTGCTCGCCGACCTGCTGGCCGAGCACCTGCCGCTCGCGCGGTACCGGCCGCCCGAGGCCGGCTTTCTCGCCTGGGTCGACGTCTCGGCCTACGGCTGGGGCGACAACCCGGCACCGTACCTCCGCCGCGAAGCGGGGGTGGCCCTGCACCACGGCCCGCTCTTCGGCGAGCAGGGCGTGGGGCACGTGCGCATCAACGTCGGGTGTGCGCCCGAGGTCTTGCGCGAGGCGATCGAACGCATCGGCGCGCTGGCCCGCCGCGCCTGACGCGGGTGGGTCCGCGCGCCTGACGCGGGTGCATCGGCGCTCCGCGCCCGACGGGGATGCATCGGCGCTCCGCGCCCGACGCGGGCGGGTCGTCGCGTCAGTACTCGGCGCGACCCGTGCGCCAGTAGCCCATGAACGCCACGGCGCGGCGGTCGACGCCGCGCTCGGTGACGAGGTGCCGGCGCAGCGCCTTGATCGCCGACGCCTCGCCCGCGAGCCAGGCGTACAGCGGGGCCTTCTTCAGCGCCGCGCCGCCCTTGGCCGTGCGGGGAACCTCCCAGAGCATGTCCTCGTCGATGTCGATCTCTTCGACCTCGTCGCCGTGGCCCTCGGGGGTGAGGGCGAAGGCCGCGTCGCGCGTCGCCGTGACCAGGTGCGCGTGGCGGTCGCCGCCCGCGCGGGCAGCGACGCGGAACGAGAAGCCCGGGTGCCGCGGGAGATACGCGCAGTCCTCGGGCGTGGGCACTTCGAGCACGACCGTGCCGGTGGCATCCGGGGGCAGCTGCTCGAGGATGACGGCGATGGCGGGAGCTGCCGTCTCGTCGCCGGCGAGCAGGTACTCTCCGGTCTGCGCGGGCGGAACGAAGTCGACGCCGAAACTCACGTCGGAGAGGGCGATGGTGGGGGCGAAGATGAGCACCTCATCGCCGGGGCGCGCGTTCTCGATCCACGCCGACGCCGGTCCGATCACCTCGTGCGCGACCATGTCGATGTCGACCTCACGGTCGCCGCGTCGCACCGCCCGCGTCGTGTAGGTGCGGAAGGGCAGGCGGCGCTCGTCGGGCAGGGCGCGCCAGTCGGTCCACCAGTCCGCGCCCGTGGGCATGGCATCCAGCCCCAGGTCGTCGGTGGGGAAGACCACCTTGATGCGCTGGTCGAAGCCGGGGTCGCCGTACTCGTGCAGGTCGTCGCCGGTGAAGGTGAACCGACGGAAGCTGGGGGTGAGGTCGGTGATGCGGGCGACGCGGACGCGGAAGAACCGCGCGGTGTCAGGGGTGGAGGGCATCGAGGGTCTCCGGCGAGGCGTCGGGGGCGGGAACGCGGGCGCTCACGTGGTGGCGACCGCGGGGGAGGACGAGGGGCGTGCCCGAGACGGGGTCGGGGACGACAAGGGCATCGAGGCCGAAGACGTCGGCGATGAGCTCGGAGGTCATGACCGCGCTCGGGTCTCCGGCGGCGACGATGCGGCCGTCGCGCAGGGCCACCAGGTGGTCGGCGTAGCGCGCGGCCATGTTCATGTCGTGCAGCACCATCACGGTGGTGGTGCCGCGGTCGCGGTTGAGGTCGGTCAGCAGGTCGAGCACCTCGACCTGGTGGGCCACGTCGAGGAAGGTCGTCGGCTCGTCGAGCAGCAGGATGTCGGTCTCTTGCGCGAGAGCCATCGCGATCCACACCCGCTGGCGCTGGCCGCCGGACAACTCGTCGATGGAGCGGTCGGCCAGGTCGCTGATGCCGGTGGCCGCGAGAGCCTCGGCGACGACCTCGTAGTCGCGCGCGCTCCACCGAGCCAGAGCGCGCTGGTGGGGGTGGCGTCCCCGGCCGACGAGGTCGGCGACGGCGATGCCCTCGGGGGCGATCGGGCTCTGGGGGAGCAGGCCCAGGATGCGGGCGATCTCTTTGGAGGGGCGTTCGTGCAGCGCCTTCCCATCGAGGATGACGCGCCCGGTCTTGGGGGGCAGCAGGCGCGCGAGGGCGCGCAGCAGCGTGGACTTGCCGCACCCGTTCGCACCGACGATGGCGGTGATCCGCCCGGCGGGCAGCTCGAGGTCGAGCTCGTCGATGATCGTGCGGTCGCCGTACGAGAGGGTGAGCTTCTCGGCCGAGAGCGTGCGGTTCGCGGTCACGAGAGGCCTCCCCGGTCGGCGTGGGTCGGCGGGACGGTGCTTCGGGTCGCGATCACAGCGAGCCTCCGGAACGGTTCGTTCTGATGAGCAGGTAGATGAGGTAGGGGGCACCGAGCACGCCGGTGATGACGCCGACGGGGTAGCGGTTGTCGAAGGCGAACTGGCCGATCAGGTCGGAGACCATCACGAGCAGCGCCCCGACGAGTCCCGCGGGCAGAAGCAGCGAACCGCCCGGGCCGATGAGTCGCGCGGCGATGGGGCCGGCCATGAAGGCCACGAAGGCGATGGGACCGCTCGCGGCGGTGGCGACGGCCAGCAGCACGACGGCGCCGACGATGAGCAGCAGACGCGTGCGCTCGACGCGTACGCCCAGCCCCGCCGCGGAGTCGTCGCCGAGGCGCAGCACGGCCAGACCACGGGTGTTCGCGACCATGAGCGGCACGATGACGACGACGGCGATCGCGAGGGGGAGCAGGCGCCCCCACGAGGCGTTGTTCAGGCTGCCGGTCAGCCACTGCATCGCGGTCTGCAGGTCCCAGTTGGCGGCGCGGGTGAGCATCCAGGTCGTGACGCTGTCGAGCATCGCGGCGACGCCGATCCCGATGAGCACGAGCCGGGTGCCCGTGAAGGCTCCGCGGCGCGAGAGCAGATAGATCGCTCCCGCGGTGCCCAGGGCGCCGACGAGCGCGAAGGCCGAGACCGCGGCATCCGAGAGCGAGAAGCCGACGATGGCGACGACGGCGAAGGCGCTCGCCCCCGACGAGATGCCGATGATGTCGGGGGAGGCCAGGGGGTTTCGCAGCATGGTCTGGAACGTCACGCCCGCTATGCCGAAGGCGAGGCCCGCGAGAAGACCGAGGCTCGCGCGGGGGAGGCGCAGCTCGCCGATGGTGAAGGACGCGCCGGGCACGGTCTGCCCGAGGAGCACCCGCACGACCTGGTCGGGCGTGTAGAAGGTGTTGCCGACCATCAGGGTGATGACGAAGGTGGCGACCACGGCGGCGACCAGGATGCCGGTGACCGTGGTGCGTCGACGGGCGCGGCTGCGTCGGCCGCGTACGAGGGCGGCGACATCGGGTGCGGCGGCTCCGGACGCGGCCGCGGCGGGCGTGGCGACCCGGGGAGTGAGGGGGGTGCGCACGGTGGTCCGGCCGTCGCGGGTGTCGTGGGCGCTCACAGCTCGCGTACTTTCTGCCGACGCACGATCCAGATGAAGAACGGCGCTCCGATGAGGGCGGTGAGGATGCCGACCTCGATCTCGGTCGGACGAGCGACGAGGCGCCCGATGACGTCGGCGCCGACGAGCAGCACCGCCCCGCCCAGGGCCGAGAAGGGGACGAGCCAGCGATGGTCGGTGCCGATCAGCAGTCGGCAGACGTGCGGCACGACCAGGCCCACGAAGGCGATCGGGCCGGCGACAGCGGTCGCCGCCCCCACGAGCACGACGGCGCCGGCCGAGGCGACCAGACGGGTGCGCCCGACGTGCTCGCCGAGGCCCGTCGCGACGTCGTCGCCGAGCGCGAGGGAGTTCATACCGCGCGAGCACAGGACGCAGACGAGCGCGCCGGCGGCCAGCACGGGGATCACAACCTGCACGCGGTCCCACGTGGCGCCGCCGATACCGCCGATCTGCCAGAACCTGAACGTCTCGAGCAGATCCACCCGGGGGAGCAGGATCGCACTCGAGAGCGATCCGAACGCGGCCGTGGTCGCCGCTCCCGCGAGGGCGAGCTTGAGCGGGGTCGCGCCTCCGCGTCCGAGCGAGCCCACGGTGTAGACGAACACCGCGGCGACCGCCGAGCCCACGATCGCGAAACCCAGGTAGCCGAACGAGCTCGACAGGCCGAAGAAGGCGATGCCGGTGACGACCGCGAGCGAGGCTCCGGCGGACACACCGAGGATGCCGGGGTCGGCGAGCGGGTTGCGGGTCACGGCCTGCATCGTGAGACCGGCCATGGCCAGGGCCGCGCCGACGAGCAGGCCTAGGACGGTGCGCGGGATGCGCGTCGTCACCGCGGCTTCGCCGACCCCGGTGCCGCCGGTGAAGGCCGAGACGATCTCGGTGATCGACACGTCGCGCGTGCCGAAGGCGACGGATGCCACCGACACCACGACCACGCCCACCGTGAGCACCAGCAGCCAGAGGAGCCGTCGGCTCGCCGGGCGCCGCAGGGAAGCGGCATCCGGGAGCACGTCGACGACGGTGGAGCGGGAGGTCACGATGGGCGCGGTCCGGTGTGCGGGGTGGGGGATCAGCCGACGGCGGCGGTGAGCAGGTCGAGGTACCGGCTGAAGCCCCAGCTGATCGACAGCGGCGAGGGGTTCGCCGAGGCCGCGAGGGGCGTGCCGTCTTCGAGGACCGCGATGTGGCCGGCGGCGATGGCGGGGATCTTCGACAGCAGCGGGTCGGCCTGCAGCTGAGCGACGGTCGAGCCGTCGGTGTTGCCGTAGGTGATCCACAGGCCCACGTCGCTGAACGTATCGGCCTCTTCAGCGCTGATCTCGCTGTAGAACGCGTCGATCTCAGTCGAGGTCTTGCTCACCTGTGCGGGCACGGGCATGCCGAGCTGGTGCAGGTAGCCCGCGCGCGGGTCGTGCGAGGTGTAGTAGGTGATCTTGCTCATGTTGGTCGGGTCGGTGAACGCGAACAACGGCGCGACGTCGGCGAGGGCGGGATGGGCGTCGAACCCCTCCTGCGACTCGGTCTTGATCTGGTCGATGAGGGCGTCGCCCTCGCTCTCGAGCCCGAGGGCCTTCGAGTTGAGCTGGATCATCTGGTCGAGCGTGGTTCCCCAGGCGGCGTCGGGGTAGGCGACGACGGGGGCGATCTTCGACAGGGTGTCGTAGTCCTCCTGCGTCAGGCCGGAGTACGCGGCGAGGATCACGTCGGGCTGCGTGTCGGCCACGGCCTCGAAGTCGATGCCGTCGGTCTCGTCGAAGAGCACGGGGGTCTCACCTCCCAGCTCGGTCAGCTTGTCTTCGACCCAGGGGAGGATGCCGTCGCCGTCATCGTCGCCCCAGGTGGCCTTGGCCATGCCCACGGGCACGATGCCGAGAGCGAGGGGGACCTCCTGGTTCGACCACGCGACAGTGGCCACGCGCTCGGGCTTCTTCTCGATCACGGCCTGGCCGAGGGCGCTGTCGACCGTGACGGGGAACACGCTGTCGGACTCCTGCGCCGCCCCGCCTTCCGACGTTGCGGGCGAGCCGGCGCAGCCGGCGAGAACGAGGGCGGAACCGGCGGCGAGAGCAGCCAGGGCGCGGAATCGGGACACAGAGAGCCTCCTGTGATCTAAGTAAGGACAGGCTTAGCTTATGTCCTCGATCGGGTGAGAACGCAAACCCGCGGGCCCGCTCCCGCGCCGATCGTCTCGACACCGAGGTATCGACGGCGACCACCCCGCGCGCGGATCGGGTGCGCGTCCACGACCGCCGGGACGGGGCTGTCGGGACGCTGTCGGAATGCGTGCAGGAAGCCGCCGTATACTGGGTGGCTGGCCTTCTGTGCCACCCACCCCCAACCCCGAAGAACGGACGTTCGCTGTGCTCGCCGTGCACGACCTCGAGATCCGCGTGGGTGCCCGCGTGCTCATGTCCGACGTGGCGTTCCGCGTCTCCGACGGCGACAAGATCGGCCTCGTCGGGCGCAACGGCGCGGGGAAGACGACCCTGACCAAGGTGCTCGCGGGCGACCTGCTCCCCGCGAACGGCGGCGTCGACCGCGTGGGCGAACTGGGCTACCTGCCGCAGGACCCCCGCTCGGGCGACCCCGAGATGCTGGCCCGTACGCGCATCCTCGACGCCCGCGGCCTCGGCTCACTGGCGCTCGGCATGCACGAGGCCTCGATGGCGATGGGCGACGACGACCCCGCCGTGGCCGCGAAGGCCATGAAGAAGTACGGCACCCTCACCGAGCAGTTCGAGGCGCAGGGCGGGTACGCGGCCGAGGCCGAGGCGGCATCCATCGCCCACAACCTCTCGCTTCCCGACCGCATCCTCGAGCAGCCGCTGAAGACCCTCTCGGGAGGACAGCGTCGCCGCATCGAACTCGCGCGCATCCTGTTCTCGGACGCCCAGACGATGATCCTCGACGAGCCGACCAACCACCTCGACGCCGACAGCGTCGTGTGGCTGCGCGAGTTCCTCAAGGGGTACAAGGGCGGGCTCATCGTGATCTCGCACGACGTGGAGCTGGTCGGCGAGACGGTCAACCGCGTGTTCTACCTCGACGCGAACCGTCAGGTCATCGACGTCTACAACATGAACTGGAAGAACTACCTGCGCCAGCGGGTGGCCGACGAGGAGCGCCGCAAGAAGGAGCGCGTCAACGTCGAGAAGAAGGCCACCGCTCTGCAGCTGCAGGCGGCTCGCTTCGGCGCGAAGGCCTCGAAGGCCGCGGCCGCGCACCAGATGGTCGCGCGCGCCGAGAAGATGCTGTCGGGACTCGACGAGGTGCGCGCCGAAGAGCGCGTGGCGAAGCTCCGCTTCCCCAAGCCCGCGCCGTGCGGAAAGACCCCGCTCATGGCATCCGGACTGTCGAAGTCGTACGGCTCGCTCGAGATCTTCACCGACGTCGACCTCGCGATCGACCGCGGCTCCCGCGTGGTGATCCTGGGCTTGAACGGTGCGGGGAAGACGACGCTGCTGCGTATCCTCGCCGGCGTCGACCAGCCCGACACCGGTCAGCTCGAGCCCGGGCACGGCCTGAAGGTCGGCTATTACGCCCAGGAGCACGAGAACCTCGACGTGAATCGTTCGGTGCTCGAGAACATGATGTCGTCGGCGCCGCACATCACCGCCACCGAGGCCCGCAAGGTGCTGGGTTCGTTCCTGTTCGTCGGCGACGACGTGCTGAAGCCCGCCGGGGTGCTCTCGGGCGGCGAGAAGACCCGTCTGTCGCTCGCGACCCTCGTGGTGTCGTCGGCGAACATGCTGCTGCTTGACGAGCCCACGAACAACCTCGACCCGGCCTCGCGCGAAGAAATTCTCGGGGCGCTCTCGCACTACGAGGGTGCCGTCGTGCTCGTCTCGCACGACGAGGGGGCCGTCGAGGCGCTGAACCCCGAGCGCGTGCTGATCCTGCCCGACGGCGTCGAGGACATCTGGGGTCGCGACTACGCGGATTTGATCACGCTGGCCTGATCACGCTGGCCTGATCACGCTGGCCTGAGCGCGCTGACCTGAGCGCGGTCATCACGAACGCGCCCGTTGCTGACGGCGTCCTCGATTGCGGAGCTGACTGCGCGCGGCGGCGATCGAGGCCGTCGCGCTCACCTCGCGTCGAGCAGGGCGTCCTCGTCGTCGGCATCGCGGTCGCGGGGGAGCTTGCGCGAGCGGTGCAGGGCGATCGGGTCGACGCGGCGGCGGCCCTCGTCGGCGCGCACGGGCGCGGCGGCGGGAACGATGTCGTCATCGTCGTCTTCGGCGTCCTCGCGGCGCAGGCGCCGTTCGCTCACGATCACGTAGGTGATGAACCCGAAGCCCATGAGGGCGAAGAGGATCCACTGGATCGCGTACGACAGGTAGGGGCCGGGATCGTTGCTCGGGGGGTCGACCGTCAGCGGCGCGGTGGCCGGGGCGGGGGTCTCGGACATCAGCAGTCCGTACGCGCCGGGCTCGAGGGGGCCCGTCTGCTCGGCCACGAGACCGAGGTTGATGGTGGGAACCTGGCCGGCTTCCGCGGTGCGGCCCGACGTGGGGGCGGCCTCGCCCGGACGGAGGCGGACCTCGACGGTCACCTCGCCGGACGGCGGGTCGGGGATGTCGTCGGGGAGCGACTGGCTGTTGCCGGGCGGGAGCCATCCGCGGTCGACGAGCAGCGTGCGTCCGTCGTCGAGGCGGAAGGGCACGAGCTGCTCGTAGGCGGCGGAGCCGCCGTGGGCGCGGTTGCGCACGAGGAGCTGTTCGTCGGCGAGGTACCGGCCCTCGAGGCGCACGGGCCGCCACTCGTCGGAGGGGGTGAGCTCCGCGCCGGGCGCGAGCAGATCGCCCAGGGCGACCGGGGTGGCGTCGTAGTTGTTCGCCACGAGTTCTAGCTGTTCGCTGCGCTCGGCATTGCGCGAGAACTGCCAGTTCGACAGGAAGGCGCACGCGATCGCGAACAGGATCGCCACGCCCACGTACATGGCCCAGCGCGCGGCGGCGGGGGTCTCGCGGGCGCTCACGCCGCACCGTCCCTCTGCCGCGTCTCGCGCGCGCTCACCTGCAAGATTTCGGCCACGCCTTCCAGCGTACGTCGATCGGCGGCGTGCGCGAGTTCATCCCGCGTCTCGCGCGAGGGCGGCGACGTCGACGGGAAAGTCCCGGGCGTGGAGGAACTCGCGGAGGTAGGCCACGTGGGCGTCGCAGGCGACCCAGGTCTTCCTGCGGTCAGCGGCGTGGATGCGGGGATTGCGCCAGCCGATGACCCAGACGGCGGTGTCACGGCATCCGGCCCGCGAGCACTCAGCGGCGGCCTCGGTCACGACCGGTCGTCGCGCGGCGGGGCGAGACGCGGGCTCTCGGCGATGCGGATGACGAGCGGCTCGTCGGCGGCGGGAGCCGGCGTCGGCGCCGCCGCCCGCGGTGCGTCGATTGCGCGTTCGGGGTTGATCGCGGTGCTCGGTGCTGCGTCCTGGCCGACGTTCGCCACGATCACGGCGAGGTAGGGCAGGAAGATCGCCCCCGCGGCGAACACGAAGGTGTACCAGCCGTAGGGAGTGATGACCGCCATCGCGATGAAGCAGGCGATACGGATCCCCATCATCACCATGTACTTGGTGAAACGGGAGTCGGCGTCGTCCCGGGGTGCCTTCGGGAGCGACGTCGCGGATTGGGCACGGGACGGTGTCTTCACAGTGAGACCACAGTACGCCCGTCGCGACGGCACGGGGTGAGGGGATGCCACGTCTGTTCGACGTCGTGACAAGCGCGTCGCCCCCTCCCCGTGCGGTCGGCGCGGAAGGTGCCGCGGCCTCAGGAGTATCGCGACCCGGGTGCGCTCGCGAGCGCTCCGATGAAGATCGCGAACGCGATGATGGCCAGCACGCCGAGGGCGAGCGTGGCGTAACCGATGATCACGCCGGCAAGGGCGAGGCCGCGGCCCTTCTCTCCCCGGGACTTGATCTGCGAGAGCGAGATGTGTCCCATCACCACCCCGGCGATCTGGCCGATGACCGGCAGCACGAACACCCCGGCCAATGACGCGATGAACGAGACGATCGCGAGGGTGTTCGTGCGCGCTGCGGCGTAGCCGTAGCCGTAGGCGGGCGCGCCGTAGGCCGCGGTCGCCTGGTCGTACGCGGGTGCACCGGAGGGGGAGTCGTACGCCGGGGCTCCGTACGCGGGGGCGCCGTAGGCGGGTGCGCCGTAGGTGGATGCCGCGTCGCCCGCCACGTCGTAGGGCGGGGTGGCGGGAGCGCCGTACGCCGGGGCGGCCGGGGCGGAACCGTACGGCGCGTCGGGAGCGGCACCGGGGGCCGGAGCCGGGGTTGCCGGGGCCTCGGAGGCCGAACCGGATGCCGACGGGGCGCCGTCGCTCGGCGCGGCGTTGCCGCCGTCGAACGGGCTCGCACCGGGAGAGGGGTCGCCCGTCGGGGGAGCGTACGGCGATACCGGCACCCCGGAGGCGTCGGCGCTGGCGTCGGACGAACCGGCGGGCTGGTTCGGGTCGGTCGTGCGGTCGTCGCTCACGGGGTCCCTTTCATCGTGCGTCGCTCCAGAGTTCCAGCGCCGCTCGGGCCGTGTCAAACCTCGGGCCTCGCGGGAAGCGGGCTGTGGTGTGGTGAGGGCGCGCGGAGAGGTGGCGTCGGGTTCCCCCGCGCCCGTCGTCGTGGGGGCCGTGCTCCGTGCCGGTGCTCCGCGGCCGCGCCTCGAACCTGCACCCCGAGCCCGAGCCCGAGTCCGAGCCCGAGTCCGACCCCGGGCCCGACCCCGACCCCGACCCCGGGCCCGACCCCGACCCCGCGCCCGGCACCCGCGCTCCGCGCCTCACGCCTGCGCCCTGCGCCTCACGCCCGCACCCACCCCCGCGCTCCGCGGCCCGGACGTCGGCTCGGTAGGCTGAGTCGGTTCCGTCCCTCGCAAACGCAGGAGTCTCACCCATGTCTCAGGACCGCGTCGTCGTCGTCACCGGTGGAAACCGGGGCATCGGTCGTGCCATCGCCGAGCGGTTCGTCGCGGAGGGCTGGCGCGTCGCCGTCACCGCCCGCTCGGGCGAGGGCCCCGAGGGCACTCTCACGGTGCGCGCCGACGTCACCGACGCCGCCGCCGTGGACGCCGCCTTCTCGCAGGTGGAGGCCGAGCTCGGACCGATCGCCGTGGTCGTGGCCAACGCCGGCGTCACCAAGGACACTCTGCTGCTGCGCATGACCGAGGACGATTTCGACAGCGTCGTGAACACGAACCTCGGGGGAGCGTTCCGCGTGGTCAAGCGTGCCTCGAAGGGCATGCTGAAGGCACGGTGGGGCCGCGTCATCCTCATCTCCAGCGTCGTGGGACTGTACGGTTCGGCGGGTCAGATCAACTACGCGGCGTCGAAGAGTGCCCTCGTCGGCTTCGCTCGTTCGCTCACGCGCGAGCTCGGGGCGCGCGGCATCACCGCGAACGTCGTCGCTCCGGGCTTCATCGAGACCGACATGACGGCCGAGCTTCCGGCCGACACGCAGGCCGACTACAAGAAGAGCATCCCCGCGGGGCGCTTCGCCTCTCCCGACGAGGTCGCCGGTGTCGTCACCTGGCTCGCCGGCGATGACGCCGCCTACATCTCGGGCGCCGTGATCCCGGTCGACGGTGGCCTCGGCATGGGGCACTGACGAGGCAGGACCCCCGTCGCGCGACGATCGACCCCGTCCCGCGTCGGTATCGGCCGGCCCCTCAGCGGATCGCCGCGTCGATCGCGCTCGCCAGCGCATGCGGCTGAGCGAACTGCGGCCAGTGACCGCCGGGCAACTCGACGATCTCGAGGTCGTCGATCGCGTTCATCTCGGCTGCCCACGGAGGTGACCCGGCGAGCGTCGCGCGCAGGTCATCGGCCGAGAGGGTGCACGTCACGACGGTGACCGGGATGCCGTGACGGCGGTCGTCGTGGAGCGAGATCGGGTCGGTGGGGATACGCGCCGGAACGGAAAGCATCTCGTCGTCGGCTCGCCGGCGCGCGTCGACGTCGAGGTCGGCGATCTCGACCTCGTCGAACGAGGCCCAGCCGGGGAAGGGCACGACGCCGTCGACGACCGCGAACTCCCAGATCCCTGCGCCGTCGGTGGGAGCGAACGTGTCGACGAGGATGACGCGTGCGACGCGCTCGGGGCGTGCGTCGGCCGCGCCCCAGACGACGTTGCCTCCTCCGGAGTGCCCGACGATTACGACCGGCTCGTCGCCCTGATCGATCACGCGGGTGACGTCGGCGATCCAGTCGGCGATACCGAAGTGCGCGGAACCGCTCGCGGCGATGCCCACGCCCGGCAGGGTGAGAGCTCGCGGACGGTGACCGGAGCGGGTGAGGTCGTCGGCGACCGTGTCCCACGACGACGCGGTCAGCCAGAGCCCGGGAACGAGGACGATCTCCATGCCTCGAGGGTAGGACGCCCCACCGACATCGGCCAGGGGCGCCCGGACGCGGGGCGCGGTGTGCCGGAGCCCGGTGCCGTCGACGGGCTCGCCCACCTCGTCGCTCGCCCGCACGCGGGATCACGCGGGCGTGTGTGAGCCCCGTTACGTCAGCGCGGCAGCAGCGTGATGACCTGGGCCAGGTCGACGTCGCCGATCACGAGGTCGGCGCGCTCGCGCACGGCGGGCTTGGCGTTGAACGCCAGCCCCAGGCCCGCGGTCGCCATCATCTCGAGGTCGTTCGCGCCGTCGCCGATCGCGAAGGTGAGCGAGAGGGGCACGCCGTGTTCCGCCGCCCAGGCGCGCAGCGTCTCGGCCTTCGCCGTGGCATCCACGATCGCGCCGTCGACCTCGCCGGTGAGCGCGCCGTCGGCGGTGACGAGCCGGTTGGCACGCCAGACGTCGACTCCCAGGTCGGGGGCGACGGTGTCGAGCACCTCGTGGAACCCGCCCGACACGACGCCGACGACCCCACCGCGCTCGTGCACGGCGGCGATGAGTTCGCGCACGCCGGGCGTGGGTTCGATGCGGGCGATCGCCCGGGCGAAGGCCTCGGTCGGCACGCCCGTGAGGGCGGTGACCCGCGAGCGCAGGCTCGTGGCGAAGTCGACCTCGCCGCGCATCGCGGCCTCGGTCGCCGCGGCCACCTCGGTACCTCGGCCGGCTTCGTCGGCGAGGAGTTCGATGACCTCGTTGCGGATCAGGGTGGAGTCGGCATCGAGCACGACGAGGAATCGGGCGGGCGCAGGCACGCGCTCGACCCTAGCGGGTCGGACCCCGGGTCCCGCGTCGCGCGGCGTCACGCGCGGTGCCGTCACCGGCATCGCCGCGTAGGCTTTCGCGGTACCCCGAACCCCTCAGAAGGGACCCTCCATGGCCGATGTCGAGAGCTTCACCCTGGATCACACCGCCGTGCTGGCGCCCTACGTGCGCCTGATCGGCACGGAGTCGGGCCCGCGTGGCGACGTCATCTCCAACTTCGACCTGCGCCTCGTGCAGCCGAACGAGCAGGAGATCCCCACGGCCGGGCTCCACACGATCGAGCACCTGCTCGCGAGCCTCGTTCGCGACCGCATCGAGGGTCTCATCGACATCTCGCCGTTCGGATGCCGCACCGGCTTCCACGTCATCATGTGGGGCGAGCCGGCGGTCGCCGACCTCGTCGACGCCATCACGGGCTCGCTGCGCGCGATCGCCGACGACGTGCAGTGGGACGACGTGCCCGGAACCGACGCGTTCAGCTGCGGCAACTACCGCGATCACAGCCTGCACAGCGCCCGCGAGTGGTCGAAGGTCGTGCTCGAGAAGGGCATCAGCCGCGACGCGTTCGCGCGCGTGGGCGTCTGATCTGACGTCGGTGCGGAGGCGGTGATCAGCCGCGACGCGTTCGCGCGCGTGGGCGTCTGAGCGTCGCCCCATAAGAACGCGGAAGGGCGGTGACCATCGCGGTCACCGCCCCTTCCGGCATCCAGGATCCCGGCATCCGGGGTCTGGATCACGCTCACGCGTGGACGTGCACGTCCTTGCCGACGACGGTGATGCCCGTCTCGGTGACGGTGAAGCCGCGCGCCAGGTCGCGTTCGCGGTCGACACCGATGGTGGCGCCCGGTTCGAGCACGACGTTCTTGTCGAGGATCGCGCGGTGGATGCGGGCTCCCGCGCCGACCTGCACGCTGTCGAACAGCACCGAGTCGGTGATGGTCGAGCCGCCACCCGCCAGGGCCCAGGGGCCGACGACGCTGCGCTCGAGGTGGGTGCCCGAGAGCACCGAACCGAGCGAGACGATCGAGTCGATCGCGTTGCCGATGCGTCCGACCGAGTCGCGCACGAACTTCGCCGGCGGGGCGTTGAACGTCTGGGAGTAGATCGGCCAGTCGGTGTTGTACAGGTTGAAGATCGGCAGGGTCGAGATCAGGTCCATGTGGGCGTCGTAGAACGACTCGATCGTGCCCACGTCGCGCCAGTACGAGCGGTCGCGCGGCGTGGAGCCCGGAACGTCGTTGCGCTGGAAGTCGTAGACGGCCGCTTCGCCGCGGTCGACGAACCAGGGCACGATGTCGCCGCCCATGTCGTGCGCCGAGGTCGGCAGCTCACCGTCGTGCGTGACGGCTTCGACGAGCGCATCGGCGTCGAAGATGTAGTTGCCCATCGACGCGAGCACCTCGTGCGGGGCGTCGGCGAGACCGGTGGGGTTCTGCGGCTTCTCGAGGAACGCGCGGATCTTCGTGGGGTCGGTCGGATCGGTGTCGATCACGCCGAACTGGTTCGCGAGCCCGATGGGCTGACGGATGCCGGCCACCGTGGCGCGCGCGTCGGAGGCGATGTGCGCGTCGAGCATCTGCTTGAAGTCCATGCGGTACACGTGGTCGGCACCGATGACGGCCACGATGTCGGGCTTCTCGTCGCGGATGAGGTTCATCGACTGCAGGATCGCGTCGGCCGAACCCGAGAACCATCGCTTGCCGAGACGCTGCTGCGCCGGCACCGACGCCACGTAGGCGTTCAGCATCGGTGACATGCGCCAGGTCTGCGAGATGTGGCGGTCGAGGCTGTGCGACTTGTACTGCGTGAGCACGACCAGCTGACGCAACCCCGAGTTGATGAGGTTGGAGATGGCGAAGTCGATCAGGCGGTACTGACCACCGAACGGCACGGCGGGTTTCGCGCGGTCGGCCGTGAGGGGCATGAGACGCTTTCCCTCGCCGCCGGCGAGGATGATTCCGAAGACCTTCGGCGCTGCAGGCATGGCACCACACTAGGGGTCGAAAACTCCCGCGACTACACGCGGCGCGTCGCTTGACGGGTGTACTACCGTTCGTGTCATGCGCGTCGACATCGTGACCAAGGAATACCCGCCGGAGATCTACGGCGGTGCGGGTGTCCACGCCACCGAACTGGTGCGCGCGCTGCGTGCCGAGGGCACCGAGGTGCAGGTCCGCGCCTTCGGTGCGGCGCGCGACGAGGACGACACGACGTCGTACGGCGTCCCGGCGGAGCTCTCCTCCGCGAACGGCGCGATCCAGACGCTCGGCACCGACCTCGAGATCGTCTCCGACATCGCCGGCGCTGACGTCGTGCACTCCCACACCTGGTACGCGAACTTCGCCGGGCACCTCGCGTCGCTGTTGCACGGCATCCCGCACATCGTCACCGCGCACAGCCTCGAGCCGCTGCGCCCGTGGAAGGCCGAGCAGCTCGGCGGCGGCTACGCCGTGTCGAGCTACATCGAGAAGACCGCGTACGAGGGAGCCGCCGCGGTCGTCGCGGTGAGCTCGGGCATGCGCGACGACATCCTTCGCAGCTACCCCGCTCTCGACCCCGCCAAGGTGCGCGTGATCTACAACGGCATCGACACCGAGTCGTGGCATCCGGTGTCGGACGACGCGTTCCTGTCGTCGGTCGGTATCGACCCCGCGCGGCCCTCGGTCGTGTTCGTCGGGCGCATCACCCGTCAGAAGGGGCTGCCCTACCTGCTGCGCGCGGCGGAGCAGCTGCCCCCCGAGGTGCAGCTGGTGCTGTGCGCGGGGGCGCCCGACACCCCGCAGATCATGGCCGAGGTGCAGGAGCTCGTGCGTGGACTGCAGGCCACGCGCGACGGGGTCGTCTGGATCGACCGACTGCTGCCGCGGGGCGAGCTGTGCGCGATCCTCACCTCGGCGACGACGTTCGTATGCCCCTCGGTCTACGAGCCGCTGGGCATCGTCAACCTCGAGGCCATGGCGTGCGGTGCCGCGGTCGTCGGCACGGCGACCGGGGGGATCCCCGAGGTCGTCGTCGACGGCGTCACCGGCCGTCTCGTGCCGATCGAGCAGGTGCAGGACGGCACGGGCACTCCCGTCGACCCCGAGCGCTTCGTCGACGACCTGGCCCGCGTGCTCACCGAGGTGGTGACGGATGCCGAGACCGCCCGCGCCTACGGACAGGCCGGTCGCCAGCGCGCCATCGACGACTTCAGCTGGGCGGCGATCGCCGAGACCACGGCGGCGCTGTACGCGGAGGTGGCGGGGAAGTAGCGGATCGGCGCCGGCGGGTGCGCGCGGTACGCCGAGGTCTCGGGCCTCGCGGTGCCGCGGCGCCTCACCGCGCGAGCCGCGTCGCACCCGGCCCGGCGGGTCGGGGCCAGTAGGCTAACCCCATGCCGCAGGTGCTCGAATTCTCCGATGTCGTCGTCCGCCGCAACGGTCGGGACATCGTGTCCCACCTCGACTGGACGGTCTCGGATGACGAGCGCTGGGTCGTCCTCGGACCGAACGGCGCCGGCAAGACCACGGTGCTGCAGCTCGCCGACACGCTCCTGCATCCCACCTCGGGCTCCGTCACGATCCTCGGCGAGCAGCTCGGGCGCACCGACGTGTTCGAGTTGCGTCCGCGCATCGGTTTCGCCTCGTCGGCGATGGCCCGCCGCGTTCCGCCCGAGGAGAGCGTGCTCGACGTGGTGCTCACCGCCGCGTTCTCAGTCGTGGGGCGCTGGCGTGAGGACTACGACGACATCGACGAGCGACGCGCGCTGCGGGTGCTCGCCGAGTGGAAGCTCGACCACCTCGCCGACCGCACGTTCGGCACGCTCAGCGACGGCGAGCAGAAGCGCGTGCAGATCGCCCGAGCCGTCATGACCGACCCCGAACTGCTGCTGCTCGACGAGCCCACGGCCAGCCTCGACCTCGGCGCGCGCGAGGAACTGCTCGCGCTGCTGTCCGGATACGCGCAGGCCCCTACGACGCCCGCGATGGTGATGGTGACGCACCACGTCGAGGAGATCCCCGTCGGCTTCACGCACGTGCTGCTGTTGCGCGACGGCGAGGTCGTGGCATCCGGACCCCTCGATGAGGCCCTCACCGCCGAGAACCTCTCGTCGACGTTCGGGCTGAACATCACGCTGACGCACGAAGCCGGCCGCTACGCGGCGCGCGCGGTCTGAGCGCGACGGCGTTCGCGCGCGGGCCTGGTAGACTCTTCCGTTGGTGCCTACGGCGCCGCCGACTTTGACGTCCTGGCAGAATCCAGGGCACCACTTCTCAAAGGACCTCCCATGCAGACTGACATCCACCCCACGTACAAGGCCGTCGTCTTCCGCGACCTCGGTTCGGGCGACACCTTCCTGACCCGTTCGACGGTCTCGAGCGACAAGACGATCGAGCTCGACGGCGTGGAGTACCCCGTCATCGACGTGGAAATCTCGTCGGCCTCGCACCCCTTCTACACGGGTAAGCAGCGCATCATGGACTCGGCCGGTCGCGTCGAGAAGTTCAACCAGCGCTTCAAGAACTTCGGCGGTCGTTGATCCCCACGGATCCGTCGCGAAAGCCCCTCGTCCTTCGGGACGGGGGGCTTTTTTCGTTCCGTCAGCGCGGTGCGGCGGGGAGGTGTGCTGTGGGAGCGAGGGGGCGTGTGGTGCGAGCGTGGATCCGTTGGGTGCGAGCGAGGAGTCCCGCGGTGCGAGCTCGGGCTTGTCCGACCGTGCTCTAGCGTTGAGGTGTGGCTGGTGTAGGAGAGGTGGCGGTGGAAGAGCTGCCCGGGTTCGTGGCCCTCGAGTGGCGCGAGTTTCGCTACGTGCAGGTTGCCGAAGCAGCGGCGTCTTCGCGGGGATGGTTCCATGACCTCCTCGATGTCGCTGAGACTCTGCCACTGCCCGCCGAAGGTGGTTGCGTCGAGGAGCGGGTACTCGTTCGCACTCCGGATGGCTTGGTGTTCGCCGGACTCTCTTATCGGGGCGACATCGAAGGGTGGCGGCGGTACGTTGAGGCGATCGCGCGTCATCGGCACTGTGTGATTGCCTTGATCGAAGGCAACGAGTTGGCCTGTAGTGACGGTCGTCGGTATCGACTCGCGGACTGTATCCGGTGGTTTGCATAGTCGCCAGCGCCGGTCTGCCGGGGCTGTTGCGGCGTTCGCTTCGGTCTACTGGACTCCGGTCAGATGGTTGGTCCAGGCGATGACTGCGTTGAGGACGGCGACGGAGCGCGCGGGCCACGCGAAGCTGCTGCATCAGTGGCAGGAACATTGCCATCCGGTGACGCCAGGTCCACGCCGTCTGCCAGGGTCCAGACGCCCCGAACCTTCGTCAGACATGCCCTAGCCGCGCGGCACGAGCGAGCCAGACCGTTCGTACGCTCCCAGGTCGGCGCGCCGGTCGGTCCACATCCGCTGGTCGCTGCGGACGGCATCCACGAGGGCGGGATCGATGTCGGCGATGGCCACCCCCTCGCGTTCGGTGACGTCGGCGATGCGGCGGCCGAGGGGGTCGAAGATCGCCGAGCCGCCGATGAAGTCGCTCGGGGCTCCGACGAGACCGCTGTAGACGACGTAGATGCCGTTGTCGAGCGCGCGTGCGGCCAGGTGCAGGTCGCGACGGCGTTCGCCACCGGGGAAGTACGCTCCGCTGTTGAGGTAGACGGTGGCCCCTGCGGCGGCCGCGGCGGCAGCGTGCTCGGGGAAGTTCGCGTCGTAGCAGACCGACAGGGCGAGCTCGACGCCGCCGACGTCGAAGGAGTATCCATGTGTTCCCGGGGTGAAGATCGCCCTCTCGGGTGCGTGCAGGTGCTGCTTGGCGTAGGCGGGGTGAGGGGCCCGACCGGGGGCGATCAGCAGGTCGGTGAGAGTGCGGTGCTCGCCGGACTGGAGCGCGGTGTTCACGACGGCGATGACGCCGGTCCCGTTGACGGCGCTCTGCAGCGGGTGTAGCCAGGCGAGGTCGTCGAGGTGCGGCAGGGCGCCCGCGAAGACGGTCTCGTCGTATCCGGTGAGGAACGCCTCGGGGAAGACGACGACGTCGGCTCCTTGAGCAGAGCCCTCGGCGACGAAGCGGGCGGCACGAGCGACGTTGCGCTCGAGCGCGCCGGGAACGGCCTCAGCCTGGACGGTGGCGATGCGGCAGGTCACGGGGACAGTCTGGCAGGGAGGTGCGGGGGACTCGCGGCTATACAGGCGGGGCGGGGGTGGTGTGCGTGACTGGCGGCCTTGCGGGCGGGGCTGGGGTGGTGTGGGGGACTGGCGGCCGTGCGGGCGGGGCGGAGGTGGTGTGTGCGACTGGCGGCCTCGCGGGCGGGTCGGGGGTGATGCGCGTGACTCACGGTTTCGCGGGAGGGCGGGGGTGGTGTGCGCGACTCGCAGCCTCGGGGGCGGGGTCGGCGGGGTCGGGGGTGATACGCGATGGCCGCCGTTCCTAGAACGGTGGGGGATCGGTGCCGTAGGTGCCGCCGAGGGGAGACGTCCAGGCCGTGGGGCCGCCGGTCGTGTGCGCGATGTCCCATCGCGACTCGTGGCGTAGGCGATGGTGATGTCGGCACTTCGGGTCGAGGTTGTCGTCGTCGGTGGTTCCGCCGTCGGCCCAGGCGGTGAGATGGTCGATGTCGCAGTCTCGGGCCGCTCGGCCGCAGCCGGGGAAGACGCAGGTGGGCGAGGTGACGCCGAGCCACCGCCGCAGCGCGGCGGGAACGCGATAGGTCTTGCGGTCGAGAACCAGCGGCGCCCCGGTGACGGGGTGGGTGAGGAGACGGATCCACGACGTGGCGGTGCCGGCGAGCCGCCGGGCCGTGTCGAGGTCGATGGGGCCGTAGCCCTCCAACGTCGCGGGCTCGGTGTCGGCGCCGAGAAGGGTGAGAGCGGGAATGGTGACGACGACGGTCGCCGGGGGAGCCGCGCGGAAAGTGCGCGGTGCTGTCCCTGACGTCGGCGCGCCGGCCGGGCGCGCCTCGGTGGCCGTCGTCGCACCCTCAGCCGGAACGGGCGCCTCATCGCTCGTCATCGTGACGAGGTCGGCGAACGCATCCGCTCGCAACTGCGCCAGCGTGCGGTCTTCGTCGTCGCGCGAGCGGAGGTGACGGGCCGCCTGATCGAGCGTGGACATCACGGCTCTCGCCCGATCGGCGGGCAGGAGCGCGTGCAGCGTGGCCATGCCGTCGAGCTCGGGGGTCATCCATACGGCACGGTCGTCTGCGGCGCGACGATGCCGGGTTTCGAGGGACTCGGCGTGGACGCGCTCGCGCACCGCCCTCGCCGCGACGAAGAACTTCGCGGGCGGGAGGATCAGCGCCCGGGCGCACGCCTCATCGTCGAAGCGGTGGAAGGCCGCCGTATCGCCCGCGGGGAGCGTCGACGCCAGGCGAGCCGCGTCGACGGCGTGCTTCTCGGATATGCGACCGTCGCCGAACGCCGCCCAGAGCTGCGGACAACCGCCGACAAGCGTGCGTGCGTGGGCGGCGCGCGTTCGCACGGTCTGCTCCGAGAGGTGCAGCCGCACCGCGATCTCGGCGACGGCGGCGCGTTCCGCGAGGTCGACGCGGTCGCGCCGCACGGCCCGGGGCGTCCGCCCGCGGGCGTCGATCCAGGCGCGGTCGAGCGTGGGGTCGGGCCCGACCCAGGGCGCCGGGTCGAACGCCGCGTCGTCGAGGACCGTGAGAATCAGCCGGTACTCCTCGGCGGTCGCCCGCTGGCGCTCGCTCACGACGGTCTCGAGATGCCCCAGCCGCGCGTCGAGGTCGGAGGCCGCATCGGCCGCGCCGTGACCCCGATCGTGCGGGCTGTGGATCTCGAGGGGCGCGTCTTCATCGGTGGGTTCTGGCGCGGCATCCGTCCACCACTCGACGTCGCCGCACTCGCGCAGCGCTGCCCACTCGGCATCCAGGTCGAGGTCGTCGTCGGTCGGCCACGGCACCCCGTCGCACGCCCGGAACACCGGCGTCGGCCGGTGAGCGGGACGTGCGGTTCGGGTCATGGGAGAACGGTATCGGGGACCTCCGACATTGGCTGGCGGAGGGATGTCGCGGCGCGGGGATCGATGCGGGAGGACCGTTCGCGTGGTCCGGCGGAGCCAGGGCGATGCCGGGGAGCGGGCAGAAGTCGGCTCAGGCGGCGCGGCGAGCGGGATGGATGCCGGAAGGCCCCGGAGTAGCCAGGCTCGAGGTCACAGGATCAGCCAGGCCCATCGAGCGGAGCAGCCGCAGATCAGCGGACCGGCCGTGCCCCGCCGCTCGGCGCAGCTGCAGATCTACGGATCGGCCATGCCCCGTCGCGAAGAGAGCCGCACACCAACGGATCGGCCCGGCCCCACCGAGCGGAGCAGCCGCAGATCAGCGGATCGGCTGTGCCGCGTCGTGAAGAAAGCCATACCCCCGCGGACCGGCCCGGCCCAACCGAGCGGGGCAGGCGCAGATCAGCGGACCGGCCGTGCCCCGTCGCTCAGCGCAGCTGCAGATCTACGGATCGGCCGGGCCCCGTCGCGAAGAGAACCTCACCTCAGCGGATCGGCCACGCCCCGTCGAGCGGCGCAGCCGTGGCATCCAGCCGGCCGATCTTCACGAAGTACTCGCTGAGGCTCGCCGCTTGCGCGCGGGCCCAGGCGATCTGGCGGGTGTGCAGTTCGTCGAGGGTGGGTGGCATCCAGGGGCCGAACTTCTCGGCGAGGGCCAGGGCGAGACGGCCCGCGGCGACCGCGTCGGCGCAGGCCTCGTGGGCGGATTCGAGCGGAACGGCGTAGTGCTCGGCGACGACCGACAGCGTGCGCTTGCCGCGCCGGTACCGGTCGTACGTCTTGTCGACGACGAGCGGGTCGATCACGGGCGCGGGGGAGTGGATGGGCTCGACACCGTGGCGCAGGGCCTCGTACTTGAGCATCGAGAAATCGAACGGGGCGTTGTAGGCGACGACGGGGATGCCGGCGGCGAACAGCGCGCCGAGCGCTTCGACGACCTCGGCCACCACGCGCGGGGCGGGGTCTCCCTCGGCGCGCGCGTGCGCGGTGGTCACGCCGTGGATCGCGGCCGCACCCGCGGGGATCTCGATGCCGGGATCGGCCAGCCAATCGCGGGCGTCGACCACCTGTCCGTCGGCGTCGAGCACGCCGACGTGCGCGGTGACGATGCGGTCGTTCACGACGTCGACACCGGTGGTCTCGAGGTCGAAGACGCCGACGACACGCGTCCACTCGGGAGTCTGGAAGAGCGGGAGCGGCTCGGCCTGCCACAGGGTCATGCGCCCACGGTAGAGCGGGGCTCCGACATGGCCGCCGAGGCGCGCAGGCCCGAAAGCGAAGAGGCCGGGGTCACGGGGTCCGGCGCCCGAGCCCGCTCCGCCCGGCACGGCGATGTCGGACCCTGCTCGTAGACTTCACGGATGCCGAACCCCTATGCCGCGCAGCTCGCCGAGATCCCCGTCGTGCGGCGCGAGGTCGCCCTGCTCGGTGGAACCACGGCGTACTGGGTCTACGGCGACGACACCGCGACGACGACGATCGTGGCGGTGCACGGGTTCCGCGGCGAGCATCACGGGCTCGATCCGGTCGTGGCGCATCTTCCCGGCATCCGGGTCATCTCGCCCGATCTCCCCGGCTTCGGTGAGACCGCCCCTCTCGTCGGGCACGCGCACGACCTCGACACGTACGCCGAGTGGCTGCGGCAGTTCGTCGAATCCGTCGCTCCGGATGCCGTCGTGCTCGGCCACTCGTTCGGATCCATCGTGGCGTCGGCCGCGGTCGCCGGTGGGCTCTCCACCCCGAAACTGATCCTGGTGAACCCGATCGGGGCGCCCGCGCTCGAGGGGCCGCGGGGGATCCTCACGCGTCTCGCCGTCTTCTACTACCTCGCCGGGGCGAAGCTGCCGCGCCCGGTGGGCGAGGGGCTGCTGCGCAACGGGATCATCGTGCGCGTGATGAGCAACGCCATGGCGAAGACGCGCGACCCCGCGCTGCGCCGCTTCGTGCACGAGCAGCACGACGAGTACTTCTCGCGGTTCGCCGACCGCGACGTGCTGCACGAGGCGTTCGTGACGAGCGTGTCGCACGACGTGCGCGCCTTCGCGCCGCGCATCGCCCAGCCGACTCTGCTCATCGCCGCCGAGAAGGACGACATCACGCCGATCGAGGCCGAGCGGCACCTCGCGACGCTCTTCCCGAACGCCGAGCTGGTCGAGATCCCCGAGGTCGGGCACCTCATCCACTACGAGACGCCCCGGGCGGCGGCATCCGCGATTCGGGAGTTCCTCGCCTAGGCGCAGAGGTGTCGCGGTCCGGCGGGCACTTTGTCGACGGGGCCGCGCGCGGTGTCAGGCCGGCGGGTCGGCCCTGCGCGTCGGTGGGCATCTCGTCGACGGGGCCGCGCGGTGTGTCAGACCGGCGCGTCGGCCTTGCGCTTGCGGTACGCGTTGACGTTCATGCGGTTGCCGCAGTTGCCCGCGTCGCAATAGCGCTTCGATCCGTTCTTCGAGAAGTCGACGTACACGCCGTTGCAGTCGTCGGCGTCGCACACCCGCACGCGCCCGTACTCATCCGCGCGGATCACATCGACGAACGCGAGCGCCGTCTCGACGAGGATGCGCGTGGCCAGCGGATCGGCCGGGTCGCTCGCGTGGATGTGCCAATCGAGCCCGTCGTGCCGAACGAGCTGAGGAAGGGCACGGCCGTCGGCGAGCATCGCGTTCACGAGGGGCACCGCTCCGTCGCGGTCGACGCTCCAGAGGGGCAGCAGGCGTCCCCGGATGCCGCGGACGGCGGCGAGCTCGCCCGCGTCGCGGGTGCGGGATCCGGTGTACCCGTGCCGCTCGATGAAGGCCTCGAGGTCGGACACGTCGGTGAGCGTGTCGGCACCGCTGGTGTCGGTCTGCGGCAGGGTGTTGACGAGTTCCACGGCGGCGCGCAGCACGAGCTCCGTGTCACGAATGAAGATCATGTTGACTCCTGACATATCGAGGTCGTACTGTCACGAGTGTAAACCTTCTTCACTCCTGACAGCAGGCATCGCATGACCACGTCGTCCGTCACCCTCCCGCGCCCCACGCATCGCGGATCCAGCGCCGTCACCGGCCTCGCGATCGCGGTCGCCTCGGCCCTCGCCTTCTCCTCCAGCGGCCCGTTCGTCAAACCGCTGCTCGACGGCGGGTGGTCGCTCGGCGCGGTGCTGCTCGTGCGCATGGGCGTCGCCGCCCTGCTGCTCTCGCCGGCGCTCCTGCTCGCGATCCGACGGCAGCGCGGGTTCCTACGCCGTCACGGTTTGCTGATCGTCTCGTTCGGTCTCACCGCCGTCGCCGGGTGCCAGCTGTTCTACTTCGCCGCCATGCAGCGCATGCCCGTCGCCGTGGCGCTGCTCATCCAGTACATCGCCCCCGTGCTGATCGTCATCGCCGTCTGGGTACGCACGCGCCGTGCGCCGTCGAGAGCGGTACTGATCGGCTCGGTCGTCGCGATGGCCGGCCTCGTGCTCGTCGTCGACATCAGCGGAGCCCGGTTCGACCTGCTCGGCACGATCTTCGCGCTGTGCGCGGCCGTCTGCGCGGCGGCGTACTTCGTCATCGCCGGACGCGCGGGCGACGACCTCCCCCCGCTCGCCCTCGCCGCGGGCGGCCTGCTCACCGGCACGCTGCTCATGGGCGTGCTCGTCGGCACCGGGGTGCTGCCGTTCGCCGCGCCCTCGATCACGGTGACGCTGGCGGGGCTGGAGCTCCCCGGCATCCTGCCCCTGCTGTGGGTCGGCGCGGTCGCCACGACCGTGGGGTACGCGCTCGGGGTGATCGCGGTGCCGCTCATCGGGTCGAGGCTGGCGTCGTTCGTCGGGCTCAGCGAGGTGCTCTTCGCCCTGGGCTTCGCGTGGCTGCTGCTCGGTGAGACGCCCGCCCCGATCCAGTTCGTCGGCGGAGCGTTGATCCTGGTCGGGGTCGTGCTCGTGCGATTGGATGCCGCGAGTCCGGCCGAGCGGAGCGCCGAGACGGCGAGCATCCCGGTGGTGCCGTCGCCGTAGGGCGGTGCGGCGGTGTGGGGCCGGTGCGTGAGCGCAGCCTGACCCGCCCGCCCCCGACCTAGATGTCCTCGCGCGCCAGCTGCATGAGCGGACCCACGCGGTAGCCGATGACCTCGCCCATCACGAGCGAGGTCTCGGTGCGCTCGACGCCCTCGATCGCGAGGATGCGCGCGTCGGTGTCGAAGAGGTGCTGCGTGTCGCGGCAGGCGACGCGCACGAGAAGGTCGACCTGGCCGCTGAGGCCGTGAGCCTGCAGCACCTCGGGCACCTTCGCGAGCTCCGCGCGGATCGCCGGCAACTCGGCCTGGCGCACGGTCACCTGCAGGAACGCCTCGATCGGGAAGCCCAGGGCCTCGGCCGACAGCGTGCGCTCGTACGACAGGAACACCCCGCCGCGTTCGAGGCGGCTCATGCGCGCCTGCACGGTGTTGCGCGAGAGGCCGAGCTTCTCGGCGAGTGCCACGACGGTGGCCCGCGGATCGGCGGCGAGGGCGCGGAGGAGGTCGAGGTCGACCGCGTCGAGCTTGCTCATGCTGCGAAACATTAGCAGCGGCGCGACCGTTCGCAATGGGCAGTGTGCTCAATATGACGGCGAGGTCTTGAGCGGGGTGCATTCCGCGCGTACGGTCGGCCTCGTCGGCGACGCTGCCGGCACCCGGACCGCCGACGCTCCCACGAGGGGCCTGGCCGCACCTGGAGGGATGACGATGACGTACACCCAGACGCAGGATTCTTCGATCGGAAGAGCGCGCCACCACGACGATGAGGACGCCCTGCGGCTCCTGGAATCGGATGGGACCCGCGTCGCCGAGCCGACGCTCGATCCCTGGGTGAGCGACCTGTCTCCGCACGAGCTGCGGGCCCTCCACCGCGACATGGTCCTCACCCGCCGCCTCGATGCCGAGGGCGTCGCCCTGCAACGCCAGGGGCAGCTGGCGCTCTGGGCCCCGTGTCGCGGACAGGAGGCCACGCAGGTCGGAACCGCGCACGCTCTCGCCCCGGGCGACTTCGTCTTCCCGAGCTACCGCGAGCACGGTGTGCTCCTCGGCCGCGGCGCCCAGCCCGCCGACTACGTGCTCGCCTGGCGCGGCGAGGAGCACTCGGCCTACGACCACACGACCATCAACGCCGCCCCGCCCCAGATCATCATCGGAGCCCAGTCGCTGCACGCGACCGGGTGGGCGATGGGTGCGCAGCGCGACGGCTCCACCGACGTCGCCGTCGCGTATTACGGCGACGGGGCCACGAGCCAGGGCGACGTGAACGAGGCCATGGTGTTCGCCTCGTCGTTCCGCGCCCCCGTGGTGTTCGTCTGCTCGAACAACCAATGGGCGATCTCCGAGCCCGTCACCGTGCAGTCCGAGTTCCCCCTCGCGGGCCGGGCGCCGGGGTTCGGCATCCCGAGCCTGCGGATCGACGGCAACGACGCGCTCGCCTGCGTCGCGGCGATGCGGTGGGCGCTCGACCGCGCGCGCCGCGGGGAGGGACCCTCGTTCATCGAAGCCGTGACCTACCGCATGGGCCCGCACACCACCAGCGACGACCCCACCCGGTACCGGGAACCGGGCGAGGTCGAGGCTTGGGCGGAGCGCGACCCTATCGCCCGGCTCGAGGCGTACCTGCGCGCCGAGGGGATGCTCGACGACGGCGGCCTCGCCGAGGTCGCCCGTGCCGCCGACGCCCTCGCCGCCGAGGTGCGCGCCGCGTGCATCGGAGCCACCACCCGGGCACCCGAGACGATCTTCGACCACGTCTACGCCGAGCCGCACGCGGGGCTCGCGCAACAGAAGGCCGACTACGCGCAGTACCTCGCCGGATTCGAGGTGTCGCGATGACCGCCCTCACCCTCGGTGCCGCCATCAACGCCGGCCTGTCCGAAGCTCTCGAGAGCGATGACAAGGTGCTGCTCATGGGCGAGGACATCGGCAAGCTCGGCGGGGTCTTCCGCGTGACCGACGGCCTGCAGAAGCGTTTCGGCGCGCAGCGCGTCGTCGACACCCCGCTGGCCGAAGCGGGCATCGTCGGTACCGCCGTCGGACTCGCCCTACGCGGCTACCGGCCCGTCGTCGAGATCCAGTTCGACGGTTTCGTCTACCCCGCGTTCGACCAGATCGTCTGCCAGGTCGCCAAGCTGCACTACCGCAGCAACGGGCGGATCCGGATGCCGCTCGTCATCCGCATCCCGTGGGCAGGCGGCGTGGGCGCCGCCGAGCACCACTCCGAGTCTCCCGAGGCGTACTTCGTGCACACCGCGGGGCTTCGCGTCGTGGCCGCCAGCAACCCGCAGGACGCCTACGTGATGCTGCAGCAGGCCGTGGCATCCGATGATCCGGTCATCTTCTTCGAACCCAAGCGCCTCTACCACTCCAAGGGCGAGGTCGACCTGGACGCCGACCTCTCGGACGCCCCGCCCATGCACCTCGCCCGCATCGCCCGCGAGGGCACCGACGCGACGATCGTCACCTACGGCGCGCAGGTGCGGACGGCACTCGATGCCGCGCTCGCCGCGGAAGACGAGGGGATCTCGCTCGAGGTCGTCGACCTGCGTTCCCTGTCGCCCCTCGATCTGAACACGATCGCGGCGTCGGTGCGCAAGACCGGCCGGGTCGTCGTCACCCACGAAGCCGCCCGCGAGGCAGGTCTCGGCGCGGAGCTGGTGGCGAGCATCACCGAGCAGTGCTTCGAGTACCTCGAGGCGCCGCCGATGCGGGTCACGGGCCACGACATCCCCTACCCGCCGTCGAAGCTCGAGAAGCACCACGTGCCCGACCTGGATCGCATCCTGCACGCGGTGGACCGGGTGCTCGATCGCGGAGCGGGTGCGGTCACAGCTGCCGCGACCCCCGCCGGAGTCCGCATCGACGGGGGTGTCCGATGATCGCCGAGTTCCTGCTGCCCGACCTCGGTGAGGGACTGCCCGAGGCCGAGATCGTGCAGTGGCACGTGGCGGAGGGCGACGACGTCACCCTCAACCAGACCATCGCCGAGGTCGAGACGGCGAAGGCCATCGTCGAGATCCCCTCGCCGTACGCGGGCACCGTGCAGGGACTGCACGCCGCCGCCGGCGACGTCGTGGCCGTGGGGGCGCCGCTGGTGTCCTTCGCCGTGACGGGGGCCGACGATGAGCCCGACGCCCCCGCGGCCGCTGCGGGACGGGCCGTCGAGACCGTCGTCGAGGCGCCCGTCGAGGCTCCCGCCGACGACATCGCCGCCCGCGCGACCCCGAACCTGGTGGGCTACGGCGCGGCTCCGTCGTCGGGCGGTCGCCCCCGGCGGCGAGCGCGCGGCGTCACCGCGACCCTCGACGCCGACGCCGCCGTCGACACCGCGGTGCGCGAAGCCGCCCCGCACGACGTGCTGCGCACGGGCCCCATCGATCTGCCGATGGAGCGTCCGCGCTCGACACCGCCCGTGCGCAAGCTCGCGAAAGACCTGGGCGTCGATCTCGTGCTCGTCGCCGCCGCCCACCCCGGTGAAGCGGTCACGCGCACGCACGTCGAGGAGTACGCCGCGCGCGCGGACTCCTCCCTCGCCTCCACTCCCACGTCGACGGTCCCCCCGGCCTCGTCTCCCGGCGCGCGCGAGACCCGCACGCCGATCCGCGGAGTGCGCAAGCACACCGCCGCGGCGATGGTGCGCAGCGCCTTCACCGCACCGCACGCGACGACCTTCCTCACGGTCGACGTCACCGCGACGACCGAGTTGCTGGCATCCCTGAAGCACGATCGCGCCCTCGACGGTCACCGCATCGGAGTGCTCGCGATCGTCGCGAAGGCCGTGTGCCTCGCCCTCGGGCGTACGCCGGCGCTGAACGCGCGATGGGACGAGGCGGCGGGTGAGATCGTCGAGCACCACTACGTCGGCCTCGGCATCGCCGCGGCGACCGAGCGCGGGCTGGTGGTGCCGGTGATCCCGGATGCCGACGGCCTCGACCTCGTCGACCTCGCCGACGCGATCGCGGAACTCGCCGCCACCGCGCGGGCCGGGCGCACCTCGCCGGCGGCGATGACGGGAGGCACGTTCTCGATCACCAACGTGGGCGTGTTCGGCGTGGATGCCGGCACCCCGATCCTCAACCCGGGGGAGGCCGGCATCCTCGCCGTCGGGGCCGTTCGCCGCACGCCGTGGGAGCACCACGGCGAGATCGCGCTGCGCGACGTGCTGACGCTCAGCCTGTCGTTCGACCACCGTCTCGTCGACGGCGCCGAGGCGGCCCGGTTCCTCACCGACGTCGCCGGCGTGCTGCGCGAACCCGGGAGGGCGATGCTGCTGCGGTGAGCCCGAGCTGAGCGCTGGGGTGGCGGGCGCGTCGAGTGTCCAGGACACGCCGGGGAGGGGCTCCGGCCTGCGGCGTGTCCTGGACACTCGTGCGCGGGTGTGGTTCGGATTCGCGGCCGTGCGGCGTCGTGAGGCGGGTCGAGTGACCCGGGCAGGCGGCGCAGGGTTCGACGCCGAGTGGCGTCGTGACACAGGTTGAGTGTCCAGGACATGCCGCGAGTGGGCTCCGGCGTGCGGCGTGTCTTGGACACTCGACAGGGGGCGGGGCGAATGAGGCGGGTTCGACGCCGGGCGGCGTCGTGACACGCGTTGAGTGTCCAGGACATGCCGTGTGAGGGCTCCGGCGTGCGGCGTGTCTTGGACACTCAACAGGGTGGAGGCGGCGGGCGGGTGACGAGGCGCGGGGCGACGCGCGGCACCGCGCGAGGGCGCGCCAGGTCGCCAACGCCGCGAGGGCGCGTCAGGCCGTCAACGCCGCGAGCGGGCGTCAGGCCGTCAACGCCGCGAGGGCCATGCGCGTCAGCGTGGGGCGCACGCGAGCGGCCGCCACCCCGCGCACGCTGTGCGGGGTCGAGTTGATCAGACCGAAGCAGGCCAGGGCGCGGACGCGACGTTCGGCGGGGGTCTCGGCATCCGGGTCCGCGTCGGCGAGAGCCGCGGTCCACACCGAGACGTACGCGTTCTGCAGGTCGCGGACCGTACGGCGGTCGGCGGGTGAGAGGCGGTCGAGGTCGCGGTCCTGCACGCGGATCACGTCGGCCTCGGCGAGCGCGAACGCGACGTGGAAGTCGACGAGGGCGCGGAGCAGCGGTGCGCCCGGATTCCGCTCGGACGGGGAGTCCCCGGATGCCGAGCGTGCACGGCTGCGGGGATCCTCGGCGACACGCCGGTCGAGGGAGCCGTCGCCCGATGTGTCGTGAGGGGTCTCCGCCGTTGTGCTCGGGGTCGCGGGGTCCGACACCGCCGCGGTGACGGCACGCCCGCCGTGGAGGAGCCGCTCGCTGACGTCCACGAGGATCGCACCGAGCAGCGCCTGCTTGCCGGAGACGTGGCGGTACACCGCGGGGCCGCTGACCCCGACGGCGGCGCCGATGTCTTCGAGGGTCACGCCGTCGAAGCCGCGCTCGGCGAAGAGACGGGCGGCGGCCGCGAGCAGCGCCGCTCGGCGATCGGCCTTGGCGCGGTCGCGCGCGGTGCCCGGGCGCGCTTCGCCGACGTCGGCCGAGGGCTCGTCGCGCGCTTCGTCGGCGCGGGCGGAGGGCTCGTCGCGCGCCTCGCCGGCGTCGGCCGGCGGCTTCCCGTTCGCTCTTGTCATCGGCATCCCATCGGGCTAGCCTGAAATCTCAGTTAGCCAACATTAACTGAAACCCTTCCCCGGGGAACGACCCCCCGCCGGGAACGACGATGCCGTCGACGATGCGGCATCGAGACGGAGCCGCCATGAGCACAGCACCGGTTATCGATTCACACTCGCCCGAGGCGACGAGCGACGCCGCGCCCACGCAGCGCTCCCTGGCCGCCGAGCTCCGCGACACCCTCGCCCGGGCCGCGCGCGGGGGATCGGATGCCGCCCGCGAACGCCACACCGCGCGGGGCAAGCTCCTCGCCCGGGACCGCATCGACCGCCTGCTCGACGAGGGCAGCCCCTTCCTCGAGGTCGCGCCTCTGGCCGCCCACGGGCTCTACGACGGCGGCGCCCCCGGGGCGGGCATGGTGGCGGGGATCGGTCTCGTGCACGGGCGCCACGTGATGGTGCTGGCCAACGACGCCACCGTGAAGGGCGGCGCCTACTTCCCCCTCACGGTCAAGAAGCACCTGCGCGCCCAGGAGATCGCGCGCGACAACCGTCTGCCCTGCATCGCCCTCGTGGACTCGGGCGGGGCGTTCCTGCCGATGCAGGACGAGGTCTTCCCCGATCGTGAACACTTCGGTCGCATCTTCCGCAATCAGGCGCAGCTCTCGGCCCTCGGCATCCCGCAGATCGCCGCTGTGCTGGGCTCGTGCACCGCGGGAGGCGCGTACGTGCCCGCGATGAGCGACGAGAGCGTGATCGTGCGCAACCAGGGCACGGTGTTCCTCGGCGGACCGCCCCTGGTGAAGGCCGCCATCGGTGAAGACGTCACCGCCGAGCAGCTCGGCGGGGGAGAGCTGCACGCGCGCCGCTCCGGAGTGGTCGACCACCTCGCCGACGACGACGCGCACGCGCTCGAGATCGTGCGCGACATCATCGCCACCCTGCCGCCGACTCCCGCGCCGGTGTGGGAGGTGCTGCCCGCGGTCGCACCCCGACGCCCGGCGGAAGACCTGTACGACCTCGTCCCCGTCGACGTGTCGCACCCCGTCGACATGCGCGCGATCATCGACACCCTCGTCGACGCGGACTCCCTGCACGAGTTCAAGGCGCTCTACGGCGAGACCGTCATCACCGCCTTCGCGCGCCTGCACGGCCACCCGGTCGGCATCATCGCGAACGACGGGGTGCTGTTCAGTGAATCCGCGCTGAAAGCCGCGCACTTCATCGAGCTCGCCGACCAGCGCGGCATCCCCCTGCTGTTCCTGCAGAACATCACCGGGTTCATGGTGGGCCGCGACGCCGAGGCCGGCGGCATCGCCAAAGACGGCGCCAAGATGGTCACCGCCGTCGCCACTACGCGGGTGCCCAAGCTCACCGTGCTCGTGGGCGGCTCGTACGGCGCGGGCAACTACGCGATGTGCGGGCGCGCGTACGATCCGCGGTTCCTCTGGACCTGGCCCGCGAGCCGCATCTCGGTCATGGGCGGCGCGCAAGCGGCATCCGTGCTCTCGACCGTCACGCGCGATCAGCGCGCCGCCCGCGGCGAGGAGTGGACGGATGCCGACGACCAGGCGTTCCAGAAGCCGATCCGCGAGCGCTACGACGAACAGGGCAGCCCGTATTACGCCACCGCCCGCCTCTGGGACGACGGCGTGATCGACCCCGCCGACACCCGCACGATGCTCGGGCTCGCGCTCGACGTCGTCAGCCGGGTGCCGCTGGCCGACCGGGGCTTCGGCCTCTTCCGGATGTGATCCCCGTGCCCACGATCCCCGTCGCCGACCCGCGCCCGTTCTCCTCGGTGCTCGTCGCCAACCGGGGAGAGATCGCACGCCGGGTGTTCCGCACGCTCCGGCGTCTCGGCATCCGCTCCGTCGCCGTGTACACCGACGCGGACGCCGACGCCCCCCACGCCCGCGAGGCGGACCACGCCGTGCGCGTGCCCTCGTATCTCGACGTCGACGCGGTGGTCGGCGCGGCCGTCGCCGGTGGCGCCGAGGCCGTGCACCCGGGCTACGGCTTCCTCAGCGAGAACGCCGGTTTCGCTCGCGCGTGCGCCGCGGCCGGGGTCGTCTTCGTCGGCCCGGCCGTCGAGGCGCTCGAGGTCATGGGCGACAAGATCCGCGCGAAGGAGCACGTCGCCGCCCACGGGGTGCCGACCGTGCCGGGGTTCTCGGCGACCGGGCTCACCGACGCCGAGATCGCCGTCGAGGCCGACCGTGCCGGGTACCCCCTGCTGGTGAAGCCCTCCGCCGGCGGGGGAGGCAAGGGGATGACGGTGGCCACCCGCCCCGACGACCTCGTCGACGCCCTCGCCACGGCCCGCCGGGTGGCGGCATCGGCCTTCGGCGACGACACCCTGCTCCTCGAACGCCTCCTCGAACGCCCCCGGCACATCGAAGTGCAGGTGCTCGCCGACCGGCACGGCACGACGCTGTCGCTCGGCGAGCGCGAGTGCACCCTGCAGCGCCGGCACCAGAAGGTCATCGAGGAGGCACCCTCGCCGGTCGTCGACACCGAGACCCGCCGGCGTCTGGGCGAGGCAGCCGTGGCCGCTGCCCGCAGCGTCGGATACCTCGGCGCCGGCACCGTGGAGTTCCTCGTCTCGGGTGACCGGCTCGACGAGCCGTTCTTCATCGAGATGAACACGCGTCTGCAGGTCGAGCACCCCGTCACCGAGCTCGTCACCGGCATCGACCTCGTCGAGCAGCAGCTGCGGGTCGCGGCGGGGTTCGCGCTCGATCTGCCCGAGGTGCGCCTCGACGGGCACGCGATCGAAGCCCGCATCTATGCCGAGACGCCTTCTCGCGGATACCTTCCCGCCACCGGCACCGTCACCCACTGGCACGCCGGAGACGCGCGCGTCGACAGTGCCGTCGAGACCGGATCGGTCATCAGCGCGCTCTACGACCCCATGATCGCGAAGGTCATCGCGCACGGCCCCGACCGCGCCACCGCGCTCGCCCGCCTCGACGCCGCCCTCGCCGACACCGTCGTGCTCGGCGTCGACACGAACATCGCCGATCTGCGAGGGCTGCTGGCCGATCCCGCGGTGCGGGCCGGTGAGCTCGATACCGGTCTGCTGGATCGGCGCGGAACGCCCGAGGCTCCCCACCCCTCGGCCGCCGCGCTCGCCGCGGTCGCCGACCGCGTCGCGAATGAACAGGGCCCGGATGCCGGCACCCCGACCCTCGGCTCCGTGTGGCGCCGCGTCGGACCGTGGCGCGCCGGGGGAGCGGCCGCCCCGCGGATCATCCACCTCGAGGACGACGCCGGTCGCGTGCACGACGTCGCCCCCGGGGTCATCCACCTCGGCGACGACCTGGAGCGCGCGCACGATGTGGCTCCCGGCCCGGTTCAGGCCGCCGTCGTGACCGGTGGGCCCACCGAGTACTGGGTGCACGCCGACGGCGGGGCGCACCGGCTGCGTGTCGTCTCGCGGCAGGCGGCCGCCGAACGGCGCCGGGCGGCCGCGGGTCGGCCGCCGGGAACGATCGACCCCGACCTCGTCGCCCCGCTTCCGGGCACCGTCGTCGCCGTACACACCGCCGACGGCGACGCGGTCGCGGCGGGCGACCGGCTCGTCACCATCGAGGCGATGAAGATGGAGCACACAGTGACCGCTCCCCACGCCGGCACCGTGCGGCTGCGCACGTCCGCGGGCGCCCAGGTCGCCCGCGATGCGGTGGTCGCGACCGTGACGCCGGCTGCCCCCGCGGGAGAGGCGTCGACCGGCTCACCGACCGGAGTTGATCAGGTCGCTGAGCCCATCGACGCCCCCGCGGGGCGCGAATCCTCGCGCACAACCTCGGCGATGCGCACAACCGCTGTCGCCGATGCGGCGAGTGCGGCGGAGGATGCGCGAATCGCGGAGGATGCGCACGCCGACGCCGACGCCGACGCCGACGCCGACGCCGACGCCGCGTCCGCACTGGCGGAACCCCGCGATCCCGCCGCCACCGTGGCATCCTCTCTCCCCGCTTCGTCCATCCCCGCTTCCCACAAGGAGACCCTCCCGTGAGCATCGACAGCCAGCAGGCCTTCACCGACGACGAGCGCGACCTCAGCGCCATGGTGCGCGAGTTCGCCGACGAGGTGATCGCGCCCCGCTCGTACGGGGCCGACCGTGCGCACGAACTGCCCCTCGACCTGGTCGCGCAAATGGGCGAGCTCGGCCTGTTCGGACTGCCGTTCCCCGAGGAGGTCGGCGGGCAGGGCGGCGACTACGCGAGCCTGTGCGTCGCGATCGAGGCGATCGCGCGCGTCGACCAGTCCATGGCGATCACCCTCGAAGCGGGAGTGGGGCTCGGCGCCATGCCGATCTACCGCTACGGCACCGAGGCGCAGAAGGCCGAGTACCTCCCCGACCTCGTCGCCGGTCGCGCGCTCGCCGGCTTCGGGTTGACCGAAGCCGAAGCGGGGAGCGACGCCGGCGCCACCCGCACCACCGCCCGGCTCGAGGGCGACGAGTGGGTGATCGACGGGTCGAAGCAGTTCATCACCAACTCGGGCACCGACATCACCCGGTTCGTGACCGTCACCGCGGTGACCGGTCGCACGGGCGATCGCCCCGAGATCTCGACGATCATCGTGCCGAACGGCACCCCCGGCTTCACCGTGGGCCCGGCCTACGACAAGGTCGGCTGGAACGCCTCCGACACCCACCCGCTGCACTTCGACGGCGTGCGCGTGCCCGCGGCCAACCTGCTGGGCGAGCGCGGACAGGGGTTCAAGAACTTCCTCCGCACGCTCGACGAGGGCCGCGTGGCGATCGCCGCCCTCGCGACCGGAGCCGCCGAGGGCTGCCTCGAAGCGGCGGTCGACTACGCCCGCACCCGCACCGTGTTCGGTGAGACGCTGTCGACGCGTCAGAGCATGCAGTTCCTGCTCGCGCGCATGCACGCCCGCGTGCACACCGCCCGGCTGGCCTGGGTGCACGCAGCGCGGCTGTGCGACGCCGGAAAGCCGTTCTCGGTCGACGCCGCGGTCGCCAAGATCACCGCGAGCGATGCAGCGATGGCGAACGCGCGCGATGCGACGCAGGTGTTCGGCGGCAACGGGTTCATCAACGAGTACGCCGTCGCGCGGCACTACCGCGACTCGAAGATCCTCGAGATCGGCGAGGGCACGACCGAGGTGCAGCTCATGGTGATCTCGCGCGCGCTGGGACTCACCGGTACCGTGGCGGCATGATCGAGCAGCGCGGCCTGTATCTGGAGGAGTTCGTCGTCGGCGAGAGGTACGCGCACCGCCCCGGTCGCACGGTCACCGACGCCGACAACGTGCTGTTCACCACCCTCACGATGAACACGCAGGCCCTGCATCTGGATGCCGCCTACGCGGCGACCCAGCCCTTCGGTCGGCCGCTCGTGAACTCGATGTGGACGCTGTCGACACTCGTGGGGCTGTCGGTCGCGCAGTTGACGCAGGGCACTCTCGTCGCCCAACTGGGGCTGACCGACGTGAGCTTTCCCGCCCCGCTGTTCGTCGGCGACACCCTCGGCGCCGAGACCGAGGTCGTGTCGGTGCGCGCCTCGAGCTCACGCCCCGGTCAGGGGATCGTGGTGATGGCGCACACCGGTCGATCGCAGAACGACGAGGTGGTCGTCACGGCGACGCGGACCGTGCTGGTGTGGGCGCAGGAGGGGCGGGCGTGAGCGGCTCGGCGCTGCTCGGCGTGCCCCCGCAGGGGCGTCTCGCGTGAACGGATCGTTCGAGCTCGGCCCGGCGCTGCTCTTCGTTCCCGGAGACCGGCCCGAGCGGCTCGCAAAAGCCCTCGAACGGGCGGATGCCGCGATCCTCGACCTCGAAGACGCCGTGGCCCCGGATGCCAAGGCCGCCGCCCGCGAAGCACTGATCGCCGCCGATCCCGATCCTGACCGGGTCGTGGTGCGGGTGAACGCTCCCGTGACCGCCGACTTCGTGCTCGACCTCGCCGCGCTGGCGCAGACCCGCGTGCGCACGGTGATGGTCGCCAAGGCCGAGGACCCGGCATCCCTCGATCCTCTGGTGTCGTACGAGGTCATCGCCCTCTGCGAGACGGCGCGCGGCGTCGTCGCGGCGGAACAGCTCGCCGCATGCGCGCAGGTGGTGGCGTTGATGTGGGGCGCGGAAGACCTCGTCGCGAGCCTCGGCGGTACCTCCAGCCGCGGGGACGGCGGCCGGTATCGCGACGTCGCCCGTCTCGCGCGCGCCCGGGTGCTTCTCGCCGCGGGAGCGTTCGGCAAGCGGGCGATCGACGCCGTGCACGTCGACATCGCCGACCTCGAGGGTCTCTCGGTCGAGGCGCGGGATGCCGCGGCATCCGGGTTCGCGGCCACCGCGTGCATCCATCCGGGGCAGGTCGCGGCGATCCGCGAGGCCTACGCCCCCCGCCCGGAGCAGGTGGAGTGGGCGCGCGCCGTGCTCGCGGCCGCCGAGGGCGAGCGCGGGGTGTTCCGGTTCGAGGGGCGCATGATCGACGAGCCGATCCTGCGGCACGCGCGATCGCTCGTGCAGCGCGCGAGGCGCTGAGGCGGGGAGTCCGGTCTCAGCGACCCCGGCCCGGGCGTCTCAGCTCGCGACGCCGGCGTACGCCAGCATCTCCCACGAGTCGCCGTCGAGTCGGAACGTCGTCGCCGAGCAGTTCGGCAGTCGCTCGCCCTCGCGGGGGAACGCGCCGTCGGTGGCGTAGAGGATGACTTCGCGGATGAGCGCGCCGTGCGCGACGGCGATGACGTCCGCGCCCTCGGGAGCGACGGCCAGGGCCTCGGCGAGCGCGGCGAGCGCGCGCTCGCGCACCACCGGCCAGGTCTCGGCGCCGGGGACGTCGGCCGCGTGCCACGCGCCATAGGCCCGGGCGAACGACGGGGCGTCCATCCCCTCGGCCTCTCCGTACGACCGCTCCTGCAGGCCGGGGAGTCGCAGCGCCACGGTGGTGCCGAGTGCTGCGGCGATGACGTCGGCGGTCTCGGCCGCGCGGGACAGGTCGCTCGAGACCACCACCGCGTCGCGCCCGGCGTACTCGGCGGCGAGACGCTCGGCGAGCTCGCGCGCCTGGGCGCGACCGGTGTCGTTCAGGGCGATGTCGGTCGAGCCCTGGATGCGGCCCCCGGAGTTCCAGTCGGTCTCACCGTGTCGCACGAGGGTCAGGATCGTCACCGTTCGAGCCTAACCGAGCGCGGCATCCGCCGGTCCGGCCCTCCGGGCGGCAGGTTGCGCAGCTCGCGCGGCTCGCGCGGGTGGCGCGGGTGGGTCGCGCGGGGTGGTGCGGAGCGGAGGACGTGGGGGGAGGGGAGGATGCCGGGGCGGATTGCGGTCCTCCGCTCGTCCCAGATCCTCCGCCCGCCACACTTCACCGCGCGACGGACCGCGCATCGCTCCTCACGGCGCCCGCCGCGGGTGATCTCGACCGCGGTGCGTGGGTCGTTGCCTCGACAGGTGTTAGAGAAGCGCGGGCAGCCGCTCGGCGAGTGCGCGCAGCACGTGGGTGGTGCTCCCGTCGATCTTCACCGCGGCGCGCTGGTCGGCACGGGTCTCGCCGCGGTTGACGATCACGACCGGCAGGCGCTTGCGTCGCGCCCGCTCGACCAGACGGATGCCGGAGTTGACCACCAGCGACGAGCCGGCGATCACCAGGGCCCCGCTGGTGTGCACGAGCTGCTCCGCCTCGCGGAACCTCTCGACCGGGATGTACTCGCCGAAGAACACCACGTCGGGCTTGAGCGTGCCACCGCACACCGAGCACACCGGCACCACGAACCCGTCGGCCGAAGCGGGGGTGACGTCGCCGTCGGGGCCGAGCTCGACGTTCTCGGGCAGGCTGATCCACGGGTTGTCGGCTTCGACGCGCTCGGCGAGGTCGCGACGGTCGAACACCTGACCGCAGTGCAGGCAGCCGACCCGGCGCATCGTGCCGTGCAGTTCGACGACGCGTCCACTGCCCGCGCGCACGTGCAGCCCGTCGACGTTCTGCGTCACGACGCCGTTCGCCACTCCCGCACGTTCGAGGTCGGCGAGCGCGCGGTGCCCGTCATTGGGTTCGGCCGCGGCGAAGACCTTCCAGCCCAGGTGACTGCCCACCCAGTACCGGCGTCGCGCCTCGGCGTTCGAGAGGAACTGTTGCGCCGTCATGGGCGTCCGCGTCGGAGCCCCCTTGCCGCGGTAGTCGGGAATCCCCGAGTCCGTCGACACGCCGGCACCGGTCAACACCGCGATGCGGCGGCCCGCGAGCACCTCGACGGCTCGATCGATGGATGCCAGGAACTCGGCATCCTCCGTCGTGTCGGTCATGCGCACCTCCGTCATACCGAGTCTAGGACGGGCACCGACATCGGACGCGCGCGGGCGGCGGCGCAGGCGGCCGGCGCGGGAGGCCCCTACTTGCGCCGCTGCCAGGGGTAGGGCTTCTTCGGCTCCGTGCGCGCGATGCGCGCTTGCAGCAGGGCCGGCCCGAAGATGACGGCGAGCACGACGGCGAGAACGATCAGGCCGATGAGGCCGAGGACACCGTACGACCACACGTCGGCGAGAAAGCTCTGCAGATCCATACGGTGATCGTCGCACAGCCCCGGCCAGCGGGGCGCGCGAGCGGTCGCCGCGCGCGGCGCCGCCGACGGGGCCGAGGCGCTGGGGATACTGGGACCATGACCCCCCTTCCCCCTCCGGCCATGCTCGACATCACCTCGCTCCGGCGCGTCCGGCCCTGGGGCGGTGACCTCGTCGACATCGCGATGGCCGACGGGAAGATCACCGGCATCACTCCGGCGGGCACGGCCCCCATCGGCGTGCGGGAGTTCGACGGACGCGGTCTCCTCGCCCTCCCCGGCATCGTGAACGCGCACGCGCACGTCGACAAGTCGTGGTGGGGGCTTCCCTGGCAGTCCTACGGCGGCGAGGCGTCCACCGAGGGGCGCATCCGCCACGAACGCTCCGAGCGCGACCGCCTCGGCATCCCGTCGCTCGAGCGCTCCGCCCACGTGCTGCGCGAATTCGTGCGCCACGGCACCACCGCGATCCGCACCCACGTCGACGTCGACGGCGGAGTCGGCCTGCGCGGAATCGAGGCCGTGGAAGAAGCGGCCGCGGCGTACGAAGGCGCGCTCGACGTGCGGATCGTCGCCTTCCCCCAAGACGGGGTCCTGCGCCGCCCCGGGGTCCTCGACCTGCTGCGCGAGGCCGCCGCCCGACCCGGCGTGGAGGGGATCGGCGGACTCGACCCGGCGACCATCGACCGCGACCCCGTCGGGCAGATCGACGCGATCACCGCGCTCGCCGCCGACACCGGCGTCGGCATCGACATCCACCTGCACGACCCCGCCGACCTCGGCGCCTTCCAGATCGAACTGCTCGTCGACCGTGCCGCCCGGCTCGGGCTGCAGGGGCGGGTGAACATCGCCCACGGGTTCGCCGTCGCGCAGATCGAGCCCGCGCGCCGCCGCGACCTGCTCGCCGCGATGGCCGAGGTCGGTGTCACCATGACCACGGTCGCCCCGCTCCGCCTGCCGCAGCTGCCGCTCGCCGAGCTCGACGAGGCCGGGGTGCGCTTCGCGTTCGGCACCGACGGCATCCGTGATCTGTGGAGCCCCTACGGCACCGGCGACACCCTCGGGATCGCCTGGCAGTACGCCCGCGCGTCGGGCCTCGTGCGCGACGACGATCTGCTGCGCGTCGTGCAGCTCGCCACGACCGACGCGGCCTGGTCGGTCGGCCGGGAGACCCACGATCTCATCGAGGGTGCCCGCGCCGACATCGTGCTGCTCGATGCCGAGAACCCCCTCGATGCGCTGGTGCGCCTGCCCGAGCGGATGCTCGTCGTCGGCGGCGGGCGGGTGCTGCACGTGGCGTGACAGCGCGCGGCGCCTGGTGCTGGTCCCGGTTCGCGCCGCCCGCCGCCCGGCCCCGGCTCGCGCCTCGCGCCTCGTCCCGGCTCGCGCCCGGCCCGGCCCCGGCTCGTGACCGGCTCGGTCCCGGCCCGGCCCCGGCTCGTGACCGGCTCGGTCCCGGCCCTCACGCTCACGCTGAAGCCGTTGAGTGTCCAAGACGCGCCGTGCCAGCGGGCAGGGACGCGGCGTGTGTTGGACACTCGACGTGCTCCGGCCCTCACGGGGCGCCGGCGAGGCGCGAGCCCGGGCATGGGCGCGGCCTAGTCCCGGGCATGGGCGCGGCCTAGTCCCGGGCCCGGGCCCGGGCCTGAGCATGGGCGTGGGCGCAGGCGCAGGCGTGGACCCGGGCGCGAACGCCGGTGCGAACTGCGGGAGTGACGCGCGGGGCCGAAGCTGCTGAGTGTCCAAGACGCGCCGTGCCAGCGGGCCCGGACGCGGCGTGTTCCGGACACTCGACGTGCTCCGGGGGCGCACGGGGCGCGGCCTGGGCGTAAGCGCGGGTGCGGAGCGTGGGCTTGGGCGCAAGCGTGGGTGCGGAGCGTGGGCGCGGCGTGGGCCTGGGCGTGGACGTGGGGGCGGATGCGGCCTGGGCGTGGGCGGCCTGGGCGTTGACGTGGGACCGGGCGTGGGCGTGGGCGCAGCTCGCGGCACGCGGCTGGCACGATGGGACGATGCCCGTCATCCCGCTCGACTCCGCCGACGACCCCCGACTCGCCGACTACCGCGATCTCACCGACGTGTCGCTGCGCCGGGTGTCGGAGCCCGCGGGAGGGCTCTACATCGCCGAGTCGTCGAAGGTGCTCGACCGCGCCCTCCGCGCCGGGCACCGCCCCCGCTCGGTCCTGGTACAGCAGAAGTTCCTCGCCGACGCCCTCGCCCTCGTCGGTGAGGATGCCGAGGTGTACGTCGTCACGGCCGAGACCGCCGAGCAGATCACGGGGTACGCCGTGCACCGGGGGTTGCTGGCATCCATGCACCGCCCGATGCCGGCATCGGTCGCCGACGTCGTCCGGGATGCGCGGCTCGTCGTCGTGCTCGAGGACATCGTCGACCACACCAACATCGGTGCCGCGTTCCGCTCGGCGGCGGCCCTGGGCGCGGATGCCGTGCTGGTGACTCCGCGGTGCGCCGACCCGCTGTACCGACGCAGCGTGCGCGTGAGCATGGGCACGGTGTTCCAGGTGCCGTGGACCCGCCTGCCCGAGTGGTCGGAGGCGACACCGCTGCTGCACGACGCGGGGCTCCACCTCGCCGCCCTCGCGCTGTCGGACGACGCCGTCAGCCTCGACACCTTCTCGGCCGCGGGACACGAACGCGTCGCGCTGCTGCTCGGCGCCGAGGGCGACGGTCTGAGTCGTACCGCGCTCGCCGCGGCCGACACGGTCGTGACGATCCCGATGGCCGGGGGAGTGGACTCCCTCAACGTCGCCGCGGCGAGCGCCGTCGCGCTGTGGGAACTGGGGCGCGGGCGGCGCTAGTCGCGCAGAGGCGACCCCGACACCTCGAACCGGAAGCCGCCGAACTCCCCGTTCAACAGCGGCCTGGCCTCGGCGATCGCGGCAACGACGTCGGGGTGCCGCAGCGAGGCCTTATGCGCCTCGGTGTCGCGCCACACCTCGACGACGAACACGGTGTCGGGCTCGTCGTCGGTCGTGCCCACCTCGTACAGCTCGCAGCCCAGCTCGCGCAGCGCGTCGTTGCGACGAGTCAGGATGCCGACGAGCTCATCGCGTCGGCCGGGTTCGGTGCCGAGCGTGCCGGCGTTCACGAAGGTCATGCCTGAAGGCTAGCGAGGGGCTCGGACATCGCCGCGGCGCCGGGGCGCGCAGAAGGGTCAGAGCCCCGGCGGGTCAGAGCCCCGGCGGCTGCTCGCCGAGCGAGCGCTCGCGGATCCACCGCTCCGACTCGGCCGCGGCGCGCACGCGCGGGTCGGGGTCGGCTTCGAGGGCCGTGAGCACGTCGTCGGGGAGGTCATCCTCGCCCGTGAGGTACCAGCGATCGATGACGGAGCCCTCGCGCAGCACGCGCCGCGCGCGGTCGTCATCGCGCGGCAGGCCGTCCGACGGAGTGTCGGCGCGTTCGATCGCGAGGTGCAGGTGGGTGGGGAGCGTGTCCCGACCCGCCGGCGTCTCACCCGCGGTGAAGAGGGTGACGACGACGTCGGCTCCCGTCCACTCCAGCGCGTCGACGGACTCGGCGTCCCATCGCTCGTCGTCTACCGACCACGTCGACCAGTCCGGCCCCTCGGAGTCGAACACCCAGCGGTGCGGCACGGCCTTCATTGCCGACGCGACCGCGAGCGCGGCACCCCTCACCCGGCTCACCTCGCCGTCGAGGAACACCGACACGTGGGGCGCCCGGGCCGAAGACAGCACGTCCCAGCCGTCGGCGCCGAAGCGCCCGCTCTCGACCTCGGGTGTCCAGCCGGCCTCGACGAGCCCCGCGGCCAGCGACTCGGCATCGCGCAGCAGCACGTCGGCGTCGGCGGCGTCGAGCAGCGCGGAGACGGCGTCGGGCAGGTCGTCGTGTTCCACGCCGCTCACACCTGCGTCCCGCGTGGGCCCGCGGCATCCGGACCCGGCGCGAGGGTCACGACGGGCAGCGGCTCCGGACGCTTGGCGTGCACGTCGTCGCCCGACGACTGGTGCCGCAGGCGCCGCAGGACCCACGGCATGAGGTACGACCGCGCCCAGACCAGGTCGCGCTCGCGCGCGGCGCGCCACGTGCGCACCGGAAGCGTCTCGGGCTGCATCGGCTGCAGATCGTTGGGAACGTTGAGCGCCCGCAGCACCATGCGCGCCACCTCGTGATGGCCGAGCGCGTTGTAGTGCAGGCGGTCGTCGTCGAAGAAGCGCATGTCCTGCACCCCCTTGAGCCCCCACTGGTCGGCGACGACGCAGTCGTGGGCGTCGGCGATCGCGCGGATGTTCTCGTTGTAGATCGCGACCTTGCCCCGGATGCCGCGGAACACGGGCGTGAACTCGGTGTCGATCGCCGTGAACACCACGACGGTGGCGCCGTCGCGGCGCAGGCGCCTGACGGCGTCTTCGAACTGGCGCGAGACGGCGTCGGGATCGGTTCCGGGGCGGATGACGTCGTTGCCGCCGGCCGAGAAGGTGATGAGATCGGGCTTGAGGGCGAGGGCCGGCTCGATCTGGTCGGCGACGATCTGCGCGATGAGCTTTCCGCGCACGGCGAGGTTGGCGTAGGCGAAGTCGTCGACCTGCGAGGCCAGCACGGCCGCGACGCGGTCGGCCCAGCCGCGGTGATCGCCGTCGGGGAGCGGGTCGCCGATCCCCTCGGTGAACGAGTCGCCCAGGGCGACGTAGCGGCGCCACGGGTGGGGGCCGGGGTTGTCGGATGCGGACGGGATGCGGGGCGAGTGCGGATCTGTCGTCATCGGTACCTCCTCGGTCCAGGCTAACCCCGACCCCCGACACGGCGGGAGGTGCCGGACGGCCGGGGCGGCGCACCCGGCAGCGGGTCGATCCTCGCCCGCCGCGACGCCCGCTGCACCGCCCTCCGCGCCCTCCGCGCCGCCCGCCCCGCCGCGCCGCGCCCTCCGCGCTGCCCGCCGCGCCGCGACGCCCCGCCGCGCAGACGGCCGTGTGGACGCGCGCAGCCGCACGACACGCTCCGGCCCGACGTCCGCTCGGATGGGGCGCGGTGAGAGCCCGGCGAAGGCGGGATCTGTCCACAGTCCGGTGCGACACCGCGCGGAGGTGACCTATCGTTGATGTTCGCGCTCGCGAGGGATGGAGGTTCGATGCTGGAAGAAGAAGCCCGCCCCCCGCACCCCCCTCACGCAGACTCCTCCTCGGTGGGCGCCAGCACGATCCGCATCGCGAGCCCCGGCCCCGTCGCGAACACGGTGCGCATCGCCAGCCCGGGCCCGATCGCCAGCCCGGGCCGCTCCCCGCTCGACGATCCCCCCGCGCCGCCTCGCGAGGCGGCGACGCCGCTCGCTCCCGCCGACGCCCCGCGCACCACCAAGCCCCACCCGGCCTCCGCCCCCGCCGGCCCGGCCCACGCCCCCGCCGACCCGGCCCACGCCCCCACCCCCGTCGACCCGGCCTACGCCACCGCTCCCGTCGTCGACCACCCCGTGCCCGGCGACGCCCCCCTCTCCGTCGACGAGTCCCCCGACGGCACCGAGCCGCACTTCGGCTCCTTCGCGGCCGAGCACCTCTCGCCGGCGTTCCCGCAGCGCGCGCCGTGGGGAACCGCCCAGCGCCTGCGTGCGTGGCAGGCTGAGGCGCTCGATCTCTACTTCGGCCTCGACGGACCCGACGGCGAGGGCAAGGGGCCCCGCGACTTCCTCGCCGCCGCCACCCCCGGCGCCGGAAAGACCACGTTCGCCCTGCGCCTGGCCAGTGAGCTCATGCGCCGCCGCGTCATCGACCGCATCGTCGTGGTGGCCCCCACCGAGCACCTCAAGACCCAGTGGGCCGAGGCGGCCGCGCGGGTCGGCATCCGTCTCGATCCGTTCTTCTCGAACCGCCACGCCACGCCCTCGCGGCAGTACCACGGCGTCGCCGTGACCTACGCGCAGGTCGCGGTCAAGGCCGAGGTGCATCACCGCCTGACGATGGACGCCCGCACCCTCGTCGTGCTCGACGAGGTGCACCACGGTGGCGACGCCCTCAGCTGGGGCGACGCGCTGCGCGAGGCCTACAGTCGCGCCACCCGTCGTCTGCTGCTGTCGGGGACGCCGTTCCGCAGCGACACCGCGCCCATCCCGTTCGTGGAGTACCACCCGAACGCCAAGGGGATCCGCCTCTCGCGCACCGACTACGCCTACGGCTACCGACGTGCGCTCGACGACGGGGTCGTCCGCCCCGTCTTCTTCCTCGTGTACGCCGGTCAGATGCGCTGGCGCACCAAGGCCGGCGAAGAGATGGAAGCCCAGCTCGGGCAGGACAACACCAAAGACATCACCTCGCAGGCCTGGCGCACCGCTCTCGATCCGAACGGCGACTGGATCCCCGCGGTCCTCCGCTCCGCCGACCGCCGCCTCACCGAGGTGCGCGAGACGGTCCCGGATGCCGGAGGCCTGGTCATCGCGACCGATCAGACCGCGGCGCGCGCCTACGCCGCCATCCTCGAGGACATCAGCGGCGAGAAGGTCACCGTCGTGCTGTCCGACGAGGCCGAGGCCTCGGGTCGCATCGAGACGTTCTCGAAGGGCACGAGCCGGTGGATGGTCGCCGTGCGCATGGTGTCGGAGGGTGTCGACGTGCCGCGTCTCGCGGTCGGCGTGTACGCCACGAGCGCCTCGACCCCGCTGTTCTTCGCCCAGGCCATCGGCCGTTTCGTGCGCGCCCGCCGGCGGGGCGAGACCGCGAGCGTCTTCTTGCCGAACGTGCCGCAGCTGCTCGCCCTCGCCGGTGAGATGGAGGCGCAGCGCGACCACGCCCTCGACCGCGACAGCGACGCGGAAGACCAGTGGAACGCCGAAGAAGACATGATGGACGCCGCCGAGCGCGAGGACAAAGCGTCCGACGCGCTCGAGCAGGAGTTCGAATACCAGGCACTCGGCTCCCTCGCCCACTTCGACCGGGTGCTGTTCGACGGGCAGGAGTTCGGTCAGCTCGCGGTTCCCGGAACCGTCGAAGAAGAGGAGTTCCTCGGCATCCCGGGTCTGCTCGAGCCCGAGCAGGTGCACGAGGTGCTGATGTCGCGCGCGACCCGGCAGTCGCGCCACCGCTCCACTCGCGAGGCGAGCGAGAAAGAGAACGGCGTCGAGCCGCCGTCGGTCGACGAGGGCGGCCTGCCCGCCCCGCTGCACCGCACGCTGAAAGAGCAGCGCCAGCTGCTGAACACCATGGTGGGTCTGTACGCGCGCCAGAGCGGCGAGGCCCACGGCCTCGTGCACGCCGAGCTCCGGCGCATCTGCGGCGGTCCCGCCGTCTCGCACGCGACCGTCGCGCAGCTGCAGGCGCGCATCGACGTGCTGCGCAGGCGCGTGCATTCCTGAACCGCGCTGGGTGACCTCGCCCCCGCGGACGTGGTCCATCTGCATGACAGGTGGGTCAGGAGTTCATGGTCGGCGCCACCTCGGCCTCTCACCGCGCGGTCGGTCATGCAGATGTGCCGTCACCTCGCGTTTCGCGACCCCGAAATGCTGGCACCGTCGCCGTGGCATCCGCGTGTTCCCGGGCTTCGGAGGCCCGAAATGCTGTCAGTGTCAGCCGACGCGCCCGGGGGAGTGATGGGCGCTCATTACGGTGGTGGGCGACCCGAAGGAGCCCGAGTGACGACCCTCGCCACCCCGACCGCCCGTGATCGCCGCCGCTGGGCGCGCTATCTCGTCGACGAACGCGCCGAGGCGCGCGTCTACCGCGAGCTCGCCTCGCGGCGCACCGGCGAGGAACGCGACATCCTGCTCGCCCTCGCCGAGGCCGAGGGGCGCCACGAGCAGCACTGGCTCGACCTGCTGGGCGAGACTCCGCCGCGCCTGCCGCGGCCCGGGATCGGTACCCGGTCGCTCTCGTGGATGGCCCGCCGCTTCGGCTCGATCTTCGTGCTCGCCCTCGCCCAGAACGCCGAGGCCCGCTCGCCGTACTCCGACGAGCCGTACGCGACCCCCGCGATGGCCGCCGACGAGCGCGTGCACCACGAGGTCGTGCGCGGTCTCGCCGCCCGTGGCCGCCGCCGTCTGTCGGGAACCTTCCGCGCTGCCGTGTTCGGGGCCAACGACGGCCTCGTCTCGAACCTGGCCCTCGTGATGGGCGTGGGGGCCACCGGCGTCGCCCCGAGCTTCGTGCTGTTCAGCGGCATCGCGGGTCTGCTCGCCGGGGCGCTGTCGATGGGCGCGGGGGAGTTCGTCTCGGTGCGTTCGCAGCGCGAGCTGCTGGAAGCCACCGAAGAGAGCGACTTCGCCGACTCCGCGCTTCCCCACCTCGACCTGGATGCCAACGAGCTCGCCCTCGTGTACCGCACGCGCGGCATGGACCCCGAGGCCGCCCTCGACAAGGCCCGCGAGGCCGTGACCGCCGCGCGAGCGGGAACGGCGCCCGCCGCCGCGGCTCCGGGGGAGTCCGCGCACGACGTCGTCGGCAGCGCCTGGGGTGCCTCGATCTCGAGCTTCCTGTTCTTCGCCTCGGGCGCGATCATCCCGGTGCTGCCGTGGATCCTCGGCATGACGGGTCTCGGTGCCGTCCTCCTCGCCCTCGCCCTCGTGGGCATCGCGCTCATGGCGACCGGGGCGATGGTGGGGCTTTTGTCGGGGGCGTCGCCGCTGAAGCGGGGCCTGCGCCAGCTGGCGATCGGCTTCGGCGCCGCCGCCGTGACCTACGTGCTGGGTCTGGTGTTCGGCGTCTCCGCGGCGTGACGCCGAGGGCTCTGGAGACGCCGCGCGAGACACACCGATTCGCGCGAGACACGACGCGACACCGCGTGTCTCGCGAGAGCGAGCGTTTCTCGGCCGCGATGCCCGGGCGGCTGGGGGCGGCGCCGCAGGCCGGGGCGACGCCGCGTCAGCCGCGACTCGCCGCCACGCGCGCGGCCTCGCGGACCGCCGTCACGTTGCGCCGGCCCGCCCGCGAACCGGCGAGCTTGGCGGCGATGTGCTCGCGCACCGTCACGGGGTCGTAGAGCGCGGGCGCGTCGGGCGAGACGAAGTGCGGCAGGGGAGCGATCACCGCGTCGGCGTTGCCGTCGTGGAAGAACGCCGCCGATCGTCGGCGTTCGATCGTCCCGTCGATGACGGGCGGCTTCACCCGGTGCAGCGTCGACATCCACCGGTCGTTGGTGAGCCGTGCCGCCACGTCGCCCAGGTTGACCAGCAGCGCGCCGTCGGCGGGCGAGACGTCGTTCCACGACCCGTCCGACCCCAGCACTTGCAACCCCTTCACCTGATCGGCCCAGAGCACGGTCACGAGTCCGAAGTCGGTGTGCTCGCCCATGCCCGTGAGCTCGCCGTCGAGTTCGATCGTGCCGGGCGGCAGGGCGTAGTTGTTCATGCGCAGCACGTCGATCGAGTGGCCGGTGAGGTCGTCGAAGAAGTCCTCCGGCACCCTCAGTGCCGCGGCGAACACGCGCGTGAGCGTGTGGGCGACCCGGCGTGCCTCGTCGTAATAGGTGCGGACCGCGGGCTCGAAGACGGTCGTGTCGGTGGGCCAGGTGTTCGCGGCGTAGTCCTCGGGGGTCGCCGTCGACCCCGGATACTCGGCGGCCGACGTTCCCACGTTGAACGCCTCAAAGAAGTCGTTCATGCGCGTGACCGGGTCGACGCCGAGGCTGTAGCTCAGCGACTCGCTCTTCGGCGGGCTGTACCCCCGGTTCTCGCTCGCCGGTCGCACGTACGTCTTCTTCGTCTCGAGAGGCAGGGCGAAGAATTCGTCGAGTCCGTCGGCGAGGTCTGCGACCGCGGCATCCGGGATGCCGTGCCCCACGATCTGCATGAACCCGACGGTGCGGCACGCGTGATCGACGGCGGCGACCACCGCCGCCCGGGCATCGGGTGAGCCGCGGCCCACCCAGGCGGAGATGTCGATCGTCGGCACGCGGAACGGGGGCATGCCTCGACGCTAAGCGGGCCGTGTCACGCCGGTGTTTCTGGGGCGTCACGTTCGCGCGGAACAGGCGCGGCGGGGGAGGGTTCCGAGGACACCGACGCCGGGCCGCGAGGGGAACAGAAAAGGCCCCGGGGATGAACCCGGGGCCTTCGTCGTTCTGTGCGCGAGGGGGGACTTGAACCCCCACGCCCGTTAAAGGGCACTAGCACCTCAAGCTAGCGCGTCTACCTATTCCGCCACCCGCGCATTGGGTGTTTCGTCGCTTTCGCAACGAGGAACGACATTACCATGCTCCCGACCCCGCCTCGAACCGGGGCGACGCCCCGGGCGCGTCTCACGATGACACGCGACGGGAGGGGTCGCGCTCCCCGGGTACCGTAGAGCGCATGTCCGAGCTCGAAACCGACGTGCCCGAGGTCGCCCGCATCGCGTCCGACCTGATCCGGTTCGACACCTCGAACTACGGCGGGGGTCGCGCCGAGGGGGAGCGCGAGGCCGCCGAGTACGTGGGCGCCTACCTCGAAGCGCTGGGTCTCGACGTCGAGTACTACGAGCCGGTCGAGCGCCGCACCAACGTCTGCGCGCGCATCCCGGGCCGCAACCGCGACAAGCCCGCCCTGATCCTCCACGGCCACCTCGACGTCGTGCCCGCCGTCGCCGCCGACTGGAGCGTCGACCCGTTCGCGGGCGAGATCCGCGACGGGGTGCTCTGGGGCCGCGGCGCCGTCGACATGAAGGACATGGATGCCATGATCCTCACCGCCGTCGCCGACGTGCTGCGCGCGGGGGACCAGCCCGAGCGCGACATCATCGTGACGTTCTTCGCCGACGAGGAGAACGGGGGCGTCGAGGGCTCGGCGCGCGTGGTGAAGGACCGCCCCGAGTGGTTCGCCGGCGCGACCGAGGCCATCAGCGAGGTCGGCGGCTACTCGATCGCCGTCGGCGACCGCCGGGCGTACCTGTTGCAGGTGGGCGAGAAGGGCCTCATCTGGATCAAGCTCGTCGCCCGCGGCCGCGCCGGCCACGGCAGCGGTCTGCATCCCGACAACGCCGTGACGGCCCTCGCCGAGGCCGTGGCGGCCCTCGGGCGCACGCAATGGCCCATCCGGCTCACCGACACCACCACGCAGCTGCTCGCGGGACTCGCCGAGATCACGGGTGACGACGCGGGCGATCCCGATGCTCTCGCCCTGCGCACCGGCGCCGCATCCAGCTTCATCCGCTCCACGCTGCGCACCACCACGAACCCCACGGGTCTCACCGCCGGGTACAAGCACAACGTGATCCCCGACCGCGCCGAGGCCCTCATCGACGTCCGCGTGCTGCCGGGCACCGAAGAGGCCGCCCTCGCCGACATCCGCCGCATCGTCGGCCCGCACGTCGACATCGAGATCGTGCACCAGGACATCGGCCTCGAGGTGCCGTTCTCGGGCGACCTCGTCGACGCCATGATCGAACAGCTCGGTCGTCACGACCCGGGCGTACCGGTCATTCCCTACCTGATGGGCGGAGGCACCGACAACAAGGCGCTGTCGACCCTCGGCATCGCCGGCTACGGATTCGCACCGCTGCGACTCCCCGCCGATCTCGACTTCACCGGGATGTTCCACGGTGTCGACGAGCGCGTCCCCGTCGACGCGCTCGAGTTCGGTCGACGAGTTCTCGCCGACCTCCTCCGGACGTACTGAAGGACCGCATGCATATTCTCGAGGTCATCATCCTCGGGCTCGTTCAGGGCCTGACCGAGTTCCTCCCCATCTCCTCCAGCGCGCACCTGCGCATCGTGGGCGAGTTCCTGCCGTCGCGCGTCGACCCGGGCGCGACCTTCACCGCGATCACGCAGATCGGCACCGAGCTCGCCGTCCTGATCTACTTCCGCAAGAAGATCGGTCGGGTCCTCTCGCGCTGGTTCGGCTCGCTGACCGGCCGGGTTCCGCGCAGCGACCCCGACGCCCGCATGGGCTGGCTCGTGATCATCGGCACCATCCCGATCGCGGCGGCGGGCTTCCTGCTGCAGAGCCTCATCCGCGACAACTTCCGGAGCCTGTGGATCACCGCGATCGTGCTGATCGTGTTCGGCGTCCTGCTCGGTCTCGCCGACCACTACGGCAAGCGCCGCCGCGAGCTCGACGATCTGACCTATCCGCACGGCATCGCGTACGGCTTCGCGCAGGCGCTCGCGCTCGTCCCGGGCGTCTCGCGCTCGGGCGCGACCACGACGCTCGGTCGCGCCCTCGGCTACAAGCGCACCGCCGTGGCCGAGTACTCGTTCCTGCTCGCCGTGCCCGCGGTCTTCGCCAGTGGCTTCTACGAGCTGTACAAGAGCTTCGACGAGGGCACCGGTCCCTACAGCCTCGGTGAGACGGCCCTGGCCACGGTCATCGCGTTCGTCGTCGGCTACGTCGTGATCGCGTTCCTCATGCGCTACCTGCAGCGCGGCAGTTTCCTGCCCTTCGTGATCTACCGGGTCGCCCTCGGCATCCTGGTCATGGTGCTGCTGGCGCTCGGCGTGCTGCCGGCGTACTCGGCGATCACCGGCTGACGGGCCGCGCCCCGACGGGCCGGAACGACGGAAGGCGCGGTCCCCTCGGGGGCGGCGCCTTCGTTCTGTGTTCAGCGACGCGGCGGGTCGTCTCGACCGGGCTTCGTGGGACCGTCGCCGCCATGGCGGAGGTAGCGCTCGAACTCCTGCGCGATCGCGTCGCCCGACGCCTCGGGGGAGTCCCACGTGTCGCGGGTCTGCTCGAGCTGGCGGATGTAGTCGCTCATCTCATCGTCGTCGGCGGCGGCCGCGTCGATCGAGGCGACCCAGGCGCGCGCCTCGGTCTCGAGGTCGCCGCGGGGCACCGCGATGCCGCTGATGGTCTCGAGGCGTTCGAGCAGCGCCAGCGTGGCCTTAGGCGAGGGGGTGTGCCCGGCGACGTAGTGGGGGACGCTCGCCCAGAGGCTCGCGGTGGGGATGCCGACGGCCTCGGCGGCGTGGCCGATCGCGCTCAGGATGCCGACCGGCCCCTCGTACAGGCTCTTCTCGAGGCCGAGCGACTGGCGGACGTTGTCGTTGTCGCTGCCGGCGAACACCGAGATGGGCCGCGTGTGGGGCACGTCCGACATCATCGAGCCGAGGGCCACGAAGCCGGTGACGTCCTCGCGCAGGGCGACGTCGATGAACTCGGCCGCGAAGGCCTGCCACGCGCGGGCGGGCTCGACGCCGACGAGCAGCCAGATCTCGGCCTCGTCGGAGCGCTCGACGGGCCGCAGCAGCGTCGCCTCGGGCCAGGTGAGCGTGCGCCGCCCCTCGGCATCCAATCCGATCTGCGGTCGCGTGTACTGGTAGTCGAAGTACAGCTCCGGGTCGACCGTGTGCACGACCTCGTACTCGACGTCGGCGCGCAGCATGGCGGCCGCCGCCGACGCGGCTTCTCCGGCGTCGTTCCAGCCGTCGAATGCGGCGACGATGATCCGGCGACCCAGTGCGTCCACACAACCTCCTCTGCCCCGTCGGGGCTGGGTTCCAGGATAGGCGCACGCGCGCGGCGACGGCCGGACGTGCGGCGCGGGGCCGCGCGGGGCGCTGGATACGATGGAACGATGACTTCCCCCGCGCGTCCCGCGCCGTCCGCGGTCCTCTGGGACATGGACGGCACCCTCGTCGACACCGAGCCATACTGGATGGCCGCCGAGACCCCGCTCGTGGAGCGCTTCGGCGGCACGTGGTCGCACGAGCAGGCGCTGGGCATGGTCGGCCTCGCGCTCGAGGACTCCGCCCGTCTTCTTCAGAACGCCGGCGTGCTGTGGGGCGTCGACGAGATCATCTCGTACCTCACCGACGAGGTGCTGCGGCAGCTCGCCGTCACGGGGGTGCCGTTCCGCCCGGGCGCGCGCGAGCTGCTCGCCGATCTTCGCGCCGAGGGCGTCCAGACGGCGCTCGTGACGATGTCGATGCGGCGCATGGCGCTCTCGGTCGTCGATCTGATCGACTTCCCCGCCTTCGACATCGTCGTCGCCGGCGACGACGTCGAGCGCCCCAAGCCCCACCCCGACCCGTACCTGCAGGCCGCCGCAGCGCTCGGCGTCGACATCGTCGACACCGTCGCCATCGAAGACTCCCCGAACGGCCTGCGCTCGGCCATCGCCAGCGGCGCCGTGTCGCTCGGCGTCCCTCTTATGGTGCCGCTCGAGGGCGTCGGAGCGCACGCGCTCTGGCCGAGCCTCGAGGGCCGCACCACCGCCCACCTGCGCGCGCTCCACGCCGCGCACGCCCCGACCCGCCAGGAGAACCGATGAGCGAGACCCCCCACCTGAGCGGTCCGTTCCGCATCGGCGATCGTGTGCAGTTGACCGGCCCGAAGGGCCGCATGCACACGATCACGCTGCGCGAGGCGGGCGAGCTGCACACCCACAACGGCGTGCTCAAGCACGAGCTGCTCGTCGGTCAGCCCGACGGCAGCGTGGTCACCAACAGCTCCGACCACGACTACCTGGCCGTGCGCCCGCTGCTGCGCGACTTCGTGATGTCGATGCCGCGTGGCGCGGCGATCGTCTACCCGAAGGACGCGGCGCAGATCCTCGCGCAGGCCGATATCTTCCCCGGCGCCACCGTCGTCGAGGCCGGCGTCGGCTCCGGCGCCCTGTCGCTGTGGCTGCTGCGCGCGATCGGGCCCGCGGGTCGGCTGCTGTCGTTCGAGCGTCGTGAGGAGTTCGCCGACGTCGCCCGCGCGAACGTGGCGACCTTCCACGGCGAGCTCCCCCCGACGTGGGACGTCATCGTCGGGGACCTCGTCGAGAGCCTTCCGGATGCCGTGGCCCCGGCATCCGTCGACCGCATCGTGCTCGACATGCTCGCGCCCTGGGAGTGCATCGACGCCGCCGCCGACGCCCTCACCCCCGGCGGTGTGGTGCTGTGCTACATCGCCACCGCGACGCAGCTGAGCCGTGTTGCCGAGTACATCCGTGCCACGGGTCTGTTCACCGAACCGGATGCCAGCGAGACGATGGTGCGCGGGTGGCACGTCGAGGGACTCGCCGTGCGCCCCGATCACCGCATGATCGCGCATACGGGGTTCCTCATCACGGCCCGCCGTCTCGCGCCGGGCGCCGTCCCGCCCGAGGTCAAGCGCCGCGCGTCGAAGTCGAGCTACGGCGATGAAGACGTGGAGCTGTGGACCCCGGGAGCCGTCGGCGACCGCGAGATCACCGACAAGAATCTGCGCAAGCGCGTGCGCGAAGCGCAGAAGTCCGCCGAGGGTGTGCGGCAGTCCGTCGCGGGCGCGGCGGAGGAGTCGGGCCCGAGCGCCTAAACTGATCCGGTGCGCAGACTTCCCGCTCTCGTGGCCGTGACCGCTCTGGCCGGATTCGGCCTCGTCGGATGCTCGGCGACCGCCGCGTCCTCCTGCCCGACCCCCACCGACAGCTCGATCGCCTCGGTGGTCGAGGCGACCGGTGACTTCGGTACGACGCCCACGGTGACCGTGCGATCGCCGTTCATCCCGTCGCAGGCGGGCACGCAGACGCTCATCGAGGGGAACGGCACGCGCATCACGACCGACGATCAGCTCTCGCTGATCGACGTCACCGTGCTCGACGCCGCCACCGGCGAGCAGGTGGGTGCGACGAAGTACAGCTCCGACCTCACCACCGCCACCCCGATCACGCGCCTCACGCAGGCGGTGCCCGCCGTCGCCCCGCTGCTGAAGTGCGTGACCGAGGGCTCGCGCGTCGCGGTCGCCCTCCCGGGCGATCAGGTCGGTGCGCAGGGCGCCCAGGGCTTCGGTCTGGGCGAGGGCGACGGCGCGATCTTCGTGTTCGACGTGCGCAAGGTGTTCCTCCCCGCCGCAGACGGCGCCGACCAGTACAACGCCGAGTCCGGCATGCCCTCGGTCGTGCGCGCGCCCGACGGGCAGCCCGGCATCGTGACCCCCGCGGGCGACGCCCCCACCGAGGTGCGTTCGCAGACCATCATGAAGGGCGACGGCGACGCGCTGACCGCCGACTCCTCGGTGGTCATCCACGTGCAGGGCGTGGCGTGGGGCGCCAAGACGACGTTCGCCTCCACCTGGAAGAACGGCGCGCCCGGCCAGGCCAAGGTGTCGGCTCTGCCGCCGGCTCTCGCCTCGGCCCTCGAGGGGCAGACCGTCGGTTCGCAGGTTCTCGTCGTCGTCCCCGCCGACCAGACCGAGCAGGACCAGCAGATCCTCCAGGCCCCCGCCGACACCGCCCTGGTGTACGTCGTGGACATCCTCGGCACCGTCGGCTGACCCGCCCCGACGCCTAGGATGGGCGGGTGCCCGCCACCCCGTCCAGAAGTGCTCCCGAGGAGCGCCTGGTGAACCTCGTCGTCGCCCTCATGGCGACCGAGCAGGGGCTGACCAAAGACACCATCCTCTCCTCGGTCGCGGGCTACCGCGAGCAGCTCGAGGCAGGCGCGTCGAAGGACGCGCTCGAGAAGATGTTCGAACGCGACAAAGAGAACCTGCGCGGGCTCGGTGTGCCGATCGAGACGATCGGCAACCGCTCCGACCCCGACGATCTGCGCGAGGCGCGCTATCGCGTGCCGACCGCCGAGTACGAGCTGCCCGACGACATCTCGTTCAGCCCGGCCGAGGTGGCGCTGTTGAACATCGCCGGAGGCGTGTGGGGGAGCGAGTCGCTCTCGGTCGACGCCCGCAGCGGTCTGCGCAAGATCCGCGCGCTCGGCATCGCCGTCGACGAGCCGATCATCGGGTACGCGCCCCGCATCCGGGTGCGCGACGCCTCGTTCGCGACCCTGCAGCGGGCGATCGAGCAGTCGCGGGTCGTGACGTTCACCTACCTGCGTCCGGGCGAGGCGCGTCCGCGCGAGCGGCGCATCCGTCCGTTCGCCCTCGTCGAGTACGAGGCGCGGTGGCACGTCTACGGGTTCGACCAGAACGTGCAGGCCGACCGCACGTTCCTCTTGGCCCGCATCGTCGGCGACGTCACCGTCGCGCGCGAGAAGTTCCCGGCTGACCTGCGAGACGGCGCCGGAGAACGGGCGCTGGCGGGCCTGCGGGCTGTCGCCGCGCGTCAGCGGGCGCTGCTCGAGGTGCACCCAGGAACCGAAGCCGCCCTGCGGCTGGCGCGCCGCGCCGATGCGGCGCCGCAGGGCATCCTCGTGCCGTACGTCGACCTGCACGTGTTCGCCGACGAGCTCGCCTCGTACGGTCCCGAGGTGCGCGTCGTCGCCCCCGACGACCTGCGCGTCGAGGTCATCCGTCGCCTCGAGGCGACGCTGGCCCTGCACGGAGGTGCCGCGTGAGCACCGATCGGCCCATCGCCGCCCTCGACCGTGCGGCCCTGCTGCTGCAGCTGGTGCCCTACCTGCTCGGCAAGGGCGAGGTCTCGGTGGCCGAGGCCGCAGCCGACTTCGACGTCGCCCCCGGGCAGATGCGCGCGATGGTGGAGCGCCTCACTGTCATCGGCCTTCCCGGCGAGCAGGGGTACTGGCAGTTGCCGCACGACCTCTTCGACATCGACTGGGACCTGCTCGACCGCGAAGACGTGATCGCGATCACCAACACCGTGGGATTGGAACGCTCGCCCCGGCTGACCGCACGCGAGGCCGCGGCTCTGCTGGCGGGTCTGCAACTCGCGCGGAGTCTGCCGGGCGTCGGCGACAACGACCTCGTCTCGGGGCTGCTCTCCAAGCTCGCTCGCGGTGCCGCGGCTGCGCCGCCCGCCGTCATCGTCGCGCCCGGGCCCGTCGACGGGGTGCGCGATGTCGTCGACGAGGCGCTCCGCGCCCGCGTGGCGGTCACGTTCACGTACCGCGCGCCCGGCGCCGGTCCCACCACGCGCACCGTCGACCCCATCAAGGTGCACATCGCCAACGACCAGTGGTACCTGCAGGGCTGGTGCCACCTGCGCCAAGCCGTGCGCACGTTCCACCTCGACCGCGTGAGCGATCCCACCCTCACCGACATTCCGGCCGTGCACGGCGGCGATCCGGTTCCCGACCTGTTCGCCCCGGCCGACGACGAGGTGGTGGCCCGGTTCCGCTTTCCCCGCGCGGTGGCGCCGTTGCTGGCCGACTACCTCGAGCGCGCCGACATCGACGACTCCGACGGGGTCACCTCGGTGGCCTCGCTCCATCTCGCCGACGAGCAGAGCCTGAAGCGCCTCGCAGCCCGGCGCGGCGGCGAGGTCGAGCTGCTCGAACCGGCCGGCGCCCGCCACGCGGCGGCGGCGTGGGCGGCGGCGGGGTTGGCGCAGTATCGCGCGGAGCCCTGAGCGTCCTCCCGCTCGGCCCTCCGCGACGACGAGGAGCCGCTGGCCGACCCGATCGCCGCGCCTGAGCGTCCGCACCCAGTAGTCGCACCCGTGGGCCCGTCTGGTCCGCGGCCGAAACCGCGGGTTAGACTGATGTCCACGCCCGAACAAGACGAGGAGTCCTCATGTTTCAGGGATTGACCGGATGGCACCTGCTGATCGTCTTGGCCGTCATCCTTCTGCTGTTCGGCGCCGCCAAGCTCCCCGCCCTCGCGAAGAGCGTCGGCCAGTCAGCTCGCGTGTTCAAGAGCGAGATGAAAGAGATGAAGCGCGACGACGAGGTCGTGGCTCCCACGCCCGAGACGCCGCGCGCCACCGAGACCGGCACCGCTTCGACCGCCGCCCCCGAGCCGCGCAGGTCGAACGACCCCACGATCTAAGTCGTGGTGACGGCAGGCCCGCCGCGCATCGACCTCCCCGAGGGGCCGCGGCGCGATAAGCGCATGTCCATCGGCGCGCATCTCGTGGAGCTGCGCAAGCGTCTGATGATCGCGGCTGCCGCCCTCGTGGTGGGCATGGTGGTCGCGTTCATCATCACCGACCCGATCATCCACCTGATCACCGAGCCGATCCGTGCGATCGCGGAGCGCCGCGGCGACGACTTCTCGGCGCTGAACTTCACCTCGGTGACCTCGGCGTTCGACCTGCGCATGCGCATCGCGTTCTCGATCGGCATCTTCCTGTCGGCACCGGTGTGGCTGTGGCAGATCTGGGCGTTCATCATGCCCGGACTCACGCGCAAAGAGGTGCGCTACACGGTCGGGTTCGTGGCATCCGCGGTCCCGCTGTTCTTCGTGGGCTGCTGGGTGGGGCTGCTGATCGTCCCGCACGTGATCGAGCTCATGTGGGGCTTCACGCCCGAGGGCGGCGTCAACTTCTACAACGCCACCGACTACTACGACTTCGTGTTCAAGCTCATGATCGTGGTGGGCGTGGCGTTCGTGCTGCCGGTGTTCCTGGTCGCGCTGAACGTCGCCGGCATCATGAGCGGCAAGGCGATCCTGAAGGGCTGGCGGGTCGCGATCCTCATCGCCACCCTGTTCTCGGCCCTCGCCACCCCGGCGGCCGACATCATCAGCATGCTCATGCTGGCCGCCATCCTCACCGTGCTGTTCTTCGCCGCCGCCGGGGTGTCGATGCTGTTCGACCGCCGCAAGGCGCGTCGCGCCGCCGCGGCCGCAACGCCGTCGGGGCCCATCGCGTGAGCGCGCCGAGTCCGGCCGAGCGTTTCGCGCGCGCCAGCGCCCGTTCGACGCACCCGCACACGGCCGACTTCGCCGAGATGCAGCGGTTCGAGCTCGACGACTTCCAGATCGCCGGATGCCACGCGCTCGAAGACGGGCGGAGCGTGCTGGTGGCGGCCCCCACCGGCGCCGGAAAGACCATCGTCGGCGAGTTCGCCATCCACCTCGCGATGTCGGAGCCCGGGGACAAGGCGTTCTACACCACGCCGATCAAGGCGTTGTCGAACCAGAAGTTCCACGAGCTGCAAGAGATCTACGGCGACGACGAGGTGGGCCTGCTCACCGGCGACACGAACATCAACTCCTCGGCGCGCATCGTCGTGATGACGACCGAGGTGCTGCGCAACATGCTGTACGCCGATTCGCCGGCCCTGCGTGGCCTGCGCTTCGTCGTCATGGACGAGGTGCACTACCTCGCCGACCGCTTCCGTGGCGCGGTGTGGGAAGAAGTCATCATCCACCTGCCGTCGTCGGTCAAACTCGTGTCGCTGTCGGCGACCGTGTCGAATGCCGAGGAGTTCGGCGACTGGCTCGACACCGTGCGCGGCGACACCGAGGTGATCGTGTCGGAGACCCGGCCCGTGCCCCTCGAGCAGCACGTGCTCGTGCGCGGCGATCTGCTGCCGCTGTTCGACGACCGGGCGGGGGTCGCCACCGCCCAGGTGAACCAGGAGCTGCTGCGCATTCGCGGGGGCAACTCCGGGGGATACGAGAACAACCGGCGCGCGCAGGAGTACCGCTCGGCCCGCCACGCCGGAGGTCCGCGCCACGCGGGCCAGCGCCGTGCCGGGCACAAGCCGACCCGTGCGGCGCAGGGGCCCCGCATCGAGCGCATCGACCGTCCCGAGGTCGTGGAGCTGCTGCAGCGCAACCACCTGCTGCCTGCGATCTTCTTCATCTTCAGCCGCGCCGGCTGCGACGCCGCCGTGCAGCAGCTGCGGCGCGCGAACGTGCGGCTGACCTCGGCCGAGGAGCGCGTCGAGATCCGCCAGATCGTCGACGAGCTGACTTTCACACTGAAGGACGAGGACCTCGCCGTCCTGCACTTCTGGGAGTGGCGCGACAACCTCGAGCGCGGCATGGCCTCGCACCACGCGGGCCTGCTGCCGGCGTTCAAAGAGGTCGTCGAGGAGCTGTTCCGTCGCAAGCTCGTCAAGGTCGTCTTCGCGACCGAGACACTGGCGCTCGGCATCAACATGCCGGCACGCACGGTCGTGCTCGAGAAGCTCGAGAAGTTCAACGGCGAAGCTCGCGTGGCCATCACGTCGGGGGAGTACACGCAGCTGACCGGTCGCGCCGGCCGCCGCGGCATCGACGTCGAGGGCCACGCGGTGGTGCAGTTCACCGAGGGCCTCGACCCGCAGTCGGTCGCGGCGCTGGCCTCGCGCCGCACCTATCCGCTGAACTCGAGCTTCCGGCCCACGTACAACATGGCCGTCAACCTCATTGACCAGTTCGGTCGGGCCCGGGCCCGCGAGGTGCTCGAGTCGTCGTTCGCGCAGTTCCAGGCCGACCGCTCGGTCGTCGGTCTCGCGCGTCAGGTGAAGGATGCCGAGGAGTCGCTCTCGGGCTACGAGCAGGCGATGACGTGCGACCGCGGGGACTTCCGCGAGTACTCCACGATCCGCCGCGAACTCAGCGATCTCGAGAAGATCAACCGGCGCGACGCCACGGCGCCCCGTCGCCTGCGCGACGAGCGGCAGGAGCAGATCCAGTCGCTGCGCCGGCGCATGCAGCGGCACCCCTGCCAGTCGTGCCCCGATCGCGAGGCCCACGCCCGCTGGGCGGAGCGGTATTGGAAGCTCAAGCGCACCACCGACAAGACCCGGCAGCAGATCGATCAGCGCACCGGTAACGTCGCGCGCGTCTTCGACCGGGTCGTCGAGGTGCTCGCCGCCCTGGAGTACGTCGCGATCGAAGACGACGGTGCCACGGTGCTGACCCCCGCGGGTCGCACGATGCGCCGCATCTACGGTGAGCGCGACCTGCTCGTGGCCGAGTCGCTGCGCCAGCGCCTGTGGGACGGACTCGATGCCCCGTCCCTTGCCGCCCTCGCCTGCTGCCTCGTGTACGAACCGCGCCGCGACGAGGCCGGGCCGGGCGAGCGGGGTCTGCCGCGCGGCGCGTTCCGCGGGGCGCTCGATGCCACGCAGACCCTCTGGCAGGAGCTCGACGACCTCGAGCGCGACCACCGCCTGCCGGGCTCGGCGGAACCCGCCTCCGGCCTGGCCCCCGCCATGCACGCGTGGGCGAAGGGTCTGCCCCTCGACAGCGTGCTCACCCTCGCGGACATGGCCGCGGGGGACTTCGTCCGCTGGGTCAAGCAGACGATCGACCTGCTCGACCAGATCTCGCTCGTCGCCGAACCGAAGCTCGCGTCGACCGCGCGCACGGCGTTGGATTCCGTGCGGCGCGGCATCGTCGCGTACACGTCCGCGTGAGCGCCGTGTCGACGCGCCGTCCGCGCGCGCGCCTCGCCGAGCCCGCCCCGTCGGTGCTGCGTCTGGCGTTCGCGGCGCCGCTCTCGGTCGTGGCGGGTCTGCTGCTGGTCACCGCGTTCCCCGCGTTGGCGTGGTGGCCGATGGCACTGCCCGCCGTGGTGCTCGCGCTCGTCGTCCTCGCCGGTCGGGGCATCTGGTCGTCGCTGCTCGTGGGGTTCCTGTTCGGGGCGGCCTTCTTCTCGGTCAACCTGCTCTTCACGGCGCGCTACCTGGGACCCATCCCGTGGATCGCGCTGTCGGTGCTCGAAGCGCTGCTCACCGCGGTGTTCGCCATCCCCATCGCGCTGGCCTACCGATGGATGCCGCGGCTGGCGCCGGGAACGCTCGGACGGCTCGTGCTGCTGCCGGCCCTCGTCGCGGGGCTGTGGACGTTGCGCGAGCAGGTCGTCGGCTCGTGGCCGTACGGCGGCTTCCCCTGGGGACGTATCGGCGTCTCGCAGGTGAACGGGCCCTTCGCCGAGGTGGCGTCGTGGGTCGGCATGTCGGGGCTGACGTTCCTCGTCGTGCTGCTGTGCGCCATGGCGATCGAGTTCGTGCGCACCGGGCGGTTCCGCCGTCTCGCGCGTGCCGTGCCGGCCGCACTCGTGCTGGTCGTGCTCGTGGCGCTGCCGCAGTTCCCGACCACCGACGCGGGCTCGCTGCGCGTGGGCGCGGCGCAGGGCAACGGTCCCGCCGGCTACTTCGACCAGCGCTCCCGCAACGCCGTGCTGAACGCGCAGCTGGCGGCATCCGCTCCGCTTCTCGGGCAGGACATGGACGTGCTGCTCTGGCCCGAGGGTGGCGTCGACTCCGACCCGACCGCCTCGCGACCGACCGCCGCCGTGCTCGACGAGCTGTCGCGCCGGGTCGACGCGCCGCTGCTCGTGTCAGCGGTGACCGAGCGCGGGCCCGACCTGTTCAACTCCGCGCTGCTGTGGACCCCCGACGGCGGGGCGATCGCCACGTACGACAAACGGCATCCGGTGCCGTTCGGCGAGTACGTGCCCGACCGGGCGTTCTGGGAGCCGTTCGCTCCCGACCTGATCGGTCTGATCGGGCGCGAGTACACCCCCGGAACGGCGAGCCCGCTCTTCGACCTGAACGGTGTCGGCATGGGCCTTGCCATCTGCTTCGACGTGATCTACGACGACGTGGTGTGGGACGGCGCGGCCGCGGGGGCGCAGATCTACATGTTCCAGACCAACAACGCCGACTTTCGCGGCACCGACGAGAACCTGCAGCAGCTCGCCTTCGCGCGCATGCGGGCGATCGAGACCGGTCGTTCGGTGGTGAACCTCTCGACCGTGGGCACGAGCCAGGTCATCGCACCCGACGGGGCCACCCTCGACGAGCTGCCCGTCGACGTCGCGGGGCACATGCTCACCGACGTGCCGCTGCGCACCGGTCTCACCCCCGCGACGGTCATCGGACCCGCGGTCAAGATCGTGGTGGGCGGGGGGAGCCTCGTCGCTCTGCTGGCGGCCGGTGTGCTCGTCGCGGTGCGGTCCCGCGCCACGAAGAAGACGCCGACCCCCGAAGGGGCCGGCGTCTGAATCCGTTTCTCAGCGTCAGGCGCTGAGCTTCTCGTTCCCGGCGCCACGGCGGGCGCGCACGAAGGCGAGACGCTCTTCGAGCAGCTCTTCGAGCTCGGGGAGGGTGCGACGCTCCAGGAGCATGTCCCAGTGCGTACGGGCGGCCTTGTCGCCGCTGTGGTCGACGGTCGCGATGCCGTCACCGATGCGCAGCAGCGCTTCGGCGCCGCACGTGCGGCACTCCCAGGACTCCGGAACCTCGGCGTCTGCAGCGAACGTCAGGACGGTGTCGCGTCCGCAGGTGCTGCAGTTGTACGTGTGTTGTGCACGGTCGTGAAACACGACGCCGTCTTCGCTCTGGAGGCTTTGGGCGCCGAGTCGGATGCCGCGGAGACTGCGGTCTGCCATTGTGTGGTCCTCTCGTCGGTCCCCATGTATAACGCTCGCACCTGTGCGCTTTATTCGAACGGCGGGCCCGCGGCCGGGTTTCACAGAGAATGCTCAGTCAGCTGGCGTTCACCGTTCGTTCACCACGGCCAGAGCCAGGTCGGCGCGGTCGGTGACCAGCCCGTCGACGCCCAGGTCGAGCAGGCGGTGCATGTCGGCGGATTCGTTGACCGTCCACACGTGCACCTCGACGCCGGCGGCGTGCGCGTCGCGGACGAAGCCCGGGGTCACGACCGGGATCACCCCGTGCCGCTCGGGCACCTGCAGCGCATCGAGGTCGGCGAGCAGCTCCCGCACACGCCGGCGCTGGCCCAGCACGCGCGCCGCCAGCAGGCGGGCGATGGTCGCCGATCCGGGGGAGGTGGCCGGGCGGCGGGTCGCCCCCGCGCGGCGGGCCGCCTCGAGGGCGGTGCGACGGCGATCGTCGGAGAAGCTCGTGACGAGCACCCGCTCGGCGTGCGGCGCGATGAGCCGCCCGACCGGTTCGGCCGCGGCGGTGGCCTTGACGTCGAGGTTGAAGCGCACGTCGGGGAAGGCGTCGAGCGCCTGGGCGAGGGTGATGAGGCCGCCGCGGTCCGACATGAGCTCCGCCAGCTCGTGCACGCGGACATCGGCGATCGCCCGAGGGTCTTCGGCGACGCGTCGCAGGTCGTCGTCGTGGAACAGCACGACGGTGCCGTCGGCGGTGAGGTGGCAGTCCGATTCGACATAGACGGCGCCGGCGGCGTGCGCCGCGGCCACCGCGGCGAACGAGTTGTCGACCAGCCCGTTCGCGACGGCATCCGGGGTGACGAGCCCCCGGTGCGCCAGCACACGCGGTCCCTCCGGTGAGAGGTAGGGATGCCGGGCGGCGGGCGATGCGGTCATGTCAGGGCCTCCGGGCCAGAACGTAGCACGCGCGTACGACACGCCCGTGCCCGTGGACAGGGGCTGTTCGCGGCGTCGTGGAGGCGTCCGTGGTCGTCGCGGGGAGCGGCGCGGCTGCGGCCCGGCGCCGGTGGCGGTGGGCGGGGGATCGGTAGGCTGGGAGGGGCTCCGAGTGTCCCCCCGCTCGCGGTCCCCCTTTTTCGAATCGTCAGGAGAATCCGTGTCTCAGACCCTTCCGTCCGGCTCCCTGAGCGGCAAGACCGCGCTCGTCACCGGCTCGTCGCGCGGCATCGGCGCCGACACCGTGAAGTACTTCGCCGAGGCCGGCGCGAATGTCGTCATCAACTTCCGCAACAAGGCGCCGCGCGCCGAGAAGCTCGCGTCGCAGCTGCGTGAGCTGGGCGTCGAGGCGCTCGTCGTGGGCGCCGACCTCACCGACCCCGCGTCGGTGAAGGCGATGTTCGATGAGGTCGAGCGCACGTTCGGAGGCCTCGACGTGCTCGTGCTCAACGCCTCGGGCGGCATGGAGTCCGGCATGGCCGAGGACTACGCGCTGCTGCTCAACCGCGACGCGCAGGTCTCCGTGCTCGAAACCGCGCTGCCGTTGCTCAAGGCCGACGCGCGCGTGGTGTTCGTGACCAGTCACCAGGCGCACTTCATCCGCACCACCCCGACCATGCCCGAGTACGAGCCGGTCGCGCTGTCGAAGCGGGCCGGCGAAGACGCGCTGCGTGAGAAGATCCCCGCTCTCGAGGAGCGCGGCATCGGCTTCACCGTCGTCTCGGGCGACATGATCGAAGGCACCATCACGGCCACCCTGCTCGAGCGCGCCAACCCCGGCGCGATCGCCGCCCGCCGTGACGACGCCGGCAAGCTGTACAACGTGTCGGAGTTCGCGGCCGAGGTCGCCCGCGCGGCCCTCGACCCGGTTCCCGCCGACAACACCCGTCTCGTGGGCGACACGGGTTCGTTCGGAGGCGAGTGACCATGCGCTCCGTCGACATCGAGGCGCTCGTCTCCGTGGGGCGCCCCGCGCTCTCGTCCGACGGCGACGTCGCCGTCTTCGCCACCTCGCGCCCCGATCTCGTCGCTGACCGCGGAGTGGGCCAGCTCTGGCGGGTCGACCTGCCCGACGGCGCGCCGCGCCGCCTGACCCGCGGTGTCGCCGACAAGGCGCCGCGCCTCTCGCCCGACGACGCCACCGTCGCGTTCCTCCGCGCCGATGAGCGCGGCCGCGCGCAGGTGTTCGTCGTCTCGGTCCTCGGTGGCGAGCCGGTCCAGGTGACCGACCAGCCCGGGGGAGTGACCGACGTCGCCTGGTCGCCCGACGGCACGCGTCTGGCGTTCTCGGCGCGCGTGCCCGAGCCCGGTCGGTACGGCACCGTCGAGGGGCGCGATGCCGCCGCCGAACCGCCGCGTCGGATCACCGGCATCCGGTGGCACTCGAACGGCGCCGGCTACCTGGACCGCCCGAGCCATCTCTTCGTGGTGGACGCGCCCTCGACCGATGCGGAGCCCTTCTACACGCCCGCTCCGGCGCTCGAAGCGCCCGAGAAGCGCGTGATACCCGCCGAGCCCACGCGGCTGACCGAGGGTGACACCAGTTGGAGCGGCGTCGTCTGGACGCACGACGGCAGCGAGCTGCTGAGCGTTCCCGACGTGATCGAGACCGACCGCCGCGACCTGCGCGACCGCATCGTGGCCGTCGCGGTCGAGGGTGGGGCCGAGCGCGAGGTGCTCTCGACCTCAGCCGACCTGTCGGTCGCCGAGGTCGCCGTGGCGCCCGACGGGGCGATCTTCGCGCTTGCGAACGACGTGGGTCCGGAGGGCGTGGACTTCGTCGCCCCCGGCGTCTCGCTGTTCCTGCTGGAGGCCGAGGGTCCGCGCCGGCTCACCGACGCCGAGACGATCGATCTCGGCGAGGTCGGCAGTCACCTGTCGTTCGACGACGGCGACGTGCTCGTGCAGGACCGCACCCGCGGGCGCCTGCGCCTGCTGCGCGTCACGCGCGGAGCAGACGTGTCCGAGGTCCTCGGCGGGGACCTCGAGGTCAACGGCCACGCCGTCGCGAACGGCCGGGTCGTGGCATCCGTCGCCGCGCCCGAATCGTTCGGTGAGCTGGTGCTCGTCGACCCCGTCGCGGGCGTTCGCGCCGTCACCGACTTCGGCGCCGCCGTGCGCGAGCGGGGTGTCGTCGTGCCGGTCGAGCACGAGATCGCCGGCCGCGACGGCTACCCGGTGCACGGGTGGGTCGCCACGCCCGAGGGCGAGGGGCCGTTCCCGGTCATCCTGCAGATCCACGGCGGGCCGTACGCGTCATACGGGGTGCACGTCTTCGACGAGACCCAGGTGCTCGTCGACGCCGGGTACGCCGTCGTCTACAGCAACCCCCGCGGGAGCGCCGGATACGGTCGCGCCCACGGCCGGTCGATCCGACAGAAGATGGGCACCCTCGACTTCTTCGACGTGCTCGACTTCTTCGACGGCGTCGTGGCGGCAGATCCTCGCCTCGACGGCGACCGCGTCGGCGTGATGGGCGGGTCCTACGGCGGATACATGACCGCATGGATCATCGCGCATGACCACCGCTTCGCCGGCGCGATCGTGGAGCGCGGGTTCCTCGACCCGACCGCGTTCCCGGGCTCGAGCGACATCGGCTCGTTCTTCGGTCAGGAGTACGTCGGGACCGACCCCGAGCAGATGGCCGCGCAGAGCCCCATGGCCGTCGTCGACCGGGTGCGCACCCCCACGCTGGTGCTCCACTCCGAGCTGGACTTCCGCTGCCCGCTCGAACAGGCCACGCGTTACTACGCGGCGCTGAAGCGCCAGGGCACCGAGGCCGAGATGCTCGTCTTCCCCGGCGAAGACCACGAGCTCACCCGCGCGGGTCGGCCGCAGCACCGGGTGCAGCGCTTCGACGCGGTCCTCGAATGGTGGGCGCGGTACCTGCCGGTCGTGTGAATCGGAAAGGGCCCGGATGCCATGGCATCCGGGCCCTTTCGCGTACCCGAGTTACGCGGCCTTGCCGAACTGGATCGCTCGCACGATCTGGAAGATGCCGAGGATGACGAGCGAGATGCCGATGAGCAGGAACAGCGTCACCGCGCCCAGGAGCGGCGAGAAGAGCAGCACGACGCCGGCGAGGATGCTGACGATCGCGAAGAAGATCGTCCAGGCCCGTGCCTTCGAGCCGTGGCCGACGGTGGTGAGCGAGACGACGCCCTCGATGATCCACAGGATGCCGACGAGGGTGCCGATGAAGACGCCGAACCACGCGGTCGTGGCCGAGAGGTTGGCGAACGAGAAGATGCCCGCGACGATGAACAGCACGCCGAGCACGATGTAGCCGATGCGAGCCCAGCCGGAGCGCCAGAACAGGCCGATGCCGATGTTCACCAGTCCGGCGATGATGACGTAGACCGAGATGATGCCGACGGCGATCTCGGCGGTGCGGCCGGGCCACACCAGGATGAGCAGGCCGATGACGAGCGACAGCGCGCCGCTGACGCCGAGCGCGGTGCGGACGGCGCTGAGAGCGGGGCTGGTCGTGGACGAGGGCGACATTGCGTGCCTTTCTGGATGAACGCTGTGAACAGTGCTCACCTTAGACCGCACGACGAAACCGGCGCGACGCGGGCGTGCGCGCCGCGTGGAGCGGCGTCATAAGGGGCCGTTGGGTGGCGGCGCCGGCCGCGCCGGGATCGGGGTTGCGCCGGTCGTGCGGGGTCCGGGGGCCGCGCGGGGATCGGGGGTTGCGCCGGTCGTGCGGGGTCCGGGGGTTGCGCCGTTGTGCGGGGATCGGGGCCGGCGCCGATCGTTGAGTGTCCAGGACATGCCGCGCCCGCCCGGCCACGCCCGGCGTGTCGTGGACACTCAACCCTTCTGCGGTCCTCGCTGCGTCGCGCGCGCTGTTGAGTGTCCCGGACACGCCGCCCCCGCACCGCCGTGCGCGGCGTTTCGTGGACACTCAACTCCTCTGCGGGTCGCGCGGGGGCCGACCCGCATGTGCGACGCCGCCTCGGTCGTGCCGGGACCGCTGCGTTGGTGGGCGGCAGCGCTGGGGATTGCGAGGTGGCGCGGCCGCTCACCGGCGCCACAGGGCGCGGACCGCGCGCTCGGTCGCGACGAATCGTTCCGCCGTCGCTGAGGCGAAGTCGCGGGCACCCCGCAGCCCGCGCTCCAGCTCCTCGAGCAACGCCGCCCCCGCGGTGTGGGTCCGGTCGTAGGCTTCGCGCGCCGAGCCGTGCCAGTCCCCGCGAAGGCGACTGGCCTCCCGGTCGAGCAGGTCGATCTCCATCGCGATGCCGGAGAGCGCGTGGTCGAGGTGCGCGACGAGCTCGCCGTGGCGCGCGCTGTCGAACCGGATGTACACGGTGCAGTCCCGTCAGTAGGTGTCGCGCGGGTGGAGGCCGTCGGCCAGGCGGAAGCAGGGGGAGAAGGAGAGGATCTCGATGCGCGTGCGGTCGACGCTGAGCGCCATGGAGTAGCTCGATCCGTGCGGACCTCGGACCCGCACTCGAGGCACACCGTCGCGGGTCGTGTCCCGTTCGGTCCAGAAACCTGGCTCCTCGGAGTAGTGAGCGGCGACCTCGTCGACAAGAGGCTCCGTATCGATGTCCGTTACGAGATCCATGTAGAGGTGTCCAGTCCACCGGAAGGAGCGGTCACCTTCGCAGGAGAGCAGGACGCCCGAATCGATCTGTTCCACAGACGACGTTGCCTCCTTGGGCACGAACGCCGACAGCGCTCGTTCCATGCGTTGTGCGATGTCTTTCGCTCCGTACACGTCCAGACTGTCGTCCGTGATTCTGTGTCCGGGCGCGGAGCAACCCGTCAGCGAACCGGCGACGACAACAAGAATCGCTCCCCACAGCAGTGATCTCTTCATTCGCGGACCCTTCTTCGGATGTCTTCGAGCACGTTGAGGTTGGCAAGTTCGTCGCTCGCGATGAGTTGGTGATTCTCGAGCGCGCGAAACGACACCCGGAAGCTGGGCGTGGGCTGCGGCTCGATCCCGGGTAGGCCGATCGCCGGGGGAGCGGGGAGCGGGATGTCGACGTCTCCGTCTCGCGCGTAGACGTGGCTCTCGAAGGCCGGCTCGTGAGCGGGGACGCGTCCTTCCCAGACGACTCCCGTCTCCTGCGCCATGGTGAGCACGTCGGTGTACGCCCAGTGGGCGTACGTCGTTCCCGGATCGGGTGCCCACCCCTCCGGCATCCCGGCCCCCGCCAGCGAGTGAACCTGGTCGTACTGAGCACCGGCGACCTCCGAGGCGGTGAGGGGTGCGAGACCCCAGGAATGCCCCATCGCCACGCTCTCGCTGTCGGTGACGGCGTCGCTCGCGCCGCGGATCTCGGCAGCGAAGTCGGCGAGACGGTCTCCCATGGCGCGCGCGAGATACGGATCGTTCGCCTGCGACAGCCCCGTCGCCAGCGGGAGCTCCGCGAGGGCGAACGAAGGCGGGGCCCCGGCCTCATCGCCCGGGAACACCCCGTCTTTCCAGACGAAGCCGAGCACACCGGCATCCTGCTGGTTCATCCACTCCACGACCTCTTGCGGACCCCCTCCGTAGAAGCTCTGCATGCTGGTGAAGGTGCCCGGCACGTAGGTGACGGTCGTCGTCGTGGACGTCGAGGGCGTCCCGATCATCTCGACGATGCGATGCGCGGGGGCGTCGTACAGGTAGAGCTGGACGTCGCCGTCGACCGCGCGCTGCAGGTACTGCTTCTCTGCCGTGATCGCCGCGCGCTCCTCGGGGGCGAGGTGGGGGTCGTCGAGGGAACGCTGAAGTGCTGCCACGCGATCCGCGGCGTTCTCGCGGTTGGCGGCCACCCGAACGAGCGGGGGCAGCCCACCGAGGGTGCCCAGGACGGCCGGGATCGCGGCGAGCAGGGCGGAGCGGACCGCCGGGTCGTCGATGCCGTCCCACCACGCCCGGACCTGGTCGTCGTCGGGTGGGAATTGCTCGAGAAGCGTCATCCAGTCGGGGTGGAGGGCGAGCAGCTCGCTGATCTGCTGCTCCGCGTCGGCCCGAGACAGGCGCTCCAGGATCGAGATCCCCAGGCGGCGGGTCGCCGCCCGCGGGGCGAGCGCGTCGATCGACGGTGCGGGGGCGAAGAGCAGAGCGGCGCTCCATCGCCCGTTCTCGCTCATCCCGCGGGCGGCGGCCTCGATCGCCGCCGCGCACTCCTCGCCGCGGGTGCGCACGACCTCGCGGGCCTCGGACAGCAGCTCCTCGGCACGGACGCGGAGGGCCGCTCCGGTATCGGCGGCGCCCTGGGCAGGGTTCTGAGCAGCCGTCTCGAGCGTTTCGGTGAGACCCCGTCGATGCAGGTCGACGGCATCCACGGCCCGGCCCTGCGCCCAGGCGAGGGTCTCGGCGTACCGGTGCAGGCTGGCCGCGCACTCGACCAGCACTCGGGCGACGACCGACCAGTCGTCGGCGGCGGAGGTACGGCGGAGCGAGAAATCGTCTGCGGCCTCACCCTGCCAGGCGTCGTGCACGGAGACGGCGAACAGCCGGTCGGCGAGCCCCACCGCCGCGTCGGACAGCTGGGTCCAGGCGCGGGAGGCGGAGAAGATCTGGTCGGGGCGACCGGGGATCAGGACGAGGGGGTCGGCGACGGAGGCGAGATCACCCATGCGCTGCTGCCGCCGCCTCGTCGGCCTCGTCGTAGGCGTCCGCGGAAGCACGCAGGCGCACGGCGATCTGCTCCGTCTCGACGAGGCGGCTCCGCCACGCACGCAGAAGAAGCACAGAGAACGATGCGGTCGCCGCGGCCAGCCCGCCGTGACCGAACTCGACGCGGGGGAGTGGGGCGGCGAGAGGCGCCTCGTCGCGTATGCCCTGCACCCGGGCGGCGATCTCGCGCACCGCCTCGGTGTCGATGGAGAACGACGTCATGAGGGCTCCCGCGGTGGATCGGCGAAGGGGACGCGAGCATCGTAGGCTCACCGCGACCGGCCGCCGTCAGAACTCTCCACAGGGTGAAGAGGGGGTGATGCCGTCGACGTGTGGGGGTGAGGTCACCCGAGCAGCAGGGCCACCGCGAACAGCACGGGAAGGCACCCGACGGTGGAGAGGAACACCACATCGCGCGACAGGATCTCGCCGACGCCGTACCGCTGTGCAAAATTGAACACGTTCTGCGCCGTCGGGAGCGCGGCGAGGACGACGACCACGAACACCTGATCGTCGGGCAGACCGAACCACAGGGCGACGAGCCACGCCAGCGCGGGCATGGCCACGAGCTTCAAGACCGACGCGATGACGACGTCGATGCGACGCCCGGGTTCGGTCAGCACCCGCTGGCCGTACAACGACATGCCGTACGACATCAGAAGAACCGGCACGCACGCCCCCGCGATGAGGTGCAGCGGATCGAAGACGATCGGCGGCAGGTCGACACCGAGCACAGCGACGAGCACACCCAGCGCCGAGCCGATGAGCATCGGGTTCTTGGCCGTCTGCGTCACGATCCGCCCGACGGAGCGGGAGCCCGAGGTGACGGCATCCAGGATCGACAGCGCGATCGGCATGAGCACGAGGAGCTGGAACAGGATGACGGGAGCCGAGAACGCCGCGTTGCCGAGCATGTAGAGCGAGATCGGGATGCCGATGTTGTTGCTGTTGACCTGGCCCGCCGACAACGCGCCGATGACCGTCTCGCCGACCGGGCGACGCAGTATCAGCGCCGAGACGAGGGTGTACAGGCCGATGATCACGGCCGCGGTGATCATCGACACCGGCAGGAGCGCCGAGAACAGCGTGGCCACGTCGGCGCGGGCGAGCACCGTGAACAGCAGGAAGGGCGAGAGCACGTAGAACGTCAGGCGACTCAGCACGTGGCGCGCGTGCGGCCCGAGCAGATCGATGCGGGCGATCACGTAGCCCACCACCACGGCGAGGCCCACGACCGCGAAGCCGGTGAGGACGCCGGTCACGCGACGACCCGGCGGGGCAGAGGAGCGGGGGTGAGAGGCATCGATTCGAGCGTAACGGGGGCGGAGACGGTCGCGATGCACGGTCGGCTCTTGCAGCGAGGAGGCAGACGAGGCTTGAGGGGGTGGCGCCTCGGAGGGCTTCACCCTCGACGATCGCCGACGGCTGAGCGGATCAGCGCTCGGTGGCCGCCTTCACCGCGTTCTCGAGGTCGTTCACGCTCTGGAGGACGAGCGGGGCCCCGTCGACGAAGAACGTGGGAGTGCTGCGCACGCCGAGCGCGCGGGCATCGTCGAGGTCCGATTTCACCCGGGCGGCGGTCGCCGGGTCTGCGACCGCCGCGTCGTACGCCGCCATGTCGAGTCCCATCTCGGCGGCGTAACGGCGGAAGGTCTCGGCCTGTGACTCCTGCGCCTCGCCCCAGCTGCTCTGCGTCTGGAAGAGACGGTGGTACATGTCCTCGAACCGGTCCTGCTGGGCGGCGGCCTCGGCCGCGACGGCCGCGGTGGTGGAGTTCGCGTGGCCCGGGAGGGGGAAGTAGCGGACGGCGTACGTGATGCGCCCCGCGTACTTCTCACGCAGCTCCTCGACCACGGGGTACGTCGCGCTGCACGCTTCGCATTCGAAATCCAGGAACTCCACGACCGTCACCGCGTCTTGGCCGCCGTCGTCCAAGACCTGGGTGTCGTCTCGAATGATCGCGGGGTTCGCTGACGGGCCGGGGGACTGGGCTCGGTCGACGAGGAAGGCGACCAGCCCGGCGACGATGAGGATCGCGAGCGCCGCGGCGGTCACGGTGAAGGGCGTGAAGAGGGATTTCATGGCTCAGTGATGGTCCTCGTGCGCGTGGCCGTGCGCGGTGGTGTGGTGGTCGGCGGGGTCATGGTCGGCCTCGAGGATCATCCCGACGGAGGTGGCGCAGGCGTCGCCGCGCCAGGCTTCCCGCCCTTCGCGCAGGGCGAAAGCGGCGATGACGAGGCCCGCGACGGCGTCGGCCCACCACCAGCCGAACACCCCGTTCAGGACGAGGCCGGTGAGCACCGCAGCCGACAGGTAGGTGCAGATCAGCGTCTGCTTCGAGTCGGCGACGGCGGTCGCCGACCCGAGCTCGCGGCCCGCGCGCCGCTCGGCCAGCGAGAGGAAGGGCATGATGACGACGCTGAGCGCCGTGAGGGCGATGCCGACGGGGGAGTGCTCGACCTCGACCCGGCCCACGAGGGCGAGACCGGAACTCACCGTGACGTAGGCGGCGAGGGCGAAGAACGCGACCGCGATGACGCGAAGAGTGCCCTTCTCCCATCGCTCGGGTTCGCGTCGAGTGAACTGCCACGCGACGGCGGCCGCCGAAAGCACCTCGATGGTCGAGTCCAGGCCGAAACCGATGAGGGCCGACGATGAGGCGATCGTTCCCGCCGTGAGGGCGATGACGGCCTCGACGACGTTGTAGACGATCGTGGCGGCGACGATCCACCGGATACGGCGCTGCAGGACCCGCCGCCTGTCGGTCGCGGCATCGCTCACGCGCAGGTGCACGTCTCACCCGCGCAGCAGTCGGGCTCGACGTGGAGGACGACGCGCAGCAGCTCATCCAGCGCCGGCGCGAGGTGCGCGTCGGCGAGCCGGTACCAGGTGCGGCGCCCGTCCGGCACGGCCTCGACGAGCCCGCAACCGCGCAGACACGCCAGCTGATTCGACATCACCTGACGCGACACCCCGAGCGTGTCCGCCAGGTCGGACGGATACGCCGGAGCTTCCCGCAGAGCGAGGAGCACCCCCGCGCGCGTTCCGTCGGACAGAGCGTGCCCCAGGCGTGCCAGTGCGGCGGTGTGGGTCGCGGTGGCGCTCGGTGCGATCGTCGACATGCGGCCAGGATACAGAAAATCGTGAATTAAGCACACCGTGTATCAAGACGTTCTCCGTCGCGAGCGCGTTTCCGGCAACGGCACCTGGCCGCGGGTGAGGCCGTCGACGTGCGAGGCGCCGGCCGTGGGTGCTCGCGAGGTCAGCACGCCGTGCGCGGATGCGGATCTCGTCAGAGCGCACGTGCTCGGCATTTGCTGCGTGCTCTGCAGCGCGTCGGGGGTTCTTTCGCTCGATGCAGCCCAACCAGGACGTTCGCCGATAATGCACATTATGTCAGCTTGAAGAGGAAAGACCCTTCCCCGGCACCCACACGGCCGGCGGCGATCCCTCGACCCGATCAGGTCAAGAACACGTCCGACACGACTCCGGCGGCGATGGCACCCGCCGCGAGCAGCAGAAGAATTGCGAGCGCGATGCGCGCCCCGACGCCCCGCCCCGCCCGCTGGCGCGATCGCGCGCCGCTCAGGAGCGCGACGCTGCCCGCGACGAGGCTCCCGCAGGCGAAGACACCGAGACCCAGAAGAAGGCCCGCGCCGATCTCGGGCGTGTGCAGGTAGCCGAGCAGCAGTGCCCCCGCGTAGACGATCGCCGCCGTGACGACACCCGCCAGAACTCGTGCGCCGATATCGCGCCAGAACTTCTCTTCGCGGACCCACACTCCGACCCAGCCCCAGGGGCCGGTCGACGGGGTGTCACTTTCCACAGGCACGTGTGCACCCTAGCGTCCCCGCCGCGAAGGGATACGCTGCACCTCGTGTGCACGCGAATCTTCTGGAACACCAACGACGTCGCCAAGACCGTCAGCCGCTGCATGGATTGGGCCGTCAGCGACGAACCCGAGCTGTGGTTCCTCCCCCGCGGCACGGCCCGCGACGGCCGGGCCGACGACCATTCGCTGACCTGGACGTCTGCCTATGCGAGCGTCGTGACCAGCATGTGGGGCATGGGGACCGTCGACGGCCTCAACGAAAAGGGGCTCGGCGCCCACGCCCTGTACCTCGACCCCACCGACGTCGAGTTTCCCGAGCCCGACGGGCGGCCGTCGGTCGCCAACGCCCTGTGGGTGCAGTACCTGCTCGACAACTTCGCCACCGTGGCCGACGCCGTCGCCCACATCGACCGCGTGCGCATCACCTCGCCGTTGTTCCGCGGCATCCAGCTCGGGGTGCACATCGCCCTCGAAGACGCCTCCGGAGACTCCGCGATCATCGAGCCTCTGGGGGGCGAGCTGGTCGTGCACCACGGCTCCGAGTACACGGTGATGGCCAACTCCCCCACGCTCGACAAGCAGCTCGAGAATCGCGCCCGGTACCGGCCCTTCGGCGGTGAGCTTCCCCCGCCCGGTGACATCACGTCGGCCGACCGGTTCGTGCGCTCGGCGTACTTCCTGCACTACCTGCCCGAGCCCGAGAACACCGAAGAGGCCGTGGCGGGAGTGTTCCAGCTCATCGCCAACGTCTCGGTCCCCTACGGCGCGCCGTACTCGACCGGCGACGTGTACCCCACCTGGTGGCGCGCTGGAGCTGACCTCACCAACCGGGTCTACTACTTCGGCTCGACGCGGAGCCCCAACATCTTCTGGGTCACCCTCGACGACCTGGCCGACACCACCGAGGTGCGAAAGATCGACCCGCGGGAGCTCACGCTCGTCGGGGATCAGACCGCCCATCTCGAGCCTGCGGCGCTGCTGTACTGAGCAACACGCTCCGCTGCCGAGACCGCCGGGCGCCCTGGGCGCGGGTCAGCGCACCCAGCTCGACGTCACGTCGAGCACGCGCGCGCCCGACAGGTCGCTGATCGACAGACCGGCGAAGCGCACGGCGGCCTCCGACGTCTGCCAGCGGAAGCGCGGGTCATCGGTGAGCGCCGCTTCGATCACGGTCTCGGCGGCCTCGTCGGCGGGCTGCGCGTTCGCGAAAGACGTCGCGGCCCGGTCGAGGTAGGCCTGCTGCTGGGCGGCGTACGGGCCCGGCGCCGCGCGGTGCACCGAGTCGACGAACGACGAGGTGACGGCGGCGGGCTCGACGATCGACACGTCGATGCCGAAGGGGGCGACGACCGGCGCGAGCGACTGCATGAGGCCCTCCACGGCGAACTTCGCCGCGCAGTACGCGTCGGAGAACGGCTGACCCACCACTCCCCCGACGCTCGTCACCGTGACGATGCGGCCGCTCCCCTGGTCGCGCATACCGGGGAGCACGAGACGCGTCAGTCGCGCAACCGAGAGGTAGTTCGTCTCCAGCTGCTCCTGCAGCTGCGCGTCGGTGAGCTGCTCGAGCGTGCCGACGGCGCCGCGCCCGGCGTTGTTGACGAGGATGTCCACCGGGCCGACCGCGTCGACGAGGGCCTGGGCGGCCGCGGCATCCGTCACATCCAGCGCGCGGATGTCGAGCTCGACACCGGCGTCGGATGCCGCGGCGCGCAGCGCGTCGGCGCGCCCGGTGTCGCGCACGGTGGCGACGACCTGGGCGCCGCGCTGAGCGAGGCCGATGGCCGTGTGCAGGCCGATTCCGCTGGTGGTTCCGGTGACGATCGCGAGAGTCATGAGGACATCGTCGCGCATGAATCCATGGACCGGGTGTGCGGTATCGCTTTCTCCGTTCTCGCCCATCTACGACGCACGCATTCGCGCGACGAAGTCGATCGCCCCCATCGTGGACGCGGCCGCGGCCCGAAGCGGCGGACCGCCGGACACCCCGACGACCCTCCCCCGCAGCCGCCTACACCCGAGCCTTCACCCGAATGAGGAACGCCCCCGGCGCGCGGTCGCTGTCGAGCTCGACGAGCAGACCACGCTCGGGCAGATCGATCTGCACCTGCGTCGAGGCCTGGCAGGGCAGCAGCAGCGGCTCGCCGATGGCCGTCCCCGCCGAGGTCGAGATGCGCCCGGTCACCGTCTCGGGTCCGGCGCAGTCGATCGTGACCGCGTATGCGCCGGGGTCGATCGTCTGGTTGTCGCTGCGGAACGGAGCGACGCCGCCCGGGTCGCCGAACGTGCCCCAGGACTGCCAGAGGAAGTCACCGGGTGCGGCGGCGGCCACCTCATCGTCGAAGTACCCCGCCCACGGGTCGGGGGTCACGGACGGCGACGCGGAGGGCGACGACGTCGTCTCGCTCGCGACGGCGCCGGGTGAGGGCGCCGCGTCGTCGTCTCCGGTGCATCCGGTGAGTGCGATGGCCGCTGCGGCGACGGTCGCGAGGGCGCAGATCGTCCTGGTCGAGAGGGACATCCGGCGATCCTAGGCGCCCGCGGCCGCCCGGGCCAGGGTGTGGACGATTCCGGATGCCGAGCCCCGGCCCGTCATCCGCGCGGCGTCAGCTCCACCCACTGCCCGCCGAACTTCGGCGCGCGGCCGTCGCCCGACGAGGTGCCGGACAGGCGACGTCGCACCCACGGTGCGACGTGCTCGCGGTAGTAGGCCGAGCCTTTCAGCCGCTCGATCTCGGGGATCTCGCGCAGGCGCCACCACTCCTCCGGTGCCGCCAGACCGACCGACTTGAGCACGCGCGCGGCGACGCGGTGATGCCCGCGGGTGTTCATGTGCAGTCGGTCGATCGACCAGAACTCCCCGCCGGCGAGCTCGCGGTCGAACCAGTTGTACGCCGTGATGACGTCGGCGCGCGACGCGAGGCGTTCCTCGACGGCTTTCGACAGCCGGTCGCCGCGCACCTGCAGCACGCGCCCGAGGGGAAGCCCCGCCGAGGGGTTGGCCCCCGAGAGCACGATCAGCTGCACCCCCTCGTCGTCGCACCGGCGCAGCACATGTTTGAACAGGCCGACGATGCGCTCGAGGTCGGCGCGCGGACGCAGCATGTCGTTGCCCCCGCCGTTGAACGACAGGTGCGTCGGCTTCAGCGCCAGCGCCGGTTCGAGCTGCTGTTCGACGATCGGCTCGATGAGCTTGCCGCGGATCGCGAGGTTCGTGTACTCGATCGGTTCGCCGGTGGCATCCGCCCATCCCTGAGCGGCGAGGTCGGCCCACCCCCGCACGGTTCCGTCGGGCAGTTCGTCGCCGACTCCTTCGGTGAACGAGTCGCCGATCGCGACGTAGCGGACGGATGCCATGGGTCGAGCCTACGCGCGGGGCCCACCCCTTCGAGTGTCCACGACACGCCGCGTCCGTCGGGGCGAGCACGGCGTGTCCTGGACACTCGACGGTGTGTGGCGACGGTTCACGCCAGCGCGCGTCCCCGCTGCTCGCGCAAGAACAGCGCGGCGACCGCGGCGACGGGTCACGCCAGCGCGCGTCCCCGCTGCTCGCGCAAGAACGGCGCGGCGAGCACGTCGACGGGTCACGCCAACGCGCGTCCCCGCTGCTCGCGCAAGAACAGGGCCGCGACCACGGCGACGGCGAAGAACGCCGCGAAGACGATGAACAGCACCGGGGCGCCGCCCAGGGCGAGCAGCGGCGGCACCGCCAGCGGGGCGAGGATCGAGGCGATCCGTCCCACACCGGCCGCCCACCCGGCACCCGTTGCGCGCAGCGCCGTCGGGTACGTCTCGGGCGTGGCGGCGTACAGGGCGCCCCAGGCGCCCAGGTTGAAGAACGACAGCATCATGCCCGTGGCGATCAGCGACACCTCGCCCGACGCGGTGCCGAACAGCACCGCGGCGACGGCCGAACCCGCGAGGAAGGTGGCGAGCGTCGCGCGCCGGCCCCAGGCCTCGATGAGCCACGCGGCGACCGCGTACCCGGGCAGCTGCGCGAGAGTGATGATGAGCGTGAAGCCGAACGAGCGCACGAGGTCGTAGCCCTGGGCGACAAGGATCGTCGGGATCCAGATGAAGGCGCCGTAGTACGAGAAGTTGACGCAGAACCACAGCACCCACAGGCTCGCCGTGCGCGCGCGGAGCGACCGCGACCACAGGGCGCCCACGCGTGCGCGCGGGGCGGGAGCGGATGCCGCGACTCCCTCGGACGAGGGCTCGAGCGAGATGCGCCCGGCGGCGGCCTCGAGATCGCGCACGATCGCGACCGCCTCGCTGTTGCGGCCGCGCGAGGCCAACCAGCGCGGCGACTCGGGGAGCCCCCACCGCACGATCAGGGCGTACACGGCGGGGATCGCGCCGAGCGCGAACGCCCACCGCCACCCGTCGGCCGACGCGGGGACGACGAAGTACCCGATGAGTGCGGCGGCGGTCCACCCGACGGCCCAGAACGCTTCGAGGAACACGATCAGGCGCCCGCGGATACGCGCCGGCGCGAACTCGCTCACGTAGGTCGAGGCCACGGGCAGCTCCGCACCGAGGCCCAGCCCCACCACGAAGCGCAACACCAGCAGGGCCCCGAGGCCCCCGACCAGGGCGCTCGCGCCGGTTGCCACGCCGTAGACCAGCAGCGTCAGGGCGAACACCTGGCGCCGACCGAAACGGTCGGCCAGCAGCCCGCCGAGGCTCGCCCCGATCGCCATCCCGGCGAAGCCCGCCGAGGCGATCCACGACGCCTGCGTGGGCGCGAGCTGCCATTGCACCGCCAGTGCGGCGATGACGAACGAGATGAGCCCGACGTCCATGGCATCCAGAGCCCAGCCCAGACCCGACCCCGTGAGGATCTTGCCGTGACGGCGGGTGAACGGCAGCGCGTCGAGGCGTTCGGACACCCGCACGGTGTCGGTCGTGGTGGTCACCGGATGCCGGGCAGGTCGGCGTCGACGGAGAGATCGGTGTCGGCGAGCATCTCGCGCACCAGCGGAAGCACGCGGGTGCCGTACAGCTCGATGCCCGACATGAGCCGGTCGTGCGAGATGGAACCGCTGGCGAACTTCATCTGGAAGCGCGAGGCGCCGAGCACCTTCACGGTGGCGGCGATCTTGGTGGCCACGGTCTCGGGCGAACCGATGTACATCGAGCCCTCGGGGCCGACGTCCTGCTGGAAGCGCAGGCGGTTGTAAGCGGGCCAGCCGCGTTCGCGACCGATCGTCGTGTTCAGCTCGGCGACGCCCTCGTACGCTTCGTCCCACGCCTGCTGGTCGGTCTCGGCGACGTGGCCGGGCGAGTGCACCGAGATCGGCATGGCGGGCTTGCCGAGCTCCTGCAGCGAGCGGCGGTACAGGTCGGCGAAGGGGCGGAACCGGGCCGACGATCCGCCGATGATGGCGAGCACGAGGCCGTAGCCGTAGCGTGCGGCGCGCACGACCGATTCCGGCGACCCGCCGACGCCGACCCACGCCTTCAGACCGTTCTCGGTCTTGGGGTACACGTCGGCATCCTGGAGTCCGGCCCGCGTGCGTCCCGACCAGGTGACGGGCTTCTCGTCGAGAAGCAGCGAGAACAGCTCGAGCTTCTCTTCGAACAGCTGTTCGTAGTCGCTGAGGTCGTAGCCGAAGAGCGGGAACGACTCGATGAACGACCCGCGCCCGAGGATGACCTCGGCGCGACCGTTCGAGACGGCGTCGAGCGTGGCGAATCGCTCGTACACGCGCACCGGGTCGTCGGACGACAGCACGGTCACCGCGGTGCCGAGATGGATGTTCGAGGTGCGGGCAGCGGCGGCGGCGAGCACGATCTCGGGGCTGGTGACCGCGAAGTCCTTGCGGTGGTGCTCCCCCACGCCGAAGAACGACAGGCCCACCTGATCGGCGAGCACGGCCTGCTCGACGACGTTGCGGATGGTCTGTGCGTCGGACTGGAGCGACCCGTCGGGGCCGCGCGAGATGTCTCCGAAGGTATCGAGGCCGAGCTCGACGGGGGTGGCGTCCATGGGGTCTCCTTGCATTCGGATGAATGAACTTTACGCGAGGACGAAACATTCCCCGCATCGGCGGAGGGGCGCCGCGATCGCGACGCCCCTCCCCTTGCTCAGCCGGAGGCCAGAGCCGCCCGCAGTGTGTCGAGACCGACGCCGCCGATGTCGAGCGCACGCGTGTGGAACTGCTTCATCGAGAAGTCGGCGCCGCGGCGCTCCTGCTCCTCGTCGCGCACCTGCTCCCAGATGCGCTGGCCGACCTTGTAGGCCGGCGCCTGCCCGGGCCAGCCGAGGTAGCGGTTGACCTCGAAACGCACGAACTCCTCGCTCATGTTGACGTTCTTCAGCATGAACGCGAGGGCGTAGTCGTGGTCCCACGTGCCGGTTCCGTCGAGGCGCGGCTTGCCGAGGTGCACACCGATGTCGAGCACCACGCGCGCCGCGCGCATGCGTTGACCGTCGAGCATGCCGAGGCGGTCGGCCGGGTCGTCGAGGTAGCCCAGCTGCTCCATCAGACGCTCGGCGTACAGCGCCCAGCCCTCGGCGTGACCGCTCGTGCCGGCCAGCAGTCGCCGCCACGAGTTGAGCTCGGCGCGGTTGTAGACGGCCTGCGCGATCTGCAGGTGGTGCCCCGGAATGCCCTCGTGGTAGACCGTGGTCAGCTCGCGCCAGGTGTCGAAGGTGTCGACGCCCTCGGGCACCGACCACCACATGCGCCCCGGGCGCGAGAAGTCGTCGGTCGGACCGGTGTAGTAGATGCCGCCCTCGTTGGTGGGGGCGATCATGCACTCGAGCGTGCGGATGGGCTCCGCGATGTCGAAGTGGGTGCGACCGAGCTCGGCGACGGCGTGGTCGCTCGTGCGCTGCATCCATTCCTGCAGGGCCTTCGTGCCGTGCAGCTTGCGCGACTCGTCCTTCTCGAGGAAGGCCACGGCCTCTTCGACGCTCGCACCGGGGAGGATCTCGTTCGCGATGGCCTCTTGCTCGGCGACCATGCGGGCGAGCTCTTCGACGCCCCAGTCGTAGGTCTCGTCGAGGTCGATCTCGGCGCCGAGGAACTGTCGGGAGTGCAGCGCGTACATCTCGCGGCCCACACCGTCGACGTCCCCCGCGACCGGGGCGAGCTCCGACGACAGGAACGAGGCCAACGCGTCGTACGCCACGCGCGCGGCTCCCGCGTTCTGGTCGAGATCGCGGGCGAGCGAGGCGGGGAGCTGTCCCTCGGCCGGAGCGGCGTTGCCGACGAACTCGGCGAAGAAGCCCGTGTCGGCGGTGTAGCGGCCGATCTGCGTCACCACCTCGGTCACCTGCCGGCGCGCGGGGACGACGCCCTCGGCGATGCCCCGACGCAGGGTCTCGACGTAGCCGTCGATCGCGGCGGGCAGGGCGCGCAGGCGCTGCGAGATCGTCGCCCAGTCGTCGGTGGTGGCGGTGGGCATGAGGTCGAAGGTCGCGCGGATGTCCTGCGCGGGCGAGGCGATGACGTTCAGGTCGCGCAGGTGCGTGCGCGCCGCGTGCTGCTCGATCATCAGATCGAGTTCGCGCACGAGGTCCATCTGCGTGACGGTGTCGATCGCGTCGACGGGCTGGGCCGCCTCGAGGGCGGCCTTCGCCGTACGCGCCTCGGCCACGAGGGCATCGGTGCCCTCGGGGCTGTAGTCGCCGAAGCAGCCGTTGTGCTCGTCGCGTCCGATGTACGTCGCCAGGGTGGGTACGCGCTCGGCCAGGGTGTCGACCCACGCGTCGGCGATCGTGTCGATCGGCGTGGGGGTGCGTTGTGCGTCAGTCATCTTTCGAGCCTAGGCAAGCCGGGGCGCAGATGCACCTCGGCCCCGGATCGCGCCGGATGCCGATACGGCAGATGACGCACGGTCGAGGGCGCCCGGGTGTGCGAACGCGCCGGAGCAAGCGGCCCGCGGCGCCGGTGCGGCAGCGTCGTCCGTGCGCCGAGGCGTGCGGCCCCCTACCCCGGCGCGGAAGCGCAGCCCGTGCCCCCGCGTCAGTGCCCGGCTTCGTCCCAGTCCGCCCCGCGACCGATCTGCACGTCGAGCGGCACGGTGAGCTGGGCGGCGTCGGCCATGCGCGCACGCACGATCTGCTCCACGGCATCCCACTCCCCCGTCGCCACCTCGACGACGAGCTCGTCGTGGATCTGCAGCAGCACACGCGAGCGCAGACCCGCGGATGCCAGCTCGTCGCTGATGCGGAACAGCGCGACCTTCATGATGTCGGCGGCGCTGCCCTGGATGGGGGCGTTGAGGGCTGCGCGCTCGGCGTTCTCGCGCAGCACGCGGTTCATGCTGGTGAGGTCGGGGAACGGGCGGCGGCGGCCGAAGATCGTCTCGGTGTAGCCGTCTTGGCGGGCCTGCTCCACCGACCCCCGCAGGTAGTCGCGGACGGCGCCGAAGCGGGCGAAGTACTCGAGCATGAGCTTCTTCGCCTCGGACTGCTCGATGCGCAGCTGCTTCGACAGCCCGAACGCCGACAGGCCGTACACGAGGCCGTACGACATGGCCTTGACCTTGGTGCGCATGGCCGGGGTGACCTCGGCGGGCTCGACGCCGAAGACGCGCGCGCCGACGAAGCGGTGCAGGTCTTCGCCCGAGTTGAACGCCTCGATCAGCCCGGGGTCGCCCGACAGGTGCGCCATGATGCGCATCTCGATCTGTGAGTAGTCGGCGGTGAGCAGGGTCTCGTACCCCTCGCCGACCTCGAAGGCCGCACGGATGCGGCGGCTCTCTTCGGTACGGATCGGGATGTTCTGCAGGTTGGGGTCGGTGCTCGACAGGCGCCCCGTCTGGCTGCCGGTCTGCACGTAGGTCGTGTGGATGCGCCCGTCGGCGCCGGTGGCCGCGTCGAGGGCGTCGATGATCTGCTTGAGCTTGGTCGCCTCGCGGTGCTTGAGCAGCAGGTCGAGGAACGGGTGCGGCGCGCTCTCTTGCAGGTCGGCCAGGGCGGCGGCGTCGGTGGTGTAGCCGCTCTTCGTCTTGCGCGTCTTCGGCAGCTGCAGCTCGTCGAACAGCACCTCTTGCAGCTGCTTGGGGGAACCGAGGTTCACCTCGTGGCCGATCGCCGCGTAGGCGTCACGGGCGAGCGCGTCGGCTCGCGCGCCGAGCTCGGCCGAGAAGCTCGACAGCTTCTCGTGCGAGACCGCGACGCCGGCGAGCTCCATGTCGGCCAGGGCGGTGAGCGAGGGCAGCTCGATGTCGTCGAGCACCTCGGCGACGCGCGCGGGCATGTCGGCGCGCTGCGCCTCGGCCACGCGGCGGATGAACCACGCGAGCTGGCCGGGCGTGGCGCCCTCGGTCTCAGGGACGAGCTGCGTGGGGTCGGCCTCGGGGAGCTTCTCGTCGAGGAAGCGCTCGACGAGGTCGCCCAGCGTCTTGTCGGGGAAGCTGGGGCGCACGAGCCAGCCGGCCAGGATGACGTCGGAGGCGATGCCGCGCAGGGTCACGTCTTCGCGGGCGAGCGCCTTGATCTGGGGCTTGGCATCGGCCAGGACCTTGGGCGCATCGGAGGCCAACCACTCGGCGAGGGAGTCACGGACCGCGGGGGTCCACGCGGCCTCGGCCGCGGCGTCGGCGGTCGCCAGGCCGAGGTGCGCGGGTCGGCCGCCCTCGAGGGTGAGGGACAGTCCCACGGGGCCCGTGGCGCCCGTCGCCCACTCGACGAGAGCCGTGGCGTCGAGGGTGGCGGGAGTGGGCGCGGTCGCCGTGGGCCGAGCCTCGTCGACGGCATCGCCCGGGTCGCCACCGAGGGCGTCGAACACGCGCGGCAGAAGCGTGCGGAATTCGAGACGCGCGAAGATGTCGCGCACGGCCTGCGCGTCGAGCGGCTGCATCGCGAGGTCGCCGGGGGCCTTGTCGAGCTCGACGTCGCGCAGCAGACGGTTGAGGGTGCGGTTGCGCCGCACGCCGTCGATGTGCTCGCGCAGGTTGCCGCCGACGACGCCGGTGATCTTGTCGGCGTTGTCGAGCAGGGCATCGAGCGAGCCCCACTGGGTCAGCCACTTCACGGCCGTCTTCTCGCCGACCTTGGGCACACCCGGCAGGTTGTCGCTGGTCTCACCGACCAGGGCGGCGATCTCGGGGTACTGCGCCGGCGGCAGGCCGTACTTCTCGATGACGGCGGCGGTGTCGTAGCGCTTCAGCTGCGACACGCCCTGCACGTTCGGATACAGCAGCGTGACGTCGTCGGTGACGAGCTGGATGGTGTCGCGGTCGCCCGAGCACACGAGCACGGTGAAACCCTCGGCCTCACCCTGCGTGGCGAGGGTGGCGAGGATGTCGTCGGCCTCGAAGTCCTCTTTCGCGAGCACGGGGACGCCCATCGCCCGCAGGCAGTCCTGCAGCAGCGGGATCTGGCCCTTGAACTCGGCGGGAGACTCGCTGCGGTTCGCCTTGTACTCGGCGTACTCGCGCGTGCGGAACGACTGCCGCGAGGTGTCGAACGCCACGGCCAGGTGCGTCGGCTTCTCGGCCTTCACGAGGTTGACGAACATCGACAGGAAGCCGTAGATGCCGTTGGTGTGCTGTCCGTCCTTCGTGGAGAAGTTGTCGACGGGCAGCGCGTAGAACGCGCGGTAGGCCAGCGAGTGGCCGTCGACGACGAGGAGAGTAGGCTTTTCGGCATCCGTCACTCCTCCAGCGTAACGAGTGCCACGGACACTCCCCCGGTCCCGGCCCGACGAAGGCGATGATGACGTCCACACCCTCCGACTCCGTGTCCGGCCTCGACTGGGCGAAGCTGCGCGGAATGGGCGCCCTCGCCGAGAAGATGGGCCTTGAGTGGGTGGAGTTCACCGTCGACCGGTGCGTGGCCACCATGCCCGTCGAGGGCAACACCCAGCCGGTCGGCCTGCTGCACGGGGGCGCCTACGTCGTGCTCGGCGAGTCGCTGGGATCGATGGCCGCCAACCTGCACGCGGGTCCGGGGCGTCTGGCCGTCGGCATCGACATCAACGCCACGCACACGCGCTCCGCCACCTCGGGCCATGTCACCGGCGTCTGCACACCGATCCACCTGGGCCGTTCGCTGACGGTGCACGAGATCGCGATCTCCGACGAGCAGGGCCGCCGTTGCTCGACGGTGCGCATCACGAACATGATCAAGGACGCCCCCGCGCGCTGATCGTGGTCGCGCGCGCGGCCCTTGCCGTCGCGCTGACAGGCTCGGCCCCTCCACCGACCCCCTCCCCCGGGAACGAAAAATGGATGCCACCGAAGTGGCATCCATTTCGCGAGAGGTCTCGTCAGCCCTTCTTGGGGGCCAGCTGCTCGATGATCGCCTTGGCGACGTCCTGCATGGTGAGGCGGCGGTCCATCGACGCCTTCTGGATCCAGCGGAAGGCCTCGGGCTCGCTGAGGCCCATCTTCTCGTTGAGCAGGCCCTTGGCCCGGTCGACGAGCTTGCGGGTCTCGAAGCGCTCGACCATGTCGGCGACCTCGGCCTCGAGCGTGATGATCTGCTCGTAGCGGGCGAGGGCGATCTCGATCGCGGGAAGCAGGTCGTTCGGCGTGAAGGGCTTCACGACGTACGCCAGGGCGCCGGCTTCGCTGGCACGCTCGACGAGCTCCTTCTGGCTGAAGGCGGTGAGCAGCACCACGGGGGCGATGTGGTTCTTGCTGAGCTTCTCGGCGGCGCTGATGCCGTCGAGCTGCGGCATCTTGACATCCATGATCACGAGATCGGGACGCAGCTCGGTGGCGAGCTGCACGGCGGTCTCGCCGTCGCCCGCTTCGCCCACGACGTCATAGCCGTTGTCGCGCAGGATCTCGACGATGTCGAGGCGGATGAGCGACTCGTCTTCGGCCACGACGACGCGTCGAGGTGCGTTCGGAGCGCTGGCCGGAACGGCTTCTTGATCAGTCACGGAACCATCCTAAGTCTGGGAGGGGACAATCCCCCGGATCGCAGCCCCCGATCGCACGGGATGCTGTCGCGGGTACCGGTGGTGGGACTCGAACCCACACGTCTTTCGACAGAGCATTTTGAGTGCCCCGCGTCTGCCATTCCGCCACACCGGCAGGTGTTGCGTTCCCAATCTACCGGGCGGGAACGAAGGCGACGCGCGCCGGAATGAACCGGCGCGCGTCGTCGGGACTCAGACGTCCTGGTAACCGGGAGCCGCACCGTGCACGGCGTCCCCGACGCGGTGCACGCGCAGGTCGTTGGTCGAGCCCGCGATTCCGGGAGGGGAACCCGAGATGACCACGACCTTGTCGCCGACCTTGGCCAGGTCGTTCGACAGCAGGTAGTCGTCGACCTGCAGGAACATCTTGTCGGTGTGCGACACGTGCTCCACCAGCGTGGAGCGCACGCCCCACGTCAGCGCCAGGCGGCGGCGGATGCCGGGCTCGGGCGTGAACGCGATCATGGGGATGGTCGCACGCAGGCGCGACATGCGACGCGCCGAGTCACCGGACTCGGTGAAGACGCAGAGGTACTTCGCCTCGACGAAGTCGGCGACCTCGACGGCGGCGAGGGTGATCGCACCGCCCTGGGTGCGCGGCTTGTTGGTCAGCGGCGCGATGCGATCGAGGCCGTGCTCTTCGGTGGACTCCACGATGCGCGCCATGGTCTCGACGACCACGACCGGGTAGTCGCCGACGCTGGTCTCGCCCGAGAGCATGACAGCGTCCGCACCGTCAAGGACGGCGTTGGCGACGTCGCTGGTCTCGGCGCGGGTGGGCACCGGGCTGGTGATCATCGATTCGAGCATCTGCGTCGCGACGATGACGGGCTTCGCCATGCGGCGGGCCAGCTCGACGGCGCGCTTCTGCACGATCGGCACGGCCTCGAGCGGCAGCTCGACGCCCAGGTCGCCACGGGCGACCATGATGCCGTCGAACGCGTCGATGATCTCTTCGAGGTTGTCGACCGCCTGCGGCTTCTCGATCTTGGCGATGACGGGGACGTAGCGTCCCTCTTCGGCCATGATCTCGTGCACGCGGGTGATGTCGCTGGCGTCGCGGACGAACGACAGCGCGATCAGATCGGCGCCGGCGTTGAGGCCCCAGCGCAGATCGGCTTCGTCCTTCTCGCTCAGCGCGGGCACGTTGACGGCCACGCCGGGCAGGTTGATGCCCTTGTTGTTCGAGACCGGACCGCCGACGATGACCTTGGTGGTCACGACGGTGCCGTCGGTCTCGACGACCTCGACGCGGACCTTGCCGTCGTCGATCAGCAGGAAGTCGCCGGGGCGGACGTCCTGCGGAAGGCCCTTGAACGTGGTGCCGACGATCTCTTTGGTGCCGAGGATGTCTTCGATGGTGATCTTGAAGATGTCACCGGGCAGCAGGTCGTGGGGGCCGTTCTCGAACTTGCCGAGGCGGATCTTCGGACCCTGGAGGTCGACGAGGGCGGCGACCGGGCGACCGGCGTCTTCTGCCGCCTTGCGCACGTTGGCGAAGTTGGCATCGTGCACGGAGTAATCTCCGTGGCTCAGGTTGAGGCGGGCGACATCCACACCGGCGTCGATGATGGCGCGAACCATCTCATACGACGACGTGGCGGGCCCGAGTGTTGCGACGATCTTGGCGCGTCTCATCCGGTTTCAAGCTCCGTGAAATTTTCGGGAAGTGGCCGATCGGCCCTTGCCAGCTTAGGTGGGCAGAAGGCCGATGGCGACATCGGTCGGGCGCACCGGTGCGGGCAGCACCGTCTCGCCCATGAGGAACGTGTCGACCTCGGCGGCGGCCGCACGGCCCTCGGCGATGGCCCACACGATGAGGGACTGGCCACGACCCGCATCGCCGGCGACGAACACGCCCGGCGTCGAGGTCGCGTACGTGGCATCGCGTTCGACGTTGCCGCGATCGGTGAACCGCGTGCCCAGCTGGTCGCTGAGGTGCGCGCTCTCGGGGCCGGTGAAGCCCATGGCGATCAGCACGAGGTCGGCGGGGATCTCGCGCTCGGTGCCGCTCTTGGGCACACGGCGGCCGTCGAGGTACTCGGTCTCGGCGACCCGCAGGGCCCGGACCTCGCCCGCGGCGTTGCCGAGGAACTCGACGGTCGACGCGAGGAAGGAGCGCTCCCCGCCCTCTTCGTGGGCCGAGGCCATCTCGAAGAGGTTCGGCATCATCGGCCACGGCTGGTTCTCCGGGCGCTCCGACGGCGGCTGCTTGCCGATGGCGAGGTTCGTCACGCTCAGCGCGCCCTGACGGTGCGCGGTGCCGATGCAGTCGGCGCCCGTGTCGCCACCGCCGATGACGACGACGTGCTTGCCCTCGGCCGAGATCTGCTGCGGCACCTGGTCGCCGGCGACGGCCTTGTTGCCCTCGATGAGGTACTCCATGGCGTAGTGCACGCCGTCGAGGTCGCGGCCAGGGATCGCCAGGTCGCGCGGCAGGGTCGAACCGGTGGCCACCACGACGGCGTCGTAGCGCGCCCGCAGGTCGCTCCACGAGATGTCCTTGCCGATCTCGACGCCCGCGCGGAAACGCGTGCCCTCGGCCTGCATCTGCCGCAGTCGCAGCTCGAGGTGGCGCTTCTCCATCTTGAAGTCGGGAATGCCGTAGCGCATGAGGCCGCCGATGCGGTCGTCGCGCTCGAACACGGCGACCGTGTGACCCGCACGCGTCAGCTGCTGTGCCGCGGCGAGGCCGGCGGGACCGGAGCCCACGACGGCGACGGTCTTGCCGGTGAGGCGCTCGGGCGGCTCGGGCTCGACCCAGCCGTTCGAGAAGGCCTCGTCGATGATCGAGACCTCGACCTGCTTGATCGTGACGGCGGGCTGGTTGATGCCCAGCACGCACGAGCTCTCGCAGGGCGCCGGGCAGAGCCGACCGGTGAACTCGGGGAAGTTGTTCGTCGCGTGCAGGCGCTCGATGGCGGCACGGCCCTCGCCCCGCCACGTGAGGTCGTTCCACTCGGGGATCAGGTTGCCGAGCGGGCAGCCCTTGTGGCAGAACGGGATGCCGCAGTCCATGCAGCGCCCGGCCTGGCGTTTGATGACGGCCGAATCCCCCGGCTCGTACACCTCTTTCCAGTCCATGATGCGCACGGGCACCGGTCGACGCTTGGGGAGCTCGCGCTCCGTCGTCTTGAGAAAGCCCTTCGGGTCAGCCACCCGTCACCTCCAGAATGCGCTTCCAGACGACGTCGCCGTCGGGGTCGAGCCCCTCGGCAACCGCCTCCTGGCGGGTCTGCAGCACGGCGGCGTAGTCGCGTGGCAGCACCCGGACGAAATTGTCCACCTCGGTCTCGAAGTCGTCGAGCAGACGACGGGCGAGGGTGGAATCGGTCTCTGCGACGTGCTTCTCGAGCAGGTCGCGCAGGATCTCGGCATCCCCGGATCCGAGGGCGCCCAGAACGAGCTCGCCGGATGCCAGGGCCTCGCGGTTCACGAGGTCGCTGTCGAGTCGGTAGACGTAGGCCTGGCCGCCCGACATACCCGCGCCGAGGTTGCGGCCCGTGGCGCCGAGGATGACCGCGAGTCCACCGGTCATGTACTCGAGCGCGTGGTCGCCCACGCCCTCGACGACCGCCGTCGCGCCGGAGTTGCGCACGAGGAACCGCTCGCCGACGACGCCGTTGAGGAACATCTGCCCCTGCGTGGCGCCGTAGCCGATGACGTTTCCGGCGATGACGTTCTCGGAGGCCGCGAACGACGAGCCGCGCGGCGGCCGCACGACGATCGTCCCGCCCGACAGGCCCTTGCCGACGTAGTCGTTGGAGTCGCCCTCGAGGCGCAGCGTGATGCCGGCGGGCATGAACGCACCGAACGACTGTCCGGCCGAGCCGGTCAGACGCACGTCGATCGAGTTCTCGGGCAGACCGTGCTCGCCGCGCGCCTTGGTGACGTGGTGGCCGAGCATGGTCCCGACCGCGCGGGCCGTGTTGCGGATGGGCAGGTCGATCGTGAGCTGACCGCCGTGCGCGATGACGTCCTGCGCGCGCTCGATGAGCTGCACGTCGAAGTGCTCCTCGAGCTCGTGGTTCTGGTTGCGCGCGTGTCGACGCGGTTCGTCGTCGGCGAAGCGGGGTCCCTCGAGGATCGGCGCGAGGTTGAGCCCGCGCGCCTTCCAGTGCTGGATCGCCTCGTTCACGTCGAGCAGGTCGGTGCGCCCGACGATCTCGTCGATCGAGCGGTAGCCGAGGGCGGCGAGGTACTCCCGCACCTCCTGGGCGATGAACTCCATGAAGGTGACGATGTACTCGGCCTTGCCGGTGAAGCGCGAGCGCAGCACGGGGTTCTGCGTCGCGACACCCACGGGGCAGGTGTCGAGGTGGCAGACGCGCATCATGATGCAGCCCGAGACGACGAGGGGGGCGGTCGCGAAACCGAACTCCTCGGCGCCCAGCAGCGCGCCGATCACGACGTCGCGGCCGGTCTTCATCTGCCCGTCGACCTGCACGACCACGCGGTCGCGCATGCCGTTGAGCATGAGCGTCTGCTGCGTCTCGGCCAGGCCGAGCTCCCAGGGCGTGCCCGCGTGCTTGAGCGAGTTCATGGGGCTCGCACCCGTGCCGCCGTCCTGGCCCGAGACCAGGATGACGTCGCTGAGCGCCTTGGCGACGCCGGCGGCGACCGCACCGATGCCCGACTGGCTCACGAGCTTGGTGTGGATGCGGGCCGAGGGGTTGGCGCGCTTGAGGTCGAAGATCAGCTGCTTGAGGTCTTCGATCGAGTAGATGTCGTGGTGCGGCGGGGGCGAGATGAGGCCCACGCCCGCGGTCGCGTGACGCGTCCGCGCCACCCACGGGTACACCTTGGTCGGAGGCAGCTGACCGCCCTCGCCGGGCTTCGCGCCCTGGGCGAGCTTGATCTGGATGTCCTCGGCCTGGGTGAGGTACAGGCTCGTCACACCGAACCGACCGGATGCCACCTGCTTGATGGCGCTGCGACGCTCGGGGTCGAGCAGGCGGTCGACGTCTTCTCCGCCCTCGCCGGTGTTCGACTTGCCGCCGATCCGGTTCATGGCGACCGCCAGGACCTCGTGCGCCTCTTTCGAGATCGAGCCGTAGCTCATCGCACCGGTCGAGAAGCGCTTCACGATCGCCGAGACCGGTTCGACCTCGTCGATCGGCACGGGCGGACGCACGTCGGTGCGCAACGAGAACAGGCCGCGGAGCGTCTTGAGCTCGTGCGCCTGGTCGTCGATGAGATGCGTGTACTCGCGGAAGATGTCGTAGCGGCGCTCGCGCGTGGCGTGCTGCAGGCGGAACACCGTGTCGGGGTTGAACAGGTGCGGGGCACCGTCGCGACGCCACTGGTACTCGCCGCCGGTCCACAGGCGCTCGTGCGCGCGCGCCGCGGCGTCTTGGGGGTAGGCGTACTCGTGGCGCGAGGCGTTCTCGGCGGCGATGACGTCGAGTCCGACACCACCGAGCTTGGACTCGGTGCCGGTGAAGTACGCGTCGACGAAGTCGCGCGACAGGCCCACGGCCTCGAAGACCTGGGCGCCGGCGTACGACGACACCGTCGAGATGCCCATCTTCGACATGATCTTCAGCACGCCCTTGCCGAGCGCGTAGATCAGGTTCTTGACGGCCTTCTGCGGCGTGACGCCGGTGATGAAGCCCGCCCGCACGAGGTACTCGACAGTCTCCATCGCCAGGTAGGGGTTCACCGCCGATGCGCCGTACCCGATGAGGGTCGCCACGTGGTGCACCTCGCGCACGTCGCCGGCCTCGACGACCAGCCCCACCTTCATGCGCGTCTCTTTGCGGATGAGGTGGTGGTGCACGGCGGCCAGCATGAGCAGTGACGGGATCGGAGCGAGGTCCTTGTTCGAGTCGCGGTCGCTGAGCACGATGAACTCGGCACCGTCTTCGATCGCCTGGTCGACCTCGCTGCACATCTGCGTCAGACGCTTCTGCAGCCCCTTGTGACCGGCCTCGACGCGGTACAGACCGCGGATCGTCACCGACGACCGTCCGCGCAGGGCGGTGTCGATGTGCTGGATCTTGGCGAGCTCGTCGTTGTCGATCACGGGGAAGTCGAGCGTGACCGTGCGGGTGTGGTCGGGTCCCCAGTCGAGCAGGTTGCGCTCCGGACCGAGACCCAGCGACAGCGAGGTGACGACTTCTTCGCGGATCGAGTCGAGCGGCGGGTTGGTGACCTGCGCGAACTGCTGCGAGAAGTAGTCGAACAGCATGCGCGGACGGTCGCTCAGCACGGCGACGGGCGCGTCGCTGCCCATGGCGCCGAGGGGCTCGGCGCCACCCTGACCCATGGGGGTGAGCAGGATGCGCACCTCTTCTTCGGTGTAGCCGAAGGTGCGCTGGCGGCGGGTGATCGAGGCGATCGGGTGCACGATGTGCTCGCGCTCGGGCAGCTCGCTGAGCTTGACGCGGCCCTTGTCGACCCACTCGCCCCACGGCTGCAGGCTCGCGAGCTCGGCCTTGATCTCTTCGTCTTCGACGATGCGGCGCTGGGCCGTGTCGACGAGGAACATGCGACCGGGCTGCAGCCGGCCGCGACGCTTGATGCGCTCGGGCGCGAAATCGAGCACGCCGGTCTCGGAACCGATCACGACGAGGCCGTCGGTGGTCTCGGTCCAGCGACCCGGGCGAAGGCCGTTGCGGTCGAGCGTGGCGCCGACGACCGTGCCGTCGGTGAAGATGAGGGCGGCGGGGCCGTCCCAGGGCTCCATCTGCATGGAGTGGTAGTCGTAGAAGGCGCGCAGATCGGGGTCGATCGTGGCCTGCTTCTCGTACGCCTCGGGGACCATCATCATGATCGCGTGCGGGAGGCTGCGCCCGGTGAGCGTGAGCAGCTCGAGCACCTCGTCGAACGAGGCCGAGTCGCTGGCACCCTCGGTGCAGATCGGCAGCAGCGGACGCACGTCGCCGATGAGCTCGGACTCGAGCTGCGACTGGCGCGCGCGCATCCAGTTGCGGTTGCCCTTGACCGTGTTGATCTCGCCGTTGTGCGCGAGCATGCGCAGCGGCTGCGCGAGCGGCCACGACGGGAACGTGTTGGTGGAGTACCGCGAGTGCACGACGGCGAGCTCCGAGACGAAGCGCTCGTCCGACAGGTCGGGGTAGAACGGCTCGAGCTGCAGGGTCGTGACCATGCCCTTGTAGCCGAGCGTGCGGCTCGACAGCGACACGAAGTACGCGTCGATCTCGTGGCGTGCGCGCTTGCGCAGGCGGTACACGCGGCGGTCGAGCTCGATCCCCGAGAGGGCGGGCTGATCGCCGACGGCCGGGCGCGCGATGAACAGCTGCTCGAAGGCGGGCCGGGCCTCGTAGGCGAGCTTGCCGAGGTTCTCGTGCTCGACGGGGACCTCACGCCAGCCGAGGACCTCGAGGTTCTCGTGGCGGGCGATCTCTTCGATCCCCGCCTTCATCGCCGCGCGCTCGTCGTGGCCGAGCGGCAGGAAGACCATGCCGGCGGCGTACTCCCCCACCGGCGGCAGGTCGAAGTCGACGACGGCGCGCAGGAAGGCGTCGGGCATCTGGGTGAGGATGCCGGCACCGTCGCCCGTGCCCGCGTCGGAGCCGATGGCCCCACGGTGCTCGAGGTTGCGCAGCGCCGTCAGCGCCAGATCGATGATGTCGTGGCCGGCCACGCCGCGGAGAGTCGCGACCATGGCGAGGCCACAGGCGTCTTTCTCGAACGACGGGTCGTACATTCCCTGGCGGACCGGGAACGTTCCTCCGACGGTGTCGGAACGCAGGCTGGAAGCCATATCAACCGTCCTCACGTTGATGCTTCGAATGGGACGACGTCGGCCCGGAGAATTAGTTCGTGGCGGGGCTGCTTGTGGCGCTGGTGCCGACGGTGTCGCTCGTCGCGGGCGGCTCGCTCACGTCGACGAAGTCAGAAGGGTCGCCTGAGTCTACAGCCCCGGGAGCCTTGCTCTCGCGACCGGGGACGTAGGGCGACGGCTCCAGACCGAGGTGACGACGCGACTGCACGGCGAAGATCACGATGCCCAGGACGACGCCGAAGATGGCCGCCCAGACGTTCGTGCGCAGGCCCAGGATGATCTCGCTGGGGTCGATTCGGATGGATTCCCAGACGATGCGGCCCGCGGAGTACCAGACGAGGTAGATCGCGAACTGCTTGCCCCACTGCAGGGTGAAGCGCTTTCCCGCCCACAGGATGACGGCGGCGCCGAGCAGGTTCCAGATGACTTCGTAGAGGAAGGTCGGCTGGAAAAGCGTGCCGGTTGGCAGTCCGACGGGGATGGCCGGGTTGCCCGCGGCGATTTCGAGGCCCCAGGGAAGGTCGGTGGGCTGACCGAAGAGCTCCTGGTTGAACCAGTTGCCGAAGCGGCCCATGGCCTGGGCGATGATGAGCCCGGGAGCGAGTGCGTCGGCGAAGGTCCAGAACCGGATGCCGGTCCACTTGCAGCCGAGGAACGCGCCGATGGCGCCACCGATCAGTGCGCCGTAGATGGCGATGCCGCCCTCCCAGATGGCCCACACGGAGCCCGGCTCGGTGATGTTCCACGGGTTGGATCCCGGACCGAAGTAGAAGCCCGGGTGCGTGACGACGTGGTAGATGCGTGCGACCACGATCGCGAGCGGGACCGCCAGCAGGCAGATGTCGATGACGACCCACTTCTCGGCGCCACGACGCGTCAGACGCGCGTTCGTGAGGAAGATCGCGACGATGATTCCCGCGACGATGCACAGGGCATAGAAGTGGATGCGGAGCGGACCCAGGTCGACGTAGGAGATCGTCGGGCTCGGGATGCTGGCGAGCACGCCGGAGGCGGCGCTCGAGAGGGCGAACGTCATGCTGACGAGTCTAAGCGCGCTGCACGGCACCCGCGGACAGCTCGCGAGCAAGGGTGGACAACCCTTCGACGCCGCCGTCGCGGAGCGCCTTGACCAGGGCCGTGCCCACGATCGCGCCATCGGCGTACTCGACCACGCCCGCCACCTGGGCGGCGTTGGAGATGCCGATGCCGACGCACGCGTGCGTGGCGCCGAACGCGCGGAGCCGCGCGACCAGGTCACGTGCCGCGGCGTCGAGCTGGGTGCGCTCGCCCGTGATCCCCATGGTCGAGACGGTGTAGACGAAGCCGGTGGAGGCCTCGACGATCATTCTCAGGCGGTCGTCGGACGACGTCGGTGCGGCGAGGAACACCCGGTCGAGGCCGGTGCGCTCGCTCGCGGCGATCCACTCGGCCGCGGCATCCGGGGTGATGTCGGGGGTGATGAGCCCCGCTCCCCCGGCGCCGACGAGGTCGTCGGCGTAGCGGTCGACGCCGTACTGCTCGACGAGGTTCCAGTACGTCATGACGAGCACCGGCACGTCGGTGCGCGCGGTGACCTCGCGGATGATCGTGAACAGGTCGCGCATGCGGAACCCGTTCGCCAGCGCCGTCTGGGTGGCCTCCTGGATGACGAGGCCGTCCATGACGGGATCGCTGTAGGGCGGGCCGAGCTCGATGACGTCGGCGCCGGCATCGGCCAGCGCCACAGCGGCCTCGATGCTCGTGGCGACGTCGGGGAAGCCCGCGGGCAGGTAGCCGACGAAGGCGCCCCGGCCCTCGGCGTGGGCGGCCTCGATGGCTGCGGCGACGCGAGAGGTCACAGCTCCACTCCCGCACCGCTGGCGGCATCCGGAGCCGGCGTGACCTCGACGGGCGAACCCGGGGCCGCGGCCACGGTCTCTGCGGCGTGCGTCTGCGCGCCGCCCTCGGGGCCCTCGGTCGCGTGCTCGGCGTCGTACAGGTCGAAGTAGCGCGCGGCGGTGTCCATGTCTTTGTCGCCGCGCCCCGAGAGGTTGATCGCGATGATGGCGTCGGGGCCCAGCTCGCGCCCCACGCGCAGCGCTCCGGCGAGGGCGTGCGCCGACTCGATGGCGGGGATGATGCCCTCGGTGCGCGACAGCAGGCGCAGGGCCTGCATGGCCTCGTCGTCGGTGGCGGGGATGTACTGCGCCCGGCCGATGTCGGCGAGCCACGCGTGCTCGGGGCCGACGCCCGGGTAGTCGAGACCCGCCGAGATCGAGTGCGACTCGGTGGTCTGCCCGTCTTCGTCCTGCAGCACGTAGGTGCGCGCGCCGTGCAGCACGCCGGGGCGCCCCCGGCCGATGGATGCCGCGTGCTTGGGCGTGTCGACGCCGTCACCGGCGGCTTCGACGCCGTAGAGCGCGACGCCCTCGTCGTCGAGGAACGCGTCGAACATGCCGATCGCGTTGGATCCGCCGCCGACGCAGGCGAAGACGGCGTCGGGGAGGCGGCCGAGGCGCTCGAGGAATTCCGCGCGCGTCTCTTCGCCGATGATCTTCTGGAAGTCGCGCACCATTGCGGGGAACGGGTGCGGGCCCGCGGCGGTGCCGAAGATGTAGTTGGTCGTCTCGACCGAGGCCACCCAGTCGCGGTACGCCTCGTTGATGGCGTCCTTCAGCGTGCGCGAGCCGGTCGTGACGGGCACGACCTCGGCGCCGAGCAGTCGCATGCGGGCGACGTTCAAGGCCTGACGCTCGGTGTCGACTTCGCCCATGTACACGACGCACTCGAGGCCGAACAGGGCCGCGGCGGTCGCGGTGGCGACGCCGTGCTGGCCGGCGCCGGTCTCGGCGATCACGCGCGTCTTGCCCAGGCGCTTGGTGAGCAGAGCCTGGCCGAGCACGTTGTTGATCTTGTGCGAGCCGGTGTGGTTGAGGTCTTCGCGCTTGAGGAAGATCCGCGCGCCGCCGGCGTGCTCGGCGAAGCGCGGCACCTCGGTGAGGACCGAGGGGCGGCCCGCGTAATCGTGCAGCAGCGCGGTCAGCTCGGTGTGGAAGGCCGGGTCGGCCATCGCCGACTCGTAGACCGCGGTGAGCTCGTCGATTGCGGCGATGAGCGATTCGGGCATGTAGCGGCCGCCGAAGTCGCCGAAGAACGGCCCCTTCTGACCGCGCAGCTTCTGATCGCGCACGGTGGTCATGAGGTCTCCTGGAGGAACGCGCGGAGCGTGGCGACGGGGTCGCCGGTGACGAGGGCCTCGCCCACGAGCACGACGTCCGCACCCGCAGTGCGGTAGTGAGCCACATCGGCGGGGGTGAGCACGGCCGATTCGGCGATCTTGGTCGCGTCGGCCGGGAAGCGATCGGCGAGGGAGCCGAACAGGTCGCGGTCGAGCTCGAAGGTCGAGAGGTTGCGGGCGTTGACGCCGATGAGCCTGGCTCCGATGTCGGCGGCGCGCTCCAGCTCGTCGGCCGAGTGCGTCTCGACGAGGGCGGTCATCCCGAGCTCGTTCGTGAGCGTGTACAGCTCACCCAGCGTCTTCTGGTCGAGCGCGGCGACGATCAGCAGCACCAGGTCGGCGCCCGATGCGCGGGCCTCGAGCACCTGGTACGGCGTGGCGATGAAGTCCTTGCGCAGGACCGGCACGTCGACCGCCGCGCGGACGGCTTCGAGATCGGCGAGGCTTCCCTTGAACTTGCGGCCCTCGGTGAGCACCGAGATCGCCGAGGCGCCGCCCTGCTCGTACAGCCGGGCCTGGAGCGCGGGGTCGGGGATGTCGGCGAGATCGCCGCGCGAGGGGCTCGCGCGCTTGACCTCGGCGATGATCTTCACCCGGTCGGCGGGGGCGAGCAGCGCCAGAGCGTCACGCGCCGGCGTCTGTGCGAGCGCGTCGCGCTCGACCGACGCCATAGAGCGCGTGCTTTCGCGCTTCTGCGCGTCTTCGACTGCCCCGGCCGTGAGATCGGCCAGCACGGTCAGTGCGCCTTCGGGTTGGACTTCGCGCCGTTCGCGCCGTAGCCGGCCTTGGACATGGCCCAGCCCACGATGGCGCCGACGACGAGCAGACCCACCGAGGCCCACACGAGCACGGGCAAGTCGAGCCAGAAGAACAGCGTGCCGAACGCGAAGGCGGCGAGCATGATGATCACGGCCGTCCAGGCGGCGGGCGAGTGTCCGTGGCCGGGATCGCCGATGGGGTTGCTCATGGGGCTCCTTACAGTCGCGCGCGGGCGCGGGGGAAAGCGTGGACCAAGTCTATCGAAGCGCGAGCGTCTCCCCGGTCCCGACGTCTCGATGTCGCGAGGTCGGTCTCGACCCGGCCGCCGCGCGACGGATCAGGCCGTGGGGTCGTCGCCGCGCGACAGATCGTCCCACGAGTCGATCGCGTCGTGGGGGCGGCCGGTGTCGGCCCCCGCCTCGGTCGCGGTGCGGTACTTACGGCTCGCGCCCGACGTCCAGCCGCGCGCGGTGACGAGGGTGAAGACGGCGGCAGCGGCCAGCACGACCTGTGCGAGCAGCGTCACCGCGGGCCACGGGGTGAGCGACAGGTTCGACACGAGCGCGGCCACGGCATCCGTTCCCGAGATGCCGGTGGCGTCGGTGACCGTGGCGGCGGTCGCCGAGACGGGCGTGGCCACGAGCATCTGAACGGTGCCGAACCCGACGAGCGCGGCGATCGCGAGACCCAGGGCACCGAAGACATAGCGCAGGACGGGGCCGACGATCGAGAGAGCCGCTCCCAACGCGAGGGCGGCGAGGCTCAGCGGGGTGAGCACCGGGAGCGCCTCGGCGCCGGGCACCGCGAGCGTCTGCTGCGCGCCGTCGTCGAGGGTGACATCGATCCACGTCTGCGTCGACGAGATGACGCCGATGGCTCCGGCCAGCAGCATCGCGAGGACCGACATCGATCGGGCGCGACGCATCACCGCTCCCCCACGACCGGCTGCAGGTCGTCGGCGTCGAAGCAGGTGTGGTCGCCCGTGTGGCACGCGGCGCCGATCTGGTCGACCTCGATGAGCAGGGTGTCGCCGTCGCAGTCGAGGCGCGCGCCCTTCACGAGCTGGATGTGGCCGGACGTGTCGCCCTTGCGCCAATACTCCTGACGCGAGCGAGACCAGAAGGTCACCCGGCCGGTGGTCAGCGTACGGCTGAGGGCCTCGGCATCCATCCATCCGACCATCAAGACCTCGCGCGAGTCGAACTGCTGGATGACGGCGGCGACGAGACCGTCGGCGTCGTACTTCACGCGGTCGACGCTCACCGGCGCACCTCGATCCCCTCGGACGCCATCGCGTCTTTGACCTGACCCACGGTCAGCTGACCGGAGTGGAAGACGGATGCCGCGAGCACGGCGTCTGCGCCGGCCTGCACCGCCGGGGCGAAGTGCTCCAGTGCTCCCGCGCCGCCCGAGGCGATGACGGGCACGGCCGCCACCTGACGCATCAGGCGGACGAGTTCGAGGTCGAAGCCCTGCTTCGTGCCGTCGGCATCGATCGAGTTGACCAACAGCTCGCCGGCCCCGCGTTCGACGGCCTCACGCGCCCACTCGAGGGCGTCGAGAGTGGTCTCGGTGCGGCCGCCGTGCGTGGTCACCACGAAACCCGAGGGGGTGGATGCCGCCCGCTTGACGTCGAGCGAGAGCACGATCACCTGCGCGCCGAAGCGGTCGGCGATCTCGTCGATGAGGGCGGGGCGGGCGATCGCAGCGGAGTTCACGCCGATCTTGTCGGCGCCGACCGACAGCAGTCGGGCGACATCGTCGGCCGAGCGCACTCCCCCGCCGACGGTGAGGGGGATGAACACCTGCTCGGCGGTGCGGCGGACGACGTCGTAGGTCGTCGAGCGCTCATCGACCGTGGCGGTGACGTCGAGGAACGTGACCTCGTCGGCGCCCTGGTCGAAGTAGAGCTTCGCGAGCTCGACGGGGTCGCCCATGTCGCGCAGGTCGAGGAAGTTGACGCCCTTCACGACGCGGCCGCCCGCGACGTCGAGGCACGGGATGACGCGACGCGCGAGGGTCATCAGAGCCTCGCGGCGAGGATCTCGGTGACGAGGATCGCGCGAGCGCCGATCGCGTACAGCGCGTCCATGACCTGGTTCACGTCGCGGCGCGGGCTCATCACCCGCACCGCCACCCACTCGGGGTCGCGCAGCGGCGAGATCGTCGGCGACTCCAGGCCCGGGGCCACGGCGACAGCCTGCTCGACGAGCGCCGCCGGCAGGTCGTAGTCGATCAGCACGTACTTGCGGGCCGCGAGCACGCCGCGCAGGCGCCGCAGCAGCGTCTCGGTGCCGGGGGCCTCTTCGGGGCCGGCGATCAGCACAGCGTCGGACTGCAACAGCACGGGCCCGAAGATCTCGAGCCCCGCCTGACGGAGCGTCGTGCCGGTGGAGACGACGTCGGCCACGGCATCCGCCACTCCGAGCTGCACGGCGGACTCGACCGCGCCGTCGAGCGGCACGATGTCGACGGCGATGCCGCGCTCGTCGAGGAACGCATCGACGAGGCCCGGGTAGGCGGTGGCGACGCGGAGCCCCTCGATGTCGGCGATCTCGGTGAAACGTCCGGGGCGACCGGCGAAACGGAACGTGGAACCGGCGAAGCCGAGCGACTCGACCTCGCGGGCGCCGGGCATGCGCGCATCGAGCAGAAGATCGCGGCCGGTGATGCCGACGTCGAGCGCGCCGGAGCCGACGTAGGTCGCGATGTCACGGGGGCGGAGGTAGAAGAACTCGACCTCGTTGACCGGGTCGACGGTGTAGAGGTCTTTGGAATCGCGTCGTCCGGTGTACCCGGCCTCCGAGAGCATCTCGGCGGCGGTTTCGGCGAGCGACCCCTTGTTCGGCACGGCGATTCGCAGCATGACGGGGGCTTTCGTGTGGGGTGAGCTGTGGGAGGAGGAGCGGGGCTCAGAGATGTCGGTAGACGTCCTCAAGCGACAATCCCTTGGCCAGCATGAGCGTCTGCAGGTGGTAGAGCAGCTGCGAGATCTCTTCGGCGGCGGCGGCGTCGGACTCGTACTCGGCGGCCATCCATACCTCGGCGGCCTCTTCGACGATCTTCTTGCCGATGGCGTGCACGCCCGCGTCGAGCTGAGCGACGGTGCCGGACCCCTCGGGTCGCTCGACGGCCTTGGCGCTGAGTTCCGCGAACAGGTCGTCGAAGGTCTTCACGGTTCCAGGGTATCGGGTCGGCGGGGGTGGGGATGCCCGCGGGGGGTGCGCGGCGGGGGCGGCGCGGTCGGCGGGCGGCGGCGGCGGTGCCGGCTGCGGGTGCGGCGGGCGGGGCGACGCACGGCCGAGCGGCCGTCAGCGCCCCTGCCGGCCCGGTGACGGCATCCGGGTGCCCCCATCACCTCGCATAAACGCTGATCCTGCGCGTAAACGGTACGGCGGCGCGTTTAGGCGCAGGAAGAGCGTTTATGCGTGAGGGCGACACGCGATGGGGCGACACGCGATGGGCCGAGACGCGGCGCCGGGCGTGGCGCGGGCGCGGCTCAGTGGTGGTGGCGGGCGGCGGAGGCGCGGAGGGACTGGATGGCGCGGTCGGGGTCGTCGGCGCCGAAGACGGCGGATCCGGCGACGAAGGTGTCGGCCCCGGCCTCGGCGGCCTGGGCGATCGTCGATTCGCCGATGCCGCCGTCGACCTGCAGCCAGACGGCCGAGCCGCGGCGCTTCGCCTCGTCGGCGAGCGAGCGGAGCTTGGGCATCGTCTCGGGCATGAACGACTGGCCCCCGAAACCCGGTTCGACGGTCATCACGAGGATCTGGTCGAACTCGTTCAGCACGTCGAACAGGTTCTCGACGGGGGTGCCGGGCTTGACCGCCACTCCGGCGCGCGCGCCCATCGCGCGCAACTGCCGGGCCAGGGCCACGGGTGACGCCGCGGCCTCGAGGTGGAAGGTGACCGACGCCGCACCCAACTCGGCGTAGGCGGGAGCCCAGCGGTCGGGGTCGTCGATCATCAGGTGCACGTCGAGCGGCACCGGGCTCGTCTGCTGGATGCGGCCCACCATCTGCGGCCCGAACGTGAGGTTCGGCACGAAGTGGTTGTCCATCACGTCGACGTGCACGAAGTCGGCGCCCGCGATGCGTGCGAGCTCGGCCTCCATGTTCACGAAGTCGGCGGCGAGGATGCTCGGGTTGATGCGCGGGGCGTCGGTAGGCACTCGACCATTATGGGCGCGTCGGTCGGCGGACCCCGGTGCAAGGATGCGTGAGGTGCAACGATTTGTCGCCGCAGGCGGCGCGGGAGCGACAAATCGTGGCGACTCACGCGGTGGTGAGCGTCTCAGCGCTTGCGCAGGAGGGCAATCGACATGGCATCCGTGCCGTGGCGGTGGGGCCACAGCTGGGCGCGGAGCGAACCGTCGGCCTGGTCGGGCAGATCGATGGGCTCACCGACGATGTCGCGCACGACGGCGCGGGCATCGAGCTCCTCCACCGCATCGCCCAGGGCACGCTTGACCTCGGCCACGACGCCCGCGGTCTCGGCGAGATGCGGCGAGCACGTGACGTAGGCGACGACTCCCCCGGGCTTCAGCGCCTCGAAGGCCGCGAGCACGAGGTCCTGCTGCAGAGCGGTGAGGTCGGGAACGTCGCTCGGAGTCTTGCGCCACCGCGCCTCGGGACGGCGTCGCAACGCCCCGATCCCCGTGCACGGGGCATCGACGAGGATGCGGTCGTACTCCCCCGGCGTGCGGGTCGCGCGTTCGCGACCGTCTTCTTCGCTCACCTCGATGTCGAGGGGGACGGATGCCACGGCCTGGCGAACGAGACCCGCGCGCGCCGGTGCGATCTCGTTGGCGTCGAGGTGCGCACCGTGGGCGAGGGCCTCGGCGCCCAGCAGCGCGGTCTTGCCGCCGGGACCCGCACACAGGTCGAGCCAGCGCTCTCCCTCGCGCACGGGGAACGCGCGGCTCAGGGCGAGGGCCGCGAGCTGGGATCCCTCGTCTTGCACGCGGATGCGGCCACCGGAAGAACGGATGAGCGCCTCGGGGTCTCCGCCGCGCGTGAGGAACGCCGTCGGGGCGTACGGCGTGGGGCTGGCGTCGTCGGGAACCTCGGCGAGGCCGGGGAGGGCGACCATCGCGACCCGCGGGGCGACGTTGTCGGCCGCGAGCAGTGCGTCGAGCTCGTCGGCCCGGCCCTCGGCGGTCAGGGCGCGGCGGAGCGCCCGCACGATCCACACCGGGTGTGAGGTCGTCAGCCCGAGGCGCTCGTCGTCGCTGCGGGCGTCGGCGGCGATGCGGTCCATCCACTGGCCGGGGGTGTCGCGCGAGACTCGACGCAGCACCGCGTTCGCGAAGCCCGCGGCGCCCTTGCCGCCGCCGTGGCGACGCGCCAGCTCGACGGACTCGTTGACCGCGGCGTGCGAGGCCACGCGGGTCGACAGCAACTGGTGCACGCCGAGCCGCAGGGCGTCGAGCACCGCCGGGTCGATGCGGTCGATCGTCCGGTCGGCGGCGGCGGCGATGATCGCGTCGTACGTGCCGCGACGGCGCAGGGTGCCGTAGGTGAGTTCGGTGGCCAGACCGGCGTCTTTCGCGTCGAGTTTCGCCCGCACGATCGCGTGCGGGAGCAGCAGGTTGGCGTAGGCCTCGTCACCCGAGACCGCACGCAGGACGTCGTACGCGACCGAACGCGCTCCCTGCACGATCATGCGCCCAGCACCGGGTCGCTCGTGCGCAGACCACGGAACCAGTCCCCCGCGTCCATGGCGCCCTTACCGGCGGGTTGCACGCTCTCGAGGCGCAGGGGCGTCGTGCCGGTGCCGACGATGACGTCTCTTCCGGATGCCGCGACCCTCCCGGGCGGCAGCGGCGGTGCATCGGCGGGGGTCGCCCGCAGCACCTTGAACCGGGCGCCGTCGAGCGTGGTGTGGGCGCCGGGCTCGGGCGTGACCCCGGCGATCTGGTGCAGGAGGTCCTCGGCGTCGCGGGTGAGATCGAGCGCACCGTCGGCGAGCACGAGTTTGGGCGCGACGGTCGCTTCGCCCGCCTGCGGGGTGGCGACGGCCGTTCCGGCGGCGATGTCGTCGACCACGCGGGCCAGCAGGGGCGAGCCGAGCTCGGCGAGGGCGTCGAGCACCTCGGACGACGTCGCACCGGAGGGAACGGCGTAGCGCTCCTCGGCGAACACATCGCCCGCGTCGAGAGCGGCGACCAGCTGGAAGACGCTGGCCCCGGTCACCGCGTCGCCCGCGATGAGCGCCCGCTGCACGGGGGCGGCGCCGCGCCAGCGCGGCAGCAGGGAGAAGTGCAGGTTGATCCACCCGTGCGCGGGCGTCGACAGCAGCGGTTCGCGCACGAGTCCGCCGTAGGCGACGATCACGCCGAGCTGCGGCTCGAGCGCGGCGATGCGGGCGGTGACGTCGGCGTCGAGGCGATCGGCCTTGATCACCGGCAGGCCCAGCTCGTCGGCGGCCTGCGCCACCGGCGAGGGCGTGAGTACGCGCTTGCGGCCCTGGAGCGCATCGCTGCGCGTGACGACGGCGGCGATCTCGTGCGGACCGGATGCCAGGGCACGGAGCGAGGGGACGGCGACGGCGGGGGTGCCGGCGAAGACGAGGCGCATGGTTCTCCTCAGACGGTTCGAAGCGGGCTGTGCGGAGCGGGTGGTCGGGATCGCCGCACGCTCACAGATCGGGCTCGGGGATGTCGAGACGAACTCTGAGCGTACTGCGCGGCTGGGGACCGCGATTCTTCCGCGACTTGCGCGCGCGCAGAGCATCGGCGATCACTCCGGCCCGCAGGGCCTCGGCCACCGCGCGTCCCTGTGCGTAGTCGAAGCGCACCAGCGCCCGGGAGGTGGCGACGTCGGGGGTCTCGGAGGTGTCGACCGGGCCCAGGACGGCGAGCGGGTCGAGCTCGGGCACCGTCTCGCGCAGTGACGCCAGCAGCGCGTCGACGCTGCGGGTGTGCCCGTCGACGCTGGCCACCCGCACGGCGGGCGGCATGCGCAGCGGTGCACGCTCGATGAGCTCGCCGCGCGCATAGGCCGGCTGAGTCCAGGTCGCCAGCGCGCGGGCGACGGGACCGGCGACCCCGACCAGATGCACCGGAGCGCCCGGGGCGGCGAGGGCGGCGGCGTTCGACCACCAGCGCAGGCAGTTCTCGGCGATGCGCAGGGCCTCGCTCTGCAGCATGCGGTCACCGTCGAGCAGGATGACGGCACGGTAGCCCTTACGTGCCAGGGGCTCGGCCCCGCGAGTGGCGATGATCAGGGCGGGCTGGTCGTCGACCTCGGCCACCGGATGCGCACCGTCGGCGACGATCACCCGCGTGTTCGGGAACGCACGACCGAGCTCGTCGGCGGTGCGTTCGCTGCCCGACGACGCCATGCGCAGCTTGGCCGACCCGCAGTGCCCGCACGTCCAGGCGTGGGCACTGCGCCCGCACCAGGAGCACACCGGGGTCGCCCCCGGCCGCGCGGCACGCAAGGGCCCCGCGCAGTGCGCGCAGCGGGCCGGGCGACGGCAGTCGGCGCAGACGAGCGACGGCGCGTACCCGGGACGCGCGACCTGCACGAGCACGGGACCGCTCTTCAGCGCCTCACGGGCCGCCGCGAACGCCGACGACGGGACGCGCGACATGCGCTGCTCGCCCTCGCGGGTGGCACTGAGCACGATGCGCGGGCTGGGGCGACGGGTCTGCACGATCTCGCGGACGTACCCCACCTCGACCAGGCGCTGCACGTCGGTCGTACGGGTGTGCCCGGCGAACAGCAGGGCGGAGCCCTCGAGCTCCTGCCGCACCAGGGCGGCGTCGCGCGCGTGCACCCCCGGGGCCAGCGGCTCGGCGAGCAGGGAGTCACCGTCGTCCCAGATGGCCACGAGACCCGTGTCGTGCGCCGGGGCGTACACACCCGATCGACGACCCACCACGATGCACGGCACCGGGGCGAGGGCACGCAGATACTGCGCGTAGCGGGCGGGGCCGGACTGATCGGAATCGTCGCGCACGATGGCATCCGGGCTCACCAGCTCGGCCAATGCCGCCAGCAGCTGCGCCTGATCGCGGTAGTCGGGAACGACGAGCACGGCGCTGCGTCCCCGCGCCAGCGTGTGCACGGCGGCGGCGGCCAGAAGATCGGCCCACGCGCCGCGCGGCAGGTCGCCGCTCGGATGCGGAGGGGCATCGACGGCGATGCGCTCGCCGCCGTCGATCGCCGCGGCGAGGTCGGCATAGGGGGCGAGCAGCTCGTGGGCGCGCTCGAGGGCGGCGGGAACGACCTCGGGCGGTTCGGGGGCGGGGGCGGCCGCCCAGGCCTTCTCGGCGCGCACCATGCGCTTGGGGACGGCCAGGCGCAGCACGTCGCTCACCGACCCCGCCGCGCGGTCGGCGACCCGCCGAGCCAGCGTGTACAGCCGCTCGGGCAGCACCGGCATCGGCGAGACGACCGTCTCGATCGACGACAGGGGGCGCTCGCTGCCGTCATCGGCCACGACCTCGACGACGAAGGCGTCCATCATGCGACCCGCCGAGCGCAACGGCACCTTCACCCGCACTCCCGGTGCGACGTCGCCGACGAGCGGGTGCGGCACGGCGTAGTCGAACAGGCGATCGAGCTGCGGTACGGGCGACTCGAGCTGCACGCGCGCCACGCGACGCTCGCTCACGAGCCATCTCCGCGGGCGTGATTATGCGCGGTGCCCAGGCCCGCGGTGCTGAGGCCCGCGGCGCCGACGCGCGTGCTGCCGAGACCTGCAGCGCTGACGCCCGGGGCGCCGACCATGCTGGCGCCCGCCTCGCCGACTCGCGCGCCGCCAAGACCCGCGACACCGATGCCCGCAACCCCGAGACGCGCAACGCCGACGGAGCCGCGTGGCCCGCGGCCGTGCTGCACGCTCAGATCCCGGAGGCGGCGCGCAGCTCGTCGACGCGGTCGGTGCGCTCCCAGGTGAAGTCGGGCAGTTCGCGGCCGAAGTGGCCGTAGGTCGCGGTCTGCGCGTAGATCGGGCGCAGCAGATCGAGCTGGTCGACGATGGCCTTGGGGCGCAGGTCGAACACCTCGCGGATCGCGCGCACGATCACGTCGTCGGCCACGTGCGCCGTTCCGAACGACTCCACGTACAACCCGACGGGGTTGGCCTTGCCGATGGCGTAGGCCACCTGCACCTCGAGGCGGTCGGCGAGGCCCGCGGCGACGGCGTTCTTCGCCACCCACCGCATGGCGTAGGCGGCCGAGCGGTCGACCTTCGACGGGTCTTTTCCGCTGAAAGCGCCGCCGCCGTGACGGGAGGCCCCGCCGTAGGTGTCGATGATGATCTTGCGACCGGTGAGACCGGCATCGCCCTTGGGGCCGCCGATGACGAACGGGCCGGCCGGGTTGATGTAGTACTTGACGTCGGGCAGCTCGAGACCCGTCTCGGCCAGCACGGGGTCGATGACAGTGGCCTGGACCTCGGCGCGCAGGTCTTCTTGCGAGATGTCGGGGTGGTGCTGTGTCGACAGCACGACGGAGTCGACGGTGCGTGGAACGAGGCCCTCGTAGCCGAGGGTGACCTGCGTCTTGCCGTCGGGGCGCAGGAACGGGAGCGTGCCGTCTTTGCGGACGGATGCCAGGCGCTCGGCGATGCGATGGGCGGTCCAGATCGCCATCGGCATGAGCTGCGGGGTCTCGTTCGTCGCGAAGCCGAACATGATGCCCTGGTCGCCCGCGCCCTGCAGATCGCGGGGATCGACCGAGCCCCGCTCGCGCTGCTCGAACGCCTTGTTGACGCCCGCGGCGATGTCGGACGACTGTGCGCCGATCGAGATCGAGACGCCGCACGATTCGCCGTCGAAGCCCGTGTCGCTGGAGGTGTAGCCGATGCGGTTGACCACGTCGCGCACGATCGCCGGGATCTCGACGTAGGCGCTGGTCGACACCTCGCCGGCCACGTGCACGAGACCGGTCGTGACGAGGGTCTCGACGGCGACGCGACCGGTGGGGTCATCGGTGAGGATGGCGTCGAGGATGCTGTCGGAGATCTGGTCGCAGATCTTGTCGGGGTGTCCTTCGGTGACGGACTCGGACGTGAACAGGCGCAGGTCGGTCAAGGCGACTCCGGGAGGGTAGCGAGGTGGGGACGGGCACAAGTATGCCCCGGGCGGCGCACGGCCGTCCGGGGCATCGTCACATCTGTGAACAGTTCACGTGTGAGCGGGTCTCGCCGGGAGATTACTCCGCAGCGCGCAGACGCAGCTTGTCTTCGTGGATCTCGTGCAGCGCGATCGTCAGCGGCTTGTCTTCGACGGTCGAGTCGACGAGCGGCCCGACGTTGTCGAAGAGGTTGCCCTCGTGAAGGTCGGAGTAGTAGTCGTTGATCTGACGCGCACGCTTGGACGCGTAGATGACCAGCTGGTACTTCGAGTCGACCTTGTCGAGCAGTGCGTCGATGGGCGGGTCGATGATGCCCTTGTCACGTCCGGCCATGGGGAACCTCCTGGTTCGGCGGGATGGGGTGGATGCGGCGCCGGAAGCGCCGAAGCATCCTCGTATTCTAGCCGACGCGGGCTCGGACTGTGCCGAGGGCCCGCCGCGGCGTGTGCCGCGACGCCCGGCGGGGCAGCCACGGCAGTGTCGGCCACGCCGAAGGCGCGACATCGGGGCGTGTTCGGTGCACCGGGGCGCACCGTGTCCGCCCCGTTGCACCATTCGCGCCCCGAACGGGCCCGTGCGCCGAGCCGGCCCGCGCGCCGAGCCGGCCCGCGCCCCGAGCCGGCCCGCGCGCCAAACCGGCCCGCGCGCCAAACCGGCCCGCGCGCCAAACCGGCCCGCGCGCCGAGCCGACCCGCGCGCCGAGCCAACCCGAGCCCGGCCGAACCACGCCGCAACGGGTCGGCGACGCGTCAGTGCTGCGCGGCGGCCAGGGCGACGACGTCGGCGGCGGCCGACGCCACGTCTTCGTTCACGACGCGGTAGTCGAACTCGTTCTGGGCCGCGAGTTCCACGCGGGCGGTGCGCAGGCGTCGGGCGCGCTCCTCGGCGTCTTCGGTTCCGCGTCCGACCAGGCGCTGGACGAGTTCGTCCCAGCTGGGCGGGAGCAGGAAGACCAGGGTCGCCGAGGGATCGGCCGCCCGCACCTGGCGCGCGCCCTGCAGGTCGATCTCGAGCAGGGCGGTGCCGCCGTCGGCGAGCACCCGCTCGATGGGCTCGCGGGGCGTGCCGTACCGGTTCTTGTTGTGCACGACCGCCCACTCCAGCAGCGCACCGGTGGCGACCAGACGGTCGAACTCGGCGTCGTCGACGAAGTAGTAGTGCTCGCCCTCGACCTCGCCGGGACGGGGCGCGCGCGTCGTCGCCGAGACCGAGAGGTGGATCTCGGGGTAGTGCTCCTTGATGTGCGCCGCCACCGTTCCCTTGCCGACCGCGGTGGGACCGGCCAGCACGATGAGGCGGCTGCGTCCGTCACGCGGCCCGGGCTCGGGCCACCGGCCGTCGAGGAAGGCGCGCAATGCGTCGCGCTGACGGGTGCCGAGGCCCCCCAGGCGCTTGACCGGCGAGATGCCGAGCGAGGCGAGGATGCGGTCGCGCTTGCTCTCGCCGATCGCGGGGATCGCGGTGAGGAACTCGGTGACGCGCATGGCCCCGGCCGCCGACAGCGGGTCGGCGAGTCCCCGCCGAAGGAGCTCCTGCGGCGAGATCACGCGCGTCGACACGTCGCGCTTGAGCGCGGCGCGCTCGCGACGCGCCTCGACGGCGCGGCGCGAGGCGGCGGCGCGGTCGACCTCGGGCGGGCGACGGGTCTCAGCCATGCAGGGTCTCCCGGTAGAGCGCGGCGCGCTGATCGATGCGGGCGGCCAGACGATCGGGTCCGACCGCGAGGATGCTCCGGCTCTCGTTGGCCACGACCGCCTTCGCGACGTAGCCGAAGAGGCGGCCCAGGTCGGCGGGCTCGGCACCCTGCGCGCCGAAGCCGGGAGCCAGGATCGGCATGCCCGCCAGCGCGACGTCGCCGAGGCCGAAGGCGGCGCGGTCGACCGTGGCGCCCACCACCACGCCGATCGGGCCCAGGGCTCCGGGCGCTCCGAGGTTGGCCTCGTTGATGTCGTGCGCGACGCGCGCGGCGACGTGCTCGTGATCGCCGACGGCGAGGGCGTCGTCGACGATCGCGCTCTGCACGGCCCGTGCCTCGGGGTTGCTCGTCGCGGTGAGGACGAAGGCGCCCTTGCGGTGATGCACCGCGAGCGAGAGCGTGGCGCGCAGCGAATCGGCGCCCAGATACGGCGTCAGGGTCACGGCGTCGGCTTCGAGCGGCGAACCGGGCTCGAGCCAGGCGTGGGCGTAGCCCTCCATCGTCGTGCCGATGTCGCCGCGCTTGGCGTCGGCGATCACCAGCAGACCCGCCGCGCGGGCCTCGGCCATCACGTCTTCGAGCGCGGCGAAGCCCTTCGAGCCGTACCGCTCGAAGAACGCCACCTGCGGCTTGACCACCCCGACCCGGCCGACGGCGGCCTCGACCACCCGCAGACCGAACTCCCGGGCGCCCTGGGCCGTGGCATCCAGCCCCCACGCCGACAGGAGTGCGGCGTGGGGGTCGATGCCGACGCACAGGGCGCCGTGGGTGTCGAGGGCGGCGCTGAGCCGCTGGCCGAACGTTTCGCTCACAGACGCCCCGCGCGATCGATGGCGTACTCCTGCAGGCTCCGCACCTCGAAGCCGTCCTTCATGGCGCCGAGGGCGCTCACGGCGGCACCCAGGACGGCCATCGTGGTGAACAGTGCCTTGTCGGCGGCCACGGCCGCCGCGCGGATCTCGTACCCGTCGGCGCGGGCCGTGCCGCCGCTGGGCGTGTTGACGATCATGTCGATCTCGCCCGCGTTGATGAGGTCGACGACGTTCTGCTGACCCGACCCCTGCGTCTCGGAGTACTTCTCGACGACCTGCACCTTGATGCCGTTGCGGGCCAGGATCTCGGCCGTGCCCTCGGTGGCCATCAGCTCGAAGCCGAGCTCCTGCAGACGGTGGGCCGGCAGGATGACGGCGCGCTTGTCGGCGTCGGCGACCGAGATGAACACGGTACCCGAGGTGGGCATGCCGCCGTAGGCGGCCTCCTGCGACTTCGCGAACGCCGTCGGGAAGTCGCGGTCGATGCCCATGACCTCACCGGTCGAGCGCATCTCGGGTCCGAGCACCGAGTCGACGGTGTGACCGTCGGCGGTGCGGAACCGCTTGAACGGCAGCACGGCCTCTTTCACGGCGACGGGTGCGTCGAGCGGCACGCGGGAACCGTCGCCCTCGGGCAGCAGCCCCTCGGCGATGAGCTCGGCGATGGTGTCACCGACCATGATGCGGCTGGCGGCCTTCGCGAGCGGAATACCGAGGGCCTTCGACACGAACGGCACCGTGCGGCTGGCGCGGGGGTTGGCCTCGATCACGTAGAGCACGCCGGCCGAGATCGCGAACTGCACGTTGAGCAGCCCCCGCACGCCGACGCCCTTCGCGATCGCGAGGGTGGCCTCGCGCACACGGTCGACCTCGGTGCGACCGAGGCTCACCGGCGGAAGGGTGCACGAGGAGTCACCGGAGTGGATGCCGGCTTCTTCGAGGTGCTCCATGACGCCGCCGATGTACAGGTCGGTGCCGTCGTAGAGTGCGTCGACGTCGAGCTCGATCGCGTCGTCGAGGAAGCGGTCGACCAGCAGCGGCAGGCCGGGTCCGATGATCGCCTGGTCGGCGACGCGCACGAAGTAGTCGCGCAGGGCGTCGGTCGAGTAGACGATCTCCATGCCGCGGCCGCCGAGCACGAAGCTGGGGCGCACGAGCACGGGGTAGCCGATCTCCTCGGCGATCGCCACGGCGCCGTCGACGTCGATCGCTGTGCCGCTGCGGGGGGCCACGAGACCCGCCTCGTCGAGCAGACGCGAGAACAGCTCGCGCTCCTCGGCGAGGTCGATCGCCTCGGGGCTGGTGCCCAGGATCGTGTAACCGGCGGCCTCGATGCCCTTCGCCAGGCCCAGCGGCGTCTGGCCGCCCAGCTGGCAGACGACACCGAGGATCGTGCCCGACTGCGCCTCGGCGTGCAGCACCTCGAGCACGTCCTCGAGCGTCAGCGGCTCGAAGTACAGGCGGTCGCTGGTGTCGTAGTCGGTCGAGACGGTCTCGGGGTTGCAGTTGACCATGACGGTCTCGTACCCGGCATCCGACAGCGCGAACGACGCGTGCACGCACGAGTAGTCGAACTCGACGCCCTGGCCGATGCGGTTCGGGCCCGAGCCGATGATGACGACCTTCGTGCGGTCCGAGGGCGTGACCTCGGTCTCGACGTCGTAGCTGGAGTAGTGGTACGGCGTGAGCGCCGGGAACTCCCCCGCGCAGGTGTCGACCGTCTTGTAGACCGGGCGCACGTCGAGGGAGTACCGGATGCCGCGCACCTCGGCCTCGTCGAGACCGCGGATCTGGGCGATCTGCACGTCGCTGAAGCCGTGGTCCTTCGCGAGACGGAGGGTGTCGGCGTCGAGGGTCTCGGCCTGTGCGATGAAGCCGGCGACCTCGTTGATGAGCACGATCTGGTCGATGAACCACGGGTCGATCGCCGTCGCGTCGAACGCCTGCTGGGGGGTCGCGCCCAGGCGCAGCGCCTGCTGCAGCACGACGATGCGGCCGTCGGTCGGCTTCTTCGACACCTCGAGCAGCTCGTCGACAGAACGCGACTCCTCGCCCCAGTGGAAGCTGGATCCGCGCTTCTCGAGCGAGCGGAGCGCCTTCTGCAGGGCGGTCGTGTAGTTGCGGCCGATGGCCATGGCCTCGCCGACCGACTTCATGGTCGTGGTGAGCGTGGTGTCGGCGGCGGGGAACTTCTCGAAGTTGAACCGCGGCACCTTGACCACGACGTAGTCGAGCGTGGGCTCGAAGCTCGCCGGGGTCACCTTGGTGATGTCGTTGGGGATCTCGTCGAGGCGGTAGCCGATCGCGAGCTTGGCGGCGATCTTGGCGATCGGGAAGCCCGTGGCCTTGGACGCCAGGGCCGAGGATCGCGAGACGCGCGGGTTCATCTCGATGACGATGATGCGGCCGGTCGCGGGGTCGACCGCGAACTGGATGTTGCAGCCGCCGGTGTCGACGCCCACGGCGCGGATGATGTCGATGCCGATGTCGCGGAGCTTCTGGTACTCGCGGTCGGTGAGCGTCAGCGCCGGGGCCACGGTGATCGAGTCCCCCGTGTGCACGCCGACCGGGTCGACGTTCTCGATCGAGCAGACGACCACCGTGTTGTCGGCGGTGTCGCGCATGAGCTCGAGCTCGTACTCCTTCCACCCGAGGATCGACTCCTCGAGCAGCACCTCGCTGGTGGGCGAGTCGTGCAGGCCCGCGCCGCCGATGCGGCGGAGGTCGTTCTCGTCGTAGGCGAAGCCCGAGCCGAGGCCGCCCATGGTGAAGCTGGGTCGGACCACCAGCGGGTACCCGAGCTTCTCGGCGCCGGCGATCAGTTCGTCCATCGAGTGGCAGATGACGGATGCCGCGACATCGGCGCCCGCCTCGAGCACGAGCTCCTTGAAGATCTGACGGTCCTCGCCCTTGTTGATCGCCTCGAAGTCGGCGCCGATGAGCTCGACGTCGTACTTCTCGAGGATGCCGAGCTTGTGCAGCGCGATCGCCGCGTTCAGCGCCGTCTGTCCACCGAGCGTGGGGAGGATGGCATCCGGCTTCTCTTTGGCGATGATCGTCTCGATCACCTCGGGGGTGATCGGCTCGATGTAGGTCGCGTCGGCGAAGTCGGGGTCGGTCATGATCGTCGCCGGGTTGGAGTTGACGAGGATGACGCGCACCCCCTCTTCGCGGAGCACGCGGCACGCCTGGGTGCCGGAGTAGTCGAACTCGCAGGCCTGACCGATGACGATCGGGCCGGAGCCGATGACGAGGACGGAGTGGATGTCGTCGCGCTTAGGCATTCTTCTTCTCCTGGGTGGCGATAACCATGTCGCGGAAGCGGTCGAACAGGTAGTTGGCGTCGTGCGGGCCGGCGGCGGCCTCGGGGTGGTACTGCACGCTGAACGCGGGGATGTCGAGGGCGCGGAGGCCCTCGACCACGTTGTCGTTGAGACCGATGTGGCTCACCTCGACGCGGCCGAAGCCGGCGGGGCTGTCGACCACGGCGTCCAGCGGAGCGTCGACCGCGAAGCCGTGGTTCTGCGAGGTGATCTCGACGCGCCCGGTGGTCTTGTCGAGCACGGGCTGGTTGATGCCGCGGTGGCCGAAGGGCAGCTTGTAGGTGCCGAAGCCCAGGGCGCGCCCCAGCAGCTGGTTGCCGAAGCAGATGCCGAAGAACGGCAGTCCGTCGCCGAGGACGGCGCGCAGCAGCTCGACGTGCTGGTCGGAGGCCGCGGGGTCGCCGGGGCCGTTGGAGTAGAACGCGGCGACCGGCTCGATGGCGCGGATCTCGTCGATCGTCGCGGACTGCGGGAAGACGTGCACGTCGAAGCCGCGGGCGGCGAGGTTGTCGATCGTCGAGGTCTTCACGCCCAGGTCGAGCACGGCGAGGTTGCCGATGCGCTCCGCGGTGGCGGCGGTCACCTCGACCTCGGTGACGGACACCTCGGCGCTCAGGTTGCGCCCGGCCATGCCGGGAGCCTCGCGGACGCGGCGCAGCTGCTCGTCGGCATCGAGGTTCGCGAGCTCGCCCGAGAAGACGCCGCCGCGCATGCTGCCCGAGGAGCGGATGCGACGGGTGACGGCGCGGGTGTCGATACCCGAGATGCCGACGATGCCGTCTTCGACGAGCGCGTCGTCGAGCGAGCGGTCGGCGCGCCAGTTCGACACCATGCGCGAGGGGTCGCGCACGACGTAGCCGGCGACCCAGATGCGGCGCGATTCGGGGTCCTCGTCGTTCACCCCGGTGTTGCCGATGTGCGGGGCGGTCTGCAGCACGATCTGGCCCGCGTACGAGGGGTCGGTGATCGTCTCCTGGTAGCCGGTCATGCCGGTGGCGAAGACGACCTCGCCGAGGGTCTCGCCGCGCTGGCCGTACGCGCGGCCGGTGTAGCGGGTGCCGTCTTCGAGGACCAGGACGGCGGGGTCTCGCGAGATGAGTGAGGAAAGGGTCACGGCGGTCATGCGTCGCTTCCTGTCGTGAGGATGAGGGGACGGATGGCGTCGGCGAGAGCTTTCGCCGAGGCATCCTGGGGTCGGAGGTAGGTGTCGACGACGGTGTTGTCGTCGATGCGCCAGCTGATGCGCGTCAGGCCGTCGCGCTCGACCACGCGGTCGATGGCGACGGTGGCCTGAGCGGCATCCACCAGGCGGTCGCGGGTGAGCGCGATGCGGGGCTGGCCGGGCAGGTCGAGGGCGACACCGAGGGTCGTGACCGTGATGTCGACGCGGGAGCGGAAACCGAGACCCTTGATGGCGAGGCGCTCGAGCGGCTCGTCGTGACGGGTCGTGGCGACGTAGAGCCCCGGGAACATCGCCGTTTCGACGGCGTTCTCGGGCAGCTCCCCCACCGGGACCGTGTAGCGCGCATCGCGCCGCGTTCGTCGCACCCAGGCCCAGGCCAGCAGCGCCAGCAGCACGACGGCGACGCCGGCCATGACCAGCAGGGCTCCTTCGCGGCTCACGCGAGCACCCCGGGGGCGTCGAGCAGGGCGCCGTCGACGACCGTGGGGATGCCACGACGCACGGTCCAGCGCACCTCGCCCGGCAGCTCGCGGCCGAGGTACGGCGAGTTCTTGCTGCGGCCGCGCAGGTCGCCCACCCCGAAGGGGCGCGAGGGGCGCGGGTCGTACAGCGTGAACGACGCGGCCTGTCCCGCGGTCAGCGGGGTGCCGTGCCCGTCGAGACGGCCGATGCGCGCGGGGGCGGCCGACATGACCCGGGCGACGTCGGCCCAGTCGAGCAGGCCCGTGTCGACCATGGCCAGCTGCACGACGCGCAGCGCGCTCTCGAGGCCGACCATGCCGTTCGCCGCGGCGGCCCACTCGCAGGCCTTCGCCTCGGCGGGGTGCGGGGCGTGGTCGGTGGCGACGATGTCGATCGTGCCGTCGGCCAGGCCCTCGCGCACGGCCAGGACGTCTTCTTCGCGGCGCAGCGGCGGGTTGACCTTGAACCGCGCGTCGTAGTCGCGCACGAGTTCGTCGGTCAGCAGCAGGTGGTGCGGGGTGACCTCGGCGGTCACGTTCACGCCGCGCTTCTTGGCCCAGCGGATGATGTCGACCGACCCCGCGGTGCTGAGGTGGCAGACGTGCAGGCGCGAGCCCACATGTTCGGCCAGCAGCACGTCGCGGGCGATGATCGATTCTTCGGCGACGGCCGGCCAGCCGGTCAGGCCCAGTTCGGCCGAGACGGCGCCCTCGTTCATCTGCGCGCCCTCGGTGAGCCGCGGGTCTTGCGCGTGCTGGGCGACGACGCCGTCGAACGCCTTCACGTACTCGAGCGCTCGGCGCATGATGAGCGGGTCGAACACGCAGAAGCCGTCGTCGCTGAAGACCCGGACGCGCGCGCGGGAGTCCGCCATCGCGCCGAGCTCGGCGAGCCGCTCGCCCTTCTGGCCGACCGTGACCGCACCGATGGGCTGCACGTGCACGTACCCGGCCGCCTCGCCCAGCGCGAGCTCCTGCTCGACGACTCCGGCGGTGTCGGCGGTGGGCGAAGTATTGGGCATGGCGAAGACGGTGGTGAATCCGCCGGCCGCGGCGGCTCGCGATCCGGTGAGGACGGTCTCGGATGCCTCGAACCCGGGCTCGCGCAGGTGCACGTGCAGGTCGACCAGGCCGGGGAGGGCGATCAGTCCGTCGGCGTCGACGACGGTGGCACCCGCGTGCGACAGACCCGAGCCGGTCTCGACGATGACCCCGTCGCGCACCAGGAGGTCGGTGGCATCCCGTCCCTCGACGCGCGCGCCGCGGACCAGAAGCGTCTGGGAGGGGGCGTGGCTCATCGAAGGTCCTCTTTCTCGGTGTCGGGCCGCTCGCCCGCCAGCAGCAGGTACAGCACGGCCATTCGCACGGAGACGCCGTTCGTGACCTGCTCGAGCACCGTCGAGCGGGGGAATCGGCGGCTTCGGCGGAGATCTCCAGACCCCGGTTCATGGGGCCGGGGTGCAGAACGATGCTACCGCCCGGCAGGGCCTCCAAACGCCGCGCGTCGAGACCGTAGCGTCGTGAATACTCCCGTTCAGTCGGGAAATACGCGGCGTTCATGCGTTCCAGCTGGATGCGGAGCATCATGAGCGCGTCGGGCTCTTGCGCGATGGCGTGGTCGAGGTCGTAGTCGATCTCGACCGGCCAGCCGCGCACGTCCTGGGGAACGAGCGTGGGGGGTGCGACGAGGGTCACGTGCGCGCCGAGGGTGTGCAGCAGCCAGACGTTCGACCGCGCCACGCGCGAGTGCAGCACGTCGCCGACGATCGTGACCCGGATGCCGGCCAGGTCGCGCCCGCGGCTGTCGTCGCCGAACAGACGCTTGCGGATCGTGAACGCGTCGAGCAGCGCCTGGGTGGGGTGCTCGTGCGTACCGTCGCCGGCGTTCACGACCCCGGCGGTGATCCATCCGCTGGTCGCAAGCGTCCGCGGGGCGCCGGACGCGCCGTGGCGGATCACCACGGCATCCGCCCCCATCGCCTGGAGCGTCTGGGCGGTGTCCTGCAGGGACTCGCCCTTGCTGACGCTGGAGCCCTTCGCCGAGAAGTTGATGACGTCTGCGCTCAGGCGCTTCGCCGCCGCCTCGAACGAGATGCGGGTGCGCGTGGAGTCCTCGAAGAAGAGGTTGACCACGGTCTTGCCCCGCAGCGTGGGGAGCTTCTTGTTCTCGCGGCGCTGGGTGTCGGCCATGTCCTCGGCGACGTCGAGGATCGACAGGGCCGCGGTGCGCGAGAGGTGCTGGGTGTCGAGGAGGTGCCTCATGATCCGATCGTCACCTCTTCGATGCCGTCGATCTCGGCGAGGCGCACGTTGACGCGTTCGTCGCGGGCGCTGGGGAGGTTCTTGCCCACGAAGTCGGGGCGGATCGGCAGCTCGCGGTGCCCCCGGTCGATCAGGGTCGCGAGGCGCACGGCCGCGGGGCGGCCGATGTCCTGCAGCGCGTCGAGCGCGGCGCGGATGCTGCGGCCCGAGAACAGCACGTCGTCGATGAGCACGACGACCCGGCCGTCGATGCCGCCGGCGGGGATCTCGGTCTTGCGCGGCGCCCGGGTGGGGTTGCGGTGCAGATCGTCGCGGTACATCGTCACGTCGAGCGAGCCGACCGGGACCGGCGCTCCCCCGAATTCGCTGACGAGCGGCCCGATGCGGTTCGCGAGCGTGACGCCGCGGGTCGGGATGCCGAGGAGGACGAGTCCCTCCGGTCCCTTGTTGGACTCCAGGATCTCGTGCGAGATGCGCGTCAAAGCGCGGGCGATGTCGGCATCGTGCATAACGGTGCGCGTACTCATCCGTCGCTCCCTTCTCCGCCTCACGGGACGGGGTTAAAGGTTGCTGTGGTTCGTGGTCGAGTCTAGCGGGTGGATGCCGTGACGGCAGGTCCGGGACGGTGGCGCCGTGGCGCCCGCGGCCGCGGGCTCAGCCCGCGGCGACCTCGGCCGTCTCGGCGGCGCGCGTCGAGCGGATCGGGTGACCCGTCGTCGTCAGGCAGCGGCCCGTCGCCAGGTCCCACTTCCAGTCGTGCAGCGAACAGGTCAGCACGCCGTCCTCGATCTTGCCGGTCTTGGTCAGGTCGGCGCGCAGGTGCGGGCACCGACGCTGCACGGTCCAGCCGTCGATCTCGGCATCCTCGGTCTGATCCGACTGCTCGGCGTACCAGTTCTCGACGTATTCGATGCGGTCGCGCGACAGGCACTTGAGGAACGTGGTGAGGAACTCGTTGAACTTGCCCGAGCGACCGACCTCGAACTGCATCGACAGGAAGATCGAGTTCGACCAGTCGATCTCGTGGTCGCGGATGTTCGTCGACACCAGGTCGGCGGGGATCGTGTACCAGTAGATGCAGTCCTCGCCGGCGTACTCGCGCACCTTCGCCTTGGGGAAGTCCACGACCATGTCGAGCTCGCCGATGCGGAAGCGCACCGCTCCCCCGACGCCGTTGCGGATCGTGCGCGCGCGGCGCAGCAGCGGCTCCCACCACTCCTTGATCGCGGCCAGCATCTCGGCGGGCGGCAGGATCTCGGCGCGCGACGCCACCTCCGCGGCGACCTCGCTCTGGCGCGCGTCGCGCTGCTCGGCGAGGTAGTTCCACTTGTCGCCGAAGACCCGGTCGATCTCGGCGTCGGTGTAGAGCGTCTGCGTCACGGTGACGTCGGACCCCCGCACCTCGACCTCGGCGCCGGGGAGGAACAGGTAGCCCTTCTGATCGGGGCGCTGCTGCTTCATGTGCGCGAGGAACTCCCGCTGATCCGTGAAGATCGAGTCGTTCTCGAGGCCGGTGCCGTTGTAGCGGAAGAGCTCTTCGCGCAGGAACATCGGCGGTCCCGCCATGGGGAAGACGTGCTCGGCATCCACCTTCTCGATGTAGTACATCGCGCGCTTGTTCTGCGCGTCGCGCTTGAGCTGCGCGAAGTTCTCTTTCGCATCGAGCGGCAGGTCGTAGACCATGGGCCACCAGATGGCGCCCGACACCTGCGTGAAGTAGGCGTCGGGCTTGCCGAAGTCCATGAGCTTCTCGAGGTCGAGGGGATGCGAGTCGTTCTGGTTGAGGATCGACGCGGTTCCGTCGTCGACCGACAGCGACGAGTCGCCGATGGGGCCGTCGGAGGGGGCGCGCAGCGGCGTGATCATGAGCTTCAGATCCCCGTACTGCAGGGGGACGCCCGCTTCGGTGCGCACCAGGTTCGTGTACCCGAGGGCCACCAGGTCGCGCTCGAGGTCGTCGGTGGGGTACTCCGGCAGCAGCACGCGGATGTCCTTCGACACGTACCGCTCGAGCACCGCCGGGTCGAAGTGATCGCGGTGGCGGTGCGAGATGTAGAGGAAGTCCGCCGCGCCGTACCGCTCCCAGTCGAGCTGGCGGTTGTCGGGGAACGGGAACCACGAGCCGAAGAAGCTCGGACCGATGACCGGGTCGCAGAGGATGCTGCCACCCGCGGTCTCGATGAACATGCCCGCGTGGCCGAGGCCGGTGATTCTCATGTCGCTCCTGTGTCGTTGGCGAACCTGACGAGTCTACGCGGGGGTGGCTGAACGGGTTCGGGGAGCCACGGCGGGTCGCTCGCGAGAACGGATGCCGGGGTGCCCGCGCTGCGCCCCGCGTCAGGGCCCCAGCAGCCCCCGGATGTCGTCGGCGTCGAGCGAGGCCGCGAAGGCGTCGTCGTCGTCGATCACGGCGTCGAACAGCGCCGCCTTGCGGTGCTGCAATGCCCGCACCTTCTCTTCGACCGTGCCCGCGGCGATGAGCCGGTAGACGAACACGCTCCGGGTCTGGCCGATGCGGTGGGCGCGGTCGATGGCCTGCGACTCCGCGGCGGGGTTCCACCAGGGGTCGAGAACGAACACGTACTCGGCCTCGGTGAGGGTCAGCCCGAAACCCCCGGCCTTGAGGCTGATGAGGAACACCGGGGCGTCTCCCCCGCGGAAGCCCTCGATCACCTCGCCGCGGCGAGCCGTGCTGCCGTCGAGATGGGCGTAGGCCAGGCCCGCGGCATCCAATCGCGCGGCGGCCAGGTCGAGGAACGAGGTGAACTGGCTGAAGACCAGCGCGCGATGCCCCTCGGCGGCGACCTCGACGAGACGCTCCAGCAGCACGTCGAGCTTGGCCGAGCCCAGGTGCGCGTCGTGCTCGTCGACGAGGCCCGGGGCCAGCGCCAGCATGCGCAGCAGCGTCAGCGAGCGGAAGACGATGAAGCGCTGCCGGTCGAGGTCGTCGAGCAGCCCGAGCACCTTCTGCCGCTCACGCTGCAGCACCCGGTCGTAGAGCTCCTGGTGCGCGGGCCCCAGGGCGACCGCGATCTCCTGCTCCTGCTTGGGCGGGAGATCGGAGGCCACGACGTCTTTCGTGCGGCGCAGGAGGAAGGGCCGCACGCGGCGGCGGAGACGGTCCAGCGTCTTCTCGCGGTGCGCGCCGGCCGCGGCGGCCGACAGCGCGGTGGGCGCGTCGGCGGGAAGTTGCTCGATCGCGCGCGTGTAGTCCTCGCGGAACTGCCGGATCGACGGGAACAGTCCGGGCGCGGTCAGCGCGAGCAGGGCCCACAGATCGTCGAGGCCGTTCTCGATGGGGGTGCCGGTCGCCGCGAACACCGCGTCGGTGCGCAGCGCCGCGATCGCGCGATGGATGCGGGTCGCCGGGTTCTTCACGAACTGCGCCTCGTCGAGCACGACCCCCGCCCAGTGCGGGCCGGCGAACTCGTCGGCATCGGCGCGCACGACCCCGTACGGGGCGACCACGATGTCGACGTCGGCGGCGACCTCGGCGATGGTGCGGTCGCGACGGACGGCGGTGGCTTCGACGACGGCGACCCGCAGGCCGGGAGCGAACCGCGCGGCCTCGTCGCGCCACGTCGGCAGCACCGAGGTCGGGGCGACCACCAGCCACGGCCGCTCGTCGCCGAGGTTTCTCGCGTGGGCGATGAGGGCGAGCAGCTGCAGGGTCTTGCCGAGCCCCATGTCGTCGGCCAGGATTCCCCCCAGTCGATGCCGGTGCAGCAGGGCCAGCCACGACAGGCCCTCGCGCTGGTACGGGCGCAGCTCGGCGCGGAATCCGGGGGGCGTCGGCACTCGCGGCACGTCGGCGACGTCGCGCAGGGCGCGGGCGAGCCGGCGCCACTCGACCGCCGCCTCGGACTGGTCGGCGACGTCTTCGAACTCCGCCCACAGCGACAGATGGGTGCGCGGCAGGCGCGGCCCGGCCTCCCACTCGTCGAGGGCCGCCGCCTCGTCGAGCAGATCGCGGAGCCGCTGCAGAGCGGGGTGCGCGAGCGAGAACCACGCGCCGTCGGAGAGCTTGATGCGCGTGCGCCCGCGGGAGAGAGCCGAGAACAGGGTGGCGAACGGGATCGTCCGACCCTCGATCGTCACCACGATCCCCAGGTCGAACCAGTCGCGGTCGACGGACTCCACCGCCGTGATGCGCAGCGAGGGGTCGCCCCGGAGCTCGCGGAACGACGGTGCCGTGCCGGTCGCGCGCACCCGCACCTCGTCGAGCAGGTCGACGGCGGGGAGCACGCGCGAGACGAACACCGCCGCGTCGGCGTCGCGCAGCGTGGCGCGCGCCGTCACCGGCAGGTCGGATGCCGCCAGCCACGCCGTCTCGAATCGTTCGCCGATCTGCGCTTCGGCGCGGGGGTCGCGCTCGGGGTCGTCGGCCGTGGCGTCGTAGGCGACGCGGTGCGTGCCGGGGTACGCCCAGGTGAGGACGAAGGCCACGTCGTCGTCGGCGTACGTCACGGCGACTTCGAGGGTCGGCCGCGGCGGCGGTGGGGCCGGAACCCCCGCCCCCACCGACAGCGGAGCGCGCCGGGCGAGGCGGGGGTACATCTCGGCCAGGAACTCCGCCGCATCGGCCGACGAGACCTCGACGACCCCGCCGCTGAGAAGGGCCGGCAGGGGCGCCGGCAGCTCGACGGCGGCGAGCACGATCGGCACCGGGTCGCGGTCGAGTTCGTAGGCGAACAGCCCCGCGGCGCCGAGGGCGCGCGCGTGGGCGGCGTCGACGCGCCGCTCGTCGATCTCGAGGTCGGCCGAGACGCGCAGCGCTCCCCCGCCCACCGCGTCGAGCGCCACGCGCGCGGTGGCGGTGCGCGCGAGGCGGACGCTCTGCTGCGCATGCATCGGCACGATCCGGATGCCGAGCACCTCGCCGCTGCGCAGGAGCGGCCACAGCAGGGGCGAGTCGGCGGCGTCGAGGGCGACCGTATCGCCGGACGGCGCGAAGGGGCCGGTGGTGCGCAGCGCCTGGGCCAGCGCGTGCAGTTCGGCGAACCAGCGCACGTGCGCGGGGTCGAAGCGACCCGACGATCGGCGCACGGCATCCCAGGTGGCATCGGCGCGGATCCAGGCGTCGCGGGCTCCGCGCACGAGCGGACGTGCGACCAACTGCAGGTCGTCTTGGCGCTGGGCGAGCGAGCGCGGGGTCACCGGCACGACCGCGCGGGCCTCCCACCGCGCCGGGTCGTACGCCTCGCGCTGGCGCAGCTCGACGCCCAGGGCGAGCGGCTCGAAAGCGGTCGTCTCGCCCGCGGGGACGAGGTCGCGCCACGAGGTCACGGGAGCATCCTGCCGGGAGCCTCCGACATCGGCGCGGGTGCGGGCGCCGGACGCGCGGACGCCCGGGTCTCGGCATCCGCGAAACGACGCGACGCGACCGCCGACACCGGGTCGGGGCCGCGTCGGAACACGTCGAGAGGGGTCAGGACGAACGCGCGATGCGCGCCAGCACGCCGTGCACGAACGAGCCGGAGTCGTCGGTCGAGAACTCCTTGGCCAGCTCCACGGCCTCGTCGATGGCGACGGCCACGGGAACCTCGTCGTTGTAGAGGATCTCCCACGCGGCCATCCGCAGCAGGGCACGGTCGACGGCCGGCATGCGCTGGAGCGACCAGTCCTTCGAGAACGTGGTGATCTGCTCGTCGATGGCGTCGCGGTTGTCGATCACGCCGTCGACGATGTCGCGGGCGTACAGCCACGAGGCTTCACGCGCGGGCTCGGATGCCGCGCGCTTGGCCTCGGCGGCCAGCATGATCGCGAGCTCTTCGCCGCGCACGTCGGCCTGGAAAAGAATGTCGAGGGCGCGCTTGCGCGCCTTGGTACGGGCGCTCAACGTCAGCTGATGCGACCGAGGTAGTCACCCGTGCGGGTGTCGACCTTGATCTTCGTGCCGGTCTCGAGGAACAGCGGAACCTGCATCTCGTAACCGGTCTCGACGGTGGCGGGCTTGGTGCCGGCCGACGAGCGGTCGCCCTGCAGGCCCGGCTCGGTGTAGGTGACCTCGAGGATGACCGACGGCGGCATCTCGACGTAGAGCGGGTTGCCGTTGTTCAGCGCGATCTGCACCTGCTGGTTCTCGAGCAGGAAGTTGGCCGCGTCGCCGACGGTGGCGGCTCCCACGGTGATCTGGTCGTAGTCGAGCACGTCCATGAAGACGAAGCCGTCACCGTCGTTGTAGAGGTAGGTGAAGTCGCGGCGGTCGACGTTCTCGGTCTCGATCTTCGCGCCGGCGTTGAACGTCTTGTCGACGACCTTGCCGCTCATGACGTTCTTGAGCTTGGTGCGGACGAACGCGCCGCCCTTGCCGGGCTTGACGTGCTGGAACTCCACGACGCTCCAGAGCTGACCGTCGATGTTCAGGACGACGCCGTTCTTGATGTCTGCGGTGGATGCCATGAGGTCGCTGTTCCGTTTCGTGTGAGGAGGGTCCGCGCTGTGGCGCGCACCCGGCGACCGAGTCTACGCGATGCCCCGACGCCGGTGCGATCCGCGCCCGGGCGCGGCGCGTCAGCCCTCGGCGCGTCCGGCGATGACGGGGATCAGCAGGTCGACCGCGCGCGCGTAGCCCGGGACGCCCTCGCCGATGACGTGCACGACGGCGACGTCTTCGATGTAGGAGAAGTGCCGGAACGCCTCTCGCTCTTTGATGTTCGAGATGTGCACCTCGGCGACGGGGAGGGCGACGGATGCCAGGGCGTCGCGCAGGGCGATGGAGGTGTGCGTGAGTCCTCCGGCGTTGATCACAATGCCGGCGCAGTCGAGGCGCGCGTCGTGGATCGCGTCGATCAGCACGCCCTCGTGATTGCTCTGCACGGCGCGCACCTCGAGCCCGTGACGCGCGGCGGCCTCGTCGACGACGCGTTCGACGTCGGCGAGCGTGTCACGACCGTAGATCTCGGGCTGCCGCGTGCCGAGCAGATTGAGGTTGGGGCCGTTGACGAGCAGCAGGCGGCGGGGCGTGGTCATGTCGGGCACGCTATCAGCGCCGCCCCTGCGCGGTGAGGCGCACCGGGGCGGTCCCGGCGCCATAGCCGGCGTAGGCGTCGACGCGCTCCACGAACTCGAAGAAGACCTCGCCGATCGTGCGCGTGTAGAAGTGCAGGTACTCGCCCGCATCGTCGCGGTCGTAGCCGAGGTGCAGGTCGCGCAGCTCGTCGACGGCGGCCTCCGACAGATCGAAGCGGGCGGCGATGTCGTCGTAGTAGTTGGCCGGCATCTCGAGCGGCGCGAAGCCGCGTTCGCGCGCCGCGCGGGCGACGTGGCGCACGTCGTCGCAGACGAAGGCGACGTGCTGCGGGAGTGCGGCTCCCGCGCGTTGCGAGGCCAGGATGGGCGGGGCGACGTTCAGGGGAAGGCGCACCGTGCTGCCCGGCGCGACGAGCACGCGGCTGGCGACGAGACCGCGGGGCCCCGGCACGTCGGTGCTGCTGTCGACGCGCAGCGCGAAACCCGCGGTGTAGAACAGCGTCGCCTCCTCGATCGCGTCCCAGGGCTGGCTGAGGCTGACGTGATCGACACCCGTGATGGCCGTCTCTCGCGCGGCCTCGCCGTGCTCGAACTCGCCCACCCACGCCGGGTCGCCCTCGTCGGCCGCTTGCGCCCAGTACACCTCGGTGCCGTCGGGGGCGATGGCGCCGTCGAGGCGCTCCTCGGTGGCGTAGGTGCGGCGGTAGGCCCGCGGTACGCGCAGCTCGTCCATGCGCAGGTCGACCGCCTCGGCGTCGTCGACCTCGAGCCCGACGGCCGCGAGCCGGGGCTCCCAGCCCCGGGCGTGCTGCTCGTTGAGCACCACCCGCGCGTCGCCGGCGGTCCACAGGGTCACGGGCTTCGTGCGGTGGCGTCCGCGCGAGGTGAAGCCGAGCTGGCCGAGCAGCTCCTCGATCGCGGAGGTGTCCTCGGCCTTGACCTCGACGAAGTCGACGCCCGACGGGGCCGCCGAGTCGGGCAGCATCGACAGATCGCCGCGGTGGGTCGTGGCATCCGGGATCTCGCGGGCCACCGCGTCTTCGAGCCAGCGCAGCGACCGGCGGGCGTGCAGCGCCGTGCGGCGCGGGTCGGTCTGGCGGAACGTGTCGTTGAACACCTCGAGCGACCAGGGTCCGGTGTAGCCGGCCTCGACGATGCGCGCGGTGAAGTCAGCGAGGTCGAACTCGCCCTCGCCGGGGAACAGGCGGTGGTGGCGGCTCCACGAGAGCACGTCCATGCTCAGGCGCGGGGCGTCGGCGAGCTGGACGAAGAAGATCTTGTCGCCGGGGATCGCGGCGATCCCGGCGGGGTCGTGCCCGCGCGAGAGGATGTGGAACGAGTCGAGGCAGACGCCCACCGCGGGGTGGTCGGCCTGCTCGACGATGCGCCAGGCGCGCCGGTAGTCGTCGACGTAGCGGCCCCAGGCGAGGGCTTCGAACGCGATCCGGATGCCGTATCCCGCGGCCAGGTCGCCGAGGCGTCGCAGCTGGTCGGCGGAGACGGCGTCGTCGTCGATCGTGGCGGTGCCGACGTTGCTGCAGCAGAGCACGAGGTCCATACCGAGGCGGCGCATGAGCTGGAACTTGGCCTCGGCGCGGCGGAGCACCGCGGCGAACGCGGCCTCGTCGACGCCCTCCACGTCGCGCATCGGCTGGTAGAGGTCGAGGCTGAGGCCCAGGCGTCCGGCCAGTGCCGCGATCTCTTCGGGGCTCTCGGGGGCGGCGAGCAGGTCGGGTTCGAAGATCTCCACCCCGTCGAAACCGGCGTCGGCGCAGGCGTGCAGTTTGTCGGCGAGCGTTCCGCTGATGCAGACGGTCGCGATGGAGGTCCTCATGGCGGCCGAATGTACCATCTGGTACAAAGCGGGTCCACTAGTCTGACCGAATGGCCGAGGCACGTCGAGACGCCGAGCGCACCCGCGCCGAACTCCTCGCGGTGGCCACCGAGGTCTTCGCCGAAGACGGCTTCTCGGGAGCGCGGGTCGACGAGATCGCCGCACGCACGCGCACCACGAAGCGCATGATCTACTACTACTTCGGCGGCAAAGAGGGCCTGTACCGGGCCGTGCTCGAAGAGGCGTACCGCGGCATCCGCGAGGCGGAGCGGGCGATCGACGTCGATCACGCCGACCCCGTGGATGCCATCCGCTCGCTCGCCGAGCTGACCTTCGACCACCACGTCGGGCACGACGCCTTCATCCGTCTCGTCGCGATCGAGAACATCCACCGCGGCGAGTTCATCCGCCAGATCGAGGGGCTCCGCACCCTGTCGCAGCCGGCGAAGGGCCTGCTCGACGAGATCCTCGAGCGCGGGCGCACCGCGGGGGTCTTCCGCTCCGACGTCGACGCGATCGACGTGCACCTCGTCATCAGCTCGTACTGCGTGTTCCAGGTCGCCAACCGCTACACGTTCGGCCACCTCTTCGACGTCGATCTCACCTCGCCCGACCGGCGCTCGCACCTGCGCGCGGTCATCGGCGACGTGGTCGTCGGTTGGCTGACGGCCCCCGCGCGCTGACCGCGCCCGGCCCCCTCGGCCCCGTGCGCTGACCGCGCCCCCGCTCGGCTCCCGCGCGCTGCCCACGCGCGGCCCCCTCCGCGGCCCACACCCACGTTGAGTGTCCACGACATGCCGTGTCGGCCCGGCGGCGTGCGGCGTGTCTTGGACACTCGACTATCCGGGCGGGCCCCGCGTGCTGACCGCGCGCCGGGTGGGTCCCGCGCGCTGAGCGTGCGCCGGGCGGGCCCCGCGCCCCTCCCCTCGGCCACCTCCCCGGCCCAGACCCCCGTTGAGTGTCCACGACATGCCGTGTCGGCCCGGCGGCGTGCGGCGTGTGTTGGACACTCGACTATCCGGGCGGGCCGCGCGTGCTGACCGCGCGCCGGGTGGGCCCCGTGCGCTGAGCGTGCGCCGGGCGGCCCAGCGCCCCTCCCCTCGGCCCCCTCCCCGGCCCAGACCACCGTTGAGTGTCCACGACATGCCGTGTCGGCCCGGCGGCGTGCGGCGTGTCTTGGACACTCGACCATCCGGGCGCGCCCGGGCGTCCGGGTCCCGGCCGCGGCGCCGTATCGAAGTCGTCGTTGACACGATGCGCTCGGCGTGGTTTCCTCTGAACGTACCGGTTAGTACATAACCGGCTCGCGGAAACGAAGGAGTACCGTGATCGACGCGCACCCGTATCTCGTCGGCCTCATCGGCACGGGGGTCCTCCCCTCGTTGACGCCGCCGATGCACATGGCCGAGGCGCGCGCTCTCGGACTCACTTACGTCTACCGTCCGCTCGACCTCACCGCCCTCGGCATCGATCCCGAGCGCATCGGCGATGTGCTGGCGTGGGCTGAACGGCTTGGCTACGACGCCGTCAACGTCACCCACCCGTGCAAGCAGAGCGTGCTCGCGCACCTCGATCGCATCGACCCCGTCGCCGCCGCCCTCGGCGCGGTCAACACCGTGCTGTTCACCCCCACCGGACGCGTCGGATACAACACCGACACGACGGGTTTCGCCGCCGCCTTCACCGACGGACTCCCGGATGCCGCGATCGACCACGTCGTGCAGCTCGGCGCCGGCGGGGCCGGGTCGGCCGTCGCCGACGCCCTGCTGCGACTCGGGACGCGCCGGCTCACCGTCGTCGACCTCGACCCTGCCCGCGCCGCGGCCCTCGCCGACGACCTGGCGTCACGGCATCCGCTCGCCGTCGTCGACACCGCCGCGCCCGACCGGCTCGCCGACGTGCTCGCCGGCGCCGACGGCCTCGTGCACTGCACCCCCGTCGGAATGGCCGAGCACCCGGGGCTCCCCCTCGACGCCGCGCTCCTCCGCCCCGAGCTGTGGGTCGCCGACATCGTCTACCGCCCGCTCGACACCGAACTCCTCGTCACCGCGCGCGAGCGCGGCTGCCGCACACTCAGCGGCGGACGTATGGCGGTCCACCAGGCCGTCGACGCGTTCGCCCTCATCACGGGGACGCGACCCGACCCCGACCGCATGACCGCCCACTTCCTCGACCTCGTCACCACCGACAGCATCCCCGACACGACCGCCGACCCGGCCGTCGCCCGATAAGGAGCACACTCGCATGACCACCCCCGCAACGACGCGGAAGACTCCCGTGAAGGCGGCCACCGCCAGCTTCATGGGCAGCGCCGTCGAGTACTACGACTTCTTCCTGTTCGGCTCCGCCGCCGCCCTGATCTTCCCGACGGTCTTCTTCCCGTCGGGCGATCAGGCGGCGCTCGTGATGTCGTTCGCGACCTTCGGGTTCGCCTACATCGCGCGCCCCTTCGGCGCCGTCATCCTCGGCCACTTCGGCGACCGCATCGGGCGCCAGAAGGTGCTGATGTTCACCCTGCTGCTGATGGGCCTGTCGACCTTCATCATCGGCTGCCTCCCGGGCTTCGCCCAGATCGGGTGGTTCGCGCCCGCGCTGCTGGTGCTGTGCCGTCTCGCCCAGGGGCTGTCGGCCGCCGGCGAGCAGGCGGGGGCCTCGTCGCTCACGCTGGAGCACGCCCCCGACTCGCGCCGGTCGTTCTTCACGTCGTGGACGCTCACCGGCACCCAGGGCGGGCAGATCCTCGCCGCCCTCATCTTCATCCCGGTGGTCGCCCTGCCCGACGACATCAAGTTCTCGTGGGGCTGGCGCATCCCGTTCTGGCTGAGCGCGGTGGTCGTGGTCGTGGCGTTCTTCATCCGCCGGAGCCTGCATGAGACGCCCGAGTTCGAGCAGGCCAAGGCCGACGGGAAGATCGCGCGGATGCCGCTGGTGCCCCTGCTGAAGAACCACTGGCGCGACGTGCTCCGCGTGATCTTCTGCGCCTTCATCGCCGCGGTGTCCACCGTGTTCGGCACGCTCGCGATCGCCTACGGCAAAGAGGTCGGTCTCGCCGCCAGCGTGACGCTGTGGCTCGTCGTCGTCGCCAACGTCGTCGCGCTGTTCACTCAGCCGCTGTTCGGCAAGCTCGCCGACCGCATCGGCCGCAAGCCCGTCTTCATCTACGGCGCGCTGTCGTCGGCGGCGTTCATGCCGTTCTACATGCTGTCGATGGGCGCCGGGAACGACCTGCTCACCTTCGGCCTGGCGATCCTGACGTTCTCGTGCGGGTATGCCGCGGCCAACGCCGTGTGGCCGTCGTTCTACGGCGAGATGTTCAGCACCCGGGTGCGTTTCTCGGGCATGGCGATCGGTACGCAGCTCGGCTTCCTGATGGCCGGCTTCGCGCCGAGCATCGTCGCCGCCCTCGGTGGTGGCGGTGCGGGCGGCTGGGTCGTCATCAGCATCTTCACCGCGGTCATCGCGATCATCGCCTCGGTCAGCGCCCTGACCGCTCGAGAGACGAAGGACGTCCCCACCGACCAGCTGGGTCTGTCGTCGCGCGAGCGCGCGACCGTCTCGGTCTGACGCCCGACCTCGGCCCCGCCTCCCCCGGGAGGCGGGGCCTTCGTCGTTCCCGCGCGCGGTCGTGGGTGCGGGGCCGCGACGGATGAGCCGGGCGCCGGCGGCCGTGTCAGCGCAGCGAGCGGGTCATGGCGAGCTCGCGGCCGATCGACGTGGTGAACTCCTCGCCCGTGGCGACGAATCCCGCGCGACGATATGCGGCCTGGGCGCGCCCGTTGTCGACGTGCACGTCGAGCGACAGCGTCTCGAATCCGAGCGCGCGGGCCCAGTCCGCGGCAGCGTCGAGCAGGGCGTCGATGGCCCCGGATCCGCGGTGCGCCGGGTCGACGAAGACGCCGACGATCCCGGCGTGCGCCTCGGTCCGCCGACGGCCCGTGTGGTCGACGTCGCCGGCCCGGCGCACGAGCACCGTCGCCGATCCCGCCCACTCGCCCTGGGTCTCGACCACGAACATCGCGCCCGCGTCGCCGCTCGCGCCGCTCGCCGCGCGGGCATCCCAGAACGCGGGATCGCGCGCGATCTCCTGCTCGTAGGTGGTCAGGAACGCCAGGGCGGCGTTCGGATCACGCACGGCACGCAGCCGCAGTTCCCGGACGCGCGCGCCCTCGTCCGCGCGCACACGGCGCGCGGCGGGGGTCACGCACCGACCTCCTGGTAGGCCGCGAAGAGCAGTGACTCGTCGGGGGCCTGCAGCACGGTGGGCCGAGCGAGGTCGTCGAGCACGATGAAGCGCAGCATGCCGCCGCGGCTCTTCTTGTCGCGCTGCATCGTCGCCTTGAGCGTCTGGAAGGCGCCCGCACGGTACGACGTGGGAAGACCCAACGACTCCAGCACCGTGCGGTGACGCTGCGCCACCTCGTCGGGAAGACGGCCGGCCAGACGCGACAACTCGGCGGCGAACACCATGCCGACCGAGATCGCGGCACCGTGGCGCCAGCGGTAGCGCTCGGCGTGCTCGATGGCGTGGCCCAGGGTGTGACCGTAGTTCAAGACCTCGCGCAGACCCGCCTCGCGCAGGTCTTCGCCGACGACGCGCGCCTTCATGTCGATCGCGAGTTCGATGCAGCGGCGGAATCCGTCGCCCCGGGGATCGACGATGTTCTCGGGGTCGGCCTCGATGAGGTCGAGGATCTCGGGATGCCAGATGAAACCGGCCTTGACCACCTCGGCGAACCCGGCGGCCGCCTCGTTGCGTGACAGGGTCTCGAGCAGGTCGAGGTCGCAGACGACCGCGACGGGCGGCCAGAAGGCACCGACGAGGTTCTTGCCCTCGGCGGTGTTGATCCCGGTCTTGCCGCCCACGGCGGCGTCGACCATGCCGAGCACGGTGGTGGGTACCTGCACCAGCGCGACGCCGCGCAGCCAGGTCGCGGCGACAAAGCCCGCGAGGTCGGTCACCGCTCCCCCGCCGAAGCCGATGACCGCGTCCGTGCGGGTGAAGTCCGCCTGCCCCATCACCTGCCAGCAGAAGGCGGCCACTTCCACGCGCTTGCCCGCCTCGGCATCCGGGATCTCGGCGAGCAGCACCTCGCGGTCGCCCACGAGCTGCGCGCGCAGTGCCTCGGCCTGAGCCGCGAGCGTCGGCGGGTGCACGATGAGCACCTTGCGGGCCGCCGGCGGCAGCTTCTCGCCGAGCGAGGCCAGCAGGCCGCGTCCGACGGTGATGTCGTAGCCGGAGTCGCCGGCGACGCTGATGGTGGTGGTGTCGGTCATGCCGTCTCTCCGGCCGGCACACGGCGTGCCCAGGCCACGATGTCGTCGACGACCCGCGCGAGCGGGCCCGACGAGGTGTCGAACACGATGTCGGCGGCCTCTTCGTACACGGGCCGTCGTTCATCGAAGATGCGCTGCCACCGGGCCACGGGGTCTTCGCCGCCCAGCAGGGGTCGCTCGTCGCCGTGGATCCGCGACGCCACGACGTGCATCGCGACGGTGAGGAGCACGACGCGGTGCGCGTGGAGCCGCTCGCGGGTCACGGGGTCGAGCACCGCTCCCCCACCCAGCGCCACGACGCCGCCGCGGGCCAGGGCCTCGGCCACGGCGTCGCGCTCGAGCGCGCGGAAGTGGGCCTCTCCGTGCGCGAGGAACAGATCGCGGATCGGCCCGTGGTCGCGTACGACGATCTTGTCGGTGTCGGCGAAGGGCTCGCCGAGCGCGCGCGCCACGCGGCGCCCCACGCTCGTCTTGCCCGCTCCCATGGGGCCGATGAGCACGACGGCGGGGCCGTTCGCGTCGGCGCCGGTCGAGAGGCCGCCCGTCGCGTGCTCGGGCGCGACCTCAGGCGAGGTCATGCGCGAGCAGCGCGGCGTCGGACGCGTCGGTGGTGCGCAGCGTCTCGGGCAGGTGGGCCAGGTACGTCTCGAGGTTGCGTCGCGTCTCGGCGATATTGTCGCCGCCGAACTTCTCGAGCACCGAGTCCGCGAGGGTGATCGCCACCATCGCCTCGGCCACGACACCCGATGCGGGCACGGCACAGACGTCGGAACGCTGGTGGTGGGCGGCGGCGGTGTCACCGGTGGCCACGTCGACCGTGCGCAGGGCCTTGGGGATGGTCGCGATCGGCTTCATGCCGGCGCGCACGCGCAGCACGGTGCCGGTCGACATGCCGCCCTCGGTGCCGCCCGCGCGGTCCGACGAGCGCGTGATGCCCTCGCCGGTGGCGAACAGCTCGTCGTGTGCCTGCGAGCCGCGGCGCGTGGTCGTGAGGAACCCGTCGCCGACCTCGACACCCTTGATCGCCTGGATGCTCATGATCGCCTGGGCGAGCTTGGCATCGAGGCGTCGGTCCCACTGCACGTGCGAGCCGAGTCCCGGGGGCAGGCCGTAGGCGAGCACCTCGACGACGCCGCCGAGCGTGTCGCCGTCCTTCTTCGCGGCGTCGACCTCGGCGACCATGGCGGCGCTCGTGTCGGCGTGGAAGCAACGCAGCGGATCGGCGTCGAGCAGGTCGACGTCGTCGGGGGTCGGCAGCGCGGCGCCGTCGGGAACGCGCACGGGGCCGATCGAGAGGGTGTGGCTGACGAGGCGGATGCCGAGCTCGCCGAGGAACGAGCGCGCGATCGCGCCGAGCGCCACGCGGGCGGCGGTCTCACGGGCCGACGCGCGCTCGAGGATCGGACGGGCCTCGTCGAAGCCGTACTTCTGCATGCCCACCAGGTCGGCGTGGCCCGGGCGCGGGCGCGTGAGGGCGGCACCGCGTCCGCGCGAGCGGTCCGACAGCTCGACGGGCTCGGGGCTCATCACCTCGGTCCACTTCGGCCACTCGGTGTTGCCGATGCGGAGCGCGATGGGGCTGCCGATGGTGAAACCGTGCACGATGCCCGTCGACAGCGACAGTTCGTCTTCTTCGAACTTCATGCGCGAGCCGCGGCCGTAGCCCAGTCGGCGTCGCGCCAGTTCGGCGCGGATCTGCGCGGACGAGACGGGAACGCCGGCGGGCATCCCCTCCATGAGGGCGATCAGTTCGGGGCCGTGGGATTCGCCGGCCGTGAGAACGCGAAGCATGGACCTAGTCTCCCATGAGCGCGGTGCGCATCGCGGCCAGGACGGCGTCCTCGCGATCCACGGGGAGCGAGGGGTCGCCCCCGACGAAGACGCGCACCTGCAGCAGTGCTTGGTGCAGCAGCATCGTCAGGCCGTCGTGGGCGGGTCGACCGGCGCGGTCCCACGCCTGTGCGAGCGGGGTGGGCCAGCCGCCGTAGACGACGTCGACGAGGGGTCCCGACGTGGATGCCAGGGCCTCGGCGAGGGGTCCGAGATCGGTGCCGCCGGGAAGAGCCGCGATCGTGGCATCCACGGGCTCCCCATCTGAGGCGGCGTCGGCGAGGGCACGGACGCGCACGTCGATCCCCAGCTCCGGCCCGAGCGCGCGGAGCGAGGCGGCCGCCTCGACGCGCCGGGCGCGCACCTCGACGACGCCGGCGCCCGCTCGCGCCGCGGCGACGACGGCCGAGGTGGCGGTCGCTCCCGCACCGAGCACGCGGATCACGCCCGGCGCGCGAACCCCGAACTCGTCGAGCGCGCGCGCGAGCCCGCCCACGTCGGTGTTGTAGCCGCGCGGACCATCGGCGTCGAGCAGGTAGGTGTTCACCGCCCCGGTCCGTCGGGCGTCGTCGTCGAGCGAGACGGCACTGCGGGCGGCGACGTGCTTCAACGGCATCGTGAGCGAGAGGCCGCGCCATTCGGCATCCAGCCCGCTCAGCGCAGCCGGGAAGCCCGCCTCGTCGACCCGTTCGCGGCCGTAGTGCCAGTCGAGCCCGAGCACCTCGTAGGCCGCCGCGTGCAGGCGGGGCGACCGCGAATGCGCGATCGGGTCGCCCCAGACGGCGAGGCGCGTGCGATCGGTCAGCATCCGCCGTCGGGGTTCGCCGCGCACCACGCCTGCCACTGGGCGACGGCCTTCTCGTGCTCGCTGTAGGTCGAGGTGAAGACCGTCTCACCGGTGTCGAGGTTGACGGTCACGAAGTACAGCCACGGACCGTCGGCGGGCTTCATGGCCGCGTCGATCGCGAGGTCGCCGGGGTTCGCGATCGGACCGACGGGCAGGCCCGGGTACATGTACGTGTTCCACGGGTTGTCGGAGTTGCGCGCCTCGGTCGAGGTGCTCACCGAGCCACTACCCATCTCGCCCGCACCGTACTGCACGGTGGAGTCCATCTCGAGCTTGCCGAACGTCTCTTGGTTCGTCGGCTGCAGACGGTTCTCGATCACGCGCGAGACCTTGTAGAAGTCCTCGCTGCTGCGCGCCTCGCGCTCGATGATCGAGGCGACGGTGAGGATGCGCTCCCGATCGGCCTCAGGCACCCCGGCGGCGTCGAGCGATTGGATCGTGCGCTGCACCATGCGCGTGATGACGTCTTTCGCGGTGACGCCCTCGTCGAAGTCGTACGTGGCGGGGAAGATCCAGCCCTCGAGGGTGCCGGCGGGAACGCCGTACTGCGAGGGATCGGCGGCCGCGGCGGTGAGCTCCTCGCGCGGGATGCCGATCTGCTCCGAGATCAGGTCGAGCGACTGGTTGAGGGTGAGCCCCTCGCGCAGCTGCACGGAGTTGTCGAGACGGTTCGCCGGGTCGCGGAGCGCCGTGAGCACGGCCTCGGACGTCATCTGCTGCTGGAGCTGGTAGATGCCCGGCTGGAACGTGAAGACGACGGAGTTGTCGAGCATGTACTTGTACAGCGAGTTCGAGGCCTTGGTGATCCCCGCGTCGAAGAGCTTCGGCGAGACCGACTCGCCGGTGTCACCCGCGACGATCGTGATGCGGGCTTCGCCCGTCGCCTGACCGGCGTCGAACTCGATCGGCTCGCTCGTGCCGAAGAACGCCTGCACGCGCGTGCCGTAGGTGTTCCACAGCGCGAAACCTCCACCGACGATGCCGGCGAGGAGGAGAAGGACCACGCCGAGGGCGATCCAGCCGCCGATGCGACGGCGCTTCTTCGGCGGACGCGGCGGCGGGGAGCCGATGTCGTGCGTGGTGGTCTCGCCGGTGAAGAGCTCCTCGAGCGATCCGGATGCCACCGGACCCCGCGACGCGGACGTGGCCGACGCACCGACGCCGGCGCCGACGAGAGCGGGCTCGCGGTCGCGCGACGGCTCGGTCGTCCGGGGCGTCTCGGCACGGCGAGCGGCGTCGGGACGCCGGGCGGCGGGGACGTCGGTCGACGCGCGGCGCGGCGACTCGGCGGAACGCGGGGGGGCGGCGGGGGCATCGGCGCGTCGGGCGGCGTCGAAGCGCCGTGTGACGGGGGGCTCGGCCGCTGCGGTCGGGCGGGGAGCCTCGGCGCGCGGCGCGGAGACGTCATCGCGCGCAGCGGCCACGGCCGGCCGGGGCGCCGGAGCGTCGCCGGTGGCCGCACGGGGCGCGGGGGCGTCGACGACGGATCGCGGGGCGTCCACGGGGCGCGGGGCGGCGTCGGGAGCGCCCGCGGCGGGCGCGGGGGACGACGGCGCGGCGGTGTCACCGACGGTCGAATCGCCCTGCGCGGGGGCTTCCGACGCGTTCGAGTCCGCCGCCGAGGTGGCGGTGGGACCGGTCGCGGCGCGGCGGGCCTCGCGGGCGGCGCGGCGCGGCGAGAGAGTCTCGCCCTCGGCACCGTCCGGCGTCGAGGCGGCAGACGGGCGTGCGCCCGTGCGCGGGTCGGGAAGGCGCCCGTACAGATCAGCGAACGGATCGTTCTCGGGAGGCTGGTTCTCGGGCATGTCAGGCGGGCTCCTGTCCCGGTGAGACGGTGGGTCCGGCCGGCTCGCCGGAATGTCGCTCCACGTCGAGCGCCTGCTGCAGCAGCACCACGGCGGCGACTTGATCCACAATGCTACGAGACGCTCGCTGGGAACGGCCTGCCTCTCGCAGGACGCCGTGCGCCGACACCGTGCTCAGACGCTCGTCGACCAGGCGCACCGGCATCGGCAACGCCTCGGCGAGGGCGCCGGCAAACGCGCGGGCGTCGGTCGTCGACGGGGTGTCGTCGCCGCGGAGGTTCAGCGGCAGGCCGACCAGCACCTCGAACGCCTCGTACTCCGCCGCGAGCTCGACGATCCGCCGCACCGGCTCACCCTTTCGCGGCACGGTCTCGACGGGCACGGCGAGCACGCCGTCGGGGTCCGAGCGGGCCACGCCCACCCGGGCGCGCCCGACATCGATTCCCAGGCGGATACCGCGCCGGAATCCCGTCACGCGGCGGTCGCCCGCACGTCGGTGACGATGCCCTCGAGCGCCGTCGGCAAGGCCGCGGCATCCGTTCCGCCGCCCTGGGCGACGTCGGGGCGTCCGCCACCCCCACCGCCGAGCACGCCCGCGGCGTTCTTGGCGAGGGCACCCGCGGCCAGGCCGCGCTCGCGCGCGCCCTCGTTGGTCACGACGACCACCGTGGCGCGCCCGCCGGCGACCGAGGCGAGAGCCACGACGGCGGGGTCGGACCCGAGTCGGTCGCGCACCTGCAGGGCGAGCGAGCGCACATCGTCGGCCGACGCTCCCTCGCCGAGGCTCTGGGCGACGACCCGCACGGCGCCGACCGCGACGGCCGACTCGACGAGCTGCGGCAGACGACCGCTCAGGGCCTGCGCCTCGAACGCGGCGATCTTCTTCTCGGCGGCCTTGAGGCTGGCCGCGAGGTCGGCGATGCGGGTGGTGAGCTGTTCGCGCGGCGTCTTCAGGCTCGAGCTCAGCTGCGACACGATCGCCCGCTCGGCGGCGAGATCGCGGAACGCGTCGAGCCCGACGAGCGCCTCGACGCGGCGGTTGGAGGCACCGACGGACTGCTCCCCCACCAGGTTGACCAGGCCGATCTCGGAGCTGCGGGCGACGTGCGTGCCACCGCAGAGCTCGCGCGACCACGGTCCGCCGACGTCGACCATGCGCACCGTGTCGCCGTACTTCTCACCGAACAGCGCCATGGCACCCGCGGCCTTCGCCTCGTCGAGCGACATCACGCGCGTGGTGACCTCGAGGTTGTCGCGGACGGCGTTGTTGGCGATGTCCTCGATCTCGGTGCGCGTCTCGGGAGACAGTGCGGCGCCCCAGCTGAAGTCGAAGCGCATGTAGCCCGCGCGGTTGAGCGAACCGGTCTGCGTGGCGCTCTTGCCCAGCGTGTCGCGGATCGCGGCGTGCACCAGGTGGGTGGCGGTGTGCGCCTGCTGCGCCGAGTGGCGGTTGAGGGCGTCGACGACGGTCGTGGCGCGGGCGCCCACCGACACCTCGCCGGTGCTGACCTCGACGGTGTGGCTGACGAGGCCCGGAACGGGACGCTGCACGTCGAGCACCTCGAGCTCGTATCCGGGGCCGACGATCACACCCTTGTCGGCGACCTGGCCACCCGACTCGGCGTACAGCGCGGTCTCGGCGGTGATGATCTCGGCGATCTGTCCCTCGGCGGCGCGGTCGGTGCCGCGGCCGTCGATCAGGATGCCGAGCACCGTCGACTCCGTCTGCAGCTCGGTGTAGCCGGTGAACACCGTCTCGCCGAGCGCGCGGAACTCGCGGTAGGCGCTCTGGTCGGCGATGGTGCCCTTGCGGGCACGGGCATCGGCCTTGGCGCGGGTGCGCTGCTCGAGCATGAGCTCGTCGAAAGCGGCGCGGTCGACGGACAGGCCGGCTTCTTCGGCGATCTCGAGCGTCAGGTCGATCGGGAAGCCGTAGGTGTCGTGCAGCAGGAAGGCCTCCGAGCCCGACAGCGTCGTGCCCCCGTCGTTCTTCGCCTCGACGACGGACTGATCGAGGATGGCCGAACCCGCGGCCAGCGTGCGCAGGAAGGTCTGCTCCTCGGCGATCGCGTAGGCCGAGAGGCGCGCGTAATCGGTGCCGACCTCGGGGTAGGACTCCTTCATCGCATCGCGCGAGGCGGCGAACAGCTCGGGGAAGGTCGCACCCTCGACGCCCAGCAGGCGCATCGAGCGGATGGCGCGGCGCATGATGCGGCGCAGGATGTACCCGCGGCCCTCGTTCGAGGGCGTGACACCGTCGGCGAGCAGCATGAGCGAGGAACGCACGTGGTCGGCGACGATGCGCAGGCGCACGTCGTCTTCGTGCGACTCGTGGCCATAGGCCTTGCCGGCCAGCTTCGCCGCCAGGTCGAGCACGGGGCGCACCTGGTCGGTCTCGTACATGTTGTCGACGCCCTGCTTGAGGAACGCGATGCGCTCGAGGCCCATGCCGGTGTCGATGTTCTTGGCGGGGAGCTCGCCGACGATGTCGAAGTCGTACTTCGAGCGCACGTTGGTGATCTCGTACTGCATGAACACGAGGTTCCAGATCTCGACGTAGCGGTCGTCGTCGGTGGCGGGGCCGCCGTCGATGCCGTACGCGGGTCCACGGTCGAAGAAGATCTCGGAGCAGGGACCGGCGGGACCGGGAAGACCGGTCGACCAGTAGTTCGTGTCCTTGCCCAGGCGCTGGATGCGCTCCTCGGGCAGGTCGGTGAGCGAGCGCCACAGATCGTGCGCCTCGTCGTCCTCTTCGTAGACCGTGACCCACAGGTCCTTCGCGTCGAAGGCGAGGCCGCCCTCGGACTCGGGCGAGGTCAGCAGTTCCCAGGCGAAGCGGATCGCGTCTTCTTTGAAATAGTCGCCGAACGACCAGTTGCCGAGCATCTGGAAGAACGTCCCGTGGCGGGGGGTCTTGCCGACCTCTTCGATGTCGTTGGTGCGGATGCACTTCTGCACGTCGGCGGCCCGGGGGTACGGCGGCGGAACGACACCGCTGAGGTACGGGATGAACGGCACCATGCCCGCCACGGTGAAGAGCAGGGCCGGGTCGTCGGTGACGAGCGAGGCCGACGGGACGATCGTGTGATTCTTCTTCTCGAAGAAGTCGAGGAAGCGCTGGGCGATCTCGGCGGTTTTCATGGCGGGTCTTTCCGTGCGCGTGAGGTATCGGCCCCGCCACGCGGAACCCGATGCCGGGGAGGTCAGTCGGAGGGCGAAGCGGCTTTCTTGGCGGCCGCTGCGGCGTCGTCGACGGCGTCCGCTGTCTTGTCGACCGCCGAGGAGGCCACGCTCTTGACGTCGTCGATGATCTCCGACAGACGCGTCTCCTGCTGGCGGTACGCGTCGCTCATGTGATCGGTGAACTCGCCGATGCGCGAGTCGAGCTGGGCGAGGACTTCCTGCCCGCGGGGGTCCTTGTTGACCATGTGGGCGGCGACGAATCCGCCGACGATGCCCAGGGCGAACCAGACGAGGCTTCTCACGATCACCACTTCTTCCTCGATACGACGCCGCGGTCGCGGCATCCCTCATCGTAGGCGACCACCCCTCTCCGCCGCGAAAGAGGGATCGAGGGATGCCGCGCCCTCCGGCATCCAAGGGCGATCGCGGCGAGTGCGGTCGGAACGAAAGAAGGGCGCCGGGAGAACCCGGCGCCCTTCAGCTCGCTGAGATCAGCGGGCGGCGTAGTACTCGACGACGAGCTGCACGTCACACGTGACGGGCACCTCGGCGCGCTTGGGGCGACGGAGCAGGCGAGCCTGCAGCGTCGCCAGGTCGACCTCGATGTAGCCCGGAACGGGGGGCAGCACTTCGGCGTGCCCACCGGCGGCGGCGACCTGGAAGGGCTCGAGGCCCTCGCTCTTGGTCTTGACGTGGATCATCTGGTTCGGCTTGACGCGGAACGACGGGCGGTCCACGAGCTGGCCATCGACCATGATGTGGCGGTGCACGACGAGCTGGCGAGCCTGCGCGGTGGTGCGGGCGAAGCCCGCGCGCACGACGAGGGCGTCCAGACGCATTTCGAGCAGCTCGACCAGGTTCTCACCGGTCAGGCCGTCGGTGCGACGGGCCTCGTTGAACGCGATGCGCAGCTGCTTCTCGCGGATGCCGTACTGCTCGCGCAGACGCTGCTTCTCGCGCAGACGAACGGCGTAGTCGCTGTCGGCCTTGCGCTTGGTGCGACCGTGCTCACCCGGAGCGTAGGGACGCTTCTCGAGGTAGCGGGCGGCCTTGGGGGTGAGCGCGATGCCGAGGGCTCGCGACAGACGCACCTTACGGCGGTCCTGAGACTTCGTGGTCACGAAGTGCTCCTTCCGATGACGCGGCCGCGCCTTTCGCGGCTCGCGGGCGTATCGCCCCCTTCCGCCCGATCCGAAGCGCACGCCGGGGCGCACCGGAAGGTGATCACTGGAAGGAGGGGATGCCCGAAAACCCTGTTTCGAGCCGGTTCATGCTATCAGAGCACTCGGCGAGACCCCTGCGCGGGTGTCACTGCCCGTCGAGGATGCGGCGGATCTTCTCGAGCCGTGCCGAGACGTCGCGCTCGGTGCCGTGGTTCGTGGGCTCGTAGTAGCGCTTGCCCCGCAGCTCGTCGGGAAGGTACTGCTGCGTCACGATGCCGATCTCGCTGTCGTGGGCGTACTTGTAGCCCTTGCCGTGGCCCAGGCGCTTGGCGCCCGGGTAGTGGGCGTCGCGCAGGTGCATCGGGACGCGTCCGAAACCGCCGGCGCGCACATCGGCGATCGCCGCATTGATGGCGTTGTACGCGGCGTTGGACTTGGCCGTGGTCGCGAGGTACACGGTCGCCTCGGCGAGTGGGATGCGCCCTTCGGGCATGCCGATGAACGCCACGGCGTCGGCCGCGGCGACGGCGATCTGCAGGGCCTGCGGGTCGGCCATGCCGATGTCTTCGGCGGCCGAGATGACGAGGCGTCGGGCGATGAAGCGCGGGTCCTCCCCCGCTTCGATCATGCGGGCGAGGTAGTGGATCGCGGCGTCGGGGTCGGAGCCGCGCACCGACTTGATGAACGCGCTGATCACGTCGTAGTGCTCGTCGCCCTGACGGTCGTATCTCAGCAGAGCGCGGTCGACGGCCTGGGCGATGTGGTCGGCGGTGATGACCGGCAGATCGTCGGCGGGACGCGAGGGGTCGTCTGTCCCGGCATCCGATTCGTCGTCGTCGTCGTCGTCATCGTCATCGCGGTCGGCGGCACGGGTGGCCACCGGCGCGGCGACGCCGCCGTCGTCACCGGCGACCGCGGCGGCGGCCTCGAGGGCGGTCAACGCGCGACGGGCGTCGCCCGATGCCAGCCGCACCAGCGTGGCGCGGGCCTCGTCGTCGAGCACGACGCGCCCCGCGAGCCCGCGCGGGTCGGTCACCGCCCGATCGACGAGGGCGCCGAGGTCGTCGTCGCCCAGGGGGCGCAGCGTCAGCAGCAGGGAGCGCGAGAGCAGCGGGGAGATCACCGAGAACGAGGGGTTCTCGGTCGTCGCGGCGATGAGCACGACCCACCCGTTCTCGACTCCCGGGAGCAGGGCGTCCTGCTGGGCCTTCGTGAACCGGTGGATCTCGTCGAGGAAGAGGATGGTCGACTGTCCGTACAGGTCGCGCTGCGTCAGCGCCTCTTGCATGACCTCCCGAACGTCCTTCACTCCCGCGGTGATCGCCGACAGCTCGACGAAACGACGCCCCGACGAGCGCGCGATGGCCTGCGCCAGCGTGGTCTTGCCCGTTCCGGGAGGACCCCAGAGGATGACCGACACCGCCGAGACGGATGCCGAGGAGTCGGTGGTCGCGAGGGTGACCAGCGGAGAGCCGGGGCGCAGGAGGTGACCCTGGCCGGCGACCTCGTCGAGGCTGACGGGTCGCATTCGCACCGCGAGCGGGGTTGAGCCCTGGAAGAGGGCGGAGGCACGGGTCACTGCTCCAGGCTAACCGGGGCCTCCGACACCGGAGCGAGCAGCGGTCCCCGCCGCTCTCGTCGGAGGCCGCCGGACGACCGCCGGCACCTCGGTCCGTGGGGCCCGTGCGTAGGATCGAGGCGTCCGAGCGCGAGGAGGTCGATGTGGCGACGCGGGGGAAAGACCGTCAGACACGGGAGCAGCGCGAGCGCGCGCGGGTCTACCAGGCGCGCCTCGAGCTGCACGAACGCCAGGGGCGTCGGCGTCGCCGCGACACCGTGATCGGCGTCGTCGTCGGGCTTGCGGTCATCCTCGGTGCCGGGGCCGCTCAGACGTTCTACTTCGTCGCGGGTCCGGGCGCACCCGTGCCCGCCGTCACCGATGCGCCGACCCCGGCGCCGACGGCCGTTCCCGAGACGCCCGCACCGGTGCCGACGGAGTGAGCCGGGGCGGCATCCTGTTCCGTGGGTGCGGCCCGTACTAGGCTCGGAGAGTCCTACTCCCCCAGGCGGTTCTGCCGCGATGAGGTGCTACCCGTGACTTCCGCTCCCACCCCCGAGACCTCCGACCCGCGCGACGGCGCGAGTGATGCCGAGGTCGAACCCACCGCCGCGCCCGAGGGCGCGACGGCCGCCGAGGCCGATTCCGCGCCCGGCCTCGACTCGCCCGTCGCCTCCGACGACCACGGCGCCGACTCCGTCCCCGACGTGGACCCGTCCGCGGCATCCGATGACACGGACGACGCAGCCCCCGACGCCGACGCGGTCGACGCCGCGTTCGGCACCCCCGCCGCGACCGATGCCGATGAGCCCAGTGCCGATGAGCCCGGTGCCGATGAGCCCAGTGCCGATGAGCCCAGTGCCGACGAGCCTGCCACCGCCGAACAGTCGGAGGAGCCCGCCGCGCCTCGCACGCCGGCGCCGTCGCCGCGTCCCGCCGCCACCCCCATGGCTCGTCCGCGCCCGGGTGCCCCCGTTCCCTCGAAGCCCGCCGGCGCTCCCGCGTCGAGCGCGCCCACCGAGCCGTGGGGCCGCGTCGACGACGACGGCACCGTCTCGGTGCGCGAGGGTGACGACTGGCGCGCCGTGGGACAGTACCCCGACGGCACGCCCGCCGAAGCACTCGCCTACTTCGAGCGCAAGTACTCCGACCTCGCGAGCGAGGTGACCCTGCTCGAGGTGCGCCACCGCCGCGGCGGTGCGTCGGCCGGCGATCTGCGCTCGACGGCCAAGACGGTGCGCGGCAAGCTCGACGGCGCCGCCGCCGTCGGCGACCTCGCCGCCCTGGTCGCGCGCCTCGACGCCCTCACGTCGCAGCTCGCCGAAGCCAGCGAGACCGAGGCGGCCGCCGCGAAGGAAGCCGTCGACGAAGCCGTGCGCGAGCGCACGGCCATCGTCGAGCAGGCCGAGGCCCTGGCCGCCCGCGACCCGCAGACCGTGCAGTGGAAGCAGATGACCGCCGACATGGCGGCGCTCTTCGATCGCTGGCAGGCCCACCAGCAGAACGGGCCCCGCCTGTCGAAGTCGACCGCGCAGCAGCTGTGGCGCCGGTTCCGCGACGCCCGCGCGACGGTCGACCGTCACCGCCGCGAGTACTTCTCGCAGCTCGACGACACCCACAAGGTCGCGCGCGACGCCAAGACGCGTCTCGTCGAGCGCGCCGAGGCCCTGGCCCCGCGCGGCGAGGACGGCATCGGCGCCTACCGCGACCTGCTCGACGCCTGGAAGGCTTCGGGCCGCGCCGGCCGCAAGGTCGACGATGCTCTGTGGGCACGTTTCAAAGCCGCCGGTGACGCCCTGTACGGCGCTCGCATCGAGCGGGAGTCCGCCGAGACCGAGGCCTCGAAAGAGAAGATCGAGCAGAAGAAGGTGCTCCTCGCCGAGGCGGCTCCGCTCGTCGACGAGAAGAACCTCGCCACCGCTCGACAGAAGCTCACCGCCATCCAGCGCCAGTGGGACGAGATCGGTCGCGTGTTCCCGCGCGACAAGGAGCGCGCCCTCGACGACGACCTGCGCAAGATCGAGCAGAGCGTGCGCACCCGCGAAGACGCCGACTGGAAGCGCAACGATCCCGAGCAGAAGGCGCGTGCCAACGACATGACGCGCCAGCTGTCCGACGCGATCGACAAGCTCGAGGCCGAGCTCGCAGACGCCACCGCGCGCGGTGACAAGCGCGCGGCGGCTCAGGCGTCCGAGGCCCTCGAAGCGCGACGGACCTGGCTGCGCGCCCTCGGCGGCTGAGCGGGTTCTCCACAGATCGACACGGTCAACAGAAAGGGCGACACCCTCGCGTCACACTGACGGGATGGTGTCGCCCTTCCTGTTCTTCGCCGACGAGCGCATGGCCCTGGCCGAGCTCACGGCCGCGTGCCTCGACGGCATCCTGGTCGCCCTGGGCGAGGGGTTCATGCCCGCCGATGCCGTCGAGAGCCCGTGGATGCGTGCGCGAAGCCTCCGTCCGCTCCTCGGAGATCGTTGGGCGGCGGTACGCGCGAGCGCGGCGTGGATCCACGGTGGACAGACCGTCGAGCCGACCCGCCACCACGCGCAACGTGTGAGCGCGATACGCCACATCGTGCGGGGAACTGCCCGCGCGCAGTATCACGAGGTGCGTCTCGGGGCGGCCGACGTCGTCACCGTCGCGGGGGTGCACGTCACCACGCCGGCGCGCACCCTGATCGATCTCGCTCGCTCCGGCGACGCCGCCGAGCGAGCCGTGGCCTGCGCGTGGGCCGCCGAGGAGCCGAGGATCGCCGCCGCAGCGACGCTCTGGCTGCGGGCGCACCCGCGCTTCCCCTACGGTCGGCGAGCCGTCGACGCGCTGCGGTGCGCACACGGATCCGCAGAGCCTGGCGACGCCGCGCAGCACGAGGCACGGAGCAGCGACATGTCCCACGGTCACCCGGGATCACCGGGTACGGCCATCGCCCGTGCCGGCGCGGACGAGGACCGCGTCGCCCCTCAGGAAGAGGTGACGCGGTAGACGTCGTACACCGCGTCGATGCGACGCACGGCGTTCAGCACCCGATCCAGATGCACGGTGTCGCCCATCTCGAACACGAACTTGCTGAGCGCGAGTCGGTCGTTCGTCGTCGACACGGTGGCCGAGAGGATGTTGACGTGGTGCTCGCTGAGCACCCGCGTGACGTCGCTGAGCAGGCCCGAGCGATCGAGGGCCTCGACCTGGATCTGCACGAGGAACACGCTCTTCGAGGTCGGCGCCCACTCGACCTCGATGAGTCGATCGGGCTCTTCCTTGAGCGACTTCACGTTCGTGCAGTCGCCTCGGTGCACCGAGACGCCGCTGCCGCGCGTCACGAAGCCGACGATCTGATCGCCCGGCACGGGGGTGCAGCACTTGGCCAACTTGACCAGGATGTCGGGCGCGCCGCGCACGAGCACTCCCGAGTCGCCACCGCGCGGGGCCCGGCTGCGTCCGACGGGGATGTCGATGGGGCCGGTGTTCGACTCCTCGACGTTGACCAGAGCCGTGACCTTCTCGATCACCGACTGGGTCGAGACGTGACCCTCGCCGACCGCGGCGTACAGCGCCGAGACGTCTTCGTAGTGGAAGAGCCGCGCGACCTCGGTGAACGAGTCCTGGCTCATCAGACGCTGCAGGGGAAGGTTCTGCCGGCGCATGGCGCGGGCGATGGAGTCCTTGCCCTGCTCGATGGCCTCTTCGCGACGTTCCTTCGTGAACCACCCGCGGATCTTGTTGCGCGCGCGGGTGCTCTTGACGAAGCCGAGCCAGTCCTGGCTGGGACCGGCGTCGGGGTTCTTCGACGTGAAGACCTCGACCACATCGCCGCTCTGCAGGGCCGACTCGAGGGGCACCAGGCGACCGTTGACCTTCGCCCCCATGGTGCGGTGGCCGATCTCGGTGTGCACGGCGTACGCGAAGTCGACGGGCGTCGCCCCCGTGGGCAGACCCACGACGCGCCCCTTCGGCGTGAAGACGTAGACCTCTTTCGCGCCGATCTCGAACCGCAGCGAGTCGAGGAACTCCCCCGGGTCGGCGGTCTCTGCCTGCCAGTCCGAGATGTGCGCGATCCAGGCCATGTCGGCGTCGACGGCCTTGGCATCCGTCTTGCCGCCGGCCATGCGCTCTTTGTACTTCCAGTGGGCCGCGACACCGAACTCGGCCTGCTGGTGCATCTCGTGCGTGCGGATCTGGATCTCGACCGTGCGGCCACCCGGGCCGAGCACCGTCGTGTGCAGCGACTGGTACAGGTTGAACTTGGGAGTGGCGATGTAGTCCTTGAAGCGCCCCGGCAGCGGCGTCCACCGCGCGTGGATCGCACCGAGCACGGCGTAGCAGTCGCGCACCGTGCCGACGAGGATGCGGATGCCGATGAGGTCGTAGATGTCGTCGAACTCGCGCCCGCGCACGACCATCTTCTGGTACACCGAGTAGAGCTGTTTGGGTCGCCCCATGACCCGGCCGCGTACCCGCAGTTCGCGCAGGTCGGCGTCGACGGAGTCGATGACGTTCTGCACGTACTGCTCGCGCTGCGGAGTGCGCTGCCTCACCAGGCTCTCGATCTCGGCGTAGAGCTTCGGGTGCATCACCGCGAACGAGAGGTCTTCGAGCTCGCTCTTGATGGCCTGGATGCCGAGACGATGCGCCAGCGGGGCGTAGATCTCGAGCGTCTCGGTCGCCTTCTTCGCGGCCTTGTGCGGGGGGACGAAGCCCCAGGTGCGCGCGTTGTGCAGGCGGTCGGCGAGCTTGATGAGCAGTACGCGGATGTCTTTCGACATCGCGACGATCATCTTGCGCACCGTCTCGGCCTGGGCACTGTCGCCGTACTTGACCTTGTCGAGCTTGGTGACGCCGTCGACGAGCATGGCCACCTCGTCGCCGAAGTCGGCGGCGAGTTCGTCGAGGGGGTAGCCGGTGTCTTCGACGGTGTCGTGCAGAAGCGCCGCCGCGATCGCCTTGGGCCCCAGACCCAGCTCGGCGAGGATCTGCGCCACCGCCAACGGGTGGGTGATGTACGGCTCACCGCTCTGGCGCTTCTGTCCGTCGTGTGCCTTGTCGGCGACCGCGTAGGCCCGTTCGACGATCGCGAGATCGCCCTTGGGGTGGTGCGTGCGGACGGTGCGGAGCAGCTTGTCGACGTCGTCGCGGCGGGCAGCACGTGAGAAGATGCGCGGCACCAGGCGACGCAGTGACGACGGGGGCGGCGTGGACGACGTGGTCTCGGTCATCGCCACCTCTTCCTCACGGCCAGTCGATCAAGTCTACGCCCCGCGGGGCGGGGCCCCGGCGTCAGGCCGGGACGCCCGCCTTCTCGCGTGCGGCCACGACGCGGGCGTCGCGATCGGCGATCGGCTTCTCTTTCTCACGCAGGAGGGCGTACATCGGGACGGCGACGAACAGCGTCGAGTACGCCGCGACGATCGTGCCGACGAAGATCGACAGCGAGATGTCGCTCAGGGTGCGCGCGCCCAGCGGCACTCCGATGAAGAGGATGGCGCCGACGGGGAGGATGGCGACCACCGTGGTGTTGATCGATCGGATCAACGTCTGGTTCGCGGCGAGGTTGACCGACTCCGCGAACGTGCGGCCGGAGATCTCGCCGTCATCCCGGGTGTTCTCTCTCACCTTGTCGAAGACGACGGTGGTGTCGTACAGCGCGTACGAGAGGATCGTCAGGAAGCCGATGACGGCGGCCGGCGAGATCTCGAAGCCGAAGAGCGCGTACACGCCGATCGTGATGACGAGCACGTCGACGAGGCCGATGATCGCGGCGACCGACATCTTCCACGTGCGGAAGTACAGCGCGAGGATCAGGAAGGTCAGCGCGAGGAAGATCGACAGACCCCACAGCGACTGGCGCGTGACGTCGTTGCCCCAGGTGGGTCCGATGAACGAGTTCGTGATCTCGGACGCATCGACGCCGTAGGCGGACGCCAGGGCGGCGGCCACCGCCTGGGTCTCGTCGTTGTCCATCTGGTCGGTCTGCACGCGCACGGCCTGGTCGCTGATGGTGCTGACGCGCGTACTCGCACCGGGCACGACCGAGGTCACGGCGTCGGTGGCGAGCGACTGGTCGAACGAGGCCGGGTTCGACACCGTGAACTGCGAGCCGCCGGTGAACTCGATCGAGAACTGCACCGGGCGGATGAGCGGCACCAGGGCCGCGCCGATCACCAGAACGGCGGCGATGATGAACCAGAGGCGACGGCGCTGAACGAACGGGAACGAGGTCTTCCCGGAGTAGAGGTCGTTGCCGAGCTGCGTCATGGAGCGCATCAGACGTCTCCCTCTTTCGTCGAGCGGCTATCGCTGCGCGCGGCGGCGAGCTCGGCCTGCTTGCGTTCGGCGATCGTCTGGCGGCGCTGGGCCTCACCGCGCGAGCGCTTCGCACGGCCGGCGTCGGCGACGGGAGCACGGAACTCGGCGCGGCCGCGGTAGACGGCGCCCAGCGCGTGCGGATCCATTCCCGACAGGGGGTGTCCCGACCCGAAGAACCGGGTACGTGCCAACAACTGCATCACGGGGTGGGTGAACAGGATGAAGATCAGGATGTCGATCGCGGTGGTGAGCCCCAGCGTGAACGCGAAGCCCTTCACCGTGGAGTCGGCCAGGATGTACAGCACGACGGCGGCGAGGATGTTGATCGACTTCGAGATGTAGATGGTGCGCTTGGCGCGCGACCATCCGTCTTCGACGGCGGCCGTGATCGACTTTCCGTCGCGCAACTCGTCGCGGATGCGTTCGAAGTAGACGATGAACGAGTCGGCCGTGAAGCCGATCGTCACGATCAGACCGGCCACACCGGCGAGCGACAGGCGGAAGCCGGCCCGCCACGCCAGGATGCACAGGGCGAGATAGGTCAGCACCGCCATCACGCCCAGCGAGGCGATGATCACCGTGCCGAGGGCCCGGTACACGATCAGGGAGTAGATCGCGACGAGCCCCAGACCGATCAGACCGGCGATGAAGCCCACCTGGAGCTGCTGCGAACCCAGGGTCGCCGACACCGTGTCGGAGCTGACCACCTGGAAGCTCAGGGGCAGGGCGCCGTACTTGAGCTGGTCGGCGAGGGCCTTCGACGACTCCTGCGTGAAGCTTCCCGTGATGCTCGGGCGGCCGTCGACGATGATGCCGTTCATCGACGGCGCCGACAGCACGCTGCCGTCGAGCACGAAGGCGAACTGGTTGAGCGGGGCCTGAGCGCCGTAGAGGCGCTGGCTGATCTCGGCGAAGGTCTGCGTGCCCTGGTCGTTGAAGACGAGGTTCACGGCCCACTGGCCGGTGTTCTGCTCCTGGCCGTTCGTGGCGTTCGAGATGTCGGTGCCGTCGAGCTCGACGGGACCGAGGATGTACTTGGTCGAGTCGCCCTGGCCGCACGTGATCATGGGCTGATCGGCGGGAGCCTGCGCGGGGTTGCTCGGCGGGTTCGCGCAGTCGTACGAGAGGAACTGCGCCTGCAGCGCCGGGGTGATCCACGCGGGATCGCTGCCGTTGGTGGGCGACGCGGTCGGGGTCGCGGGCAGCGACGGGTCGGGCGTCGGGTACGGCGTGGCGTTGCCGTCCTGGCCGACGAACGTCGTAGCCGGCGAGCCGGTGAACAGCACCGGGCGCAGCTGCAGCTGAGCCGAGCTCTGGATCCGTTCGCGGGTGGCCTCATCGGCCTCGCCCGGGATCTGCACGACGATGTTGCGGCCGCCCTCGGTGGCCACGTCGGCCTCACTCACGCCCGAGGCGTCGACGCGCTGGCGGATGATCGAGACGGCCTGCTGCAGCTGTTCGCTGTCGGGGTTGGCCCCGTCGGTGGTCTGGGCCTGCAGGATGATCTGCGTGCCGCCCTGGAGGTCGAGCGCGAGCTCGGGGGTCCAGGAACTTGCGGAGAAGGCGTACACGCCCAGCGCGTTGATGCCGAAGAGCACGCCGGTGATGGCGAGCAATCCGGTCAACACGCGCCAGGCATGACGGACAGGAGTCGAGGGCGCCACGGAGTCGGCTTTCTGTGCGGCGGTGAACGAGGAAGGGGCCGGTGAGGGCGTCAGACCTGCGGGCGGTCCTTGTCGGCGCGCTCGGCGTCGGTGAGGCCGGCCTCGGTGTGCTCGTCGTGACGCGCGGCGCGGCGGTCGTCGCTGATCGAGGTGATGTCGCCGTCGGCGACCCCGGCGACGTACTCGGCCTCGGCCTCTTCGGCCTCGATGAAGTCGTCTTCGGTCACGAAGCCCTCGGCCGGGTTGACGATGCGGAGCACGGCCTGGCTGTGCACCTTGATCACGACGCCGGGAGCGATCTCGACGTGCGCGGGCTTGTCGAGGTCTTCACCGTCGTACTCGACGATGGTGCCGTACAGGCCGCCCTGCAGAAGGACCTCGGCGCCGGGAACGGTCTCGCGCGCCTTCTGCTCGATGTCGGCCTTCTGCTTCTTCATCCGACGGCGCGAGCTGTAGAACATGAAGACCAGCAGGCCGATGAGCAGGATGATGATGCCGTAATCGGCGAAGAACCGGGCGATATCCATCGAGGCGGTGCACCTTTCAATTCAGGCGCGCCGTGCGGCACTGCCTAGCGGGGGTCGGGGAATCCCTCGCCGAGTATAGGTCATGACCCCTGGCTGAACCGGAGGACGCCGTCGGGGTGGGGAGCGCCGAGGTGGTCGTACGCCTCGGGGGTGGCCACGCGTCCGCGGGGCGTGCGCCCCATGAAACCGATGCGCACGAGGTACGGCTCGACCACCGACTCGATGGTTTCGGGCTCCTCGCCGACGGCGACGGCGAGGGTGCTCAGCCCCACCGGTCCCCCGCGGAAGCGGCGGACGAGCGCGTCGAGCACCGCGCGGTCCAGGCGGTCGAGTCCGATGGCATCCACGTCGTACAGGTCGAGGGCGGCGCCCACCGTCCGCACGTCGGCGTCTCCCTCGGCGGCGCCGTCGGAGGGGCCGTACACGACGAGGTAGTCCCGCACGCGGCGCAGAAGGCGGTTGGCGATGCGGGGCGTCCCGCGCGAGCGTCGCGCGATCTCGGACCGAGAGGTGCCGGGCAGGCCCACGTCGAGCATGGATGCCGATCGGGACACGACCCGCTCGAGCTCCTCGGGTTCGTAGTACTCCAGGTGCGCGGTGAAACCGAAGCGGTCGCGGAGGGGGTTGGGGAGGAGCCCCGCGCGTGTCGTCGCCCCGACGAGGGTGAAGGGGGCGAGATCGAGCGGGATGCTCGTCGCGCCCGCGCCCTTGCCGACCATGATGTCGATGCGGAAGTCCTCCATCGCGAGGTACAGCATCTCTTCGGCCGAGCGCGCCATGCGATGGATCTCGTCGATGAAGAGCACTTCGCCGGGGGTGAGCGACGACAGCAGGGCCGCCAGGTCTCCCGCGTGCTGGATCGCCGGTCCGCTCGACAGACGCAGCGGGCGTCCGCTCTCGTGCGCGACGATCATGGCGAGCGTCGTCTTGCCGAGACCCGGTGGGCCCGACAGCAGGATGTGGTCGGGCGAGCGCTGCTGGATGCGGGCGGCGTCGAGCAGCAACTGCAGCTGCCCGCGCACCTTCTGCTGGCCGACGAACTCGGCGAGCGAGGTGGGGCGCAGGGCGCCCTCGATCGCGAGCTCGATCTCGTCGTCGGGCGTGCCGGCGTCGCGCACGTCAGCCACTCACCGGCTCCTTGCGCGCGGGGCCGAGCAGGGCGAGGGTGAGGCGCAACAGCGCCTGCACCGACGCGCGGTCGGCCTCGGAGGCGTTCTCGGCGACGGATGCCACGGCTTCGGCGGCGGTCCGCTCCGTCCAGCCCAGACCGATGAGCGCCTGCGTCACCTGCGCGGGCACGGCGCCGCGGACCGAGGCGACCGCGGGGGCGGCGGCGGCGACCACGGCGAGCTTGCCGGCGAGCTGCACGACGATGAGCTTCGCGGTCTTCGGGCCGATGCCCGACACGCGACGGAACGGGGCGTCGTCGTCGTCGGCGACCGCCTGCGCGATCTGCGGCACGGTGAGCGACGACAGTACGCCGAGCGCCGACTTGGGACCCACCCCGGTGACGCCGATCAGCTGGGTGAACACCGTCAGCTCCTCGCGGGACTCGAAGCCGAACAGCGAGAGCGCGTCTTCACGCACGATGAGGTTCGTGTGCAGGTGCACGTCGTCGCCGATGTGCACGGTGCGGGCGAGCTGGGAGGTCACGGCCACCGAGAAGCCGACGCCGCCGACCACGATGACCAGTGAATCGTCGGCGACGTGGGCCGCCGAACCGTGCAGCGAGGAGATCATCCTCCGAGCCTAGGGCGCGGTTCGTACATGTGTTCGAGCGACACGCGTGGGGGGCGTGCGTCGCTTCTCGGCGTCGCGCCAGGCGCGCTGCGCGGGGGTGAGTGCCGAGTCGTCCGAGGGGGATGCCGCTCCCCCGCGCCACGCGTGGCAGAGGGCGATCGCCAGGGCGTCGGCGGCATCGGCGGGCTGTGGCAGGGCGTCCAGGCGCAGCACGCGGGCGACCATCGTCTGCACCTGCAGCTTGTCTGCGGCGCCGTACCCCGTGACCGCGGCCTTCACCTCGCTGGGGGTGTGGGTGGCTGCCGGGATGCCGTGTTCGGCGGCCAGCAGCAGGGCGATGCCGCTGGCCTGGGCGGTGCCCATGACCGAGTGGCGGTTGTTCTGTGCGAAGACGCGCTCGACGGCGACGACGTGAGGATCGTGCGCGTGCAGCACCTCGCGAATCCCCGCGGCGATGGCTGCCAGGCGCTTCTCGATCGGATCGGTCGGCGCGGACCGCACGACGCCCACATGCACGAGCGACGCCGTGCGGGTGGGCGAGACGTCGACGACGCCGATGCCGCAGCGGGTCAGGCCGGGGTCGATGCCGAGGACGCGGAGGGAACGGGACACGGCCCCCACGCTAAGCGCAGGAGCCGTGTCGCAAACGAGGGCGCGCCCTTACTCGTCGTTCTCGAGCTCGGCCTGCACCTCGGCGCTGAGGTCGAAGTTCGTGTAGACGTTCTGCACGTCGTCGCTGTCTTCGAGCGCGTCGATGAGGCGGAACACCTTGCGGGCGGTGTCGGCGTCGACCTCGACCTTGAGCGAGGGGACGAACTCGACGTCGGCCGAGTCGTACTCGATCCCGGCGTCCTGCAGGGCGCTTCGTACCGACACGAGGTCGCTCGCCTCGGTGATGACGCCGAAGCCTTCGCCGTGGGGCTCGACCTCTTCGGCGCCGGCCTCGAGCACGGCGAGCATGACGTCGTCTTCGCTGGTGCCCTCGGAGGGAACGACGATGACGCCCTTACGAGCGAAGTTGTAGGCGACGCTGCCCGGGTCGGCGAGGGTACCGCCGTTACGGCTGAGGGCGGTGCGCACCTCGGCCGCGGCGCGGTTCTTGTTGTCGGTCAGACACTCGATGAGGAACGCCACGCCGTTGGGCCCGTAGCCTTCGTACAGGATCGAGGCGTACTCGACGGCCTCGCCGCCGATCCCGGCGCCGCGCTTGATCGCACGGTCGATGTTGTCTTTGGGGACCGAGGTCTTCTTGGCCTTCAGCACCGCGTCGAACAGCGTCGGGTTGCCCTGCATGTCGGCCCCACCGAGCTTCGCCGCGACCTCGATGTTCTTGATGAGCTTGGCCCACGACTTGGCGCGGCGGGAGTCGATGACCGCCTTCTTGTGCTTGGTCGTGGCCCATTTGGAGTGTCCGGACATAGCTCAACGATATCCTGGGTTACGAATGGCCCGCGGCTACCAAGCCGCGGGCCTCTTGTGTTTCCGGGATTAGGCCCCGGGCTCGGCGTCGTCCTCCCACGGCGGATGATTGTCCAGCGAGGGACATGGCGCTGCCCGGCAAGTCGCGTCGGGTCGCCGGGGTCAGACCGTAATTCGAGACGTCGAAGCGTGGTCTAGCTGCTGCGGTGAGTCTGCGGGTCGTCAAATCTGGCGGAATGCAAAAACGTTCGCTGAAATCTCAGTTCCGCCCTCGGGCGCCGGATCCCCGTCCGGTTGGAACCTGAAGCGCCCAACCTCCGTTCCATCCACCTCGCCCTCACTCCCACAGCCGATCAGCCAGCTCTCGTCATCGGGGTAAGCCAACAGACAGACAGTCGAGGTGTCCTTGCCCTCGCCGAGCCACAGCTTGGTGCCATCGTGCTCACCGACATAACGAGCCGTAGAGAGGTCCATGTTCTCGCTTGCGTAGTCCGGCAGCGACGCGGGGGTGTCATCACTCGGTTGTGGTGCACGGTCCAAAATCGCATAGCTTGCCGCGCCAGCCGAACAGCCAGTCAGCGCAATGGTGGCTATAGAAACCACGACAGCAGCTCGCGCGAAACGGGGTGACTTCATACTTGGAGTGTGTCGCATCCCGCTCGGCACGTCACGGTTGCAGTCACGGTCCGCCTTCGTCCATGTCCCGTGTCCCCCGTATGTGGAGTGTCCGGACATGCGTTCCCGTCTAGAGCGCGGGCGCGCCCGCACCGCGTCGGGCGCGAACGCGATCCAGGAAGCGACGGTGGAAGCGCAGCTCCCCGGTCGACTCCGGGTGAAAGGCGGTGCCCAGGAGCGCGCCCTGTTCGATCGCGACGACGCGTCCGTCGGGAAGCGAGGCGAGGGGCTCGGCATCCGGACCCCACTCGACGACCGCGGGGGCGCGGATGAAGACGGCGTGCACGGGAGGGGCTCCGAGGGCGGGGACCTCGAGGTCGGTCTCGAACGAGGCGGTCTGGCTGCCGAAGACGTTGCGCGCGACGCGGGCGTCGAGGCCGCCGAAGGTCTGCTGGCCCTCGATCGCGCCGTCGAGGCGATCGGCGAGCAGGATGAGGCCCGCGCACGTGCCGTACATCGGCATGCCGTTGGAGATCGCCGCGCGGATCGGCGCCTGCATCCCGAACGCGCGGGCCAGCTTGTCGATGACGCTGGACTCGCCGCCGGGAAGGACGAGTCCCTCCACTGCGGCGAGCTCCTCGGGCCGACGCACCGGACGGGCGTCGGCGCCGAGGGCCGTCAGCGCGGCGAGGTGCTCCCGCACGTCGCCTTGCAGGGCGAGGACGCCGACGCGGGGACTACCAGCCACGCTCGGAGAGTCGGTGCGGGGCGGCCAGATCCGACACGTTGATGCCGACCATCGCCTCGCCGAGCCCGCGCGACGCCTCGGCGACGATCTTGGGGTCGTCGTGGAAGGTGGTGGCCTTGACGATGGCCGCGGCGCGCTGGGCGGGGTTGCCCGACTTGAAGATGCCGGAGCCCACGAAGACGCCGTCGGCGCCGAGCTGCATCATCATGGCGGCGTCGGCCGGGGTGGCCACTCCCCCGGCGGTGAAGAGCACGACGGGCAGCTTTCCGGTCTCGGCGATCTCGGCGACGAGGTCGTAGGGGGCCTGCAGCTCCTTGGCGGCGACGTACAGCTCGTCCTTGGTCTTGGCGCGCAGGGCGTTGATCTCGCCGCGGATGGTGCGGATGTGCTTGGTCGCCTCCGAGACGTCGCCGGTGCCGGCCTCGCCCTTCGAGCGGATCATCGCGGCACCCTCGGTGATGCGGCGGAGCGCCTCGCCCAGGTTGGTGGCGCCGCAGACGAACGGCACGGTGAAGTCGTACTTGTCGATGTGGTTCACGTAGTCGGCGGGCGAGAGCACCTCGGACTCGTCGATGTAGTCGACCCCGAGCTCCTGCAGGATCTGCGCCTCGACGAAGTGGCCGATGCGGGCCTTGGCCATGACGGGGATCGACACCGACGCGATGATGTCGTCGATCAGGTCGGGATCGCTCATGCGCGCCACGCCGCCCTGGGCCCGGATGTCGGCGGGCACGCGCTCGAGCGCCATGACGGCGACGGCGCCGGCGTCTTCGGCGATGCGGGCCTGGTCGGCCGTGACGACGTCCATGATGACGCCGCCCTTGAGCATCTCGGCGAGACCGCGCTTGACGCGGGAGGTTCCGGTGTCGGTCATGTCCACTCCGTTCCGCGCTTCGGGGCGCGTTCATTGACTTAGGCCAAAACGTAGCATGGCTCAGGACATAGGCTGGACGCCGACCCAGGGGGGCGTATGACCATCGACATGACCGGCCGGTCGGCATCCGGAATCGCCGCGGACCTGCGCACGCGCATCGAGCGCGGGGAGCTCGCCCCCGGCACCCTGCTGCCATCGGTGCGGGCCGTGGCCGCCGACCTCGGGGTCAACCGCAACACCGTCGTCGCCGCCTACCGTCAGCTCGCGCAAGCCGGCCTCGTCGAGGCGCGTGGCCGCGGCGGCACGCGTGTCGCCGACCGCGCCGCCGTCGCTCAAGAGGGGTACGCGCCCGACACCGTGCTGCGCGACGTCGGCACGGGGAACCCCGACCCCGGGCGCATCCCCGACCCCACCGCGGCCCTCGCGCGCTCGACCCGACCCGTGCTGTACGGCGAACCGGTCATCGACCCGGGCCTCGAGGCCTGGGCGCGAGAGTGGATGGCCGATCAGCTCCCCCACGACGAACTGCGCATCACCGTCACCAGCGGTGCGAGCGACGCGATCGAACGCCTGCTGGCCCAGTCCCTGCAGCGCGACGACGCCGTCGCCCTCGAAGACCCCTGTTTCCTGTCGGCGTTGCACACCGTGCGCACCGGCGGGTATCGCGCGGTTCCCGTGGCGGTGGATGCCGAGGGCATGACCGTGGAGGGGCTCCGCGTCGCACTCCAGGCGGGGGTGCGCGCGGTCATCTGCACGCCCCGCGCGCACAACCCCACGGGGGCCAGCCTCACCGCGGAGCGCGCGGCGGCGCTCCGCGCGGTGCTCGCCGAGCATCCGTACGTGCTCGTCATCGAGGACGACCACTTCTCGCTGCTGTCGCGGGCGGCACTGCATTCGGTGATCGGCCCGGGTCAGCGCCGGTGGGCGCGTATCCGGTCGATGTCGAAGTTCCTCGGACCCGACACGTGCCTGGCGGTCACGGCATCCGACGTCGACACCGCCGACGGCCTCGCCGTGCGCCTGACCCCCGGCACCACCTGGGTCAGCCACCTGCTGCAGCGCATGACCCTCGCGCTCGTCACCGACGACGCGGTGCGCGCCGGCATCGAACGGGCGGCGGCGCACTATGCGCACCGCAACGCGGCCTTCGCCGAGGCGCTGAGTGCGCGCGGGCTGCCGGTGACCCCGGGCGACGGCCTGAACCTCTGGGTTCCGCTCCCCGTTCCCGCAGCCGCCGTGCGCGAGGAGCTCATGCGGCGCGGCTGGCTCGTGCGCGAGGGCGATCCGTTCTTCCTCGCGCCCGAGCACGCGGGATCGTTCCTGCGTCTGACCGTGCACGACCTCGACGCGGACTCGGCCGACTCCCTCGCCGACGACATCGCGATCGCCGCGGGCACACTGTCGGCGGGCGTGCTCCCCGCGCGGGCGCGAAGTGGGAGGATCGAGGCATGAAGGTGCTTTCGATCCAGTCGGCCGTCGCGTACGGGCACGTCGGCAACTCCGCAGCCGTCTTCCCGCTGCAGCGCATCGGCGTCGAGGTCCTGCCGGTCTACACGGTCAACTTCTCGAACCACACCGGATACGGCGCGTGGCGCGGACCCCTCATCGCGCCCGACGACGTAGCCGCGGTGATCGCCGGCATCGAGGACCGCGGGGTGTTCCCCGAGATCGACGTGGTGCTCTCGGGTTACCAGGGCGGCGAGGGCATCGCCGACGTCATCATCGACACCGTCGCGCGGGTCAAGCGGGCGAATCCGGATGCCGTGTACGCCTGCGACCCCGTCATGGGCAACGCCAAGTCGGGCTGCTTCGTGGCACCGGCCATCCCCGAGCTGCTGCGCGAGCGCGTGGTGCCCGTCGCCGACATCCTCACCCCCAATCAGTTCGAGCTCGGTTTCCTCACCGGCACCGAGCCCGGCAGCATCGACTCGACGCTGGACTCGGCCGACGCACTGCGCGACCGCGGTCCGCGCACGATCCTCGTCACCAGCGTCGAGCGCCCCGACCGCGAAGCCGACACGATCGAGATGATGGTCGTCGACGACAACGGCGCGTGGATCGTGCAGACCCCGCTCATCCCGATGAAGGCCAACGGCTCGGGCGACGTCACGGCCGCCCTCTTCACCGCGCATTACCGCCGCAGCGGCGGCGACGCGGCCGACGCGCTCGCGCGCACGGCGTCGAGCGTCTTCGACCTGCTCACCAACACCTACGAGTCGGGCTCGCGCGAGCTGCGTCTCATCGAGTCGCAGGAGGCGTACGCGCACCCGCGCCTGCAGTTCTCGGTGCGCCAGGTGCGCTGAGCGGCCGTCGCACCGCGATCGCCCGCGCGGCGCGGTCCGATCGGTCGCTTCGGCGTCGGCGGGAGGCGTCAGCCTCCGTAGACCTCGAGGTACGCCGCCTGCCACGCGGGGGCGTCGTCGGGGCAGAGGAACGACGTTCCGAAGATCATCACGCTGGCGACGTTGCGCTCGCCCGCGGCCCGCGTCGCGGCGTCCGTGTCTTTCGGCAGGATCGCGGCGAACAGCGGAGACGTGTCGACGTGGGTCTGCAGCGTGGTCGCATCGACCTCGTGCGCGCTGAGGATGGCGGTCTCGCACGCGTCGGCCGCCAGGGCGAGCGTGATGCTCTCGTCTTGCGCCGACCAGGACGCCCCCTGCCCCTCGACGTACGCGCGCTGCTCGGCGATGAACTGCTTCTGTGCGGGCGTCACCGCGACCAGGGGCGTACCGTCCATCGGCAGTTGCTGGGCGCGGAAGAACTCCTCGCGTTCGGCGAACGCGTCGCCCAGCTCGTCGGCGTCGGTGTCGTCGTCGGGTGCCGCGGACGACGACCCATCGGTCGGCGACTCCTCGGTGGTCGGCCCGGGAGTGGCGACGCTCTCGGCATCTCGCGGGCTCGGGAGCGGGATGCAGGCGGTCGCGCCCAGCAGCACTCCGACGAGCGTCAACGAGAGAACGAGAGGGCGGAGGCGAAGGTCCATCCGCTCACGCTAGTCACTGCGCGACGTGTGCGCGGAGGGGGTGTGGATGAACCCGCTCAGCTGTTCCAGGCCTCGGCCACCGTGCGGCGCACGTCTCCCAGAAGCTGCGGGAGCGCCTTCGTCTTGGCGATGATCGGGAAGAAGTTCGCGTCGGATGCCCAGCGCGGAACGATGTGCTGGTGCAGGTGCCCGTCGACTCCGGCGCCGGCGATCGCGCCCTGATTCATGCCCAGGTTGAAGCCGTCGCAGTTCGACACCGCGCGCAGCACGCGCATGCCCCGCTGGGTGAGCGCGCCGATCTCGGCGACCTCTTCGTCGGTCGCCTGGTCGTACGTGGCGATGTGACGGTACGGGCACACCAGCAGGTGGCCCGAGTTGTACGGGAAGAGGTTGAGCAGCACGTACGCGGTCGTGCCGCGCGCGACGATCAGCCCGTCCTCGTCGGACTTCTCGGGCGCCGCGCAGAACGGGCAGTTCTTCTCCATGGGCTCGCGGCCCGCCGAGATGTACGCCATGCGGTGCGGCGTCCACAGTCGCTGGAACTCGTCGGGCACGCCCGCGAGATCGGCGGCGTCGACGATCGACGGCTCGGCCGCCGCCCCGGCATCCGGATCGTGCGTCACGCCAGATCCTCGGCGGTGTTCACGAGCGTGCGGCCCGCGATCGCGCCGGTGATGCGGGCGACGGCCTCGGCGACGGGAACACCGTTGAGCTGGGTGCCGTCACGGAAGCGGAACGAGACGGTGCCGGCGGCGCGGTCCTGCTCGCCGGCGATCAGCATGAGCGGCACCTTGTGGGTGGTGTGCGTGCGGATCTTCTTCTGCATGCGGTCGTCGCTGTGGTCGGCCTCGGCGCGAACGCCCTTCGACTTCAGATCGGCGACGATCTCGGCCAGGTAGTCGCCGTACTCGGCCGCGACGGGAACCGCCACGACCTGCACCGGTGCGAGCCACACCGGGAACGCGCCCGCGTAGTGCTCGAGCAGGATCGCGAAGAAGCGCTCGACCGAGCCGAAGAGGGCGCGGTGGATCATCACGGGGCGGTGCTTCTCGCCGTCGGGACCGGTGTACTCGAGCTCGAAGCGCTCGGGCTGGTTGAAGTCGAGCTGGATCGTCGACATCTGCCAGGTGCGACCGATGGCATCGCGCGCCTGCACCGAGATCTTGGGCCCGTAGAACGCCGCCCCGCCCGGGTCGGGCATGAGCTCGAGTCCCGAGGCCTCGGCGACCTCGCGCAGCGTCTCGGTCGCCTCGACCCAGAGCGCGTCGTCACCGATGAACTTCGGGTTGCCGTCTTCTTTCGTCGAGAGCTCGAGGTAGAAGTCGTTGAGGCCGTAGTCGCGCAGGGTCTGCAGCACGAAGTCGAGGCTGTGGGTCAGCTCGCCCTTCACCTGGTCGGCGGTGACGTAGATGTGCGTGTCGTCCTGGGTCATGCCGCGCACGCGCGTGAGGCCCGCGAGGGTGCCGCTCTTCTCGTAGCGGTAGACCGATCCGAACTCGCTCAGGCGCAGCGGCAGCTCGCGGTAGCTGCGGCCGCGCGAGCGGAAGATGAGGTTGTGGAACGGGCAGTTCATGGGCTTGAGGTAGTACGCCTGACCCTCGCGCGAGACGTGACCGTCGGCATCCACCACCTCGTCGAGCACCATCGGGGGGTACATGCCGTCGGCGTACCACTGCAGGTGACCGCTCGTCATGAACAGGTCGCCCTTGGTGATGTGCGGGGTGTTCACGACGTCGTAGCCGTTGGCGAGCAGGCGCTCGCGCATGTAGCGCTCGATCTCGTAGCGGATGATGCCGCCCTTGGGGTGGAACACCGCCAGCCCCGGGCCGATCTCGTCGGGGAACGAGAACAGGTCGAGCTCCTTGCCGAGCTTGCGGTGGTCGCGCTTGGCGGCCTCTTCGAGGCGGTGCTGGTACGCGCGCAGCTCGTCTTTCGTGGGCCACGCGGTGCCGTAGATGCGCTGCAGCTGCGGGTTCTTCTCGCTGCCGCGCCAGTACGCGCCGGCGATGCGGGTGAGGTCCCAGCCGTTGCCGATCAGGCGGGTACCGGGAACGTGGGGTCCGCGGCACAGGTCTTTCCACGCGGTCTCGCCGTCGCGGGTGACGTTGTCGTAGATCGTCAGCTCGCCCGCGCCGACCTCGACCGAGGCTCCTTCTGCGGCTTCGGCGGAACCGCCCTTGAGCCCGATGAGCTCGAGCTTGAACGGCTCGTCAGCGAGTTCGGCCCGCGCCTCGTCGTCGGTGACGACGCGGCGCACGAACCGCTGGTTCTCGCGGACGATGCGCTCCATCTCTTTCTTGACGACCTTGAGGTCCTCGGGAGTGAAGGGCTCGTCGACCTGGAAGTCGTAATAGAAGCCGTCGGTGACCGGGGGGCCGATACCGAGGTTGGCCTGGGGCTTGACGCGCTGGACCGCCTGCGCGAGCACATGCGCGGTGGAGTGGCGCAGGATCGAGAGTCCGTCGGGGCTGTCGATCGTGACAGGCTCCACCTGGTCGTCGGCCGTCACGGTCGTGGCCAGGTCTTTCAGTTCCCCGTTGACGCGCAGAGCGACGACCGAACGGTCGGGGAAGAGGGCGAAGCCATCGGCGGGGAAATCAGTCACAGAACATCTCCTGAAGGGGTCGTTTCCAGGCTACCCGGCGGGCGTGGTCTCGACCGCACCCGACGTGCCCCATAGTGGAGCGGTGACTCTGGCCATCATCGGCGGCGTGCTGTGGATCCTCGGGATCATCGCGCTGCTCACCGGCATCTTCCCTGCTGACGACGCCCTCGCCGTCGCCGATCGCGTGTGGCCGATCCTGCTGTTCGTCGTCGCGGTCACCGTCGTCGCCGAACTGGCGTCGAAGGCCGGCCTGTTCGACGTCGTCGCCGCGCGCCTGGCCCGGATCGCCCGGGGACGGACGGCGCTGCTGTGGGTGCTGGTCGTGGCCCTCGCGACGGTGGCGACGGCCTTCCTGTCGCTGGACACCACCGCGGTGCTGTTGACGCCGGTCGTGGTGTCGATGGCGGTCGCGCGCAAGCTCGATCCGCTGCCGTTCGCGTTCGTGACCGTGGTGCTGGCCAACACCGCCTCGCTGGTGCTGCCGGTGTCGAACCTCACCAACCTGCTGGCATCCGAAGCTCTCGGCGGCGGGCACGACCCGGTCGCGTTCCTCGCTCTGCTCGGACCCTCGGCATTCATCGCGATCGCGGTGTCGGTCGTGGTGCTGACGCTGGTGTTCCTGCGTCGCCTGCCCAAGACCTACCCGGATGCCGCCTCCCCCACCGTCTCGGAGCCCGTGCTGCTGCGCGTGTCGGGGGTGGTGACCCTCGCCCTGCTGCCGCTGCTCGTGATCGGTCTCGAGCCGTGGATGCCGGCCGTCGGCGCTGCCGTCGTGCTCATCGCGGTGTTCGCGTGGCGGGCGCCCCGGACTCTCGGCATCCGGCTGGTGCCGTGGTCGCTGCTCGTGTTCGCGGGCGGTCTGTTCCTGGCGGTGGGCGCGCTGGAAGCCCTGGGGATCGGGCGGATCACCTCGGTGCTCGCCGGAACGGGCGACGACCTCGTCTCGCTCTGGCAGCTCGCCGGGGTGGGGGCGCTGGCGGCGAACGGCATCAACAACCTGCCGGGCTACTTGGCGCTCGAGTCGGTCGCCGGGTCTCCCGTGCGGTTGGCGGCCCTGCTCGTGGGTGTCAACGCGGGACCGATCGTCACGCCGTGGGCGTCGCTGGCGACCCTTCTCTGGCACGACCGGTTGGTCGCGGCGGGCGTCGAGGTGCGCTGGAGTCGCTTCGTGCTCCTCGGCGCGGTGATCGCGCCGATCATCCTCGTCCTCGGCGTGCTGCCGCTGGCGTTCTGAACGTCAGCTCTCGTACGCGCGCGCCCACGACTTGCGGGGCTCGATGAACCACACCGCGAGTCCCTCGCGCATCTCATACGGTGCGCCCGTGTACAGGGTGGAGATGCGGTCGACGTACGGCAGGGCTGCGTCGCCGTCGATGCGTCCCCCCGCTTCGCCGCGCACGAACGCCATCGCGTAGGCGTTGTCGGCGCCCGTGACCGAGATCGCCACGCGGGGGTCGCGGAGCAGGTTGCGGTCCTTCAGCGTGTCCACCTCGGTGAAGATCATGAGGCGATCGCCGTCGACGCCCACCCACAGCGGGACGGAGTGCGGGGACCCGTCGCGCATGAGGGTTGCGAGGTGTGCGATCGCGTCGGTTTCGAAGTAGGGCTTGGCTTCGGTCCAGTCGCTCATGCCCGTCTCAACCGTCGCCGTCGGGTGGGCTATTCCCGTTCAAGGTTTCGTGAACGCGGGATGCTGGTCGTTCGGCACCTCGCGGAAGACCATCTCATCGCGCGGAGCGCTGTCGCGCGGCGTGAACTCGTCGGGTTCGGGGATGACGTAGAGGCCGCGGCCGGAGTTGGCGTTGTGGGTCAGCGCGTGCAGCCAGGCCGAGCTCAGCTGCGGAGTGCGGCTGCCGTGATACTTGAACACCAGCGAGACATTCGGGTGGATGTAGACCGTCGTCCGCCCGCCCCCGGTGCTGATGTCGTCCTTCCAGGTGAACGGAAAGCTCTCCCCGCGACGTACTTTGGCCATGATCACGGCCTGCAAGTGGGCGAGGAGGCGGTCCTCGAAATCGACCTTGATGTTGCTGTCGTAAATGAACTTGCCCATGATGCCCTCGAGGATCGAAGCCCGGGGCCGCGCATTCCTCGGCGAGAATGTCGAACGCGGTGGCCGGGGGGTGTCGACCGGTTCTTCACCACTAACGTCTCGCGAATGCCCGGGAGCCGAAAACCCCCTTGCGTCGTCGTGCGGTTTCCGGCTAGGCCGTGACGTTGCGCGGCCTTCTCGCCGATCCGCGCTCCGTGCTCAGCGCGAGATGCGGATGATGACGCGGTCGCCGGGCTTGCGCTGGACCCGGCGCACGAGGGCTTCGAATCCGAGGATCAGCCGGTACTGCAGACGATACTTGCGGCGCAGGGCCGCGTCGGCGTGCGCGTCGTCGGTCGCGGCCGCAGCGATGCGGCCGTGCGCCTCGACCGTGATGGCATCCGGCTCCACCGCTCCCATCCGACTGCAGGGGCGCAGGGTCACCCGCTGGTCGTTGCGCAGGCGCTTCACCTTGCCCGTGTTGCGCTCGCTCGTCACGACGAGCTCGTCGCCGTCGCGGGCGACCCACACCGGAACCGCGACGAGGGCGCCGTTCTTGCGATAGGTGCCGAGGGAGACGAACGGGGATGCCGCGATCTCGCGCCAGAGGGTGTCGGGAACGGTCATGTCGCCCACGGTACTGCGCGGTCCCCGCGCACTCACCGGGGTTGCGCTCGTCGATGAGTGTTCCCGGACCGATCGCGCGCGCCCTGTGCACTTCGCGCACATGTCGTGGGAGCGCTTCCATGGTACAGATGAACACTCTACGGTGAGGACATGGGGAGCTATGTGGTGCCGCGCGTGGGGGCTGTCGTGGTGTCGTTGCACACCCACGAGTTCGGGCTGTCGAACGACTCCGTGACGCTGCTGACGGCTGTGCGGCGCCCCGGCGGCCAATCGGTCGACACCGTCGCGCACGAACGCGTCGCGCAGTACCTGGAGAGCATCGGGGTGCTCTGATCCCGACGTCGAGCGACCGGGACGTGCAACCTCAAGGTCGACTGAAGAGAACCTCAAGGTGGGCGCAAGTCTGCCCGCTACCCGTCCCCCACTTGGGGGACATGCCCTAGCGTCAGAACGTTCCCGCCGTCAGGCACTTCACCAGCCCCCCTTACTGGCGGCGGGAACGATTCCCCCCTCACCCAGATCCGCCGTGCGCCCCGCGCACCGTGTGTCATCGTGCGCCCCGCGCGCCGTGTGTCATCGCGCGACACGCAGCGACGGAGGAGAGGGGTCCGTGTCCCCCATTTGGGGGACAATCGTGTAGCCTCGTCAAGGCTCCCGCCCCGCCCCCTCGGCACCCCCCTGCCTGGGGCGGGAGTCTCCACCTCGGATTCCCGGGTGCGCCGGTGGGATATCCCCCTCCCGGCGGAGGTCGCCGTCGATGGTCCTGCCTATCGTGGGGCTCATGACGGACAAGAAGGACACTCCCCCGCAGATCGCCGGGTGGCTCTTCCTCGCGGCGATCCTCGCCTTCGCCTCGTCGTCTCTCTTCGACGGGGAGGGGCTGTGGCGGTGGAACGTGGTGGTGCTCGGTTTCGCGTTCATCATCATCGGTTGCGTGCGCCTCGGCGTCGAGCTGGGCGCCCGTCGTCGGCGCAAGCCGCCGGAGGCGTGAAACCGGCTCGAAGCGGGTCGCTCCCCCACGGCACGGTGCCGGCACTCGTCGACGGGATGCCGATCTCCGGCGAATCGCGATCGTCGAGGGCGCCGTGTCGCAACGCAAAAAACCCCCGGAAGTCCGGGGGTTTTCGACGATACTGAGCTGTGCGCGATACTGGGATCGAACCAGTGACCTCTTCCGTGTCAGGGAAGCGCGCTACCGCTGCGCCAATCGCGCCTATACAGGCTGTTCTGTTATGAGCGAGGTGGCGACGGGATTCGAACCCGTGTAAACGGCTTTGCAGGCCGGTGCCTAGCCGCTCGGCCACGCCACCGTGTGTGGTTCGACCCACGTGTCGTGATCTTCCGTCGGTTTCCCTGACGAAGATCTCTTCACTCGAGCGGATGACGAGATTCGAACTCGCGACCCTCACCTTGGCAAGGTGATGCGCTACCACTGCGCTACATCCGCATTTCGTTCCCGGGGCTTGCCCCGAGCACTCGTAAGACATTACCTGATCTGAGCGCCGGCGCAAAACGGGGCGCGCCCCGCGCGTGTCTCGATCGGCCGCGCGGCCCGTGGTTCGGAGCACTCCTCGGCATCCGGTACGATCGATGAGTCCCGTACGAGATGCGGGCGATTGGCGCAGTTGGTAGCGCGCTTCCTTCACACGGAAGAGGTCGTCGGTTCGAGTCCGGCATCGCCCACCGAAAAGCCCCCGGTCCGCCGGGGGCTTCTTCATTTTCGCCGCACATTGTCGTCGACCCGAGAAGTCCGACGTACGGCGAACGCCCCTGCGATGGGCGAGGCGGTGGGTGAACCGCCGATCTATCCGGAGCATGGCCTCGCCGCCGCCAGCGGGTGACCTGCCGGGCCCACCGGCACAGAGGAGAAACGTCGACGCGTCCCTCATCCGTGCTTCTCGGCTTGTTCGAGAGCCGAGAGCAGCGCTCCCGCTTCTTACGCTGTGCGGGTGTCTTCCGCCATACCGCGCGCCGTCGATCCTTCCGGGCCGGCAACCTCGACGTTCCTCCCCCACGTGCAGGGCCTTCGCGCCATTGCCGTGCTGGCCGTGGTGGTGTTCCACGTGTGGCCGACGGCCCTCCCGGGCGGCTTCGCAGGAGTCGACGTTTTCTTCGTCATCTCGGGCTTCCTCATCACCGCGCACCTGGCTCGGGAGATCGCGGGCACCGGAACCGTGCGCCTCGCGCGGTTCTGGGCGCGACGCGCACGAAGACTCCTGCCCGCCGCCCTGACCGTCCTGGTGTTCTGCGCCGTCGTCGTCTCGTCGCCCTGGTTCGTCCCGGTCGCAGCGATGCCTTCCCGGCTGAAGGAGATCCTCGCCTCGACGTTCTACGTCGAGAACTGGTATCTCGTCGCCACCTCGGCCAACTACCTCGGACACTCGGGGGATCCGACCCTCGCGCAGCATTACTGGTCGCTGTCGGTCGAGGAACAGTTCTATTTCGTCTGGCCGCTGCTGCTGGTGGGAGCGGCGCTGCTCACTCGGCGGGCTGGCCGTGCGGGGCGCGGGGTCCTCCTCGCAACTGTCGGGACTGTCACGGTCGTCGGGTTCATCGCGTGCGTGTGGTTCACCGCCGTCGATCCGGCGGCGGCGTACTTCGCGACCTTCACCCGGGTATGGGAGTTCGGAGTCGGCGGTCTCCTGGCCCTGTTCCCGGGCCTGCGCGCCGTACATCCCGTCGTCCGCTTCACGATCGGTTGGGGCGGGGTGGCCGCTCTCGTGGCCTCGTTCACACTCTTGAACGGTCAGATGGATTTCCCCGGATATCTGGCGCTCGTCCCGGTCGTCGGGGCCGCGCTGGTCATCGCCGCCTCCCCCGCGGGGCGGCCGTGGTTCGCGACCCGCGTGATCGCGCTCCCGCCCTTCTCGTTCCTGGGCGCCATTTCCTACAGCCTGTACCTCTGGCACTGGCCCCTCATCCTCGTCGCTCCCGCTCTGCCCTTCTGGACGGGCGACCTCGTCCAGCGTCTGGGGCTGTTGATCGTCACAGGGAGTGTGGCCTGGGTGACGCAGCGCTTCGTAGAGGAGCCGATCCGCGCCCTCCCCGCCCTCGTCTCCGCCCGTCCGCGCCGGACGCTCTGGATGACCGCCGGTGCGATGGCGGGCGTCGCGGTCCTTACCGTGGGGCTGGCTGCGGTGGCGATGCCGCGCTACGACGCCGCACGCCAGGAAATCATGGCCGCCCGCGCCGCCCCCACGGACTGCTTCGGCGCAGCCGCCGTGCTCGACTCATCGTGCGCGTCGGCCGGTTTCGAGACCTACACGCCCTCCGCCTCGGCCATGGGTATGGACGCTCCCTCAGCCGGCGAATGTCTCGTGCAGTTCGACGGCGACGACGCCCGCACCTGCACGCGGGGATCCGAAGCGCCCGGCGCCCCGGAGGTGCTCCTGATCGGCGACAGCCACGCGTTCCAGTATGTCGACGCGCTGGCGGACATCGCGGAGCGCGAGGGATGGCGGCTGACCACACTCTTGAAGGGTGGTTGCCCGTGGAGCACGACCCCGCTCGCCGACGACGGCCCGTTCGGCTCCGCCTGTGACACGTGGCGAGCACAGGTCGCCGACACGCTGATGCGCCGCGAACCGGCAATGATTGTCACCACGGCCTTCTCGGGCACCTCCTATGCCACGGCGGGGTTCTCTGAGGCACAGGATGCCGCCGTGCGCGGCTTCCGAGCGGCCTGGGCGCCGGCAGCGACCCGAGGCATCCCGATCGTCGCCCTCGTAGACAACCCCGCTCTCGAGACGAATCCCGCCGTATGCCTCCTCAACCGTGCGCCGAGCGACTGCTCGACCGAACGGCGCACCGCGCTCCCCGAAGACGAGCCGTTCGCGCGCGCGGCGAGGGGATTGCCATCCGTCCGCGTGCTCGATTTCACCGACGTCTACTGCGATGCGACGACGTGTTCGCCCGTGATCGGTGGCGCCGGGGCCTATCGCGACGCCGACCACCTCACGGCGAGTTTCGTCGACTCGCTCGCCCCGTGGCTGGGCGCCTCCCTGGTCTCGACGCTCGACCGTCGGGAATGAAGTTCACTCCCGACGCCACCCGTGTCGGGCGGCCAGGGCGGAAGCGATGGCGTTGAACCGCTTTCGGTCGAGGGCGGCGGCTTCGCGCCGCATGCCGACGTCGTAGACGAGGTACAGCTGCTCGATGTCCACCCATGAGGGTCGCCCCTGCGGGTCCCATTCCCCCGTACCGAGTGCGAGGTACTGCCGGTCGCCCTCGTGCGATTTGCTCGTCAGACGCACGGCATACGCGCTGCGGGCATCCGCTCGGCTGATGATGAGGACCGGCCGATCCTTGCCCCGGCCGTCACGCTCTTCGAAGGGCACCCAGGTCCAGACGATTTCGCCCCCGTCGGGCGCCTTGTCGCGTTCGGGAGCATACGACAGGGTGAGGCGCCGTGGCGGGTCGATCTCGATGGTCCGAGCGCCCGCGGGAGAGGGCGTCGGCGGCACCGGGTCGGGGCGCGGTCCCCGAGGTGGTGCGGCGGTGGATGGCCGCAACATCCCGAGCAGCGCCGACACGAGACGAGACGTGGTTCCCATACCCACACCCTAGGCACGCAGAACGGGGCGCCACCGACGAATCGGTGACGCCCCGTTCGGGGTGAGGCGGTATCAGCCGCGCACGTCCGAGAGCACGTAGCCCTCTTCGCCGTGCACGACGGTGTCGATGCCGGCGATCTCGTCTTCGTTCTTCACGCGGAAGCCGATCGTCTTCTCGATCGCGAGACCGATGACGAAGGCGAGCACGAAGGAGTACACCAGCACCGCAAGGGCGGCGATCGCCTGAACGACCAGCTGGTTGAACGAGCCGCTGTAGATGAGGCCGGTGTTGTTGGCGAAGATGCCGAGGTACAGCGTTCCAATCAGACCACCGACGAGGTGGATGCCGACCACATCGAGCGAGTCGTCGAAGCCGAGCTTGAACTTCAGCTCGATCGCCAGGGCGCAGACGGCACCGGCGACAAGGCCGAGCACGATGGCCCAGACGGGCGTCAACGCGGCACACGCCGGGGTGATGGCGACGAGACCCGCGACGGCACCCGAGGCGGCGCCGACCGAGGTGGGCTTGCCGTCCTTGATCTTCTCGACGATCAGCCAGGCGAGAAGAGCGGCGGCAGGGGCGGCGATCGTGTTGACGAAGGCCAGAGCCGCGGTGCCGTCAGCGGCGAGCTCGGAGCCCGCGTTGAAGCCGAACCAGCCGAACCACAGCAGACCCGCGCCCAGCAGCACGAACGGCGGGTTGTGGGGGACGTGGGCGCCCTTCTGGAAGCCGACGCGCTTGCCGAGCACGATCGCCAGGGCGAGGGCTGCGGCACCGGCGTTGATGTGCACCGCGGTTCCACCGGCGAAGTCGATCGCCCCGACGCCGAACACGTCCTGAAGGCCCTTGGTGATCCAGCCGCCGTACGAGAACGAGCCGTCCTCGGCCAGGCCGAAGTTGAAGACCCAGCTGGCGACGGGGAAGTAGACGACCGTGGCCCAGATGCCGGCGAAGATCATCCACGCACCGAACTTGGCACGGTCGGCGATGGCGCCCGACACGAGCGCGACGGTGATGATCGCGAAGGTCGCCTGGAAGGCGACGAAGGCGAGCGGCGGGTAAGCGGCGCCCTCGGGGGTCTCGAGCACGCCCGTGAGGCCGAGTTCGTTGAAGTCGAGCATCCAGGGGAAGTTGGTGACCCCGGAGTCGGTTGCGGGGAACGCGATGGCGTATCCGTAGAGGACCCAGAGGACCCCCATCAGACCCATTGCGCCGAAGCTCATCATCATCATGCTGATGACGCTCTTGGCCTTGACGAGGCCGCCGTAGAAGAACGCGAGTCCTGGCGTCATCAGCAGCACGAGGGCGGCTGCTATCAGGATGAATGCGGTGTTGCCTTGATCCATCTCGGAGGGAACCTCTCTGCAGGGACGCAGGTAAAGCGTCGGGTCCCCTCAGTGTCGTCAGCCCGGGTTACCGTCGTCGTTCGCCTCGTGTTACCGGCGGGTTACAGCAGGCCCGCCCCGGTAAACATCACGTTTCGTCGGGCTGAGAGGCGGTGATGAGAGAGCCTCAGGAGTGCGTGAGCGCGACCAGGCGCGAGACGGCGCGCAGGTACTTCTTGCGATAGCCGCCCCCGAGCATCTCTTCGCCGAACACCGTGTTCAGCGGCACGCCGGTGGCCCGGATCGGGATCTGCGCGTCGTACGCGCGGTCGATGAAGGCGACCAGTCGCAGCGCGGCCGACTGATCGTGCAGCACCTCGACGTCCCGCAGGCCGATGGTGTCGACACCGTCGATGAGGCGGATGAAGCGCGAGGGGTGCACGCGGGCGAGGTGGGCGACGAGGTCTGAGAACGCGTCGTCGGATGCCACTCCCCCGGCCGCCGCGGCATCGATCGCCGCACGGTAGTCGTCGTCCGACAGCACCTTGGCGGAGCCGTCGATGGCGCGCTGGCGGAAGTCGGTGCCGTCGATGCGGATCGTGCGGAAGCTGTCGGACATCGACTGGATCTCGCGCAAGAAGTCCTGGGCGGCGAACCGTCCCTCGCCCAGGGCGTTGGGCGGGGTGTTCGAGGTGGCGGCCAACCGGGTGCCGGATGCCACGAGCTCGCCGAGAAGTCGCGTCATCACCATCGTGTCGCCCGGGTCGTCGAGCTCGAACTCGTCGATGCACAGCAGGTCGGATCCGCGGAACAGCTCGACGGCCTTGGCGTAGCCGAGCACGCCGACGAGGGCGGTGTACTCGATGAAGGAGCCGAAGTACTTCCGGCGCGCGGGCATGGCGTGGTAGATCGATGCGAGCAGGTGCGTCTTTCCGACGCCGAAGCCGCCGTCGAGATAGACGCCGGGTTTGACGGCCGGAGCCTTCTCGGCCCGGCGGAAGAATCCGCCCTTCTTCGCCGGAGCCGACTGCTTGCCGGCGAACGCCTGCAGCAGTTCCTTCGACTCCTGCTGCGACGGGTACGCGTCGTCTGCCCGGTACGACTCGAAGGTCGCGCCGTCGAACTGCGGGGGCGGTACCAGGGCGTTCACCATCTCGGCACCCGTGACCGCGGGCTCGCGGTCGCCGAGGTGGATGAGGCCGGTCGTCGCGGGCGTAGAAGTCATGGTCGTCCTGTGTCCGAGTCTTACGAGAGGGGTGCTGGCCCCGACACAGCCGATCTAGGGTCGGAGGTGCGGTGTCCACCCTATGCCGCCGCATCCGACACCCCGACCGAGGAGACACCTGTGACCGTCGAGTTCGACACCACCTCCCCCAAATTCGCCGACTACGCCGAGCCCGGTCGGCTCGTCACCGGCGATTGGCTTCAGGAACGCCTCGGTCAGCCGGGCCTGGTCGTCGTCGAATCCGATGAAGACGTGCTCCTCTACGAGGTCGGTCACATCCCGGGCGCGGTCAAGGTCGACTGGCACACCGAGCTGAACGACCCGGTCGTGCGCGACTACGTCGACGGAGAGGGCTTCGCGGAGCTGCTGAGCCGCAAGGGCATCTCGCGCGACGACACCGTCGTCATCTACGGCGACAAGAACAACTGGTGGGCCGCGTACGCCCTGTGGGTGTTCTCGCTCTTCGGCCATGAAGACGTGCGCCTGCTCGACGGCGGACGTGACAAGTGGATCGGCGAGGGGCGTCCGGTCACGACCGACAAGACGGTCGTCGAGCCCACCGACTACCCCGTGGTCGAGCGCGACGACTCCCTCCTGCGCGCATACAAAGATGACGTGCTCGCGCACCTCGGCAACCCGCTCATCGATGTGCGCTCCCCCGAGGAGTACTCCGGCGAGCGCACCACCGCGCCCGCCTATCCCGAAGAGGGCGCGCTCCGCGCGGGCCACATCCCGAGCGCCCAGAGCGTGCCGTGGGGCAAGGCGGTCGCCGAGGACGGCGGGTTCAAGTCGCGCGCGGAGCTGGATGCCATCTACCGCGACGGAGCCGGACTGGCCGACGGCGACAAGATCGTGGCGTACTGCCGCATCGGCGAGCGCTCGAGCCACACCTGGTTCGTGCTGAAGCACCTGCTCGGCTTCGAGGACGTGCGCAACTACGACGGGTCGTGGACCGAGTGGGGCAGTGCCGTGCGCGTGCCGATCGTCGCGGGGTCGGAGCCGGGCGAGGTGCTCGCGCGCTGACCGCGGTCGTCGCGGGCGTGGGAAGATGACGGAGATGTCCGACAACGCCCTCCCCGCCCGCCTCGCCGAGATCCGCGAGGAGTTCCTCGAGCTCGACGAGCCCGACCGGTTGCAGTTGCTGCTGGAGTTCTCGCAGGAGCTGCCGGCGGTGCCGGCCGAGTACGCCGACCACCCCGAGATGCGTGAACGCGTCGTCGAGTGCCAGTCGCCGGTGTACATCATCGTCACGGTCGACGCCGAGGATCGCGTCGCGATGCACGCGACCGCTCCCGCCGAGGCGCCGACCACGCGCGGGTTCGCGAGCATCCTGTCGCAGGGGCTCACCGGGCTGAGCGCCGACGAGATGCTGGCCGTGCCCGACGACTTCCCGCAGAGCATCGGGTTGACGCGCGCGGTGAGTCCGCTGCGCATCGCGGGGATGACGGGCATGCTCATGCGCGCGAAGCGTCAGGTGCGCGCGAAGCGCGCCGGCTGAGACCCGCCGAACGCGTGCGCTCGGCGAGCGCACGGGGAGGTGTTCAGTCCTCGGGATCGCCGACCGCGAGGCCCTGGGCGCGCACCCACGAGCGGATGGCATCCGTCCACCGCATCTCGTCGTAGTTCCACAGCTTCGTGTGGCGTGCCACCTCGAAGGTCTCCATGGTGACGAGGTCGGGCCGCGCGGCCGCCAGGGCGTGCGAGGCGTCGGCGGGGACGAATCCGTCGTCGTCGCTGTGCAGCAGGAGCACCGGGTGCCGCAACTCGGCCGCCCGCGCGACTCCATCGAGGCGGTCGAGCGGGATCGGTTCGCCGCTGCCGAGCAGGGCGGCGCCCCAGGTCGACCCGATGAGGTGCTGGGCGAGGCCGAACACCGGTGCGGGCAGGCGCATCAGGCGCCCCTGATAGGCGAGGACGGTGCGCCAGTCGACGACGGGCGAGTCGAGCACGAGACCGGCGATGATGTCGCCGTGCGGCGAGTCGAACGCCGCCTGGAGGGCCAGGGCTCCGCCCATCGACCAGCCCATCACGATGACGCGGCGCGCGCCGTGCGCGCGGGCGTACCCGATCGCGGCATCCAGGTCGTGCCATTCGGTCGCCCCCAGCGCGTACGTGCCGGTGGCGCTCGGCGCGGCCTCGCCGTCGTTGCGGTACGACACGACCAGGCTCGTGATGCCGAGGTCGTGGAAGACGGGGACGGCCCGCAGCGTCTCGGCGCGCGTCGTGCCGCGCCCGTGCACCTGGATGACCCACACGTCGGTGTCGGCGGGCGCCGGGAACTCCCAGGCGGGGCAGGCGCCGACCAGGGTGTCGATCGTCACCGAACGCACGGGGAGGTGAAGGTCTTCCGGCTGGTCGTAGTACCAGCCGCTGAACGCGGCCTCGGGCGCCAGGTCGCCGTCGGCGGGCACGTGCGTCAGCAGCTTGCGGGTGACGGTCGTCGCGTCGCTGCCGACGATGGACCCCACCCGCAGGTAGTCGACGCTCCCCACGGTGAAGAGGCCGTACCGGCCGGGCAACTCGGTGTCGGGGGTGCGGTCGAGGGTGATCGTCTGCGCCGCCGCATCGACCGAGGCGATGCGCACGTTCGGAACCCGACCGGCGGGCGTGACCACGGTGCGGGCGACGCGCAACGACACCGCGGCGAGGGCCGCGGAGGACACCCCGAGAGCGAGGGAGAGGGAGGACAGGGCGAGGCGCACACCGGCGACCGTGCGCCGCGATGCGCGCGGACCCGCGGCGCGCCTGGGAGCGTTCATCGTGGCCTCACTCTAGTCTGTGGCCGTGACTGACCAGCGCCCCGGGGACGCCGCCAGCCCCTTCGTGCGCGCGGGCGACGAGGTGCGCGCGACGATGTTCCGCGACGATCTGGTCGTGCGCGAGATCGCCTCCCCCGCGGGACTGGCGCCCTTCTCACTCGCGCTGGCCGGCGATGTGCGGCCCGAGGAGCACGCGACGGATTCGCCCTTCGGCACCGGGCGTTTCATCCTGTTGCACGACCCCGAGGAGCCCGAGCCGTGGGGTGGGGCGTGGCGCATCGTCTGCTTCGCGCAGGCACCGCTCGAGCCCGAGATCGGCATCGACCCGCTGCTCGCCGACGTCGCGTGGTCGTGGCTCATCGACGCCCTCGACTCGCGCGGCGCGGAGCGCCACTCGGAGTCGGGCACCGCTACCAAGACCCTCTCGACCGGCTTCGGCGCCCTCGCCGCGCAGGGCGAGGGGTCGCAGATCGAACTTCGCGCGTCATGGACGCCGCGCGGTCCCTTCCGCCCGCACCTCGAGGCGTGGGCGGAGCTTGTGTGCATGCTCGCCGGCCTCCCCCCGGGGTCGGAGGGTGTTGCCGTGTTCGGAGCCCGGAGGCCCACGCGTGGTTGAGTACATCGTCATCGAGGATGCCGCGGGGCTGAGCTCCGCGTGCGAGAGTCTGGCGGCGGGCACGGGTCCCGTGGCCGTCGACGTCGAACGGGCGTCGGGTTTCCGCTACTCGCAGCGGGCCTACCTGATCCAGGTGTTCCGCCGCGGCGCCGGAGTGTTCCTCTTCGACCCGTCCACCATCGACGACTTCGCGCCCCTGCAAGCGGCGATCGGCGATGCGGAGTGGGTGTTCCACGCGGCGAGCCAGGATCTCCCGTCGCTGCGGGAACGGGGTCTCGAGCCCCCGCACATCTTCGACACCGAGTTGGGCTCGCGCCTGTTGGGTCACGAGCGCGTCGGCCTCGGGGCCGTGGTGGAGCACACGCTCGGCATCACGCTGGCCAAGGCGCACTCGGCCGCCGACTGGTCGACGCGTCCGCTTCCGGCATCCTGGCTCGAGTACGCCGCTCTCGACGTCGAGCACCTGATCGACGTGCGCGACGTGCTGGTCGCCGAGCTCGAGGAGCAGCAGAAGACCGAGTTCGCCCGCCAGGAGTTCCAGGCGGTGCTCGAGCGTCTGCCCAAGCCCGCGCGTGAAGACCCGTGGCGCCGCCTCAGCGGCCTGCACTCGGTGCGCGGTCGACGATCGCTCGCCATCGCCCGCTCGCTCTGGCAGGCGCGCGAAGACTTCGCGCGGGAGCAGGACATCGCCCCCGGGCGACTCGTACCCGATCGCGCTCTGGTCGCCGCCGTGATGGCCGACCCGGCGACCAAGCAGGCCCTCGCGGGCATCAAGGAGTTCAACGGCCGAGCGAGCCGGACGCAGCTCGACCGGTGGTGGAACGCCATCGTCGCCGGGCGTGAGGCGACCGAGCTGCCCGCCGACCGGGTGCCGAGCGATACGCTTCCCCCTCCCCGCGCGTGGGTCGATCGCAACCCCGATGCCGACCGCCGTCTGAAGGCGGCGCGTCCCGCCGTCGAGGAGCGCGCCGAAGCGCTGCACATGCCGACCGAGAACCTGCTCACCCCCGAGACGTTGCGCCGCGTGGCGTGGACTCCCCCCGCCGAGCTCACGGCCGACGCCGTCGGCGCGGCGCTGGCGGAGTGGGGTGCTCGACCCTGGCAGATTGATCAGACCGCACAGGTGATCGCCGATAGCTTTGTAGCTTCCCTCAACACGGAAGACGACGTCCCCGTCGCGGATTCGTAGGTTCGGACAACCGATTCTCGGGCGCCGAACCGCCTTCCTAGGCTGGGGGTCATCCCAAACAATGGAGGCAGAGTGGCCGAGATGACGGACGTCTTCTTCGTCGACGGAATGCGTACCCCCTTCGGGCGCGCCGGCGAAAAAGGCATGTACTGGAACACGCGTGCCGACGATCTGGTGGTCAAGGCCATCATCGGGTTGATGGAGCGCAACGGCGACGTGCCGAAGGACCGGATCGACGACGTGGCCATCGCCGCCACCTCGCAGACCGGTGACCAGGGGCTGACCCTGGGACGCACGGCGGCGATCCTCGCGGGTCTGCCGATGACGGTGCCCGGCTTCGCGGTCGAGCGCATGTGTGCGGGGGCCATGACGAGCGTCACCACCATGGGTGCCTCGATCGGCGTCGGCATGTACGACCTCGCCCTCGCGGGCGGCGTCGAGCACATGGGCCGCCACCCCATCGGCGGCAACGTCGACCCCAACCCCCGCTTCGTCGCCGAGAAGCTCGTCGACCCGGGCGCGCTCAACATGGGCGTGACGGCCGAGCGCATCCACGACCGCTTCCCCCACCTGACCAAGGACCGCGCCGACCGCTTCGGCGTCGCCAGCCAGCACAAGGTGCAGGCCGCCTACGAGGCCGGCAAGATCCAGCCCGACCTCGTCTCTGTCGCGGTGAAGAACGCCGAGGGCGCGTGGGGACTCGCGACCGAAGACGAGGGGCGCCGACCCGAGACGACCCTCGAGGGACTCGCGACGCTCAAGACACCGTTCCGCCCGCACGGACGGGTCACCGCGGCCACGTCGTCGCCGCTGACCGATGGCGCGACCATCAGCCTGCTCGCCGGTTCCGGTGCCGTGAAAGAACTCGGCCTCGCTCCGAAGATGCGCATGGTCTCGTTCGCCTTCGCCGGCGTCGAGCCCGAGATCATGGGCATCGGACCCATCCCCTCGACCGAGAAGGCACTGAAGAAGGCCGGACTCATGATCGACGACATCGGTCTGTTCGAGCTCAACGAAGCCTTCGCCATCCAGGTGATCTCGCTGCTCGATCACTTCGGCATCGCCGACGACGACCCACGCGTGAACCCGTGGGGCGGCGCCATCGCCCTGGGCCACCCGCTCGCGGCATCCGGAGTCCGTCTCATGATCCAGCTGGCCGCTCAGTTCGCCGAGCGTCCGGACGTGCGCTACGGCCTCACCGCCATGTGCGTGGGACTCGGTCAGGGTGGCTCGGTCATCTGGGAGAACCCGTTCTTCGACGGAAAGAAGAAGCGCAAGTGACCGACTACGCCGCCATCGACTTCTCGCCGCTCGACGCCCTCACCGGCGACGAGGTCGTGACCCACTCCCCCGTCCGTGACGTGCGCCTGCCCTCGGGTAACGTGCTCGCCCTGGTCACGCTCGACAACGGTCGCGACCACACCCGCCCCAACACCCTGGGGCCGGCGACGCTCGCCGAGCTCGGGCGCACGCTCGAGACTCTGAAGAGCCGGGCCGCGGCCGGCGAGATCCACGCCGTCGCCATCACGGGCAAGCAGTACATCCTCGCGGCCGGCGCCGACCTGTCCGACGTGGCGAAGCTGCCCTCGAAAGACGTCGCCCGCCTGATCGCCCAGCGCGGACATCAGGTGATCGGCTCGCTCTCCGAGCTGGGCGTGCCCTCGTTCGCCTTCGTGAACGGCCTCGCTCTGGGCGGCGGTCTCGAGATCGCGCTGAACTCGACGTATCGCACGGTCGACGCCTCGGCCGCGGCGGTGGCCCTTCCCGAGGTGTTCCTCGGCATCATCCCCGGCTGGGGCGGCGCCTACCTGCTGCCGAACCTGATCGGCATCGAGAACGCGCTCGAGGTCGTCATCTCGAACCCGCTCAAGCAGAACCGCATGCTCAAGCCGCAGCAGGCTTTCGACCTCGGGATCATGGATGCCATCTTCCCGGCGGCCTCGTACCTCGAGGACTCGCTGCGGTGGGCCGACGGCGTGCTCACGGGCCGGGTGAAGGTCGAGCGCAAGAACGAGCCGGGCAAGCTCGAGCGCCTGACCAAGTGGCCCATCGCGATCAAGATGGCCCGCGGCATGCTCGAGTCCAAGATCGGCACCGTGCCCCGCTCCCCCTACGTCGCGCTCGACTTGCTCGACAAGGCCAAGAGCGGCACGAGGGCCGAGGGCTTCGCCCGCGAAGACGAAGCTCTCGCCGACCTCATCACGGGCGACCAGTTCGCGGCATCCATGTACGCCTTCGACCTCGTGCAGAAGCGCGCGAAGCGTCCGGTCGGGGCCCCCGACAAGGCGCTCGCGAAGAAGGTCACCCAGGTCGGCGTCATCGGCGCCGGTCTCATGGCGTCGCAGTTCGCGCTGCTGTTCGTGCGCAAGCTCCGGGTTCCCGTGATCATCACCGACCTCGACCAGGGGCGCGTCGACAAGGGCGTGGCATCCATCCGCGAAGAGATCGGCAAGCTCGAAGCCAAGGGCCGCCTCGACGGCGACACCGCCAACCAGCTGCGCGCCCTCGTGCACGGCACGACCGACCGCTCGGAGTTCGCCGACTGCGACTTCGTCATCGAGGCGGTGTTCGAAGAGGTCGGGGTCAAGCAGGAGGTTTTCTCCGCGATCGAGAAGATCGTCGCCGACGACGCGATCCTCGCCACGAACACCTCGTCGCTCTCGGTGGCCGAGATCGGTTCGGTGCTGCAGAACCCCGAGCGTCTCGTCGGTTTCCACTTCTTCAACCCCGTCGCGGTGATGCCGCTCATCGAGGTTGTGAAGACGGATGCCACGAGCGACGCCGCCCTGTCGACGGCGTTCGTCGTCGCGAAGGGCCTGGGCAAGAACGCGGTGCTCACCGCCGATGCGCCCGGCTTCGTCGTGAACCGTCTGCTGGCGAAGGTCATGGGCGAGGCCGCACGCGCGGTCTACGAGGGCACCCCGATCACGACGGTCGAGAAGGCGTTCGCACCTCTCGGCCTGCCGATGGGGCCGTTCCAGCTCATCGACCTCGTGGGATGGAAGGTCGCCGCCCACGTGCAGGACACGATGGCGCACGCATTCCCCGACCGCTTCTTCTCGTCGGAGAACTTCCACGAGCTCGCCGCGCTCCCCGAGGTCGTCGAGAAGGACAAGGGCGGTCGGGTGACCGGCTGGACGAAGGCCGCGCAGAAGGTGCTCGTCACCGGGAAGACGCCGGTCGCGCCCGAGACGATCCTCGCCCGCGTGCAGGACGGCCTCGCACAGGAGATCAAGATCATGCTCGACGAGGGCGTGGTGCCCGAGGTCGAAGACATCGACCTGTGCCTCATCCTCGGCGCCGGATGGCCCTTCATCGACGGCGGCGCCTCGCCGTACCTCGATCGCGAGGGAGCGTCGGATCGCGCCTTCGGCGACACGTTCCACCACCCGCCCATTCGCGGCATCGGAGCCTGACGCACCACAGCGGCGCCGTCCCCGAGGGGGCGGCGCCGCTGTCGTACCCGCGGAGCGGGGCGCTGTGTCGGGGCGTGCAGCGTCGTCGGAACGACCCGCACAACGAGATCAGGCCGGAACCCGTGCGGTCCGGCCTGATCTTCGCGCGTCAGGGCGCGGACGTCACGGGCGCGACTTCTCCCAGTCGAACGTGGGGATCGACCCGGTGGGCGTCTGCCGGGCCATGGGGATGCGGGTGCCGAGCACCTGGGCCACCACGTCGTGGGCGATCTTCGACGCCGTGAGCCCGGCATCCTCGAGGATCTGCTCGCGCGTCGCGTGGTCGATGAAGGCGTCGGGGATGCCGAGTTCGTCGACCGCCGTGTCGACGCCGGCCTCGCGGAGCACCTGACGCACACGGGTGCCGACTCCGCCGACACGGATGCCGTCCTCGATCGTGATCACCAGACGGTGCGTACGGGCGAGTTCGACGATCGAGGGCTGCACCGGGATGGCCCAGCGGGGATCGATCACCGTCGCGCCGATGCCCTGCGCGCGAAGCCGCTCGGCGACCTCCATCGCCAAGTGCACCATCGGGCCGATGCCGACGAGCAGCACATCTTCTGACGAGCCGCGCGCGAGCACGTCGACGCCGTCGGAAAGACGCTCGATCGCATCGAGGTCGTCGGGGATCTTGCCCTTCGGGTACCGCACGACGGTGGGGGCGTCTTCGACGGCGGTCGCCTCGCGGAACTCCTCGCGCAGACGGCTCGCGTCGCGCGGCGCGGCGATGCGGATGCCCGGGACGAGCTGCAGCATCGCGAGATCCCAGATGCCGTGGTGGCTGGGGCCGTCGGGACCCGTCACGCCGGCACGGTCGAGAACGAACGTCACCCCCGCCTTGTGCAGGGCGACGTCCATCATGACCTGGTCGAACGCACGGTTCATGAAGGTGGCGTAGATCGCCACGACGGGGTGCAGGCCGCCGAAGGCGAGGCCGGCGGCCGAGGCGACGGCGTGCTGTTCGGCGATGCCGACGTCGTAGACGCGCTCGGGGAACCGCTCGGCGAACTGCTGCAGCCCGGTCGGCCGCAGCATCGCGGCCGTCATGGCGATGACGTCGTCGCGCTCGGCACCGACGGCCACGAGTTCCTCGGCGAAGACGTCGGTCCACTGCGGGCCGCCGCCCGAGCCGACGGCCTCGCCGGTGATCGGGTCGATCTTGCCCACCGCGTGGAACTGGTCGGCGGTGTCGCTGAGTGCCGGGGCGTATCCGCTGCCCTTGTCGGTGATCGCGTGGACGATGACGGGAGCGCCGTACGACTTGGCCAGCTCGAGCGTCTCGATCAGCACGTCGAAGTCGTGCCCGTCGACCGGGCCCAGGTACTTGATGTCGAGGTTGCTGTACAGCGCCTCGTTGTTCGTGAAGCGCGAGAGGAACCCGTGCGTGCCGCCGCGGACGCCGCGGTACACGGCGCGAGCCGCGGGGCCTAAGCGCCGGAACAGCGTGTCGGAGCCGCGGTGCAGTGTGCGGTAGGCGTCGTTCGTACGGACACGGTTGAGGTAGCGCGCCATGCCGCCGATGGTCGGGGCGTACGAGCGCCCGTTGTCGTTGACGACGATGACGAGGTTGCGGTCGTTGTCGTCGCTGATGTTGTTCAGCGCCTCCCACGTCATGCCGCCCGTGAGCGCGCCGTCTCCGACGACGGCGACCACGTGACGATCGGTGCGTCCGGTGCGCGAGAACGCGCGCGAGACCCCGTCTGCCCAGCTCAGCGAGCTCGACGCGTGCGAGGACTCGACGACGTCGTGCTCGCTCTCGGAGCGCTGCGGATACCCTGCCAATCCCCCGCGCGAGCGGAGGTTGGCGAAGTCCTGACGCCCGGTGAGCATCTTGTGGACGTACGACTGATGACCGGTGTCGAAGATGATGGGATCGGCGGGCGAGTCGAACACCTTGTGCAGGGCGATCGTCAGTTCGACGACGCCCAGGTTCGGACCGAGGTGGCCGCCGGTGCGCGAGACGTTCTCGACGAGGAACGACCGGACCTCAGCGGCCAGCTGACGCAGCTGCGCGGGGCCCAGGTCGTCGAGGTCACGGGGACCGTGAATGCCGGGTAGGAGAGCCATGCGACTCCTCTCGTGCGGTAGACGCAGTGGTGCGAATACCTGTCGATTCTAGTCTCGGGGGGCCGGTCGGGCCCGGCAACGCCTTGCGATCACGGTCGTTTCGTGGTCTCCGCAAACGCCGCGTGCCCCGGGAGCGAGGCTCCCGGGGCACGACGGTGCGGGTGTGTCAGACCAGCGAACGCAGCACGTACTGCAGGATGCCGCCGTTGCGGTAGTAGTCGGCCTCACCGGGGGTGTCGATGCGCACGACCGCGTCGAACTCGATCGGCTGCTTGCCCTCGGGAGAGAACTCGCTCGGGGTCGCGATGACCTTGACCGTCTTGGGCGTGACGCCCTCGTTGAGCTGCTCGAGGCCCTCGATCGAGACGATCTCGGTGCCGTCGAGACCCAGGGTCTTCCAGCTCTCGCCGGCGGGGAACTGCAGCGGGACGACGCCCATGCCGATGAGGTTCGAGCGGTGGATGCGCTCGAAGCTCTCGGTGATGACGGCCTTCACGCCGAGGAGGTTCGTGCCCTTGGCCGCCCAGTCACGCGACGAGCCGGAGCCGTACTCCTTGCCACCGAAGATGACGAGCGGGGTGCCCTGCTCCTGGTAGTTCATGCAGGCGTCGTAGATGAACGTCTGCGGGCCACCGGCCTGGGTGAAGTCGCGCGTGTAGCTGCCCTCGATGATCTGACCGTCGTTGACGGCGGCGACCAGTTCGTTCTTCAGGCGGATGTTCGCGAACGTGCCACGGATCATGATCTCGTGGTTGCCGCGGCGCGAGCCGTAGGAGTTGAAGTCCTTCTGCGCGACACCGTGGTCCATCAGATACTGCGCGGCGGGCGTGCCCGCCTTGATGTTGCCGGCCGGGCTGATGTGGTCGGTGGTGACCGAGTCGCCGAGCGTCGCCATGACGCGCGCGCCACTGATGTCGCGCACGGCGTCGGGCTCCATGGTCATGCCCTCGAAATACGGAGCCTTGCGCACGTAGGTCGAGTCGGCGTCCCACTCGAAGGTCGGGCCGGTCGGGGTGGGCAGGTTCTTCCAGCGCTCGTCACCCTCGAAGACGGTGGCGTACTGGGTGATGAACTGCTCACGCGAGATCGACGCGTCGATGATCGACTGCACCTGGTCGGGGGCCGGCCAGATGTCCTTCAGGAAGACGTCTTCGCCGTTCTGGTCGGTGCCGAGCGCGTCGGTCTCGAAGTCGAAGTTCATCGAGCCGGCCAGCGCGTAGGCGACCACCAGCGGCGGCGAGGCCAGGTAGTTCATCTTCACGTCGGGGCTGATGCGACCCTCGAAGTTGCGGTTGCCCGAGAGCACCGCGGTGACCGCCAGGTCGTGCTCGTTGACGGCCGTGGAGACCTCTTCGATGAGCGGACCCGAGTTGCCGATGCAGATCGTGCAGCCGTAGCCGACGGTGTAGAAGCCGAGGCCCTCGAGCGACTTGTCGAGGCCCGACTTCTCGTAGTAGTCGGTGACGACCTTCGAGCCCGGTCCGAGCGTCGTCTTGACCCACGGCTTGCGCTTCAGGCCCTTGTCGACGGCGTTCTTGGCGAGCAGGCCCGCCGCGATCATGACCGAGGGGTTCGAGGTGTTGGTGCACGACGTGATGGCGGCCAGGGTGACGGCGCCGTTGTCGAGCAGGTACGACTGCCCGTCGGGCGTCGTCACGCGCACCGGGTTCGAGGCGTTGACGGGGTGCCCCGACGAGATGAGCACCTCGCTGTCGGTGACGTCTTCCTCTTCTTCGCCGGGGACCGAACCGGGGTCGGAGGCGGGGAAGGTGCCGTCGACCTCGAGGTCGACGATCGAGTCCGAGACCGACGCGTCGGCGTAGTTCAGGATGTCCTTCTCGAACTGCGACTTCGCCTCGGACAGCAGGATGCGGTCCTGCGGGCGCTTCGGGCCCGCGATCGAGGGGACGACGGTCGAGAGGTCGAGCTCGATGAACTCGCTGAACGACAGTTCGCGCGACGGGTCGTGCCACAGCTTCTGCTCTTTGGCGTACGCCTCGACCAGGTCGACGGTCTGCTCGTCGCGGCCGGTGAGGCGCAGGTACTCGAGGGTGACGTCGTCGATGGGGAACATGGCGGCCGTCGAGCCGAACTCGGGGCTCATGTTGCCGATGGTGGCGCGGTTGGCCAGCGGCACCGAGGCGACGCCCTCGCCGTAGAACTCGACGAACTTGCCGACGACGCCGTGCTTGCGCAGCATGTCGGTGATGGTGAGCACGACGTCGGTCGCGGTGACCCCGGCGGGGATCTCACCGGTGAGCTTGAAGCCGACGACGCGCGGGATGAGCATCGACACGGGCTGGCCGAGCATGGCCGCCTCGGCCTCGATGCCGCCGACGCCCCAGCCGAGCACGCCCAGGCCGTTGACCATCGTGGTGTGCGAGTCGGTGCCGACGCAGGTGTCGGGGTACGCGCGCAGCACGCCGTCGACGGTGCGGTCGTAGACGACCTTGGCCAGGTGCTCGATGTTGACCTGGTGCACGATGCCGGTTCCCGGGGGGACGACCTTGAAGTCGTCGAAGGCCGTCTGGCCCCAGCGGAGGAACTGGTACCGCTCGCCGTTGCGCTCGTACTCGATCTCGACGTTGCGCTCGAGGGCGTTCTCGCTGCCGAACAGGTCGGCGATGACCGAGTGGTCGATGACCATCTCGGCGGGCGAGAGCGGGTTGATCTTGTTGGGGTCGCCGCCCAGGGCGGTGACGGCCTCGCGCATGGTGGCGAGGTCGACGATGCAGGGCACACCGGTGAAGTCCTGCATGACCACGCGTGCCGGCGTGAACTGGATCTCGGTGTCGGGGTCGGCCGTGGGGACCCACGAACCGAGCGCCTGGATCTGCTCCTTGGTGACGTTCGCGCCATCCTCGGTGCGGAGCAGGTTCTCGAGCAGCACTTTGAGGCTGAACGGGAGCTTCTCGTAACCGGCGACCGTGTCGATGCGGAAGATCTCGTAGTCGGTGCTGCCGACCGTCAGGGTGCTCTTGGCACCGAAGCTGTCAACCGTGGACACGATCGTCTCCTTCGTCGGCGAATGCGCAGGTGTAGACCCGCAGTTTCCCATCTTCCCCGCGCGGAGACGTCGATGCCAGGAAGGTCGACCTAACCGTCTGGGGCGACGGATTTATCTTGATGTCAAGATATTATCAGGACTCTCGGCGAGGAGTGAGAGCGCGCACCACGAGCCACGTCACGGCGAGCATCGGGGCGAACAGCGGCAGGCCCATGACGATCTTCAGCGTGCCGAGCGCGGTCACATCGCCCGCGGAGTACAGCGGAAGCTGCACGATCAGGCGCGCCGCGAACAGCGCCGCCCAGGCGATCGAGAGCCAGGTGTAGGCCCGACGCTTGCGGCGGTCCGCCCGCCAGGCCGTGCCCTCGCCCAGCAGGTAGCCCGCCGCGAGGCCGATGAGCGGCCAGCCGATGAGGGCCGAGACCAGGAAGGCCGTGCCGTACGCGCCGTTCGTGAAGAACCCGAGCACGAAATTGTCCTGACCGCGGCCCGTCACCAGGGCCAGGATCGCGGCGCCCGCGGTGGCGAGCAGACCCCCGATGGCGGCGCTGGGCGGAGACTTCGCGATGAGGCGCGCCAGCGTGAAGACCACGGCGAGACCCACCGACACCCCGAGGCTCACCCAGAGGTTGCCCTGGCGCGTCTCGGGATCGATCGTGACCGTGAACAGCACGACGAACGCCAGCGACGGCAGCACCGATTCCAGGATGCCGCGCCACCCGCCCATCGCCGACCACACGGCAGCGCCGGTGGAGCTGTGCTTCGCGGGGTCGAGGCCCGCGCGACGCGCGGCGTTCCCCAGCGCGGCTCCGACGCTGTCTGCGGCCGAAGGCGGCTCGAGGGGGACGCGGGCGTCGTCGTGCGCCGGGCGCGGCGAGTCGTCGCTCATGCGGTGCCGGGGGTCGCCGGCATCCGGAGGGGGATCAGATCGCGCGGCGGCATGGGCGAGGTGCCCCGCACCACGACGATCGAGCGGAAGAGGTCTTCGACGGCGGCGGCGGCCGCGACGTCGGAGGTCGCGGCTCCCCCGATCACCCCGCGCAGGAACCAGCGCGGGCCGTCGACGCCCACGAAGCGGGCCAGACGCTTGGCCGAGCCGTCGGCGCCGGCCATGACCGGCACCTCGGCGAGCAGCTCGGGACCCAGCGGGCCCTCGCGCTCCTCGACGCGGCCGCCCTGCTGCTTGACCTGCTGTCGGATCTGCTCGCGCGTCTCTTCCCACAGGCCGCTGGTGCGCGGGGCCGCGAAGGGCTGCACCTGCAGGGTGGACTCGGAGTAGTCGAGACCCACGGCCACGATGCGCTTGGTCTGCTCCTCGACCTCGAGGCGCAGGTTGAGTCCTTCGCGCGGGAGGATCTTGATGCCGCCCAGGTCGATGTAGGGGCGTACCGGGTTCGCTTCGGATTCGTCGAAGGGGCCGGCGCTGTCGCGATCGGCCGGGGCGCTCTTGGCCGCCGTGACGACCTCGGTTCCGGGCTGGTCTGTGCCGGGCTGGTCGTTGTCGGTCATCGTGTGCTCCCTTGAAGGCTCTGGTATCCGCTCGATCCGAAACCGCCGTCGCCGCGCACGCTGTCGGGAAGTTCGTCGACGGGGACGAAGCGCACGGGCGGGACGGGCATCACGATGAGCTGGGCGATGCGGTCTCCGACCGCGATGTCATAGGCCTCGTCGAGGTCGGTGTTCAGCAGGGCCACCTTGATCTCGCCGCGGTACCCGGCGTCGATCGTGCCCGGGGAGTTGAGGACGGTGATGCCGTGCTTCGCAGCGAGCCCGCTGCGGGGCACCACGAAGGCCGCGTGGCCCTCGGGGAGGGCGATGCGCACGCCGGTGGACACCAGCGCACGGCGCCCGGGTTGCAGGCGCACGGCCTCGGCGGCGATCAGGTCGGCACCGGCGTCGCCGGGGTGGGCGAAGACCGGGGGCTCGGATGCGACAATTGGGACGTCCACCGTTTCGGTCACCCCACGAGGGTAATGCAGAAGAGGGGGTGCGGCATCCGCACCGCAGCCGACTATCGAGAGCGTCTGAGCCCGTCGCTCTGGGCGCTCGTCGCCGCCGCCGTGTGCGGCCCCATGGCCGCCCTGGTGTTCTCGCCGCTCGACACCACGCTGGCCCTGTTCATCGGGCTCCTGGTGTCGGTGGCGATCGTGGTGGGTCTCGTCGCCATCTCCCCCGTCGTCGAGATCCGCGACGGCGAGTTGCGCGCAGGTCGCGGCCACATCCCGGTGGAGTTCTTGGGGACCCCCGTCGGCGTGGCCGCCGAAGAGGCGCGCACGGCCCGCGGGAGTGGTCTCGACCACCGGGCCTGGCACGTCATCCGGGGTGGTGTCGACGGTGTCGTCACGATTCCCGTGACCGACCCCGACGATCCGACCCCGTCGTGGGTGGTGTCCACCCGCACGCCGGATCGCCTGGTGGCGGCGATCCAGCGTGCTCAGGTCAGGCTGCGCACTCCAGGCAGATGAAGCCGGGGCCGCTCTCTTCTGCGATCTGGGAGCGGTGCTTCACGAGGAAGCAGTTCATGCAGGTGAACTCGTCTTCCTGAGCGGGGAGAACGACGACATCGAGCTCGATGTCGGAGAGGTCGGCGCCGGGCAGTTCGAAGCCCGAAGGGTTGTCGGCGTCCTCGTTGTCGATCGACCCCGACGCCTTGTCGGGCACGCGCTCCTTGAGGGCCTCGATCGACTCGCTGTCGTCCTCGGTCTTGCGCGGTGCGTCGTAATCCGTTGCCATGCGTGCAGGTCTCTACTTCCAGTGTTTTGTGGTGCTGTGCCCCATCGGGTGCCCGATCGGGCGGCCATAGTTTGCATGACCCGACCTCGATAAGCAAATGCTCGGGGGACGGGTTGCGTATTGGGCGAGGCGTGAAACTCGCGGCGCGCCCGCGATATTCCCGGAACCACGCGGCGAGCGTGTCAGCATGGGCCTCGACCGCAGATCGGAGGGGTGTTTCGCATGGAACAGCTCAAAGTCATCGGCACCGAGGACGACGTCCTCGTCGTCGCGACTCAGGCGGGCGAGCGCTTCGCGCTGCCGCTCGACGACGTGCTGCGCGCCGAGGCGCGCCGCGCCCGTCGTGATCGCAGCGACGACGACCGTGCCCCGCGCCCCAGCCCCCGCGAGATCCAGGCGCACATCCGCGCCGGGATGTCGGCCCGCGAGGTGGCGACCCTGCTGAACGCCCGCGTCGAAGACGTCGAGCGTTTCGAGCGCCCGGTCCTCGCCGAGCGCGAGCACGTCGTCGGTCAGGCCCTGGCCGTCCCGGTGCTGCTCGGCGGTGCCCTCGAGCACGACGCCCCCATCACTTTCGGTGCGGCCGTGCGCGCCAAGCTCGGTGAGGCCGGTGCCTCAGCCGAGCGCTGGACCAGCTGGAAAGAGGGTTCGAGCTGGCTGGTGAAGCTCGAATTCACGGCCAACGGCATCGACCACGACGCGCGGTGGGGCTTCGACCCGCGCCGCAGCAGCCTGTCGCCGCAGAACGCCGACGCCATCCAGCTCTCACGGCAGGGGTCGCTCCCCGAGGGGCTCATCCCGCGCCTCCGCGCCCTCGACACCGTCTCGAAGGACGACTCGCGTTTCGACAGCGGGTCGTTCGGTCCCCGTCGCCTCGACATCGAGGACGAGCCGGGAGTCGAAGGCACCGGCCCCATCGCCCCCGCCGTGCAGGCCGCGGCCATCAATCGCGCTCCCGACGCCCCGGTCGCCTCGTCGGAGACGGCCGACCTGCTCGAGGCCCTGCGCCGTCGTCGTGGGCAGCGGGAACCGCTCCCCGGCATGACCGAGAGCGAGCCGTCTCCCGAGCGGCGTCCGTCGGGCCCCCCGGTGTCGCTGTTCGACGCGGTCGAGCCGACGCCGTCCACTGACGCGGACTCCCCCGCCGACCCGGATCGTTCGTCTTCGTCGTCGGCGGATTCCGCGCGGCGCACCAAGGGGCGCCCGTCGATGCCGTCGTGGGACGAGATCGTGTTCGGGGCGCGCACCGACGAGAGCTGACGCTCTCTCCCCGGTCCCGCACGCGGATGGTGCGCGGGCGGATGCCGGGACCCCGCCCGCGCGAGACGGCTCAGGCGAAGGCGCCGAGGCGCAGCAGCGGCACCGTGCGTTCCTCTTCGGTCAGCGAGCCGTGCTGGCCGATCATGCGCTGGGGTCGCTTGTCGGCCTCGCGGTCGTCGTAGTAGGCGAAGCGCCCGCGCGCCGCGACGACGACGTCGCCGATCCGCTCCCGTACCTCGTCGTCGACCCGACCGAACAGGCCCGCCGCGATCGCCTCGTCGCGGGTCAGCACCCAGGCGCGCGACGCCTCGCGGGCCTTCCAGGCCGCAGCCACGGCATCCGCTCGCCCCTCGTCGGCGTAGAGGTGCAGCATGCGGGGTTCACCCCCGAGCAGGTCGACGCCGTCGAGCAGCTCGTCGCCGTCGCGCAGCAGCACGTGCTTGTGCGCAGGGACGTCCACCATGCCGTGGTCGGCGGTCACGAGCACGCCGGTGCCCGCGTCGATCGACTCGCCGAGGCGGCGGGCGGCGGCATCCACCGTCTCGAGCGCGTCGGTCCAGCGATCCGACTCCCAGCCGTCGCGGTGGCCCGCCGTGTCGAGTTCCGGGGCGTAGAGGTACACCAGGGCTCCGGCATGCCGGGCCGCCAGGTCGGCCGCGAGGCGCACGCGTTCGTCGATGTCGTTCGACGAGACGAGCTCGGCGCCACGGAGCGTCGCTTCGGTGAAGCCGGTTCCGGCGTAGGCCGGGCGCGAAACGACGAAGCACGGGTGCCCCGCGTCGACGCGCTGCTCGAGCAGGGGCCGGCTGCGCTGCCACGTGTGCGGATCGAGGCCGTCGGTCTCCCAGCCGTGCAACTGGTTGGGGGCGGTGCGTGTGCCCGGGACGCGGGCGCGGTAGCCCACGATGCCGTGCACACCGGGGTCGGTGCCGGTCAGCAGACTCGTCAGGGCGGCGGCGGTGGTCGAGGGGAACACCGTGCGCGCGACGTCGCGACGCCCGCCCGCCGACGACAGGAAGCGCGCGTGTCCGCGACGCGCGGCGAGGTTGTGGCTGCCCAGGCCGTCGACGACGAACACGATCGCGCTGCGCGCGGGGGCGAGCCAGTCGGACTCCCCCGACAACGCGGCGATGGTCTGCGTCACCACACCGGTGAGGCTCCGGGAGCGCGGCGGGTCCGCCGGTAGGCTGAGTGACATCGGAGCAAGTCTTCCACACGGCTCCGATCCCCGTCCGATCCGGACGCCCGCCCGACCCGAGGCCTCCTCTATGCCCGATTCCCGTTCCTCCGCCCCCGTGACCGAGCGCATCGAAGACGTCGATGTCTCCACCGAGATGCAGGGGTCCTTCCTCGAGTACGCCTACTCGGTCATCTACTCGCGTGCCCTTCCCGACGCGCGTGACGGGTTGAAGCCCGTGCAGCGGCGCATCCTGTACCAGATGGCCGAGATGGGGCTCCGGCCCGACCGCGGGCACGTGAAGAGCGCCCGTGTCGTGGGCGAGGTGATGGGAAAGCTGCACCCCCACGGCGACGCCCCGATCTACGACGCGCTCGTGCGCCTTGCGCAGGCGTTCTCGCTGCGCGTGCCGCTGGTCGACGGTCACGGCAATTTCGGTTCGCTCGACGACGGCCCCGCAGCTCCCCGTTACACCGAGGCCCGTCTGGCCGCGGCCGCCCTGGCGCTGACCGAGAACCTCGACGAGGACGTCGTCGATTTCATCCCCAACTACGACGGCCAGTTCCAGCAGCCCGAGGTGCTGCCCGCCGCCTTCCCGAACCTGCTCGTGAACGGCGCGACCGGCATCGCGGTCGGCATGGCGACCAACATGGCGCCCCACAACCTCATCGAGGTCGTGGGGGCGGCCACGCACCTGCTGCAGAATCCGGATGCCACGGTCGAGGAGCTCATGGAGTTCGTCCCGGGCCCCGATCTCCCCTCGGGGGGATCATCGTGGGCTTGGACGGCATCAAGGACGCCTACACGAACGGCCGCGGCAGCTTCCGCACCCGGGCGAAGGCGTCGATCGAGTCGCTCGGCCCCCGGCGTACGGGCATCGTCTTCACCGAGCTGCCCTACCTGGTCGGACCCGAGCGGGTCATCGAGAAGATCAAAGACGCCGTGCAGGCGAAGAAGCTCACCGGCATCGCCGATGTGACCGACCTCACCGACCGCAACCACGGTCTGCGCCTGGTGGTGGGCATCAAGACCGGTTTCGACCCGAAGGCCGTGCTCGAGCAGCTCTACCGGTTGACCCCCCTCGAGGACTCGTTCGGCATCAACAACGTCGCCCTCGTCGACGGTCAGCCGCAGACGCTCGGGCTGCGCGACATGCTGCGCGTGTACATCGAGCACCGCATCCGGGTGGTCACGCGCCGCAGCGAGTACCGCCTGGCGCGCAAGCGCGAACGCCTGCACCTGGTCGAGGGCCTGCTGATCGCGATCCTCGACATCGACGAGGTCATCCAGGTCATCCGCTCCTCGGACGACGGCGACCAGGCTCGAACCAAGCTGCGGGAGGTCTTCGACCTCTCACATCTGCAGGCCGAGTACATCCTCGAGCTGCGCCTGCGGCGCCTGACGAAGTTCTCGCGCATCGAGCTCGAGGCCGAGCGCGATCAGTTGCACGCCGAGATCGCCGCGCTGGTCGAACTGCTCGGCAGCGAGACGCTCCTGCGACAGTTGGTCGCGACCGAACTCGATGCCGCCGCCGAGGCGTACGGCACGCCCCGGCGCACGATGCTGCTCAACGGCGGGCCGGTGCAACCCCGGTCGGCCCGTGCTGCTGCCGCCGCCGCCGCCGACCTGCAGATCGCCGACGCCCCGTGCCGCGTCTACCTCTCGTCGACCGGTCGCATGGTGCGCGCCGAGCTCATCGCCGACGCGCCCGCCGGCGGGGTGGTGCCCCCGGCTCGTCGGTCCAAGCACGACGCGATCCGCTCGTCGGTCGACACGACCACGCGTGGCGACATCGGTGCCGTGACCTCGGCGGGGCGCCTGGTGCGTTTCTCTCCCGTCGACCTTCCCTCGGTCCCGGCCAACGCCGTGCAGGTGGCCGCCGGCACGAAGGTGGAGCAGTACCTCACCCTCGCCAAGGGCGAGACGGTGGTCGCACTCGTCCCCCTCGTCGGGGGCCCCATGATCGCACTGGGCACCGCGCAGGGCGTGGTCAAGCGCGTCGCCGCGAGCGAGCTGGGCACCAAGCCCGACATCGAGATCATCTCGCTGCGCGACGGCGACCGCGTCGTCGGCGCCGCACCCGCGGGAGACAACGCCGAGCTCGTCTTCGTCGCGAGCGACGCGCAGTTGCTGCGTTTCGAAGCCTCGTCGGTGCGCCCCCAGGGCCGTTCCGCGGGGGCATGGCCGGCATCCGGCTCGCGGACGGCGCCCACGTCATCGCCTTCGCGGTCGTGGGGGCGTCGGCGTTCGACGCGGTCGTGGTCACCGTCGCGGGTTCTTCGGCCGCCCTTCCCGGCACCGATGCGGGCAGCGCGAAGGTCTCGGCGTTCACCGAGTATCCGGCGAAGGGCCGTGCCACCGGTGGCGTGCGCGCGCAGCGCCTGCTGCGCGGCGAAGACGCCCTCGTTCTGGCCTGGGTCGGTACCGATCCCCGCGCCGTCGGCGCCGATGGTGCCGTGCGGGCTCTGCCCGAGGCGGGCGCGAAGCGCGACGCGTCGGGTCAGCCGCTCGACGCCGTCATCGGTGCGATCGGCACCGCCATCCGCTGACGCGCGCCGACGGCGCCGCGCCGCACGGCGCGCGCCGTCTGGTCCACGACGGGCCGACGAGGCGTCGTCCGACACTCAGACGTCGATGCGCTCCCGTGCCAGGCGGTCGCTCGACTCGATGATGAACTCCCGGCGCGGAGCGACGTCGCTGCCCATGAGCAGGTCGAAGACCTCGGCTGCCTGCTCGATGTGCTCGGCGTGAACACGGCGCAGCATGCGGCCCGCCCGGTCCATGGTCGTGGTCGCGAGCTGGTCGGCATCCATCTCGCCGAGGCCCTTGTACCGCTGCACGGGCTCCTGCCAGCGCTTGTTGCTGCGCTTGAGCTTCGTCAGCAGGGCGTGGAGCTCCTGCTCGCTGTAGGTGTAGATCGTCTCGTTGGGCTTGGTACCCGGATTCATGACGACGACGCGGTGCAGGGGCGGCACCGCGGCGTAGACGCGGCCCTCTTCGACGAGCGGTCGCATGTACCGGAAGAAGAGCGTCAGCAGCAGGGTGCGGATGTGCGCCCCGTCGACGTCGGCGTCGCTCATGAGGATGATCTTGCCGTAGCGCGCGGCGCTCAGGTCGAACGATCGCCCGGAGCCCGCGCCGATCACCTGGATGATCGAGGCGCACTCGGCATTCGACAGCATGTCGCTGATCGATGCCTTCTGCGTGTTCAGGATCTTGCCGCGGATCGGCAGCAGCGCCTGGTATTCGCTGTTGCGGGCGAGCTTTGCCGTTCCCAGGGCCGAGTCGCCCTCGACGATGAACAGCTCGGAATCGTTGACGTCGTTCGACCGGCAGTCGACGAGTTTCGCGGGCAGCGACGACGATTCGAGGGCGTTCTTGCGGCGCTGGGTCTCTTTGTGCGTGCGCGCGGAGATGCGCGCCTTCATCTCGGAGACGATCTTCTCGAGCAGCTGGGCCGTCTGCGCCTTGTCGTCGCGCTTGGGCGAGGCGAAGAGTGCCGTGAGCTCCTGGGTGACGACGGATGCCACGATCTGTCGCACCGCGGGGGTGCCGAGCACCTCCTTGGTCTGGCCCTCGAACTGCGGCTCGGGCAGGCGCACCGTGAGCACGGCCGTGAGACCGGCGAGCAGGTCGTCTTTCTCGACCTTGTCGTTGCCCACCTTGAGCTTGCGCGCATTCTGTTCCACCTGTGCGCGCAGCACCTTCATCAGGCCCTGCTCGAAGCCCTGCTGGTGCGTGCCGCCCTTGGGCGTCGAGATGATGTTCACGAAGGACCGGCTGGTGGTGTCGTAACCGGTGCCCCAGCGCACGGCGATGTCGACCTCGCACGCGCGCTCGACCTCGGTGGGCACCATGGAGCCGCCGGGCTGCAGCACGGGGACGGTCTCGGTGAACGACCCGGTCCCCGTCAGCCGCCAGATGTCGGTGACCGCGGCGTCGGGGGCGAGGAACTCGGCGAACTCCGAGATGCCGCCGTCGAAGCGGTAACTGGTCTCGACGCGTTCTTCGGCACGATCGTCGAGCACCACGATCTCGAGGCCCGGCACGAGGAAGGCCGTCTGGCGCACGCGCTGCACGAGATCATCGAGGCCGAAGGCCGCGTCTTTGGTGAAGATCTGCCGATCCGCCCAGTACCGGATGCGGGTTCCGGTCACCCCGCGCGGGGCTTTGCCGATGACCCTCAGCTCGCTGCTGCGCTCGAACGGAGTGAAGGCCGAGTCGGGAGTGTCGCCCGCGAACCGGCCCGGTTCGCCGCGGTGGAACGACATCGCGTAGGTCTTGCCGGCGCGGTCGACCTCGACGTCGAGTCGTTCCGACAGCGCGTTCACGACCGAGGCGCCGACGCCGTGGAGTCCCCCGAGGCCGCGTACGAGCCGCCGCCGAACTTTCCTCCGGCGTGCAGTTTGGTGAAGACGACCTCGACGCCCGTGAGACCGGTGCGCGGTTCGACGTCGACGGGGATGCCACGGGCCCGGTCGCGCACCTCGACGCTGCCGTCGGCGTGCAGCACGATGTCGATGCGCGTGCCGTGGCCGGCGAGGGCTTCGTCGACGGAGTTGTCGATGATCTCCCACAGGCAGTGCATGAGGCCCCGGGAGTCGGTCGAGCCGATGTACATACCCGGGCGCTTGCGCACGGCTTCGAGGCCCTCGAGGACCTGCAGATGATGGGCGGAGTACTCGGACGTCACGATCTCCCAGCGTAATCGGGGCCGCCGACATCGCTTGCAGACACACAGCGAGGTCGGGTCGTCGTACGCGCACAGCGAAATGTGATCACGCCGCGGCATAGGGGAAACATCCGCGTGGTTGTATATGGGGACTCGCCCAACGACCACTGAGGAGGGCACCCGAGATGACCACTACGACTGCACCCGAAGCGTCAGCCGTCCTCGACCACCGCCTGACGGCGGCTGATCGCTGCGACTCGTGCGGAGCGCAGGCCTACATCGCCGCCGAGGTGAACGGCAGCGAGCTGCTGTTCTGCGCGCACCACGGCCGCAAGTACGAAGAGAAGCTCCGCAGCATCGCCACCTCGTGGCACGACGAGACCGCGCGTCTCACCGCCGCCGACTGAGCCGGTACGTCGAAACGGGCCCCGCACCACTCCTCCGGGAGTGGGACGGGGCCCGTTTCGCGTTCGCGGTCCCTGGCGTCGGTCGCGAGTTCAGCGCCCGTCGGCGTCGTAGACCCGGGGAAGGCTCGGCGAGACGCGGAGGGCGATCTCTTCGCCGATCGTGTCGATGAGCTCGGCGAGGTCGGTCGCGCTGCTGCGGGCTCCCCGACCGAAGATCGCGATCTCGTCGCCGGGCGCCGCGTCATCCCACGGCGCGAGGACGGTCTCGGTCGCGCGGATCGCCTCGACCCGGCGGGGGCCCCCGGGAGTGTCGACGTCGAAGCGGGCGGCCAGGGTGCAGGGAAGGCCGTGCAGGCTGCCGACGTCGAGGTGGACGCCCGCCGTGTCGACGGTCGTCACCGTCGCCGTGAGACGGGCGATGGGCTCGATACCGAGGTCCGTCTCGCTCGGGCCGCCGGCGGGACGGATGCCGTACGAGAACGCCCCTACCCGCACGAGGTCTTCGCGGAACTCCCCGCGTGCGAATCCGGCCGCGCTGGCGGCGAGGTGCGAGAAGCGCGGGTCGAGGCCGGCGGAGCGCGCCTGATCGCGCGCGGCGAGGAACAGGGCACGGGCGTCGTCGTCGTCGGTATCCGAGGCCTCGGAGATGTGCGACCAGATCCCCTCGAGCACGGCGCGTCCGGAATCGACCAGCGCGGCGGTGCGCGCGAGGGCTCCCTGCCACCGCTCGGGTCGGATGCCGTTGCGATGCAGTCCCGTGTCGATCTTGAGGTGCACACGCGCCGGGCGGTCCGCCGCAAGACGCGCGAGGTCGTCGAGCAAGGCCTCGTCGCCGAGGCCGAGGTCGAGGTCGGCCGCGATGCCCGCGGCCAGGTCGTCGGCTCCCCCGATGAGCCAGACGAAGATGCGCGCGTCCGGGCCGGCGATCGCGCGCACCGCGGCGCCGGTGACGACGTCGAACGCACCGAACCAGCGGACGCCCTCCTCGCCCGCGCGCCGCACGATCCGCTCGAGCCCGTGGGCGTAGGCATCGTCCTTCACGACGAGCATGGGGACGGCGGGGGCGACGGCCTCGCGCACGCGGCGCAGGTTGCGGGCGAAGGCGTCGAGGTCGACGCGGTAGACGGCACTCACGCGGCCACCCTGCGGTCTGCCCGGGCGCCGACGATCGCAACGATCTCCGCGGCGGTGAGACCGGTGGCATCCGTCCACTCCTCGAGCGACGGGTGGCCGTCGGCCGGGTCGCCGAAGAAGACCACCTCGGCCCCCCGGGCGACGGGGGCGTCTTCGACGTCGACGACGCAGACGTCCATGGCCACGCGGCCGACGATGCGGTGACGGCGCCCGTCGATGGCGACGGTCACCGCGTTGCCGAGCGAGCGCACGACGCCCTGGGCATAGCCGCCGGTGACCAGAGCGATGGTCGTGTCGTGGGGGGCGCGGTGCGTGTACCCGTACGAGACGCCCTCCCCGCGCAACAGGGGCTTGGAGCCGAGGGATCGTCCGCGCAGCGACAGCACCGGGCGCGCGTGCGAGCCGGGTAGGCCGAACAGGATTGCGGCGTCGAGGGCGGCGGCATCCATGTCGAGATCGGACAGCACGGAGGCCACCCATGCCGCGCCGTGCCCCCAGCCGTCGGCCGTGAAGACGTCGTCGGCGCCGGAAGCCGCACCGGCCGCGAGGGCGAGGGGCGCGTTGGCGCGCAGAGCGGACTCCGATACGAGGGCCACGGGCGCGACTCCCCCGGCCGCGGGCGTGCGGGCAGGGAGCGTGGAGGTCACACATCTAGACTAACGGGGTCCTTCTCCCCCGATCCCGGAGCGTGCATGCCTACCCAGGGCTTCTCCCCCGTCACCCGCCTCCGCTACCTTGCCGGACGCGCCCGCCGCATCGACGTCGGCTCGGTGGTCGAGCGTGCCAAAGAAGCCGCGGAGCAGCACGGCAAGTCGCTGCCGCTCGTGGTCGCCGACATGCTCTTCCAGGCCGGTGTGAAGAACGTCGGCTTCCAGGACTACATCGATTACGACTTCGCGATCCTGACGCCCGCCGAGCGCGAGACGTACATGACGCACCCCGTGTCGAATCAGATCTCGCAGAAATACGACCACCCCGACTACCGCGGGATCTTCCAGGACAAGGTCGAGTTCGACCGTCGGTTCAGCGATTTCCTGCGCCGTGAATGGATGGTCGTGGATGCCGACAACGCCGACGCCCTGAAGTCGTTCACCGAGCGTCTAGGCACCATCGTCACCAAGGAGCCGGTCGGCCAGGCCGGGACCGGCGTGCACCGCTATCACGCGGCCGAGGTCGAGGACTGGAGTGCCTTCCACCGGGGCCTGCTCGAGCGCGGGGAGATCCTCGTCGAAGAGGTCATCCGCCAGCACGACGATCTCGCCGCGGTCTGCCCCGGCACGGTGAACACCACGCGCGTCACGGCGTTCTTCGACGGCTCGACCACGCACATCCTCGCGATGGCGCAGAAGTTCGGCCGGGGAGCCGTGAGCGACCAGATGACCTTCGGCGGCTTCTACACGATGCTGGATGAGAACGGCCACGCGCTCGGCGCCGGCTACGACTCGCACGGGCACGTGCACGAACTGCACCCCGACTCGGGAGCCCGCATCGCCGACTTCCAGCTGCCGATGATCGACGAGGTGAAGGCGTTCGTCGACCAGGTCGCACGTGTCGTGCCGCAGGTGCAGTACGTGGGCTGGGACATCGTCGTCGGTCCCGACGGCCCCGTGCTCGTCGAGGGTAACTGGGGTGCCGGCGTGTACGAGAACAAGCCGAGCGTCACCGGGATCCGCACCGGTCACAAGCCGCGCTACCGCGCCGCGATCGGTTTCTGACGCCGGACGTCGAGAAGGCCCGCTCCCGTGAGGGGGCGGGCCTTCGGTTTCTGATCGCGCGCCGGTGACGCAGGAGTTGTGCCGCACGGACGACGAAAAGCCCGCTCCGAGACCGGAGCGGGCTTTCGACGGGTGGTGTCAGCTGTGGCGCACGATGCCCAGCGGGGTGGACTCGTGTCCCTGGCCCAGCGGGTTGTCCTTGAGGATCGCGACGAGACGCTTCTCGCCGGCCTTGTCCATCGTCGAGCCGAGGATGTTGCCCCCCAGGTCGTTGATGTCGACCACGGCGACCTGCAGGTCGACGCCGAGCAGCGACTTCAGGTGAGCGGCGACCTCGCGCGGGCGCTCCGGACCGAGCACCACGGTCTGGTTGTACGGCGGGATCGTTCCCTTGGTGGGGCCGTCGATCGCGCGGGCCTTGTCGCCGGCGATGCGGTAGAAGTCGCCCTTCCGGCCGAACGCCTTGGTCACGGCCGAGACGGCCGCGGCGAACAGGATGCGCGGGGTACCGCACTCGCGCAGCGCCATCTCCATGGTCTCGGGCATGCCGAGACCGATGCCGTAGGGCGTGCGGGTGACGTACTTCGACAGGAACAGCGCGAGCTTGCGCGGCGTGATCGTGTCGAGCTTGTACGACCGGCCCTGCGTGATCGCGACGATCTTCTCGGTGACGAACAGCAGGTCGCCCGGCTGCACGGCATCCTTCGCGTACTCCAGGACGAAAGCGTCGAGGTCGTCTCCCGGCATGACGACCCGCGTGCGGATCGGGATGCGGGCGTACGAGGTGCCCTCGACGGTAACGGTGAGCGCCTTGCCGGCGTTGGCCTCGCCGCTCATTCGAGGTAGTCCCGAAGCGACTGCGAGCGGCTCGGGTGACGCAGCTTGGCCATCGTCTTCGACTCGATCTGGCGGATGCGCTCGCGCGTGACGCCGAACGTGTCGCCGATCTGGTCGAGCGTCTTGGGCTGACCGTCGCCGAGGCCGAAGCGCATGCGGATGACACCCGCTTCACGCTCGCTGAGCGAGTCGAGGAGGGACTCGAGCTGACGCTGCAGCATCGTGAAGCCCACGGCGTCGGCGGGGACGACGGCCTCGGTGTCCTCGATGAGGTCACCGAACTCGCTGTCGCCGTCTTCACCGAGGGGCGTGTGCAACGAGATCGGCTCGCGGCCGTACTTCTGCACCTCGATGACCTTCTCGGGGGTCATGTCGAGCTCACGGCTGAGTTCTTCGGGCGTGGGTTCGCGACCGAGGTCCTGCAGCATCTGACGCTGGACACGCGCGAGCTTGTTGATGACCTCGACCATGTGCACCGGGATGCGGATGGTGCGGGCCTGGTCGGCCATGGCGCGCGTGATGGCCTGACGGATCCACCAGGTGGCGTAGGTCGAGAACTTGAAGCCCTTGGTGTAGTCGAACTTCTCGACCGCACGGATCAGGCCCAGGTTGCCCTCCTGGATGAGGTCGAGGAACTGCATGCCGCGACCGGTGTAGCGCTTCGCGAGCGACACCACCAGGCGCAGGTTGGCGCCCAGCAGGTGGCTCTTGGCGCGCTGACCGTCACGAGCGACCCACTGCAGGTCGAGTCCGACCTGGTTGGTCTTCTCGGCGGCCGACATGTTCGACAGCTTCTCTTCGGCGAAGAGACCCGCCTCGATGCGCATCGCGAGCTCGACCTCTTCGGCCGCGTTCAGCAGTGGGACTTTACCGATCTGCTTCAGGTAGTCCTTGACGGGGTCGGCGGTGGCGCCGGTGATCTGCGCGGAGTAGACGGGGACGTCGTCTTCGTCGCTCGACGAGATGACGATGGCGCCGGTCGGCAGCGCTTCGGCGGGAGCCTTCGGGCTCTCGTCGTCGTCGTCGGTGTCGTCGTCGGACTTCTTCGTCGCGGTCTTGGCCGCGTCGGTGTCGGTGTCGTCGCTGTCGTCGACCTCGACCTCGACATCGACCTCGTCTTCGACCTCTTCGTCTTCTTCGAGGTCGTCGTCTTTCTTCGCCTTGGTCTTGGCCTTCGCGGGCGTCGCCTTGGCCTTGGCGGGGGCCTTCTTGGCGGGAGCCTTCTTCGCGGTCGTCGTCGTCGACGCCGTCACGGTCTCCTCGGAGTTCGCGAGCTCGGCGTCCTTCACACTCTTGGAGCGGGTCTTGGTCGTCGTGACTGCCACGTTTCGCCTTTCACCGGGAACGTACGCTGCACGGCCGCCGGTCGTTCTCGGACACTAGTAAGACCCTTGTCAAGTCCCGAACCGAGGAGCGGGGGCTCCTGGTCCGGTTGACAACGGGTCAGGTTCTTCATTGTCTCACATCCCCCGCCCGGGACTTGACGTGGGCCGGGGATCTATGCGTAGACAACGCCACGCACGCGGCGATCATTCCCCGGGGGGCCAATCGTCGGCGCGTACGGTCCGGCGATGCGTCGACCGTCGGGGAACCCGACCGCAGGCCGGGCGGGTGCGGCGCCGCCTGGACGACGGCGTCGGCGGGTCAGCCCAGGCGACCGCGGCGGTCGTCGTCTCCGGGGCGGGTGGCCAGGAATCTCTCGAGCTCGGCCGCCAACTCGTCGGCGCTCGGCAGATCGCCGGTGTGGATGATCGGCGTGGCCGACGTCGATCCGGCCATGTAGGCGTCGTAGCGCTCTTCGAGGTTCTCGAGCATGCGGGTGAGCTCGTCGCTCCCCTCGACCTGTTCGGAGACCTTGCCGAGGAACTCGCGGTTCTCTTCGCGCAGCACCTCTCCCGAGAAGACGAGCCCGGTCGCGACCGTCAGGCTGTCGAGGGCCGCGAGGGCTGCCGCGGGGTACTCGGTGTCACCGAGATAGTGCGGAACCAGAAGGGCGAAGCCGGCGACCTTGGCGCCGGCCTCGGCGAAGCGGAATTCGAGCAGGTGACCGACGGTCGAGGGAACCTGGGTGTGCGGACGCCAGACCGAGTGCGCCTCGGCCAGGTCTGAGCGCGTGCCGCTGACCGTCGTGCCGATCGGGCGCGTGTGCGGAACCGGCATGGGGATGGCGTGCACCCAGGTGATCGACGAGACCTGCAGCCCGGCGGAGAGCTCGAGGACCGTCTCGGAGAACGACTCCCAGAGGAAGTCGGGCTCGTATCCGGCCAGCAGCAGGAACGGGTGCCCCAGCGAGTCGTGGGCCAGCGACAACTCGAGCTTCGACGGGCGGTAGTCGGTCAGGTGGTCCTCGACGAAGGTGATGAGGGGGCGCCGCGCACGGTAATCGAGCAGCATGTCGTTGTCGAAGACGTAGAGCGGGTTGGGCTCGAGGTCGGCGCGGAAGTACTCGACGAGTCGGGTCACGGCCCCGCCGGCGTCGGTGAAGCCGGTCAGGGCGATCACCAGCGGCAGGCCCGACGGCACGGGCGGCGCGGCGGGGGCGCGGTCGTACAGCGGGGCGATGTGGGGCATGGATCCACTCTACGAGCCGTCTCGGATGCGCCGGGCGACGGAGCGTCCCGCTGCTAGCGAACACGCGCGAACCTAGGATGGAGCCCATGCCCTTTCCCTCCGTGGCGCATACCGACGCCCCCGTCCGTGACATCCCCTCCGACGCGATTCTGCTGATCGCCGCCACCGTTTCGGAGGGATCCCCCGATCCCGACGGGTGGGACGGCCTCGGTGCCGCTCTCTCGGCCGTGGGTTTCACCGGCGCCGTCGGATCGTTCCAGCGCGTGCACGTCCCCGGTGTGACAACGCCGATCGCGGTCGTCGGCGCCGGTGCCACGCCGGATGCCGCTGCGCTCCGCGACGCGGCCGGCACGGGCCTTCGTCAGCTCACGGGCTTCGAACACGTCGCGGTCGCCTCGCTGGTGCCCGCGCCCTGGCGGGCCCTCGCCGAGGGTGCGGCGCTCGGCGGTTACCGGTTCGCCGCGTACAAGAAGAAGGCGCCGAAGCCGCGCGCCTCGCGCGTGACGGTCTCGACGGCCGAGGCTCCCTCCGAGGCCGACACGGCCGCGGTGTCCGCCATCTCCGGCGCCGTGGCGCTGGTCAAAGACCTGGTCACCACGCCCGCCGAATGGCTCGGGCCCGCCGACTTCGCGGACGCCGCCGTCGAGGCCGTCGCCGGCCTCCCAGTCGAGGTCGAGGTGCTCGACGAGGTGGCCCTGCGCGAGGGCGGCTTCGGCGGCATCCTGGGCGTCGGCCAGGGTTCCGACCGGCCGCCCCGCATGGTGCGCCTCGATTACTCCCCCGCCGGCGCCGAGCGTCATGTCGCGCTCGTCGGCAAGGGGATCACCTTCGACACCGGTGGACTGTCGCTGAAGCCTCCGGCATCGATGGTGGGCATGAAGTACGACATGTGCGGAGCCGCGACCGTTCTGGCCGTCCTCAAGGCCGCGGCCGAGATGCAGCTGCCCGTCCGCGTGAGTGCGTGGTTGTGCATCGCCGACAACATGCCGTCGGGTCGCGCGATCCGCCCCGGTGACGTGCTGCGCACTCTCGACGGCACGACGGTCGAGGTGCTGAACACCGACGCCGAGGGCCGTCTGGTCCTCGCCGACGGTCTGGCTGCTGCCAGCCGCGAGAACCCCGATCTCATCGTCGACGTCGCGACCCTGACGGGGGCCATCACCGTGGCCCTCGGCAACCGGCACACCGGCGTGATGGGCGACGACGAGGCCGTGGCCACGTACCTCGCCGCCGCGGGCCGCGTGGCCGAGCTCGCGTGGCAGCTTCCGCTGCCCGACCACATGGTCGACGACCTGGACTCCCCCATCGCCGATCTGCAGAACGCGAAGATCGGCGATCCCGCCGGTGGGTCGCTATTCGCCGGCCTCTTCTTGCGCCACTTCGTCGGTCGCGTCTCGGACGCCGCCGACGCCGCCCGCATCCCCTGGGTGCACCTCGACATCGCCGGTGTGGGCATGAACAAGTCGGCGCCGTTCGGGTTCACCGACAAGGGCGTCACGGGCGCCACGGTCCGTTCGCTGGTCGAGATGCTCGCCTCGGACGCCGCACGATGACCGAGGTCACCGCCGACGTCGTCGTGCTGGGTGGAGGCAGTGGCGGTTACGCCGCGGCCCTGCGCCTCGCCGAGCTCGGCAAGGACGTTGTGCTCGTCGAGAAGGACAAGCTCGGCGGAACGTGCCTGCACCGCGGGTGCATTCCGACGAAGGCGCTCCTGCACGCCGCGGAGGTCGCTGACGCGGCGCGCGGCGCGGCATCCATCGGTGTCGAGGTCACCCTCGCGGGCATCGATCCGCTGCGCGTGCGCGCCTATCGCGAGGGCATCGTCGCGAAGAAGTTCAAGGGCCTCGAGGGGCTCATCTCGGCGCGCGGGATCCGGGTCGTCCACGGCGAGGGCACGCTCGTCGAGGGTCCGGCCGTCCGCGTCGGCGACGACGTGTACCGCGGAACCGACGTCATTCTCGCGACGGGCTCGTACAGCCGAAGCCTGCCGGGGCTCGAGATCGGCGGACGCGTGCTCACGAGCGAGCAGGCTCTCGACCTCGACGTGATCCCCGAGCGGGTCGTCGTGCTCGGCGGGGGCGTCATCGGCGTCGAGTTCGCGAGCGTGTGGCGCTCGTTCGGCGTCGAGGTGACGATCGTCGAGGCGCTCGATCACCTGCTCCCCGCTGAAGACGTGGCCTCGAGCAAAGCCCTGGAGCGCGCGTTCCGCAAACGCGGCATCGCCTTCCAGCTCGGTCGGCGTTTCACCTCGCTCGCCTCGGCCTCCGACGCGGTCACCGTCACGCTCGACGACGGTTCCGACCTCGTTGCGGACTACGTGCTGGTCGCCGTGGGTCGCGGGCCCGTCACGGCTGGCCTCGGCTACGAGGAGGCCGGCGTCGTGCTGGACCGCGGGTTCGTCACGACCGATGAGCGCCTTCGCACGGCGGCTGCGCACGTGTGGGCGGTCGGCGACATCGTCCCCGGCCTCCAGCTGGCCCATCGCGGGTTCCAGCAGGGCATCTTCGTCGCGGAGGAGATCGCGGGCCTCTCGCCGGTTCTCGTCCCCGACGTCGACGTGCCGCGGGTCGCCTATTCGCACCCCGAGGTGGCCTCGGTCGGCCTCACCGAAGCGCAGGCGCAGGATCGTTACGGATCCGAGGCCGTCCGTGCCTACGAGTACAACCTCGCCGGCAACGGGCGCAGTGAGATCATCGGCACGTCGGGCATCGTCAAGATCGTCCGACGCGTGGACGGGCCCGTCGTCGGCGCCCATCTGGTGGGCGACCGCGTCGGTGAATTGATCTCCGAAGCGCAGCTCGCCGTCGGCTGGGAAGCGCATCCCGAAGACATCGCACCGTTCATCCACGCCCACCCCACCCAGAGCGAGGCGCTCGGCGAGGCCTTCCTGGCCCTCGCCGGCAAGCCCCTGCACGCACTCTGACCACAAACCGGTCACTAAGCTAGGTACCGCATCCGGTACGAAGGAGACATATCCATGAGCACTTCCGTCGTCCTCCCCGCTCTCGGCGAGAGCGTCACCGAGGGAACGGTCACCCGCTGGCTCAAGCAGGTCGGTGACACCGTCCAGGAGGACGAGGGTCTGCTGGAGATCTCGACCGACAAGGTCGACACCGAGATCCCGTCGCCCGTCTCGGGCGTCATCGAGGAGATCCTGGTCCAGGAAGACGAGACCGTCGAGGTCGGCGCCATCCTCGCCAAGATCGGCGACGGTTCCGGCTCCGCGTCGTCGGACGACGCTCCCGAGGCCGCCCCCGCCGAGCCTGAGCAGGCCCCCGTCGAAGAGGCCGCGCCGGCCGCGGCACCCGCCGTCGAGCAGCCCGCCGCAGAGGCGGCGCCCGCCGCATCCGCAGACTCGACCGAGGTGAAGCTCCCCGAACTGGGTGAGAGCGTCACCGAGGGCACCGTCACCCGTTGGCTGAAGGCGGTCGGCGATGACGTCGCCGTCGACGAGCCGCTGCTCGAGATCTCGACCGACAAGGTCGACACCGAGATCCCCTCCCCCGTCGCCGGCACGCTGCAGGAGATCCTGGTGCAGGAAGACGAGACGGTGAACGTCGGCGCGGCGCTCGCCCGCATCGGCAGCGGCGCCGCCCCGGCCGCGGAGCCCGAGGCCCCCGCGCAGCCCGCTGCCGAAGAGAAGCCCGCCGCCGAAGAGAAGCCCGCCGAGCAGCCGGCTCCCGCCGCGCCCGAGAAGCCCGCTCCCGCCGCGGAGAAGCCCGCCGAGAAGCCCGCTTCGGCCGCGGAGAAGCCTGCCCCGCAGGCCTCGGCGTCGTCGAACGACGACGTCACGTACGTGACGCCGCTCGTGCGTCGCCTCGCCCAGCAGCAGGGCGTCGACCTGACCTCGGTCAAGGGCAGCGGTGTCGGTGGACGAATCCGCAAGGAAGACGTCCTCAAGGCTGCCGAGGCGGCCAAGGCCGCTCCCGCGGCAGCTCCCGCCGCCGCGCCTGCTGCCGCTCCGGCTCCCGTCGAGGCCTCGCCGCTGCGCGGAACCACCCAGAAGATGTCGCGTCTGCGCAAGGTCATCGCCGAGCGTGCCGTGGCGTCGATGCAGGCGACCGCGCAGCTCACGACCGTGGTCGAGGTGGACGTCACCAAGCTGTCTTCGCTCCGCGACCGCATGAAGGGCGAGTTCCAGCAGAAGACGGGCGACAAGCTGTCGTTCCTGCCGTTCTTCGCGATCGCTGCGGTCGAGGCGCTCAAGGCGTTCCCGATCATCAACTCCACCGTCGAGGGCGACGAGATCGTCTACCCGGCGCACGAGAACGTGTCGATCGCGGTCGACACCGAGCGCGGACTGCTCACGCCCGTCATCAAGGACGCCGGTGAGAAGAACATCGCCGAGCTCGCTCGCGAGATCGCCGACCTGGCTGCCCGCACGCGCGACAACAAGCTGAAGCCCGACGAGCTCGCCGGCGGCACGTTCACGCTGACCAACACCGGTTCGCGTGGGGCGCTGTTCGACACGCCCATCGTGTTCCTGCCGCAGTCGGCGATCCTCGGCCTCGGTGCCGTCGTGAAGAAGCCCGGCGTGGTGTCGGTCGACGGCAAGGACGCCTTCGCGGTGCGCTCCTACGTCTACCTCGCGCTGTCGTACGACCACCGCATCATCGACGGTGCTGACGCCGCCCGCTTCCTCGGCGCCGTCAAGGCGCGCCTCGAGGCTGCGCAGTTCGAGGGCGACCTCGGCATCTGACACCGCTGAACACCGGCTCATGATGGCTGGTCCGTGATCGTCTTGACGGTCCGGACCAGCCATCTGTCGTTTCTGCGCACGAGGGTGACGTACTGGGCGCTGCTGCTGTCGGAGACGCGCACGACGCTCACTCCTCCGAAGTCGTCCACCATCTGCACGGCGGTCGCGTCCGTCACGGGGATCAGCGCGTCGCCCCGCGGGCTGCCGTGTTCCCACGTCTCGCTCTCGCAGTCCGTGTCGGCCTGACACTGCGCCGCGCGCTCAAGGGTGATGCGGGCGTTCTCTGCCACGTCGTCCGACAGGGGTACGCGGGAATCGACGGTGGGCGCAGCGGCCGCGGCGGGTGTCGCGGCGGCGCTGACGGCGGCGCCGGGGACGACGGAGGTCGATCCCGATCCGCCGTCTCCGGAGGGCATCAGTATGGAGACGCCGAGGACCAGCGCCGCGGCGCACACCCCCACGACCGTGAGACGCAGGGGCCGCGAGCCTCTCCAGCGTTGCGCGAGATCGCGCACGGCTGCCCACACGGCATCCGAGAGGTCGGCGTCGACGAGGGCGAGGATGCCTCCGGCCTTCGTCGGGAGCGTGGTCACGGCCTCCGCGGGCCGGTCCACGGGAGCCAGAGGGCCCAGGATCAGCGGCAACGGCGACGCGTGGCGGAACAGCCGTCGTTCCACCGCCTCCCACTCGCGGGGTGGTCGGGTCAGCACGCTCTCGCGAGCGGACTGCACGAGCTGACGGGTCGGAGCGTCGGGGATCACCGCAGCCAGCTCCGAAAGGCTCTCGGCCGTGGCGGCGATCGGATCTGCTCCGCCGTCGTCGAAGACCGCGGAGGGTCGCCCGGTGGCGCTCAGCCACCACCGCACGAGGTGTGCGGGGGGCTCCACCCGGCGGCATCCGCGGAGAAGTCCCACGGCGGCGGTGACCGCCTCACCCGGCGAGACGTCGACGGAGCTGCGGGCACGCCGCTGCAGGTAGGCGCCGAACGGTTCGACGAGGACGGATGCGGCGGAGCTGCTCATGCCCCGATGGTGCTCGACCAGGCGGGCGCGGGGAGCAGGAAGAACGCCGAATCGGGGACGATCCGACGAATCAGGCCCCTGGGGAGGAAGGGCGAGCCGAAGGCGAAGATAAGATCGTTCCTATGGCCGCTCGCACTTCCACGCCCGAGAAGCGTCCGGGATTCTTCTCGCAGCTCCGCACCCTGTACACCTTCACGCAGAAGGAGTACCGCTGGCTGCCGTTCCTGCTGGCCGGCATCGTTCTGGTGGGCATCGCCTTCGGCGTCGTCATCGGATTCCTCATCCCGCCGCTCGCGGTGTGGAGCGTCATCCTGTGGGGCTTCACCGGTCTGCTCGCCGGCGTCCTGGCATCCATGATCACGATGACCCGCCTGTCGACGACGGCCATGTACAAGAAGATCGACGGCATGCCCGGTGCCACCGGTCACGTGCTGTCGTCGTCGCTCGGACGTCACTGGCAGGCCTCGGACACCCCGGTCGGCGTGAACCCCCGCACCCAGGAGGCGCTGTACCGCGCCGTGGGCCGCGGTGGAGTGGTTCTCATCGGTGAGGGTGCGCGCAGCCGCCTCACGCGCCTGGTCGGCGAGGAGCGAGGCCGTGTGCAGCGCGTCGCCTCCGGCGTTCCCGTGACGGTGTTCTACGTCGGACACGGTGAAGACGAGGTCGAGATCGCCAAGCTCGCCTCCGCCATCAAGGGTCTGCCCAAGAAGGTCGACCGCGCCACGATGGCGGCCGTCATCAAGCGCATATCGTCGGTCTCGCCGGGACTGACGTCGCTTCCGATCCCGAAGGGTGTCGACCCGACGAAGATGCGCTCCCCGCGTCCGCGCTGACCCTCATGAGAAAGGCCCCCGCCGCGGCGGGGGCCTTTCTCATGTCAGCTGCGGACGAGGATCGTGCCGACGGCCTTGTCGTGCAGGCCGCGCTGGTCGGAATCCCACACGACGGCCGGGATGATCAGCGCCAGCAGCACCGTGCGCACGATCGGGCGCCAGAGGCCCACCCATCCCCCGGATGCCAATTCCAGACGCATTCCTAGGAGTCGGTGCCCGGGGCTGCCGCCGATCAGCGGAATGAAGAGGATCTGCGCGATGAAAAAGATGAGGTTCGACGCGACCGGGTTCGCGAACGGGACGCCGGTGACGGCATCGGGCGTCGAAAAGAAGGCGAATCCGATCAGCCCCGCGGTGGCCACATCGATCAGCAGCGCCGCGATCCGGCGCCCCGGACGGGCGATCGAACCGCGACCCTCGCGGGGAAGGCCGAGCCGCTGGCCCGGATAGTCGTTCTCGGCAGGGACGCTCACGGACCCAGCGTAATCGGCACCGCGTAACATGCTCGAAACATGCGAGATATGACCGGGACACCGGTTCTGGGTATGGTCGAGGAGGCTGGGCGAAGCCCGCCGATCCCGAATGTTCTACCTCTGGAGTCTTCATGTTCAAAGATTCGTCCGAGGTGCTCACCTTCATCCAGGACGAGGACGTCAAGTTCCTCGACATCCGTTTCACGGATCTTCCTGGTGTGCAGCAGCACTTCAACATCCCCGCCTCGACCGTCGACGAGGAGTTCTTCACCGTCGGACAGCTGTTCGATGGCTCGTCGATCCGCGGGTTCGCGAACATCCACGAGTCCGACATGCAGCTCATCCCGGACGTGACGACGGCATACCTCGACCCGTTCCGCGAGGCGAAGACCCTCATCATGGTCTTCGACATCTACAACCCGCGTAACGGCGAGATCTACGGCAAGGACCCCCGTCAGGTCGCCAAGAAGGCCGAGAAGTACCTCGCCTCCACCGGCATCGCCGACACCGCGTTCTTCGCCCCCGAGGCCGAGTTCTACATCTTCGACGACGTCCGCTTCGAGGTGAAGCAGAACTCGAGCTTCTACTCGGTGGACTCCGAGGAAGGCGCCTGGAACACCGGTCGCGTCGAAGAGGGCGGCAACCTCGCCAACAAGACCCCGTACAAGGGCGGCTACTTCCCGGTTTCGCCGGTCGACAAGACCGCCGATCTGCGCGATGACATCACCCTCAAGCTGATCGACGCGGGCTTCGTGCTCGAGCGCTCGCACCACGAGGTCGGCACGGGCGGTCAGCAGGAGATCAACTATCGCTTCGACACGATGGTCCACTCCGCCGACGACATCCTGAAGTTCAAGTACATCGTCAAGAACACCGCCGAAGAGTGGGGCAAGGTCGCCACCTTCATGCCGAAGCCGCTGTTCGGCGACAACGGCTCGGGCATGCACACGCACCAGTCGCTCTGGCTCGACGGCAAGCCGCTGTTCTACGACGAGGCCGGCTACGGCGGCCTGTCCGACGTCGCTCGTTGGTACATCGGTGGCCTGCTGGCGCACGCCCCCGCAGTGCTCGCGTTCACCAACCCGACCCTCAACAGCTACCACCGTCTGGTGAAGGGCTTCGAGGCGCCGGTCAACCTGGTGTACTCGGCCGGTAACCGCTCCGCGGCCATCCGCATCCCGATCACGGGCACCAACCCCAAGGCCAAGCGCATCGAGTTCCGTGCGCCCGACGCCTCGGGCAACCCGTACCTCGCCTTCGCGGCGCAGCTCATGGCGGGCCTCGACGGCATCAAGAACCGCATCGAGCCGCACGAGCCCGTGGACAAGGACCTGTACGAGCTTCCCGCCGAAGAGGCGAAGAACATCCCGCAGGTTCCGAACTCGCTGCTCGACTCGCTCGAGGCCCTCCGTGCCGACCACGAGTTCCTGCTCGCCGGTGGCGTCTTCACCGAGGAGCTCATCGAGACCTGGATCGAGTACAAGATCGAGAACGAGATCCAGCCGATGGCCCAGCGTCCGCACCCCTTCGAGTACGAGCTGTACTTCGGGGTCTGATCGCCCGCATCACGTCGACGCCCGTCCCCGCCGCTGCGCGGGGGCGGGCGTCGTCGTTTGCACTCCTGCGCTCGACCCGTCGCCTGCCGACCCTCAGGCCGCGCCCCGGCGACGCAACGTGTCCCGGCTCACCCCGGTCACCGCGCTCACGGCGCGCTGACTGAGATCCCCGAGCCGAAGGAGCGCGAGGGCGGCATCGCTCCGCCGGCGGGGCGACCACGTCGAGAACCTCTCCAGCGTCACCGCGCGCAGCGCATCGGGGACGCTGACCTCGGTCATCGACGAGAAGCGTCGAGCTCTTTCGATTCCGCGCACGATCGACGCCGGGGTCTCCCCCAGGCTCAGCGCCGCGAGAACGCGACCCGTCCGCGCGTCGACATCGCACACGTCGGTGCGCAGAAGCGCTTCGATGGCGGCGATGTCGGGGAGCTCGAGCGTGACGACCTGATCGACGAGGTGGGCGGCATCCGGTGCCTCCGAAGCCACCACCGTCCAGGGCTCGGGGGCCACGCCGACGAGGAGCGAGAGGGCGGCCGGCCCGCGGAGATGGGCGTTGTCGATGAAGAGGGTCATCCCGGCGGTGGTCCCCCGTCGGATCTCACCGGCGAGGGACGCGGCCGAACGGTCCCCCGTGGTCGCGAGGTCGAGCGTCGCGAGCGGCCGGCCACGGCGGTGGGCCAGCCACCGCGCGAGCGTCGTCTTGCCCCAACCGGACCCGCCCACGAGCAGCAGCGAGGTCGTCTGGGCGCCCTGCAGGCGGGCGCGCAGATCGTCGTCCACGACGGGGGGACGATCGATCTCGACGGTCTGCTCGATCCGGATGCCGTGCGGGCGGGCCCGCGCTGGAGCTGGGGTCCGCTCGGACAGGACCGTGATCACCTCCGCCGCGCCCCCGCCGTAGGCGTGGCGTTCGACCGTGTCCCGGGCGGCGGGCCGGCGGGCGGGCTCGGCGCGCTCGATGAGGTGGGCGACATCATCGGCGAGCGATCTCACATGGCGGCGACCCCGCGACGTCGAGCGGGCGCTGCGGTGGGTGTGGGCGGCAGCTGACACGGTGAATCTCCCGATCCTGGTTTCCGACACGATCGGTCGTCGGCGGACGACCGCGACCCGCCGGCGAGCGGCGGGGTGTCGGGACTCAGGTGCGGGAGATGGTGTGGAGAAGGAGCGGATGCCGCGGCGGCGGCGGATCGAGAGACGGTTCCGCCCTCGTGTCGGCGCTCACCGTCGAGACCGTCGCGCGGGCGACGGCGTCGACGGCAGCGAGCACGACTGCCGTCGTGCCGTCCACGGCCATGACGCTTGTCGCGTCGGCCTCGACGGGAGGAACGACTCCGGCGGTCGGCGCGTCGTCGACGTTCATCAGGGACCCGACCGTGAAGGCCGTATGAGCGGTGCCCTCGTGATCGCCGACGCCGTCGTCGACGTGCGTCGTCGCCCACGCGCTGAACACGAGGAACAGCGCGAGCATCAGCCGGATGCCGCGCCCGACGGCGCGTCGGCCGGGGGGAGGCGAGACGGCGATGGTCATCGTGCCCGAGCCTAGGCGGGCGCACCCCTCCGATCGGGGTCGGCGGACGAGTGACTACCGTCTGGACACCTGATCTTCATCTGAGCATGGTGCGGAGGTGTCCTCGCACCGGTGGGCTGAATGCGCGATCGACGACCGCACCGACACGACGAAGGATCCCCCATGCACTCACGTACTTCCCGGCGTCTCCGAACGGCCGTCGCGGCCGTTGCGGTGGCGCTGACCGCCTCGACCTCCGTGGCGCTCGTGGCCGTTCCGGCCCTCGCCTCCACCCCCGGCGACATCACCGAGCACGGCGGCGCCGCTCGGAACGACGGTGACATGACCGAGGCGCTTCGTGCGTCGCTCGTCGACGGGCCGGCCAAGAACGTCATCCTGCTCATCGGCGATGGGATGGGTGATTCCGAGATCACCGTGGCGCGCAACTACGCGGAAGGCGCGGGCGGACGCTTCGCCGGGATCGACGCCCTCCCGCTGACTGGGCAGTACACGACCTACTCGGTCAACGAGGAGGGGCAGCCGAACTACGCGTCTGAGTCGGCGTCGACGGCCAGCGCCTGGGCGACCGGGACGAAGACGGTCAACGGTCGGCTGAGCGTCGACTACCAGAACACGGCGCAGTCGACCCTGCTCGAGATCGCGAAGGCGAACGGTCTGAAGACCGGCAACGTCTCGACGGCGGAGATCCAGGATGCCACCCCCGGCGCGCAGATCTCGCACATCTCGGCGCGCGGATGCTACGGTCCCGACCAGACGTCGGAGAACTGTGCGACGGAGGCGTTGGAGAACGGCGGGCTCGGCTCGATCAGCGAGCAGCTGCTGAACGTGCGTCCCGACGTCACCCTCGGTGGAGGCTCGGCGAGCTTCGCGCAGACCGCGAAAGCCGGTCCGTGGGAGGGCGAGACGCTCTTCGCCCAGGCGGAGGACCGCGGGTACACGCTCGTCGACGACGCGGCGGCTCTCGACGCCGTCACCGTCGCGGACGCCGACCAGCCGCTGCTGGGCCTGTTCACCGAGGGGAACTTCCCGGTGCGCTGGTCGGGACCGGAGGCGACCGACCTCACCGCGGGTGGAGAGCTGCCCGCCCCGACGTCGTGCGCCGAGAACCCCGAGCGTCTGGCGACCGGCTTGTCGCTGGCATCCCTGACCTCCAAGGCGATCGACCTGCTCGACGGCGACGACGGCTTCTTCCTGCAGGTGGAGGGCGCGAGCATCGACAAGCAGGATCACGCCGCGAACGCCTGCGGTCAGATCGGCGAGACCGTCGACCTCGACGAGGCCGTTCAGGTCGCGCTGGACTTCGCCCGCACCCAGGGTGACACCCTGGTCGTGGTGACCGCCGACCACGCGCACACGAGCCAGATCGTCGGTTCGGCGATCCCCGGCCTGAACACCCACCTGCTGACGGCCGACGGCCAGCCGATGATCGTGGCGTACGGCACGTCGGCGCTCGGCGAGTCGCAGCAGCACACCGGCGCTCAGGTGCGCATCGCGGGCTACGGCCCCGGGGCGGCGAACGTCGTGGGCCTGACCGACCAGACCGACCTGTTCTTCACCGCGGCGAACGGTCTCGCCCTCTCACCCGATCTCGCCTCGCTCAGTGCGAACGCGTCGATCTCGGTGCCGGCCGAGGTGCGCCCCGGAGACTCGATCACGGTGTCCGCCGAGGGCTTCTCGGCTGACTGGCAACTGGTCGGTTCCGCCGGGGACTCCACGGCTCTCGGCCAGCGCGACGCCCTGCGCGGTGCGGCGCGCTTCGAGATGACCGCCCCGACCACCGAGGGCGCGTTCGAGATCGCCGTGCGCGGTGCGCAGACGGGCGTGACGAAGACCGCGACGGTGACCGTCTCGGCCGCTGCCGCACCGGTTCCCCCCATCGCCCCGAGCCCGACCCCGTCGTCGTCAGCCGGTGCCGGCGGTGGTGGCGGAGCAGCGGGCAACGGTGGTCCGCTCGCGTCGACCGGCGCGGCACTCCCCCTCGGCGCAGCGGTCCTCGCGGTGGGCCTGCTCGCCACCGGTGCGTACCTGCGCGCGCGTCGTCGCCGTCATACCGAATTCGTCTGAGCCCGATTCGTCGACGCCCGTCCCCACCGCTTCGCGGGGGGCGGGCGTCGTCGCGTTCCGCCGACAGGCGGGGGCTCAGCCGGCCCGCTCGCTGCGCTTCTGCGCCTGGAACACCCGGATCGCCTCGTAGCGCTCCGCCGAGCGTGCCTGCCGTTTGGCGGCCTCGTCCTCGCGCACTTTCGGCGGGGCGTTCGTCACGAGTTCGTCGAGCAGGTGGCGAACGGATGCCGCGACCTCGCCCACCGCGCGATCGAACACCTCCTGATTGGCCCGTGAAGGCTTCGTCGTGCCCACGATCTTGCGCACGAACTGCAGCGCGGCGTCGTGGCACTCGTCGTCGGTGGCGGGTGGGGTGAAGTTGTGCAGGGGAACGATGTTGCGGCACATGCCCGAAAGGGTAGGCCGCGACCCCGGTGGGGGGAAGATTCGCGTCGGTCGAGTTCCCGGCATCCCCCCAGGTCAAGGTGCGCGGCCATATTGGTGGGGCACGGAAGGATGGAAACATGTCGACCTTCCCCTACGCCTCGCGTCCGTGGTTGAGCTCCTACGCCGAGGGTGTGCCGCACGAGATCGACGAACCGTCGCAGACCCTTTCCGAGATGCTGGCCGCCGCGGTGACGCGGTACGGCGCGCAGACGGCGCTGGAGTTCTTCGGAGCGACGACCACGTACCGAGACCTGGGCGCGCAGGTCGAACGGGCGGCCGAGGGCCTGCGTCGTCTCGGTGTGCGCGCCGGCGACCGGGTGGCCCTAGTCCTGCCGAACTGTCCGCAGCACGTGGTGGCTTTCTACGCCGCGCTGCGGCTGGGGGCCATCGTGATCGAGCACAACCCGATCTACACCCCGCGCGAGCTGCGTCACCAGTTCGAGGATCACGGTGCGCGCTTCGCGATCGTGTGGGACAAGCTCGTCGACACGGTCGCCGAGTTCCCCTCCGACCTGGCTCTCGAGCACATCGTGAGCGTCGACATCACCGCGGCGTTCCCCCTCGGCAAGCGGGTGGCTCTGCGCCTGCCGGTCGCCAAGGCCCGCGCCGCGCGGGCGCAACTCACCGCCACGCCGCAGTCGAAGCGCGCCGTCGCGTGGGAGAAGGTGCTCACGCACGGCACGCTGTCGCGCAAGCACCGCGGCCCCGTGCTCGACGACATCGCGTTGCTGCAGTACACGAGCGGCACGACGGGTAACCCGAAGGGCGCGGTGCTCACGCACCGCAACCTGCGCGCCAACGCCATGCAGGGTCGCGCGTGGGTACCCGGTCTGCGCGACGGCGAAGAGACGTTCTACGGCGTGCTCCCCCTCTTCCACGCCTACGGTCTGACGCTCTGCCTCACGTTCGCGATGAGCATCGGCGCGAAGCTGGTGCTGTTCCCGAAGTACGACCTCGAGCTCGTGGCATCCGCGGCCAAGAAGAGCCCGCCGACCTTCCTGCCGGCGGTGCCGCCGATCTACGACCAGCTCGCGCGGGCCGGAGCGCGCGGCACCATCGACCTCTCGACCGTGCGCTTCGCGATCTCGGGGGCGATGAGCCTGCCCGTCGCCACCGTCGACCGCTGGGAGGCGACCACCGGCGGTCTGCTCGTCGAGGGGTACGGGATGACGGAGTCCTCACCGGTCGCGCTCGGCAACCCGATCGGTCCCTCACGGCGGCCGGGAACGGTGGGCGTGCCGTTCCCCAGCACCGACATCCGCGTGGTCGATCCCGAGAACCCGTCGCACGATCTGCCGCTCGGCGAGACGGGCGAGCTGCTGCTCCGCGGCCCGCAGGTGTTCCAGGGGTACTGGAACCGCCCCACCGACTCCGCGGCGACGCTGCTCGACGGGGGGTGGCTGCGCACGGGTGACATCGCCTCGGTCTCGCCCGACGGGTTCGTCACGATCGTCGATCGTCTGAAAGAGATCATCATCACCGGTGGCTTCAATGTCGCCCCGAGCGAGGTCGAAGACGTGCTCACCTCGCACCCCGACATCGAGGGGGCCGCGGTCGTCGGCCTGCCCAAGGCGCGCGGCGGCGAAGACGTGGCGGCGGCGATCGTCGTGCGCGACGGAGTCGAGATCGCTCCCGACGCCGTCCGCGACTACTGCAAGACGCGACTGGCCGACTACAAGGTGCCGCGTCGGATCGTCGTCGTCGACGACCTGCCGCGTTCGCTCATCGGCAAGGTGCAGCGGCGAGAGGTGCGCGAGCGCCTGATGGCCTGACGGACGGAGGGATGCCGCGGCGTCGAGCCGTCGGCATCCCTCGGCCCTCGCGTCAGCCGTAGAACAGCTTGTCGAACACGCGGCGCGCGCGTCGTGTGGCGCCGAGGTAGTCCTCTTCGACCTGCGTCGCGGAGCGCGGGGCGTATTCGAGGATGCGTCCGATCCCGTCGAGTCGCAGGCGGTCCGTGGGCAGCACATTGCTGGTCTGGCCCGACAGCAGGGTGTTGGCCGAACGCAGACGACTGGCGAGATGCCACGCGGCCGCGAGCTTCTCGGCGGCGTCGGGCTCGACGATCCCCGCCTCGACGGCGGCGTCGAGAGCCCCCAGCGTCGAGGTGGTGCGCATTCCCGGGACGGTGCGCGCGTGCTGCAGCTGCAGCAGTTGCACGAGCCACTCGACGTCGCTCAGCGAACCCGGTCCGAGCTTCAGATGGCGCGCGGGATCGGCGCCCTGCGGGAGGCGCTCGTTCTCGACGCGGGCCTTGATGCGCCGGATCTCACGCAAGCCGTTCTCATCGGCGGTGACGGGATAACGCACCTCATCGGCCAGCTCCATGAACGTGTTGATGAGCTTGACGCTCCCCGCGACGCCACGGGCGCGCAGCAGCGCTTGCGCCTCCCACGACAGCGACCAGCGCCGGTAGTACTCGGCGTAGGACTCGATCGAGCGGACCAGGGGGCCGCTCCGCCCCTCGGGACGCAGCTCGGCGTCGAGGTCGAGCGGGAGGCGGTGGTCTTCGGAGTGCTCGCGCAGGCCCGCAACGAGCTTGAGCGCCAGGGTGCCGGCCCGCTGCGGATCGACACCGTTCGAGCGGTAGACGTACATCACATCGGCGTCGGAGCCGAAGCCGATCTCGCGCCCGCCGAAGCGCCCCATCGCGATGACCGCGAAATCGAGGTCGTCGTCTTCGGGCGGAACGACCACGCGCCGTACCGCCCGCAGGGTCGCCTGGATCGTGACCTCGGTGATCGTCGACAGTGCGTCCGATAACTCTTCGAGCGAGACCGTGCCGAGCACGGCCGCCATCGCGACGCGCAGCATCTCGCGGCGTCGCAGCGCGCGCACCGAGCGCATCGCGTCGTCGATGTTCTGCCAGCGCGTCTGAATCGCCCGCGCCTCTTCTTCGAGAGCCTTGCCGGAGCGGGGGCGCAGCAACGCGTCGTCGTCGAGCCATGCGACCGACTCGGGGATCCACTCCATCAACTCGCCGATGTACCGCGAGCCCGACAGCACGTGAGTGAGGCTTTCGGCGGCACCGGCGGAATCGCGCAGCATGCGCAGGAACCAGGGCGTATTGCCGAGGCGTTCGCTGATGCGACGGAAGACGAGGAGGCCGTAGTCGGGATCGACGCCGTCGGCGAACCACCGGATCATGATCGGCATGAGGTGCCGCTGGATGGTCGACTTGCGGCTCAGTCCGCTGGTGAGTGCGGCGATGTGACGCAGGGCACCGGCCGGGTCGCGGAAGCCGATGGCCGCCAGACGATCGCGCGCCTGCTCGGTCGACAGGGTGCGCTCCCCCTCGGGCAGCGCCGCGACCGCCGACAACAGCGGGCGGTAGAACAGGCGCACGTGGATGTCGCGCACCTCGCGCTTGATGCCCTCCCACACCGTCTGCACCCCGGCGGCCGAGTCGGCCAGCCGCGACGCGCGCGCGAGGACACGCAGGTCGTCGTCTTTCTCGGGCAGCAGAGCGGTACGGCGCAGGCCGCGCAACTGCAGGCGGTGCTCGAGAAGACGCAGTAGGCGATAGTCACGGCCGAACGCCTCCGCCTCGGAGCGACCGATGTACCCCTCGGCCACCAGGGCCTCGAGGGCGTCGAGAGTGCCGCGCTGACGGATGCGCTCGTCGGTCAGGCCGTGCACGAGCTGCAGCAGCTGCACGGTGAACTCGACGTCGCGGATCCCGCCGGGACCGAGCTTGAGCTGGCGATTCACCTCGGCGGCCGGGATGTGGTCGGTCACCCGCTCGCGCATGCGCTGCACGCCCTCGACGAAGTTCTCACGCGCGGCGCTGTGCCAGACGAGCGGCTGCACCGCGGCGACGTACTCGGCGCCGAGGGTGGCATCGCCCGCCAGCGGGCGCGCCTTCAGCAGCGCCTGGAACTCCCAGCTCTTGGCCCAGCGGGCGTAGTACTGCTGGTGAGAGGCGAGGCTGCGCACCAGAGCGCCCTGCTTGCCCTCGGGGCGCAGGTTGGGGTCGACCTCCCACAGGGGCGGTTCGATCTCGGGCCCCGAGATGCCCCGCATCGTCTGCACGGCGAGGCGCGTGCCGATGTCGATGGCGCGCGCTTCGGTGACGATGTCTTCGTCGGCGGAGCCGCCGACGAAGATCACGTCGACATCGCTGACGTAGTTGAGTTCACGGGCGCCGGTCTTGCCCATCGCGATGATCGCGAACCGGGTGGCCTCGACCTGCGCCCTCGGGAACGCCGCCGGGCCCGTACCGCTCACGCGGCCGCGCGCCACGCTCAACGACGCCTCGAGGGCCGCGCCGGCCAAGTCGGCGAGCGAGGCCGAGACGATGTCGATCGCGCCGGCGGGATCGTCTTGACCGAGGTCGTAGGCGGCGATGCGCGCCAGAAGACGCCGGTACCGCACGCGGAGCGCGACCCAGGCGGCATCCGAGGTATCCGTCGCGAAACCCTCGACGTCGCCGACGGATGCCAGCAGCTCGGCCCGCATGGTCGGCTCGTCGGGCAGGGTCAGACCCGCACCCGAGAGGTGACGTAGTTCGTCGGGGTGACGCAGGTAGAACTCCGCGAACCCGTCGGAGGCACCGACGATGTCCCACAGGGCCCGCCACGCTCCCGGATCGCCCGCCGCACCGCGCACCGCGTCGGCGTCGCGGCGCGCCACCTGCACGATCGCCCACAGGGCGCGATCGGGATCGGCCACGCGCTGGGCGAGCTGCATGGCGCCGACCCGCTCCACGCCCACCAGCTCCGCGAGCTCGCCGAGCAGGGTGTCTGCTTCGGCGAGCTGCGAGAATCCGGTGCGGGCGAGTGCGGTGAGCGCGGTCGTGCGGTCACCTGAGGTCATGGCGGCTTCCGTCAGAGCGCTTCGAGGTTGCTCTCGAGCTCGAACGGCGTGACCTGGGCGCGGTACTGCTGCCACTCGCGTCGCTTGTTGAGCAGCACGTACTTGAAGACCTGCTCCCCCAGCGTCTCGGCCACGAGCTCGGACTCCTCGAGGTACTCGAGAGCGTGGTCGAGGCTCGCCGGCAGCGGCGCGTAACCCAGGGCGCGGCGCTCCGCGTCGGTGAGCGACCAGACGTTGTCTTCGGCCTCGGCCGGCAGCTCGTACTCCTGCTCGATGCCCTTGAGCCCGGCCGCGAGCATGAGCGCGTACGACAGGTACGGGTTCGCCGCGGAGTCGAGCGCGCGGTACTCGACGCGCGTGGACTGCCCCTTGTTGGGCTTGTACAGCGGAACGCGCACGAGGGCCGAACGGTTGTTGTGACCCCAGCAGATGAAGCTCGGGGCTTCGTCGCCACCCCAGAGACGCTTGTACGAGTTGACGAACTGGTTGGTGACGGCCGAGATCTCGTTCGCGTGGCGAAGCAGGCCGGCGATGAAGTGACGGCCGACCTTCGACAGCTGGTACTGCGAGCCCTCTTCGTAGAAGGCGTTCATGTCGCCCTCGAACAGTGACAGGTGGGTGTGCATGCCGCTGCCGGGCTGGCCGCTGATGGGCTTCGGCATGAAGGTCGCGTACACGCCCTGCTCGATGGCGACCTCTTTCACCACCGTGCGGAACGTCATGATGTTGTCGGCCGTGGTGAGGGCGTCGGCGTACCGCAGATCGATCTCGTTCTGGCCGGGACCACCCTCGTGGTGGCTGAACTCGACCGAGATGCCGAGGTCTTCGAGCATGCGCACCGAGCGACGACGGAAGTCGTGCGCCGTCCCACCCGGGACGTTGTCGAAGTAGCCCGCCGAATCGACCGGCTGCGGGCGCCCATCGGCACCGAGCTGCGACGACTTGAGCAGGTAGAACTCGATCTCGGGGTGCGTGTAGAACGTGAACCCCGCGTCGGCGGCCTTCGCCAGCGTGCGCTTGAGCACGTGGCGGGGGTCGGCGACGGCCGGTTGTCCGTCGGGCGTGGTGATGTCGCAGAACATGCGCGCCGTCGGGTCGATCTCGCCGCGCCACGGCAGGATCTGGAAGGTCGTGGGATCGGGGTGCGCGAGCAGGTCGGACTCGTAGGAACGCGTCAGTCCCTCGATCGCCGATCCGTCGAAGCCCAGGCCCTCGGTGAAGGCCCCCTCCACCTCAGCGGGGGCGATCGCCACCGACTTGAGCGTTCCCACCACGTCGGTGAACCAGAGGCGGACGAACTTCACGCCCCGTTCTTCGATCGTCCGCAGGACGAAATCGCGCTGCTTGTCCATCGTCATCCCTCGTTTCGGTAAGGCTGTCAGGCCTTGACGCCGTCGGAGCCCCAGTCCGCGTCGCGGGCGTCGTCGTCATCCCACTTCTCGGAGCGCTGGCGCAGGATCTCGGGCGCACGTTCGGCTTCTTCGGCGGTGTCGAAGGGGCCGGCACGGTCGGCCATCGGAGAGGCGAAGCCCTGCTCGACCTGCTTGGTCTCGAGGTTGTACCAGTACTTGTTGCTCTCGTCGCTCACGATGGCTCCTTCGGTGGGTCTCGCGTCTCGGCGCAGAACCGCCGGTGCTCCCCCGATCCTACTGATCCCGACCGTGCGCCTGGATAGGCTGGGGGGTATGGCAACGAATGCATCGCGTGCGGTCGGAGTGGACATCGGCGGAACCGGCATCAAGGCGGGGATCGTCGACCTCGATGCCGGCGAACTCGTCAGCGATCGGGTGAAGGTGGCCACCCCCGCGGGGGCGGAACCCGCCGACGTGCTGGCCGCGGTGCGTCAGGTGCTCGACACCCTCGAAGCCCCGGCCGATCTGCCCCTCGGCGTCGCCTTCCCGGCGATCGTGAAGAGCGGCAAGACGCTGTCGGCCGCCAACGTGTCGCCGTCGTGGATCGGCTTCGAGGCCGAGAAGTTCTTCGAAGACGGGCTGTCGCGTGGCATCCACTTCGCCAACGACGCCGACGTGGCCGGTATCGCCGAGGTGCGCTACGGCGCCGCGAAGGGCGTCGACGGTCTCGTCATCCTCACCACCCTCGGCACCGGCATCGGCTCGGCCATGATCTACGACGGCGTGCTGGTGCCGAACAGCGAACTGGGCCACCTACAGCGCGCCGGACACAAGAAAGACGCGGAGCACTTCGCCGCCTACTCGGCGATGGAGCGCGAAGAGCTGTCGTGGGACAAGTGGGCGAAGCGTCTGCAGTGGTACTACGACTACGTCGAGTTCCTCTTCAGCCCCGACCTGCTCGTCGTCGGCGGTGGGGTTTCGAAGCACTCCGAGAACTTCCTGCCGCTGCTGAAGCTGCGCGCCCCGATCGTGCCCGCGAAGCACCGCAACAACGCGGGCATCATCGGTGCGGCCTCGCTCGCGGTGGCCGTGCCCGAGGCGCTGCCCGCCATCAAGTAACCGTCCCGAGGCGGAGCTCGACGCCGGGTCGAGCTCCCAGGCGAATGTCAGGGTCGATAGGGTGACGGCATGAAGCGCCCCCTCGCCCTTGCCGCCGTTTCGCTCGCTCTCGTGTTCCTCGCGGGCTGCACCAGCGAGACGGCGTCCGAGACGATCACCATCACTCCCGGCCAGACGGGAACGTTCACCAACGGGGATTCCACCATCGTCGTCGGTGGGGACGCGACCGACGCCCCGCGGGACGAGGCCGCGTATCTGAGCGAGATCCGAGACGGCGGCGTGGCCGGCAGCGTCCTCCTCTCCGCCACCGATGCCGACCTGCTCGCCGCCGGGCAGGCCGCCTGCGACCAGCTCGCCCAGGGCATCGACGACGACGACATCGCTCTCACGGTGGCAGGCCGGACGGTGAAGGCGGGTAGCGACGACGCCACCGCCATCGTCGACGCGGCGTCCGTCGCACTCTGCGGGTGACGGCGGCCCGGGCCGCGGGCGCTCGCGTCGGCGATGCCCGGGTGTCGGACGGCGACAACATTCGCGCCATCCGACGAGCGGCACGAAGCTCCGTCTGCGGCTGAGACCACGACGCGCGCCCGTTCGAGTGGCGGCCCGGTTCGACGCGGTGATTCACGCCGCTCCCGAGCGGGACATCGCTTGGGCGCAGTGTGGGGTGCGAATGGGCCGGCCTGTACGCCGGGTTCTGTCCGGGGGCCGAAGCCCCGTGGACGGTCATCTCTCTCGGCGACACGTTGCCGTGCCACTCCAGCGGCCTACCCGGGGACTCGGCGAGCCGCGTCAACATCCCCTGTCTGGCCTTGCTCCGGACGAGGTTTACCTTGCGGGTCGTGTCACCACGACCCCGGTGGTCTCTTACACCACCCTTTCACCCTTACCCGCTCCCACGACGAGCGTGGTGCGGGCGGTCTACTCTCTGTGGCACTGTCTCGCGGATTGCTCCGGGTGGGCGTTACCCACCGTCCTGCCCTGTGGAGCCCGGACGTTCCTCGGCACGGGCGAACCCGTGACGCGACCGTCCAGCCGACCCATTCGCGTCATCCAGTCTACCGGCGGGTCCGCCGTCGCCCCGCCGCCGCCTCGGTCGGGCCGCCCCGGGCGATCCGGGCGATGGCTCAGCCCTTCTCGGCTGTCTCCGAGATGCGCAGGTCGAGCGGGAAGTCGATGGGGAACGCGCCGAAGAGCAGGCGCCCCGCCGACGCGGCGGAGGCACGGACGGCGTCGGCGACCGCGTCGGCGTGCACGGCCGGGGTGTGGACGACGATCTCGTCGTGAAGGAAGAACGCCAGGTGCGGCACCCGATCGAACACCGGTCCCGACGCGGGCGCCGCGTCGGCGGCATCCACCGCGGGGATCGTCGCCAGGCGCGCGCGCAGGTCGGCGAGCCAGGCCAACGCCCACTCCGCCGCGGTGCCCTGCACGACGAAGTTACGGGTGAAGCGTCCGCGGTCCCGAGCGGAGCGCCGGGCCCGCGTCTCGTCGACCCCCGACGCCTCGGCGTCGCTCGCACGGGACTGCACCGCCCGCCAGTCCTCGCCCGCCGTGGGTGACGTGCGCCCGAGCCAGGTGTGCACGAGCCCACCGTCTTCTCCCGTGCGCGCGGCGTCGTCGACGAGGCGCATGGCGCGGGGGAAGGTGCGCCGCAGGCGCGGCAGCAGGCGACCGCTCTCGCCCGTGGTCGCGCCGTACATCGCCCCCAGCATCGCGAGCTTGGCCTCGGGGCGGCTGGCCACGGCCCCGGTGTCGACGATGCCCGCGTATAGATCGCGACCGGATGCCGCCTCGGCCAGCGCCGTGTCGCGCGCCATGGCCGCGAGCACCCGCGGTTCGAGCTGCGCGACGTCGGCCGTCACGAGCGTCCAGCCCGGGTCTGCCCGCACGGCGGTGCGCAACTGCCGGGGGATCTGCAGAGCGCCGCCGCCCGACGACGCCCACCGCCCGGTCACGACGCCGCCGGGCACGTAGACGGGGCGGAAGCGTCCGTCGCGCACCCACTCGGCCAACCAGGCCCAACCGTTCGCCGTGTAGAGCCGCATCTGCTTCTTGTAGGCGATGAGCGGGGCGACCACCGGATGGTCGTGCTCGCTCAGCTCCCACCGGCTGGTCGACTCGACGAGTAGACCGGCGCGGTGCAGCGACCGCAGCAGACGCGGGTGGGAGTCCAGCGACACCGAGGGATCGCCGAGGGCCGCGCGCACCGCCGCCGCGGTCTGCTCGATGCGGGCGGGCAGGCCGCCACCGTGCCGGGGGCCGAGCTCGTCGTGCAGGATCCGCTCGTGCGCCTCGACGCTCCACGGCACACCGACGGCGTGCAACTCCACGGCGATGAGCGCTCCGGCGGATTCGGCGGCGCAGAGCAGCCGGAGCGACCCCGCCCCCGGCGAGCCGTCGAGGGCGGCGCGCTGACGCCGGTACTCCGCCAGCGCTTCGACGGCGGTGTCGGGCAGACCGGATGCCGCGTCGCCGAGGTCGAAGAGCGTGTCACCGCTCTCGGGGGCCGCGGCCGCGGCATCCCAGTGACGCGCATCGCGCAGGCCGTGGTCGGCGTCGATCGCCGCAGCGTCGCGGAGCAGGACGTGTACGAGCCGGAGGTCCCACGCTCGTGCGACCCGTACTCCCGCAGTCAGGAGCGGTCCGTACCAGGTGGGCGTGTCGGACCAGATCCACCGGACGTCGCCGGCCGCCTCACGCGCGGCGACGGTCGCGGCGAGAGCGTCTCGGGCCACCTCGGTCGTGTGGACCGGTGTCGCCTCGGCATCGAGGTCGATCAGGGCGATCTCGCCCGAGACCGCGCGTCCGACGACGACCGTGTCAGACGCCACGGACGTCGGCGGGGGTCACCGCGATTCTTCGGTGCGGACGAGGATGGCGCCGCACTCGGGGCAGAACACGACGTCGTCGGTCTGCGCGCGTCGGATCGTCGCGATGTCGCTGGGCGGGATCACCATGCGGCAGGCTTCGCAGGCGCCGGCGCGGAGCAGGCCCGCGCCGTTCCCGCGCGAGGCGAGGCGTTCGTAGAGTGCGAGGAGCGCGTCGGGGACCGAGGCGGCGACGGCCTCACGGTCGCGGCGGGCACCTTCGAGACGCGTCGTGGCGTCGGCGACGACGGTCTTGGCCTCGGCGCTGAGCTCGGCGCCGAGGGCGTTGGTCTCGGCGATCACGGCCTCTTGTTCGGCGATCGCCGCATCGGCCGTCTCGAGGCGCTCCATGAGCGCGATCTCCATGTCTTCGAGATCGCCCTTGCGGCGGTTGAGGGAGGTGAGCTCGCTCTCGAAGCTCTGCGCCTGCTTGGGGTTGGTCGCGGCGGCGAGACGCTGGGTGTCGCGGGCGATGCGGGCGTCGACCACGGCGACGTCGGACTCGAGCCGCGCGATCTCTGCGGTGATGTCGTCACGCGCGTTGGCCCGCGCCGACAGCTCTTGCGAGAGAGTCGCGCGCTGCGCCAGCAGCTCCCGCACGCGCGGCGCCTGCGGAGGGTTCGCCGACAGGTGCTGATCACGGAGGATGCGGGCATCGAGATCGGCGAGATCGAGCAGTTTGCGCTGGTCGGCGGGGTCGGCATTCACAGGACCCACGCTACCCCGGGGGTCCGACATCCGTAGCCGCGGGCGCCGCCGATGCACATCCGATGCGCCAAGCCTCGTAGACTCGTGGCATCCCGGGCCTTTAGCTCAGCTGGTAGAGCGCCACGTTTACACCGTGGATGTCGTCGGTTCGATCCCGGCAGGGCCCACCGCACTCAGTTCAAGATATTCACGCTGCGCGAGATCACCAGCGCGAGCAGGATGAACCCCGAGATGGCCTGCACCATCATGAACACCTTCGCGCGGCTGCTCAGCGGCATGACGTCGGTGGGGCTGAAGGCCATGGCGTTGGACGCCGAGAAGTAGAGGTAGTCCACGTAGCCGGGGGCCCAGTCCTCGACGTCGGACGAGCGGCGGGCCACCTCGCTGACCGCGTCGCGGTCGGAGTCCTGCGGGAACTGGAAGTCCGCCGCGGGCAGGGCGTCGCGCGCGTCGCGGCGCCGGGCGATGGGACCGCCGCGATCCATCTCCCAATAGACGACGGCGTAACCGATGACGTTGATCGCCCACACCTGCGCCGCGCCGAGCAGGGTGGTCGCCCCACTCCCCTCTCCGCGCAGCAGCTGCTGGACGAGCAGGAGGAGCGCCACCTGGTTCGCGAGCAGCAGCACCGAGGTGAAGGCGAGAGCGAAGCCGCGCCCCACGCGTGATTCCCGGGTGAGCCGCGCCGGGTTGGTCACCACCATGGGGATCGCGCACAGCACACCCGCGATCACCACCACGTAGCGCAGGATGCCGGAGGCGTCGCTCGGGAGGACGGCGTAGAGCCCCGTGCCCACCCCGAGGGCGATCAGCACGGGCCACCGGTGCTCGGGGCGTGTGCGGAATCCTGCGCGATCGTGCGTGTTCACGCGCTCAGGGTATTCCTCTGCCCGATCACGGATGCTCGACATCGAGGCATCCGACCACCCGGGAGAGTCGACTCGGTCTTCATGAACAGCCGATGTCGTCGGGACTCGCTAGGCTGGACGCTGGTTGATTGTGCGGAGCGAACAAGGGTTGCCGCACTTTTATGGCGATTCTCTGGCATGACCTGCCAGACGACGAAAGGTCTTCCGTGACTGTTCACGACCAGGATCCGTATTCGCAGGGGCCGCAGGACAGCGACCCGGAAGAGACCGGGGAGTGGCAGGAATCCCTGCGACAGCTCGTCCAGGCGAAGGGTCCGGCTCGCGCCCGCGAGATCATGCTGAGCCTGCTCAAGGGCTCCAAGGAACTGCACCTCAATGTGCCGATGGTTCCGACCACCGACTACATCAACACCATCGCGCTCAAGAACGAGCCCGAGTTCCCCGGTGATGAGGAGCTCGAACGCCGCTACCGCAAGTGGATCCGCTGGAACGCCGCGGTCACCGTGCACCGCGCTCAGCGCCCCGGGATCGGTGTCGGCGGGCACATCTCGACCTACGCCTCGTCGGCCGCCCTCTACGAAGTCGGTTTCAACCACTTCTTCCGCGGCCTCGACGACCCCTCGGGCGGCGACCAGATCTTCATCCAGGGCCACGCCTCTCCCGGTGCGTACGCCCGCGCCTACCTCGAGGGCCGCCTCACCGAGGCGCAGCTCGACGGCTTCCGCCAGGAGAAGTCGCAGGCGCCCAACGGCATCCCGTCGTACCCGCACCCCCGTCTCATGCCGGAGTTCTGGCAGTTCCCGACGGTCTCGATGGGTCTCGGCCCGATCAACGCCATCTACCAGGCGATGTCGAACAAGTACATCTCGAACCGCGGCATCAAAGACGTGGGCGACTCGCACGTCTGGGCCTACCTCGGCGACGGCGAGATGGACGAGGTCGAGAGCCGCGGTCAGCTGCAGGTCGCGGCCAACGAGGGCCTCGACAACCTGACGTTCATCGTCAACTGCAACCTCCAGCGCCTGGACGGACCCGTCCGCGGCAACGGCAAGATCATCCAGGAGCTCGAGAGCTTCTTCCGCGGTGCCGGCTGGAACGTCATCAAGGTCGTCTGGGGCCGCGAGTGGGACGACCTGCTCGCCCGCGACACCGAGGGCGCGCTGCTCAACCTCATGAACAGCACCCCCGACGGCGACTACCAGACCTACAAGGCCGAGAACGGCGCCTACGTGCGCGAGAACTTCTTCGGCCGCGACCCCCGCGCCCTCGAGCTGGTCAAGGACTTCACCGACGACCAGGTCTGGAACCTCAAGCGCGGTGGCCACGATTACCGCAAGGTGTTCGCCGCGTTCAAGGCGGCCAAGGAGCACAAGGGCCAGCCGACGGTCATCCTCGCCAAGACCATCAAGGGCTACGGCCTCGGTCCCCACTTCGAGGGCCGCAACGCCACGCACCAGATGAAGAAGCTGACGCTCGACGACCTCAAGTCGTTCCGCGACGCGATGGACATCCCGGTCACCGACGCGCAGCTCGAAGAGAACCCGTACCAGCCGCCGTACTACACCCCCGGTGAGCAGGACGAGACGATCCAGTACATGCTCGAGCGTCGTCGCGCGCTCGGCGGCTTCCTGCCCGAGCGTCGCACGACGCACGTCGGTCTGGAACTGCCCGGCGATGCCGCGTACGCCCTGCCCAAGAAGGGCTCGGGCACGCAGGAGATCGCCACGACGATGGCGTTCGTGCGTCTGCTCAAGGACCTGCTGCGGGTGAAGGACTTCGGTCACCGCATCGTGCCGATCATTCCCGACGAGGCGCGCACGTTCGGTATGGACGCGTACTTCCCGACGGCGAAGATCTACAACCCCAAGGGCCAGCACTACACCTCGGTCGACCGTGAGCTGCTGCTGGCGTACAAGGAGAGCCCGCAGGGGCAAATTATCCACGTCGGCATCAACGAGGCCGGCGCTCTCGCGGCGTTCACCGCTGCGGGAACGGCGTACTCCACGCACGGTGAGCCGCTCATCCCGGTCTACGTCTTCTACTCGATGTTCGGCTTCCAGCGCACGGGCGACGCTCAGTGGGCGGCGGGCGACCAGATGGCGCGCGGCTTCATCATCGGCGCGACCGCCGGTCGCACGACGCTGACGGGCGAGGGCCTGCAGCACGCCGACGGACACTCGCAGCTGCTGGCGTCCACCAACCCGGCGACCGTGTCGTACGACCCCGCCTATGGCTACGAGATCTCGCACATCGTGCGTTCGGGTATCGAGCGCATGTACGGCGGCAACCACCCCGACCCGAACGTCATGTACTACATGACGGTCTACAACGAGCCCTACGTGCAGCCGGCCGAGCCCGAGGGCGTTGATGTCGACGGAATCGTCCGTGGCATCCACCACATCTCCTCCGGCGAGGGCGATGGCCCCCGCACGCAGCTGCTCGCGTCGGGTGTCGGTGTGCCGTGGGCGCACGAGGCCCAGCGCCTGCTGAAGGACGACTGGGGCGTGGTCGCCGACGTGTGGTCGGTCACCTCGTGGACCGAGCTGCGCCGCGACGGCCTGGCCGCCGACGAGCACAACTTCCTGCACCCCGAAGAGGAGCCCCGCGTGGCCTACCTCACCGACAAGCTGAAAGAGGCCGAGGGCCCCGTCGTCGCCGTGAGCGACTGGATGCACGCCGTCCAGGACCAGATCCGCCAGTGGGTTCCGCAGAACTACTGGACGCTCGGTGCCGATGGCTTCGGCTTCTCGGACACGCGCGCCGCGGCCCGTCGCTTCTTCAAGATCGACGGCCCCTCGCTCGCCGTTCGCGCCCTGCAGGCGCTGGCCGAAGAGGGCAAGGTCGATCGCGCCGTCGTCGGACGGGCGATCGAGAAGTACCGTCTGCACGACGTCAACGCCGGCACCAGCGGTAACGCGGGTGGCGAGGCCTGATCGCGTGAGCGATCCGGAGATCGGGACCGGCCCCGCCCTTTCGGGTGGGGCCGGTCCCGATCGCGTTTCCTCCGGCGGCGGCGAGACCGGCGCCGCGCCCGCCGGCTCCGACCGCGTCGCGCGCGACAAGGCCGAGACTCTCGCGTGGCTCCGCCGGATCTCGGGCGACCTCGCCACGGCGACCATCCAGCGCCTCGAAGACACGCTCCCCTGGTACGCCGGCATGCCCCCGGCGCGCCGTTCGGCCGTCGGGCTCGTCGCCCAGGCCGGCATCACCTCGTTCACCCAGTGGGTCGAGGACCCGGCGCAGACCCCCGCGATCGCGTCCGACATCTTCGCCGCCGCGCCCCGCGAGCTGTTGCGCAGCGTCAGCCTCACCCAGACGCTGCAGCTGGTACGCGTGACCGTCGAGGTCATGGAGGAACGCGTCGCCGGGCGCAGCAAGACCGTGCGCGAGGCCATGCTGCTCTACTCGCGCGAGGTGGCGTTCGCCGCGGCCGACGTGTATGCCCGCGCAGCCGAAGCCCGAGGCCTCTGGGACGCCCGGCTCGAAGCCCTCGTCGTCGACTCGATCCTCACCGGCGAAGCCGATGACGAACTCCCCAGCCGCATCGCGGCCCTCGGCTGGCACGGCCACGGCGAGGTTGCCGTGCTGGTGGGCACGACTCCCCCGCAGTTCGACGTCGACCAGGTGCGCCGCACCGCGCGCAAGCTCGGCGTCGACGTGCTCATCGGTGTGCAGGGGTCGCGGCTCGTACTGGTGCTCGGACGCGCCGACCTCCCCGCCCGCGGGGGTGACGAGGCCACCGAGCTCGCCTTCACCGAGATCGCCAAGCGCCTCGAGCCCGGCTTCGGCACGGGGCACCTCGTGCTCGGGCCTCCCGTCGCCGCTCTCGTCGACGCGGGACAGAGTGCCCGCGCCGCGCTGGCGGGCTTCGCCGTCGCGCGCGCGTGGCGGAACGCCCCCCGCCCGGTCGAGGCCGACGACCTTCTGCCCGAGCGGGCCCTCGCCGGCGACGCGGTGGCGAAGCAGACGCTGGTGGAGCGCGTCTACCGACCCCTGCAGGCGCACAGCGCCGACCTGGTCGCCACGCTCTGGAGCTACCTCGACAACGGTCGGTCTCTCGAGGCCACCGCGCGCGAGCTCTACGTGCACCCCAACACCGTGCGGTATCGCCTCAAGAGGGTGTCGGAGGTCATCGGATGGGATGCCACGGGGCCCCGCGAGGCGCTCATCCTGCAGACCGCGTTGATCCTCGGATCGATCGGAACCGACGCCACGCGTCGACGCGGACCCGCCGGTCGGCGCTCCTCTCTGCCGCGCTGATGCACGGCGCGCACAAAGACACGCCGTATTTCTGTGTCGATATCTCCAGAACCCCGCGCCTGATCCTTGGCAGGATGGAACGGTGATCATCGCCGTCTTCCCCGGGCAGGGCTCGCAGACTCCTGGGTTCCTCTCCCCCTGGCTCGAACTCGACGGAGCGCGGGAGCGCCTCGAGGCCTACTCCGAGCAGGCCGGCGTCGATCTCGTCGCCGCCGGAACCGAGTGGGACGCCGACCGTATCCGCGACACCAGCGTCGCGCAGCCGCTCATCGTCGCGGCGAGCCTGCTGTCGTGGTCGGCCCTGACGGCATCCGACGCCCCTCGACCCGCCGGTGTCGCGGGGCACTCCGTCGGAGAGATCGCCGCCCTCGCGGCATCCGGCGTCATCGACGAGGCCGACGCCCTGCGCCTGGTCGGACTGCGCGGGCGCGCCATGGCCGAGGCGGCCTCGGCCGTCGAGACGGGCATGAGCGCCGTGGTCGGCGGAGACGAGGCCGCCGTGCTCGAGCGTCTCGAAGCGCTCGGGCTCACCCCGGCCAACTACAACGGCGGCGGTCAGATCGTCGCCGCCGGCGAACTGCCCGCTCTGGCGGAGCTCGCCGCCGACGCCCCGCGCGGAACCCGGGTGATCGCCCTGCAGGTCGCCGGTGCGTTCCACACGCGCTTCATGGAACCCGCCGTCGAGACGCTGCGCGCCGCCGCCGCCGACGTGTCGGTGTCGGACCCCTCGACGACGCTCTGGACCAACTCCGACGGCACCATCGTCGACCAGGGGCGCCGCGCGCTCGACCTCGTCGTCGCCCAGGTGGCGTCGCCCGTGCGCTGGGACCGCTGCATGGCGTCGTTCGCCGAGCAGGGTGTGACCGGCATCATCGAACTCTCGCCCGCGGGCGCCCTGACCGGGCTCGCCAAGCGCGCCCTGCGTGGAACGCCGACCGTGGCGGTCAAGACCCCCGACGACCTCGACGCGGCCGTCTCACTCCTGAAAGAAGACCAGGCATGAGCACCCCCACCCTCCGTCAGCTGCAGGGCCCCGCCCACACGCGCATCTACGCGTACGGCGCCGCGCGCGGCGAGAACTTCGTGCCGAACGACGACCTCGTCGGCCCCATCGACTCGAGCGACGAGTGGATCCGCCAGCGCACCGGCATCGTCACGCGCGTTCGTGCGAACGCCGAGACCGACGTCATCGACCTCGCCACCGATGCCGCCCGTGAGGCCGTCGAGAGGTCGGGCGTCGCGCCGGCCGACATCGACGCCGTGATCGTGGCGACCATCAGCAATCCCAAGCAGACGCCCTCGGCCTCGGCGATCGTCGCCGACCGGATCGGCGCCAACCCCGCGGCGGCCTACGACCTCAACGCGGCCTGCGCCGGCTTCGCCTACGGCGTCGCCCAGGCCGACGCCCTGGTGCGCGGCGGTCTCGCGAAGCACGTGGTCGTGGTGGGCGCCGAGAAGCTCAGCGACATCGTCGACCCCACCGACCGCAGCATCTCGTTCCTGCTCGGCGATGGTGCCGGCGCGGTCGTCATCGGCCCGAGCGACACCCCCGGCATCGGTCCCACCGTGTGGGGATCCGACGGATCGAAAGCGGATGCCGTGGGCATGAACGCCACGCTGACGCAGTTCCGCGACGGAGCCGCGCCGTGGCCGACGCTGCGCCAGGAGGGTCCCACCGTGTTCCGCTGGGCCGTCTGGGAGATGGTCAAGGTCGCGCGTCAGGCGATCGAGGCGGCCGGCATCGAGCCGTCGGACCTCGCCGCCTTCGTGCCGCACCAGGCGAACATGCGCATCATCGACGAGTTCGCCAAGCAGCTGGGTCTGCCCGAGACGGTGGTCATCGGCCGCGACATCGAGACCACGGGCAACACCTCCGCGGCATCCATCCCGCTCGCCACCCACCGCCTGCTCGAGGAGCACCCCGAGCTCAGCGGCGGGCTCGCCCTGCAGATCGGCTTCGGAGCCGGTCTCGTGTTCGGCGCGCAGGTCGTCGTCCTTCCCTGACGCAGCGTCGCCGAACTCTAGACTGATCGGGGCCCGTCAGGGTCCACCCCTAACAAACAGGAGACATCATGGCATTCACCAACGACGAGGTTCTCGCCGGCCTTGCCGAGCTCATCACCGACGAGACCGGTATCTCGGCCGACGAGGTCGCCCTCGAGAAGTCGTTCACCGATGACCTCGACATCGACTCCATCTCGATGATGACGATCGTCGTCAACGCCGAGGAGAAGTTCGGCGTCACCATCCCCGACGACGAGGTCAAGAACCTCAAGACCGTCGGCGACGCTGTCACGTTCATCACGTCGAACCAGTCCTGACTCTCCCGGTGGGGGCTTCGGCCCCCACCGGTCATGTCTTTCCGGTCGGACCAAGGATCCTTCACCCATGAGCACATCCCGCATCGTCGTCACCGGCATCGGTGCCACCTCGCCCATCGGCGGTACCGCCCCCGAGAGCTGGTCGGCGCTGCTCGCCGGCACCTCCGGCGCGCGCACCCTCGAGCACGAATGGGTCGAGAAGTACAACCTGCCCGTCACCTTCGCCGCCGAGGCGCTCGTGCGACCCGAGACGGTTCTGGATCGTCCCGTCGCCAAGCGCCTCGACCCCTCGGCGCAGCTGGCCATGGTCGCCGCCAAAGAGGCCTGGGAAGACGCGGGCTCGCCCGACGTCGACCCCGATCGCCTCGGCGTCGACTTCGCCACCGGCATCGGCGGCGTGTGGACGCTGCTCGACGCCTGGGACGTGCTGCGTGAGAAGGGCCCGCGTCGCGTCATGCCGATGACGGTGCCGATGCTCATGCCGAACGCGGCCGCCGGCAACCTCTCGCTGCACTTCAACGCCCGGGCGTTCGCGCGCACCGTGGCCTCGGCGTGCGCCTCGAGCACCGAGTCGATCGTGAACGCCGTGCAGCATATCCGCGACGGTCTGGCCGACGTCGTGATCGCGGGCGGAAGCGAGTCGGCGATCCACCCGATCACCATCGCCTCGTTCGCGTCGATGCAGGCGCTGTCGAAGCGCAACGACTCCCCCGAGACGGCCTCGCGTCCGGCGAGCATCGACCGTGACGGTTTTGTCATGGGCGAGGGCGCGGGCGTGCTGATCCTCGAGACCGAGGAGCACGCCCTGGCCCGCGGCGCCAAGATCTACGCCTCGATCGTGGGAGGCGGCGTCACCGCCGACTCGTACCACATCACCGCCAACGACCCCGAGGGCACGGGAGCCGCCCGCGCGGTGCGCCTGGCGCTCGAGATGGCGGGGGCATCGGCAGACGATGTCACGCACATCAACGCGCACGCCACCTCGACCCCCGTGGGCGACCCGAACGAATACAAGGCCCTCCACACGGTGTTCGGCGACCGGATCGACGAGATCCCCGTGTCGGCGACGAAGGCCTCGACGGGTCACCTGCTGGGTGGCACGGGAGCGCTCGAGGCCATCTTCACGGTGCTCGCGCTGAAGAACCGCGTCGCGCCTCCGACCATCAACCTCACCGAGCAGGACCCCGACGTGCCCTTCGCGCTCTCGGGTGCGCCGGTCGAGCTGGGCTCCGGCGACCAACTCGCGATCAGCAACTCGTTCGGCTTCGGCGGTCACAACGCCGTCGTCGCGATCGCCTCGGTCTGACGCACGAAGAACGCCCCCGGCATCCCGAATCGAATCGGGACGCCGGGGGCGTTCTGCCTTTGTCGGGCGAGGGATACGCGGTCTCGATGCCGGGTGCGATCACCGGCCTCCGGTAGTGGCGCCTCCCCCGCCCGACGTCTTCACCCCACCTTGTGCAGCCAGACGATCTGCTGGTCGTCGCTGGCGTGGCGGAAAGGTTCGAGCTCTTCGTCCCAGGCGGAGCCGAGCGCGATGTCGAGTTCGCGCTGCAGCTCGAGGGCGTCGCCGCCGGCGACGTCCATCGCGTAGCGCACGCGGTCCTCGCCGATGACGACGTTGCCCGCGGCGTCCGTCTGCGCGTAGTGGATGCCGAGACCCGGCGTGTGCATCCAGCGGCCGCCGTCGCTGCGGGGCGTGGGATCTTCGCTCACCTCGAAGCGCAGGTGCTCCCACCCGCGGATGGCACTGGCCAGGGCGGCGCCGGATCCGACCGGGCCCTCCCAGTAGAACTCCGCGCGGCGGCTGCCCGTCAGCACGGGCTGTTCGGCCCAGTCGAAGTTGACGGCGCGGCCGAGAGCGCGTCCGACCGCCCACTCGAGGTGGGGGCACAACGCGCGGGGCGCGGAGTGGATCAGAATCACTCCGCGCGAAGACGTGATCGCCATGGTCTCTCCTTCGTCAGGTACGTCTTCCCCTACGACCTGTGATGGAGTGCCGGCGATTGTTCGGTTGTCCGGCCATTATCGCCCGTTCATAACGAAATCACAACACTGTGATTTCGCCGCAGATGGTCAGGTCGTACGGCATGCTCCGCGCGGCGTCAGGGTCGTCGCAGATCAGCCGAACCAGAGGGCCCAGTACAGGGCGAAGTTGCGGTTGCCGTAGGCCGAGCACCCGTCGCCCGTCCCCCAGCGTGCCGTGAGAGCCGCGGCGTTGGGTTGGTAGGGCGTGTAGTTGTACAACGCCGCGGTGGCCTCGTTGGTGATCGTCACGTCGGAGCCGCCGCACGCGGCATCGGGCGAGTAGGCGATGTAGTGCGTTCCCGGTTGCCGCATGAAGTCGGAGGCGCTGTACGACTTCAGGTCGGTCGCGCCCTGGGCCACCTGGGCGGCGAAACCCTCGGCGCCCGTGTCGCACGCGGCGTCGTCGGGGCATCGAGCCCCCATCGCCGCTCCGAGCTCGCGCGGTTCGGGGGCTCGGGCGGTGCGACCGGCGACGAGGCTCTGTTCTTTCTGCAGCGTGACCAACAGCACCTTCGCCGAGATGCCGCACGCGCGCTGGACGCGGTCGATGATCTCGGCCGCCGTCAGCTCCCCGCCGTCGTAGCCCTCGCAGACCGTCTCTCCCGTGGCATCCGAGACGATCGGCCCCCGAGGGGGAAGGGTGGTCCGCAGGACCGCGAGGCAGGAATCGTTGCGACATTCACCCACCTGTGCGTCGAGGAAATCCTGGATCTCGCCGGCCGACAGGGCGTTCGCGTCGTAGAAGTCGGCGTCGCTGATGAGGGTGCCGGGATCGAACGTCGTCAGATCGACGGCCTGGCGGCGTGTCTCGGCGTTCCAAGCCGAGACGAGGCCGGCCAGCGGCACGATCGCCAGCACGACGAGGCCCGCGAGCAGGATGCCGACCACACCGACGATGATGCGCCGGCGACGCAGAACACGTGGTGCGGGCCGACGCCGACGAGAAGGGCGAGCGCGGGGGCGTCCGGGGGTCGGGCGGCGGGTCCGCGTGCTGTTCGCCACCCCTCGATCGTGCCCCACCGCGCTGACCGCGCGCTGCACGCCGAGGGGCGTGGCGCGGCGATCAGCGCGGGTGAGGTGTCACGAACCGGGCTGGGCCGGAGGCGTGGCGCCGGTGCCGGGCTCGGTGCCCGGGGCCGGAGGGGTGGGAGCGGTGCCGTCGGTCGGGGGCGTGGGACGCTCCCCGGCGTCCGGTCCGGAGCCCGGGGTCGGCGGGGTGGGGGCGGTTCCGTCGGTGGGCGGGGTCGGGGCCGTGCCGTCGGCGGGCGGGGTCGGCGCGCCGGGACCACCGGGTCCGCACTCGCCCGGCTTGGCTCCGGGACCCGGGGCCGCGGGGGCCGTGCCGTCGGCGGGAGGCGTGGGGGCCGAACCGTCGGCCGGTGCGGTCGGGGCACCGCTCGGGGTCGTGCCCGGGGTGGGCGTGGTCGTGCTCGGCGAGACGCCGTCGGCGCTCGGCGCCGACGTGACCGACGCGACGGGCGTCATGCCGCCCGACGACGCCAGAGCGGCGGTGCCGCCGGTGAGGCCGGCGGCCACGATGACCGCGCCGGCGATGAGGGCGGGACGCTTCCACGACCGACGACGCGGCTCGTGCGCGTCGTCCATGCGGGGCAGCGGGAGGGTGGGGTTGTCGTCGTTCATGATCTCTTTCTGCGGCGGTGTCGGTCACCGTCTCGAGTACCAGCCTTCGAGCGGGGACTGAAGCGAACCTGAAGCCGCCGACCGTGCGGTCAACCCAGGCCGTTCGCATAACGGGCATGCAGCGATGGGCCCTAGCGTGGGGAGGATGTCCTCTGCTGCCCGCGTGCTCGTGCTCGACGACGACGAGACCATCCGCGTCGCCGTCGCGACCGCCCTGCGCGCCGACGGATTCGTCGCCGAGGCCGCGCCCGACGGCACCGACCTCGCCGAGCGCCTCGAGATGTTCCGCCCCGACCTGGTGGTGCTCGACTGGATGATGCCCGGGCCCTCCGGCATCCGGTTGCTTCCGCTCGTGCGCTCCCGCAGCGACGCGGCGGTCATCATGCTCACCGCCCGCGACGAGGTCGACGATCGTCTGCGCGGCTTCGCCGAGGGCGCCGACGATTACGTCGTGAAACCGTTCACCATGGCCGAGCTCATCGCGCGTACGAGCGCCGTGCTCCGTCGCCGCGGTCGTCTGCCGCAGACCATCGAGGTGGCCGACCTCGTGGTGGATCCGGATGCCACGACCGCGCGCCGCGCCGGATCGTCGCTCGATCTGACCGCGACGGAGTTCCGCCTGCTGCGGCTGTTCGCCGAGAGTCGTGGTCGCACGCTGTCGAAGGCGCAGATCCTGACGCAGGTGTGGGGGTACGACGACTACGACCCCAACCTGGTCGAGGTGCACCTGAGCGCGCTGCGCCGCAAGATGGAGGCGCACGGTCCCCGGCTCATCCACACCGTGCGCGGGCTCGGCTACCGCCTGAGCGTGACGCCGTGAGCGACACCCGGCCGCTGCGCGCGGGGTCGCTGCGGCGGCGCACCATCGTCGCGGTCGTCGCCCTCGTCGCGCTGCTGCTCATCGTGCTCTCGGTCGTCGTCGACGTCGCCCTCGGCGCCCGCCTGCGCGGCCAGATCGAGGAGCGCCTGCGCGACCGCGCCGCCGCGGCCGCCTCGCTCGTCGGCACGGTCGACGACGAGGACCTGGCCGAGCGACTGTCGGATCAGGGCCTGTCGGTGCGCATCGACAGCGCGGGCGGCGACTCGGTCGTCGCGGGGCCGAGCCCCGAGCAGCTGCGCGACGGGCCGCCCGGTCCCGGCGGCCCCGGTCCCGCCGAGCGGTCGGTGCCTCTCCCCTCGGCGTCGACCGACGTGAGCGTCGTCGCCTCGGCCGTCACGGGCGACGCCGACCTCGTGACGCTGACTTCCACGCTGAGCGACGGTTCCACACTGAGCCTCACGGCATCCGCCGCCGGGATCGGCGAGACGCTCGGCCAGGTGCGGTGGATCATGGCGATCGCCTCGGTCGGCGTGCTCGTGGTGGCCGCCGGAGCGGTGACCCTCGTCGTGCGTCGCACGCTGCAGCCCCTGGACCGGGTCTCGGAGGTGGCCCGCTCGATCGGAGCCGGTGAACGCGGGCGACGCCTGCACCCCACGCGATCCGACACCGAGATCGGTCGGGTCGCGACGGCACTCGACGACATGCTCGACGACGTCACGGGAGCCGAGCAATCCGCGCGCGAGGCCGAGGCCCGCCTGCGCGTGTTCCTCTCGGATGCCGCACACGAGCTGCGGACGCCGGTCGCCGGCATCCGCGCCGCCGCCGACACGCTGGTGCGGGCCGATCTCGACGGACCCGAGCGCGAGATGCTCGCCGCGCACGTCGCCCGCGAGGCCCAGCGCGCCTCCCGTCTGGTCGACGACCTGCTCACGATGGCCCGGGTGGATCAGGGGCTCGAGCTGACGCGGAGCTCTGTCGATCTGCGGACGATCGTGGCAGCCGAGATCGAACGCGCCCAGCTCGTGCACCCGTCGCTGCAGGTGTCGTCGGTGGTTCCGGATGCCGCCGTGCCGGTGCGCATCGACGCGGGGCGCATCGCGCAGGTCCTGTCGAACCTGGTCGAGAACGCCGCGCGCGCGACGAACGGGCGCGGCACGGTCGTCGTCGAGGCCGCGGTGACGGGCGGCGCCGCCACCGTCGCCGTCAGCGACGACGGTCCGGGCGTGCCGGCCGAGGAGCGGGAGCGCATCTTCGACCGTCTCGTGCGCCTGGACGCCGCGCGCTCGCCCTCGGGCGGCGTGGGCCTCGGCCTGCCCATCGCGCGCGGGATCGCCCGAGCGCACGGCGGTGAGGTACGAAACGTTCCCCGTGATGCCGGGGCGCGTTTCGAGCTGACGCTGCCGGTCTCGGACTGACCGGGCGCCGTCGCGACCGGCCGCACCGGCGGACGCGACGACCACCGGTGCGAAACCGGGTCAGCGTCCGGCGCGCACCCCCGCGGGTTGACGGGTCGCGATCGGCAGTGGGGCGATGCCCGCCGCGGTGAGCGTGAGCCCATCGGCGCCGCTGGCGTCGTGCATCATCTGGTCGACGAGCTCGCGATCGATGGCGGGTTCCCGTCCCCCGTAGAACTGCATGACGAGCGCGTTGGAGGCGTGGATCCAGAGGCTGGCCTGCCGAACGCCCTCGTTCACCGGCAGCTGGAGCATGAAGCCCTCGTTGCGGCGGAGCTTGTTCATCACGACGATGCGGAGATGGGCGAGGATGCGGTCGTCGATATCGAACGACGCGCGGTCACGGTAGATGAGGCGTCCCACGGCGGGTCCATTTCTGGCGCGACGAAGCGCACCTGTTGAGCAAGGGCGGGACCACGCCGGGAAGCGAGGCAATGCGGGACCTCTATTCTGCCACCCGGATCGAGGTCGGGGCGCGTTCGAGCGAGACCATCCTCAGGTCGGGCGTGTCGTGTCAGAACTCGCTCTTGACACGCGTATCACCCCTGTTAGATGGTTACTTAGTCAAGTAGGTAACCAAGAGACGGAGGTCGCATGATCGACGACGGCCGAGCGCTGTTCCTCCAGATCGCCGAGAGCGTCGAGGACGCGATCGTCGACGGTTCGCTGGCCGAAGAGAGCCGTGCGCCCTCGACCAACGAACTGGCGGCGTTCCACCGCATCAACCCCGCCACCGCAGCGAAAGGAATCACCATGCTCGTCGACAAAGGCGTGCTGCAGAAGCGACGCGGCATCGGCATGTTCGTCGCGGTCGGAGCACGGGAACAGCTCCTGGGCGAGCGCCGCTCGGCATTCGCCGACCGCTTCGTCGAGCCCCTCCTCACCGAGGCCCGCACGCTGGGCCTCGGCCCCGACGATCTCGCCGACCTCATCCGCGAGCGCGCGGCGCTCGGCTCCTCCCCCGCCCACACCAACGAAGGGATCGCCCGATGACCGCTGTGATCGAGGTCGCCGGCCTCCACAAGCGCTACCGTGACGCCGCCGCCCTGGACGACGTGTCGTTCCGCATCGAGAAAGATGCCATCTACGGCCTGCTGGGGCGTAACGGCGCCGGCAAGACCACCCTGATGTCGATCCTGACCGCGCAGAACTTCGCCACCGAGGGGAGCGTGCGCGTGTTCGGCGAGGACCCGTACGAGAACCCGCGGGTGCTGTCGCGGATGTGCTTCGTGCGCGAGAGCCAGAAGTATCCCGATGATGCCAAGCCCGCCCACGCCTTCGCGGCCGCGAAGATCTTCTTCCCGAACTGGGACGACGACCTCGCCGCCGATCTCATCCGGCAGTTCCAGATCCCCGTGACTCGAACGATCAAAAAGCTCTCGCGTGGTCAGCTCTCGGCCGTGGGGGTCGTCATCGGCTTGGCATCGCGCGCCGAGATCACGTTCTTCGACGAGCCGTACCTCGGACTCGACGCGGTGGCCCGTCAGATCTTCTACGACCGTCTGCTCGAGGACTATTCCTCCCACCCGCGCACGATCATCCTCTCCAGTCACCTCATCGACGAGGTCGCCAACCTGCTCGAACGCGTCATCGTGCTCGACGGGGGCCGTGTGGTGATGGACGAAGACACCGATGCCGTGCGGGAGCGGGCCGCGACCATCGTCGGAGACGCCGCCGCCGTCGACGCCTTCTGCGTGGGCCGTGAGGTGCTGCACCGGGAAGCGCTCGGAGGCGTCGCCTCGGTCACGATCCTGGGCGCCCTGACCCCGGGCGACCGACGCGCCCTCGCCGAGGCGCGGCTCGAGGTCTCGCCCGTCTCGCTGCAGGAGTTCATCGTCCGCGCGACCCCGCACGCGGCGAGCGCGTCGGCCGCCACCCTTCCGGAAGGAGCGCTGCGATGAACCGCGCGCTGAACGTCGTCCGTCTTCAGCTCATCAACCGTCAGACGTTCGTCTGGATCCCCCTGATCATCCTGTTCGGCTCTCTCGCCATCAGCTTGCTGCTCTACGGCATCATCCAGTCGGCGGGGGCGCGCGGCGTGATGATCAGCGGTGGGGTGCAGGCGCCCCTGTGGTACTTCGGCGTCATCGGCGCCCAGTCCCTGACGCGGACTTTCCCGTTCTCGCAGGCGATGAGCGTCACCCGTCGCGACTTCTTCGCCGGCACCCTCCTGACCGCTGCGCTGACGGCGGCACTGCTGTCGGTGGTCTTCGTCCTCGGCGGCATGATCGAGCGGGCGACCAACGGCTACGGGATGAACGGGTGGTTCTTCTACATCCCGTGGGTGTGGGAGGCCGGTCCGCTCGCCGCGGGAGTCGCCTACTTCGCCCTGGCGATGTTCTTCTTCGTCATCGGCTTCTGGGCCGCCACCGTGTTCAAGCGCTTCGGCGGCCTGGTGACCACGGTCACCCTGGTCGGCGTCGGCCTGCTCCTCGTGCTCGTGGTGTGGCTGATCACGGTGACGCGGTCGTGGCAGGGGGTCGCCGACATCGTTCTCACGCTCGGCGCCCTCGGCCTCGCGGTCTGCGGGATCGTGCTCACCGCGGTGCTCGCGACGTCGTCGTTCGCGACGTTGCGCCGCGCCGTCCCCTGACACGGATGCGAAGGGGCCGGACCGTCTCGGCGGTCCGGCCCCTTCGCGTTCCCGCGCGGCAGCGAGCCCGGCGGCGAGGCGAATCCCCAGCTACGAGCGAGCGGCCTCGGTAGCATCGAAGGGATCTGCGATCACCCGACCCACGAGAGAGACAACCCCGTGAGCCCTCACCGCACCTCCACCGACCAGGAGGGCCGATCTTCGAGCCCCCTCTTTCCGAGAGGGGGTGAGATCTGATGCTGGCTGCGGTCTTGACGCTCCTGGTGGGCGTCATCGTGACGCTGGCGATCATCGTGGCCTGCGGCTTCTTCGTCGCTCAGGAGTTCGCGTACATGTCGGTCGACCGCTCGCGCATGGCGGCGTTGGCCGAGAAGGGCGACGCCCAGGCGAAGCGCGTCCTCGCCATCACCAAGCGCACGTCGTTCATGTTGTCGGGCGCGCAGCTCGGCATCACCGTCACCGGTCTGCTGATCGGGTACGTCGCCGAACCGCTCATCGGTGAATCACTCGGGACGCTGCTCGGCGGGGTCGGGATCGATCCGGCCGTCTCGGTGCTGATCGGCACCGTCGGCGCCCTGTTGCTCGCCACGATCGTCACCATGATCTTCGGTGAGCTGTACCCGAAGAACCTCGCCATCGCCGACCCTGAGCCGCTGGCGCGCGCCCTCGCCGTGCCGACGCGCATCTACCTCCTGCTGTTCGGCTGGTTGATCTCGGTCTTCGACGTCGCCGCCAACGCCCTGCTGCGGGTGCTGCGCATCGAGCCGCTCGAAGACGTCGACGAGAGCGCGACCGCGCGCGACCTCGAGGCCATCATCGAGGAGTCCCGCGCGAGCGGTGACCTGCCCGACGATCTGTCGATGATCATCGACCGCATCCTCGACTTTCCGCACCGCGATGTGGAGCACGCGATGATCCCGCGTTCCCAGATCGATTCGGTCACCCCCGAGACCACCGTGGGCGAGGTGCGCGCCCTGATGGCCACCGGGCACACCCGCTACCCCGTCATCGGTGACGAGGACTCCCCCGTCGGTGTCGTCGAACTCATCGACGTGCTGCGCGAGAACCCGTCGGAAGAGACCCCCGTGGCCGCCGTCATGCGCGCCGCGGTCGTGCTGCCCACCTCGATGCTGCTCCCCGTCGCGTTGGATCGCATGCGCCAGACGCGCAACGAACTGGCGTGCGTCGTCGACGAGTACGGCAACTTCGACGGCATCCTGACCATCGAGGACCTGACCGAAGAAGTCATCGGCGAACTCTCCGACGAACACGACGTCGAGGTCGCCGAGGCCGCCTCGGTCGGCGACGACGCGTGGAGCGTTCCCGGCGACCTGCATCTCGACGAGCTCGAGCGACTCATCGGCCACGACCTCACCGAGGGCGACGTCGAGACGGTCGCCGGTCTCGTCATCGAGGCGCACGGCGACCTTCCGGCCGTCGGCATCGTCGTGCGGGTGGATCTGCCCGAACGTGCGTCCGAGACGGTGCAGGGTCTCGACATCGAGCGCTGGCTCGCGATCGAGGTCGTCGAGGTCGACCGGCACGTGCCCTCGCAGCTGAAGGTCGACCTGCACGAGGTGGACCGGGATGCCGAGCCCGCCGACGACGTCGTCGCGATCGACGGGGAGGTGGCCCGATGAACGGCTGGACCGTCGCTCTCATCACCACCGCGCTCATCGTCGCGAGTGCGTTCTTCGTGATCGTCGAGTTCGCGCTGCTCGCCGCCCGACGTCACCGACTCGAAGAAGAGGCGGCGACCAGCGCCTCGGCGCGCTCTGCCCTGCGCGGCGTCAACGAGCTGACCGTCATGCTCGCCTTCGCGCAGTTGGGCATCACCGCCTGCACGTTCCTGCTCGGCGCGATCACCAAGCCGGCCATCGACTACGCCCTGGCACCGGTTCTCGAGCAGTGGGGGCTCCCTCCCGTTCTGTCCGGGGTCATCGCGTTCATGCTGGCGCTGATCGTGGTGACGTTCCTCCACCTCGTGATCGGCGAGATGGCGCCCAAGTCGTGGGCGATCGCCCACCCGGAGACGGCGGCGAAGGCCACCGGCATCCTGGCCCGCGCCCTCACCTGGCCGCTGCGCCCGTTCCTGCTGTGGATCAACCACATCGCCAACCGCCTCGTGAAGGCGTCGGGCGTGGAGCCCGTCGACAAGGCCGCCGCCGGTGGGCAGGATGCCGACACGATCCGCGAACTCGTGGCGCACTCGCGTCGGGCGGGCACGCTCGAGAAGCAGTACTCCGAGCCGATCGCGCAGGCAATCGCGCTGGGGACGCTGACGGTCGGCGACATCGTGCGCACCGATCGCACGCCGACGTCGGTCGCCGCGGATGCGACGGTCGCCGACATCCAGGCGGTCGCCGCCTCGTCGACGCACCTGCGCATCCTCGTCGGGGCGGGTGCGACGTCACGCGTCGCCCACGTGCGCGACACGCTCACCGTCGACCCGACGACCCCGGCGCTCGAGATCGCGCGCGAGCCCCTGGTGCTGGAGCCGTCGGCGTCGGCGTACGATGCTCTCGCGCGCATGCGGCGCGGGCGCGTGCAGTTGGCGACGGTCGTCGACGGCGAGCGTTTGATCGGGGTGGTCACCCTCGACGACCTGTTGCGCGAGATTCTGCCGGGCGCGGGGGAAACTCGTTCCGCTCGCACGGTAGGTGGTGCGGGTCCCGCGTCGCGTTGGGCGGAGCGGGACCGTTGCGCCACTCGTCGTGAGCGGTTGGCGCGCATGCGACCACTTCTCGTATCGAACCCGCCCGACCAGGGACTACCGTCCTGTCCGGGAGATGGTTCGGCAGCCCACGCGACGGTGTGAGGGCAGAGAAAACGCCCTCCGATCATGCACGGCCTGACGGAGGGGAACGTAGGGCGGGTGGGACTTGAACCCACGATCGTCGGGTTATGAGCCCGCTGCCTTGACCAGCTTGGCCACCGCCCCCAGCGACGACGAGCCTACCGGCATCCATCGTCCGCCGAGAAAAGCGGGGCTCAGGGCCGGCCTGCCGCCGTGGCCCGGCTAAGCCCCATCCCGCTCAGCGCACGCGCGGCTTGGCGGGCTTGCCGTCGCCGGCGATCTGCGGGTGGTGCTTGGTGAGCTGGATGACGCCCCACGTGGCGATCGCGCCGGCGATGACGAAACCGATCAACGCCCACGCGGGGGCGGTCGACGCCTCGCCCAGCACCAGCAGGCCGATCAGCACGGCCACGATCGGGTCGATCACGGTGAGTCCGGCGATGACCAGGTCGGGCGGGCCGACCGAGTAGGCGGTCTGCACGAAGTAGGCGCCGACGGCGACGGCGGCGACCAGCGCGACGACGCAGAGCAGGGTGAGCCACTCGAAGTTGCCGGCCTGGATGCGGCTGATGATGACCTTGGCGAGGGTGGCCACGAAGCCGTAGATGACGCCGGCGGCCATGATGTAGAACAGGGCCTGCGCGCGGCGGCGCACCAGCATCCAGAAGGCACCGAAGACCACGACGACCACGGCCAGGATGCCGAGGATGATCAGCAGCTCGCGCTCGGTGACCACGTGCTCGGTGGCGAAGAACGCGGCGATCGTCACGAAGATGAAGATGCCGCCGACGCACAGGGCGATCGCGATGAGCGACTGCCGGGTGGGCTTGTGGTGGGAGACCCGGGCGTTCAGCACCGTCGTGATGACGAGCGCGATCGCACCCAGCGGCTGCACCAGGATGAGCGGTGCGACCGAGAGCGCCCCGAGCTGGCAGACGATGGCGAGCGCGAGCATCACGGTGCCCGCGACCCACGACGGACGCGTCAGCAGCGAGGTGAGCTGCTTGCGCGAGAGGCCGCCGGTGGTCTTGCCCGACAGGCGCTCCACCTTCTGCACGCCCCGGTGCTGGTACTGCGCTCCGAACGACATGAACACCGCGCCGAGAAGGGCGAGCGGGATGCCGAGAAGGATGCGCGGATCGCGGAAGATGCCGACGAGATCGTCGATACCGTCGGTCAGGGAGACATCGAGCGGGATCACCCCTCGACGATAACGGTCCGGTCGCTGGTTAGGCTGGAGACGTGGCCGTACTCCCGATTCGCATCATGGGCGATCCCGTGCTGCACGCCCCCGCTGCCCGCGTCGACGAGATCACCGACGAGGTGCGCACCCTCGTGGCCGACATGTTCGAGACCATGGACGCCGCCCCCGGTGTCGGGCTCGCGGCTCCCCAGGTGGGTGTGGGCCTGCGCATCTTCACCTACACGTACGAGGACGACGAGGGCCTCCCCTGGCGCGGCGTGGTCATCAACCCCGAGCTGTGGATCCGCCCCACCGAGCCGGGGTACCCCGATCCCGACGACGAGTCGGAGGGGTGCCTGTCGTTCCCCGGTGAGCGCTTCCCGCTGCGACGGTCCGAGGCCGCGCTGATGACGGGGACCGATCTCGACGGGCACTCGGTGCGCGTCGAGGTCACCGGGTGGCGCGCGCGCATCCTGCAGCACGAGTTCGATCACCTCGACGGCATCCTGTACGTCGACCGCCTCGACGACGAAGACAGCCGGGTCGTCGCGAAGATCGCGAAGAAGCGCAAGTGGGGCAAGCCCGGCGTCTCGTGGATGCCGGGCGTCGACGATATCGACGCCTGAGCGATCCGGCCGGTCTCAGCCCTCGATGATGTTCGGGGCGAAGCGGCAGTAGTAGTCGGTGATGGGTCCGTCGGATTCGCGGATGCCGACCCCGTACGCCTCGTCGTCGACCACCCACGACCCGAGCACGGGGTGATTGCTGCCCCGCGACCCGCGGAAGTCGGGCAGCTCGTGGTACTGCTGCCACACGCGCTCGCGCCCGGTGCCTTCGCGCCGGTACTCCTGACCGTTCGAGGCGACGCTGCCGTCGGCGCGGTGCACCCGGATACCGTCGCCCTCGCGGCCGAAGACGGGTTTGACCACGAAATCGGTCATGCCGTTCGGGCCGTCCGCGTAGGCGGGCAGCAGGTTCGGGTGCCCGGGGTACATCCGCCACAGCGCGACCAGCAGCAGCTTGTTCGAGAGGAACATCTTCCACGCCGGTTCGTACCAGCGGCCGAACAGTCCGCGTCCGGCGATGAGCAGGGCGCCGAACTCCTGGTCGCCGATGACCCGATCCTCACCCGAGACCAGGTCTTCCCACGGGTACAGCTTGAAGAGGTTGCGGATGACGGGGTACTGGGTGCCCGGGGTGTCGCCGGGCAGCGCGGCGATGCTGCGGGATGAGCCCCACGCCTCGGGAACGCCGACGAACTGGCGCGCGCCGTGGTGCCAGCCGATGTCCTTCATCTCGATGCCGGTGTGCTCCCACCCCGCCTCGGCGGCGAGATCGCGCATGTAGGCAACGGTGTCCCAGTCCTCGCCATAGATGTCGGCATCCGAGTGCGCGACGAACAGGCGACCGCCCTCGCCCTCGTTCAGCGAGCGGTGCAGCAGGGTGCGCCACCGCGCGACGAGCGCTTCGTGCAGGCCGTTCCACTGGTCTGTGTCGGCGGGGAGCGCACCGGTCTTGATGCGGTCCTGCAGCCAGAACCACTGCGTGAGCGAGGCCTCGATGAGTCCGGTCGGGGTGTCGGCGTTGTACTCGAGCATCTTGGCCGGGGTGTCGTCGCCTGCGTACGCCAGATCGAAGCGGGCGTACACGTCGGATTCGTCCTGCTCGAGCGACCACTGCGCGAGCTCGAACGCTTTCGGGGTGAGCCCGAGCGAGCCGAGTTCTCCGGATGCCAGGTAGCGGGCCGCCTCGCGGCACATGCGGTGCAGCTCCTCGGTCTGCCGCTCCAGTTCCTCGACCTCGGGAAGGGTGAAGACGTAGGCCGCGCCGTCGTTCCAGTACTCGACCGCCGTGCCGTCGTCGCGCAGGGAGCGGGAGTAGATGAGGCCGGACTGCTTGATCGTGCGTTCCCAGTCGGGGCGCGGCTCGAGCTCGATGCGGCGCATCAGCCGCCGTGGCTTCCGTCGGACCCCGAGCCGCCGAACCCACCGCGCGAGACGCTCGCGCCGTCGCCCGAGATGCCTTTGGCCGCGGTCTTTCCGCCCGGCAGGGTGTCGACGCCCCCCGCGACGGGTTGGCCGACGGCCGGGACCGTGCGACTCCCCGACCCGAGGGGAAGGAAGTACCAGTGCGCCCCGCCGCCGTGGTTGTTGCAGTCGTCGTCGGGCAGGCGCTTCTCGGTCGCGTTGTCCTGACAGATCTGTGCGTAGTCCTCGGAGACGTTCGTCCCCTGCCCGCATCCCGTGAGGGTCGCGGCCAGGGCGGCGACGACGCCGACGGACACGCTGCGTGAGGCGTGTCGGCGCGCGACAGGGGGCATCGGTTCTCCTGCGAGATCAGGCGGGGATCGGGGGTCACGCCGATGCTCTCACACGCACGGGCGGTGCGGGTCGAGATGCACCGGGCGCGCCCTCCGGTGTCGGTGGAGAAGCGCGTTCAGACCGAGAAGCTGTGCAGCTGCAGGTCGTCGCTGAGCATCTCGCTCGCCCGACGGCCGCGCACGCTCGTGCCCTGACCGTCGAGGCGCGGACTGACGACCGCGGCTCCCAGACGCCCCGGCGCCGACAGCACAATCGCCCCCGACACGCTCGACTTGGCGGGCACGCCGACCGCGCGCATCCACCGCCCCGACCCGTCATACACCCCGCAGGTCGCCATGACCGAGACGACGTCGCGGGCCACGCGCGCCGAGACGACGCGTTCGCCGGTGCGGGGGTTTACTCCGCCGAGCGCGAGGGTCGCGCCCATGACCGCGAGGGTCTCGGCATCGACGAGGGTCGCGCACGCGCGGGCGTACACGGCCACCGCGTCGTCGGCCGAGGGCTGCAGCGCGCCTTCGGCCCGCATGAGGTGGGCGAGGGCGTGGTTGCGGTCGCCGAGCAGATGCTCGTTGTGCGCGACCTGCTCGTCGACGAGCAGGTCGCGGCCGGCGAAGGCCGAGAGGCCCCGGGCGATCCGCGCGCTCCGCTCGTCGGGACCGTCTCCCTCGACGAGCGAGGCCGTCAGCAGCGCCCCCGCGTTGACCATCGGGTTCGGCGGCCGACCGGTGCCGCTTTCGAGCTTGATCGCGTCGAAGGCCTCACCGGTGGGTTCGATGCCCACGAGATCGAGGGCTTCTCCGTCGGTGTCGACGAGGGCGAGCGCGAAGAGGAAGGGTTTGACCGCCGACTGCACGCTGAACGGCACCTCGGCCTGGGCGCTGGTGCGCACGGTGCCGTCGGGCAGCGCCAGGGCGAGAGCGCACAGGTCGGGATCGGCGTCGGCCAGCTGCGGGATGCTGTCGTCGACCGTGCCACCGCGCTCCGAGAGCAGGCGCGATCGGAGCGCGTTGAGGTCGAGGGAGCGGGGATCGGGGGGCGAGGTCACTCCCCCAGCCTGTCAGCCGAGCGAGCGCGCGGGGCCGTCAGTACAGTCCGCGGGCCGAGAGCTCGTCGCGCAGGATCGGCGCGAGGCGCTCGGAGAACGCCGGTGTCAGGTGCATGTCGTCGTACCGCACGGGTGTGTCGCCGGCGAACGCGGGGCACACTCCCTGCCAGCACGAGAACGGCAACGCGTCGATCACCGCCTCGCCGGTGGCGGCCGCCTGCGCCTCGGTGGCGGCCTGCATCTGCGTCCACACGTCGTCGACGGCGGCGAGGCACGCCGCCGGGCCCGTGAGCGGGGAGTAGCAGCGTCCCAGGTCGGCGCCGTGCGGCGGAGGCGCGAGGAACACGGTGTGCCCGGCCGGCGCCCACCCCGAGACCTCGTTCGCGACCCCGGATGCCAGCTCCGCGGCGTTGAGGTCCCGCCCGTCGACCGTGCGGGCGAGCGTGTAGGCGTTCGACACGACGAGCAGGTCGGCGGGGTCGGCCGCGACCATCGCGGCGATGTCGGACTTGCGCCCGGCGCACCCGGCGGTCACCGCGGGGTCGCGGCTCTCGACGAGGGCGTCGGTGAAACGGCATCCGTACATTCCGACGGTCGTGACGCGCCACGCTCCGCCGCTCGCGTCGGCGAGGGCTCGGAAGGCGGGCGCGTAGGCCATCGCGCTGGAATCGCCGACGAGGTACAGGTGCCGCGGAGCGTCGGCGTTCCCCCACGTGCAACGGCCGGCGTCGGGAGCGATGTCGGGGGTGAAGCAGTCGTGCGCGGGATCGGTGGCCGAGGTGGCGCGCATCACCTCGTCGAGCGAGGGATGCAGATCGGGCCAGCTCGACGCCGTCGTCGCCGCGGCGAGCTCGCCCTGCAAAGCGGCGAGGGCGGCGCCGGCGTCGGCCACGGGAGCGGCGGCGACGGGTGCGGCGGGCGCGACGATGACCGGCGCCCCGTACGCGACGAACACCGCGAGCACGGTCGCTCCGGCCCCGATCGCCAGGGTGGCGCCGGCCAGGGCGATGCGCGGGGCGAAGCGCGTTCTCCACTCGGCCCAGGAGTCACCGGAGCCCCGGGCCGGCGCCGGGGTGGGCACCGGCGCGGGCTGCGGCGGGATGATTTCTGCAGCGGGGGCCGGTTCCGGAGCGACCGCCTCGGTGGTCGCGCTCTCGGTCGCTCGCCGTCCCGGGTAGTACCGCTGCCCGGGCACCCATCCGGCGGGGCGAGACGCGAGCGCGGCGGCCCGTGGCGTCGGCACCGCGACATCGGCGAGGGCAGGGGGCGAGGCGGCCGTGACTTCGTCGGCGGTCGGAGCGCCCCCGTTCGGGCGGACCAGCCACGGCGAGCGGTGCAGCGGCTGCTCGACGCCGAGGTAGGTCGCAACGGTGAGCACGACCATCACCAGCACGGTGATGCCGGTGGCCGCGGGCCCGGGCGCCAGCAGGGCCCCGGCGAAGACGATGACGGGAAGGTGCCAGAGGTACAGCGAGTACGACGCGTTGCCGATCGCGACCGCCAGCGGATTCGAGACGACGAAGAGGGAGCGGTGACGCGGGTCTCCCCCGGTGCCGCCCGCGATCACCAGCACCGCGCCCGCGACGGGCAGCACGGCCCAGGGGGCGGGGAACGGCGCCGTCGGATCGACGACGAAGAACGACGCCACGACGAGTGCCACCCCGGCCCACGAGAGCAGAGCGCGCAGGGGGCTCGGCATCCGGAGCAGGAGCGGCACGAGGGTCGCGACGACGGCGCCGGTCGCGAGTTCGCCCGCGCGGGTTCCGGTCGAGAAGTACGCCACGCTCGGGTCGAGCGGGGTCTGCACCCAGGCGAGGGCGGCGGATGCCAGCACCACGGCGCTCGACAGCAGGCCCACCGCGACGCGCGCCCCCGTACCCCGCCGACGCGCGACGGGGAGCATCAGCACGAGCAGCATGACGAGGAGGGGCCAGAGGAGCGAGAACTGCTCCTCGATCGACAGCGACCAGAAGTGCTGCAGCGGTGAGACGGCGATGGTGGAGAAGTAGTCGCGTCCCTCGAGGGCGAAGCGCCAGTTCGAGACGAGGCCGACCGCGGCGAGAGCGTCGCCCACGATGCTCTCGGCGCGGGTACCGGGGAACACCACGAAGGCGGCGCCCACGGTGGCGGCCAGCACCACGAGGGCCGCGGGCAGAAGGCGTCGGAGGCGTCGGGCGAAGAACGCCGACAGGCGCACGGCGCCGGAGGCGTCCAGATCGCGCAGCACGATGCCGGTGAGCAGGAACCCCGAGAGCACGAAGAACACGTCGACGCCGACGAAGCCTCCGCGCGGCCATCCCGTCAGGTGCGTGGCGACCACGGCCACGACGGCGAACGCCCGGAGCCCCTGGAGATCGCGGCGCGCGGGGGCTGCGGGTGCGGTCACGACGGCGTCCTCTCCGGCCGCCGAGCGACGGCCGGAGCGAGTCTAATGGAACCGCTCCCATACGCCGCGCACAGGTGGCCGCTGTTCAGAGCGCGAGACGTGCGACTCGCCCGTCCCGGGCCCGACGAGGGTCGCCCGGAAAAGAGGAAAGGCCCGGGGTGGAAGCCCGGGCCTAAGGTGAGAGCCACGTTAGATGACGCGGTACTCTCGCTCCCCGGCTTGGACTCGAACCAAGAACCTGTCGGTTAACAGCCGACTGCTCTGCCAATTGAGCTACCGAGGATCATGCGCACCTTGCGGTGGGCAACCCCACGATACTAACAGCACGCGGGGGCGTGCGAAAAATCAGCCCGCCGAAAGACGTCGCTCGGGCGTGCCGTCGGGTGTCCACTGCAGAGCCTCCACGCTGTGGCCGAACGCGACGGCGTGCCCGGCGTGCAGAACCAGCACGTCGGCGTCGAGGTCACGGGGGGCATCGGCGTCGTTCGTGACGACCAGTGTCGCCATGCCGCGCTCGTCACGACGGCGCAGGATCGAGGCACGGGCGGCGGCGCGCACCTCGACATCGAGGTTGGCGTACAGGTCGTCGGCGACGAACAGCCGCGGTTCGAGCACGAGGGCGCGGGCGAGCGCGACGCGCTGTCGCATCCCCGCGCTCAGCTCGTACGGATACTTCGGAGCCGTGCCGAGCGGCAGTTCCATCTCATCGAGCAGGGTCGCGACGCGCACGGCCAGCGCCCGGGTGTTGACCTTGCGGTCGCGGCTCGTGATCGGCTCGGCGATGACGTCCTGCACGGTCAGGCGCGACGGGAGCCCCGCGCCGGCGCCCTGCGGCAGGTAGCCGGTGTGGAACGTCCACTCCCGGCGGGCGCGCCCGGGTCGGCGCGCCGAGATCCCGTGCACGCGTGCGTCGCCCCCGACCACGGTGAGCCCGTCGTCGGGGTGGCCGGCGAGCAACGACACCAGCGAGGTCTTGCCCGACCCCGTGGCGCCGCGCACGACGAGGGTCTGGCCCGCGCCCAACGAGAACGTGATCCCGTCGATGACGCGGACGCCGCTGCGAGCGAGCGAGAGGTCGTCGGCACGGAGGGCGACGTCGGTGTCGTGGGACCGGGGCATTCCTTCATCCTCGCCCACCACGGGGGCCGATGCCAGCAGCGCGCCCTACTGCGCGACGAGTCGTTGGCGGTCGCCGTCGAGTTCGCGCAGTCGGATGCGCAGGCGGCGGCCCTCTTCGGAGTCCGCCGGAACCCGCTGGATGCCGCGCAGCAGCTCGTTCTTCTCCCGCTCCAGTTCGCGCACGAGGAGTCCTCGCGCCAGGTCGTTGGCCGAGGCGACCGCGCCGTCCTCGGTGCGGGCCGGGAACTCGGCCGTCAACAGCTCGGCGGCCAGGGTGCGGAAAGGCTCGCGCACCGCCTCGACGGCGGCCACGGCCCACCCGGGCTGCGACAGATCGGTGGCGGCCAGCGAGCTGCGCACGGCCTCGAGGGCGGGGTGTCCGAACGGCGACTGCAGGGCGCGCAGGAACAGGTCGGGCTCGATGCGATGCCCGTACTGCAGGAAGGCCATCATCGCGCCGCGTTCGAGGGCGACGTCCCGCGTGTTGGGCAACGAGGCCAGGCTCACCGACTGCGCGATCACGGGGCGCTCCGTCTCGCCCGCTCCCCCGCGCTGGGCGTCGCGCTTCTCGTCCCGCGCGGCGCCGCGCGCGGCGCGCTCGACGGCGCTGCCGACCTCGGGCAGGTCGAGACCGAGGCGTCGGGCGAGCACGCGGACGTAGCCCGGACGCAGCGCCGGGTCGCGGATGTCGGCCACGATCGGGGCCGCGGCGCGCAGGGCACCGGCGCGCCCCTCGACGCTCGACAGGTCGAAGTCCTTGAGCCGCTGGTCGATGACGAACTCGAACATCGGCGCCTTGTTCTCCATGAGCGCGCGCACGGCACCGTCGCCGCGCTGCAGGCGCAGGTCGCACGGATCGAGGCCCTCGGGGGCCACGGCCACGTACGTCTGGGCGGCGAAACGCTTCTCGTCGGCGAAGGCGCGCAGCGCCGCCTTCTGCCCCGCGGCATCCGGGTCGAAGGTGAACACGACCTCGCCCGAGGCGCTGTCGTCTCCCATGACGCGGCGGAGCACCGTGATGTGGTCGCTGCCGAAGGCCGTTCCGCACGAGGCGATCGCGGTGGTGATGCCCGCGAGATGGCAGGCCATCACGTCGGTGTAGCCCTCGACGACGACCACGCGGTGCGAGCGCGAGATGTCGCGCTTGGCCAGGTCGAGGCCGTACAGCACCTGGGCCTTCTTGTAGACCGGCGTCTCGGGGGTGTTGAGGTACTTGGGGCCCTGGTCGTCGTCGTAGAGCTTGCGCGCCCCGAACCCGATGACCTGACCGGTGATGTCGCGGATCGGCCACACCAGCCTGCCGCGGAAACGGTCGTACACGCCCCGCTGCCCCTGCGACACAAGTCCGGATTGCAACAGCTCGTCGCGGGTGAACTTCTGGGCGAGCAGGTGGTCCATGAGGTGCGACCAGCCCTTCGGCGCGTACCCCACGCCGAAGTGCGCGGCGGCCCCGGCGTCGAACCCGCGGTCGCCGAGGAAGCGCCGCCCGGTCTCGGCCTCGGGCGTCATGAGCTGGGCGCGGAAGTACTCGGCGGCGGCGGCGTTGGCCGCGTACAGGCGCGACCGCCCGGTCGTCTCGGGAGCCGGCCCGCCGCCGTCTTCGTAGTGCAGCGTGTAGCCGACGCGCGCCGCCATGCGCTCGACGGCCTCGGTGAACGAGACGTGGTCCATCGCGCGCAGGAACGAGTAGACGTCGCCCGATTCCCCGCATCCGAAGCAGTGGTAGTAGCCCACCTGCGGCCGCACGTGGAAGCTGGGGCTGCGCTCGTCGTGGAACGGGCAGAGGCCCTTCATCGACCCGACGCCCGCGGACTTCAGGGCGACGCGTTCACCGACGACGTCGGCGATGTTGACCCGCCCCTTGACCTCGTCGATGTCGGACTGGCGGATGCGCGCCATCAGGCATCCGCTCCGCGGGGTGCGCGGGTGCCCGGCGCCCAGACGCCCAGCTCGGCGGCATCGACGTCGCCCACCAGGCGGTTGTGCCAGGCGATCGCGAGCTGGTCGGTGAGGCTCGCGACCTGGTCGACGACCACCCGGCGACGCGCGGTGTCGTCGGCGGCGGCCTCGAAGTCGGGGGCGTGCAGGGCGTCGAGCGCGCCGGGGTTCTCCCAGAGGGCGGATGCCAAGCGCTTCAGCACGTGGCGCTGCTCGCGGTAGAGCACCTTGCGGCCGTCGATCGACACGACGGTGGCCCCGATGATGCCCTTCAGCACGGCCATCTCGGTCTCGACCTCGGCCGGGACGATCACGTGGGCGCGGTAGCGGGTGAGCTCGTCGGCCGGGTAGGCCTCGCGGGTCGCCGCGGTGGCCGCGCGCGCGAAGCGGCCGATGAGGTCGGAGGTGAGGTTCTTCAGGCGGGCGAGGGCGGGGCGTGTGCCGTCGAACGAGGGGATCCACTCGGGCATCGACATGAGTCGCTCGAGCCCCTCGGCGAGGTCGTCGCGCACGAAGTCGTAGCCGACCCATCGCTGGATCGCGTCGAGCAGACCGTCACGGCCGACCCTGGATGCCAGGCGGGCGGGGTCGATGTAGCGGTTGACCATCGCGTCTTCGAAGTCGTGCACCGAGTACGCGATGTCGTCGGAGAGGTCCATGACCTCGGCCTCGATGCAGCGCTGGCGCGCGGGCGCTCCCCCGCGCATCCAGTGGAAGACGGGCTCGTCGTCGGGGTAGACGCCGAACTTGAGCCGCCCGCCCGGATCGGGGACGGGTTCGTCGACCGTCCAGGGGTACTTGCAGGTCGCGTCGAGGCTCGCGCGCGTCAGGTTGAGCCCGAACGGCTCGCCGTCGGCGCCGAAGGTCTTGGGCTCCAGGCGCGTGAGGATCCGCAGCGTCTGCGCGTTGCCCTCGAAGCCGCCGATGTCGGCCGCCCAGTCGTTGAGGGCGCGTTCGCCGTTGTGGCCGAAGGGCGGGTGACCGAGGTCGTGGCTGAGGCACGCCGTGTCGACGACGTCGGGCGACAGCTGCAGGGCCGTCGCCAGCTCACGGCCCACCTGCGCGACCTCGAGCGAGTGCGTGAGTCGGTTGCGAGCGAAGTCGGCGGGGCTGGCCGGGCTCAGCACCTGGGTCTTCGCCGCGAGGCGCCGCAGCGCGGCGGAGTGCAGCACGCGCGCACGGTCGCGGGCGAAGTCGTCGCGCTGCGAACGGTGCTTCTCGACGTGGAACCGGGCGGCGTCGGCATCGGCATAGCCGAGGGGACGAGCGGTCGCCGTGCTCAGCTCAGCCACCGCTGTGGTCCAGTTCGGCGTCGGCGAGGGCGCGGCCGGCGGCGTCGCCGATCTCGCGGGAGTCGAGCCATCCGTCGGGCAGGGCCGGGCGCTTGGGCGTGCCCGCCCGCCCGCGCTGCCCCTCGGCCGGGGCACCGGGGTACGGCGCGTCGAGCTCCATCGTGGCCAGCAGCTCGTCGATCTCGTCGAGGGTCGAGGCCGTCGCGAGGCTGGCTCGCAGCTCGCCGCCGACGGGGTAGCCCTTGAAGTACCAGGCGACGTGCTTGCGGATGTCACGGCATCCGCGCCCCTCGTCGTCGAAGAACTCCACGAGCAGCTCGGCGTGACGGCGGAAGGCGCGCGCGACGAACCCGAGGGTGGCGTCGACGGGGGCTCCGTGGGCGGCGTCGGGGCCGCCGAGGGCCCGCGCGAGATCGCCGAACAACCAGGGACGCCCGAGGCAGCCGCGGCCGACGACGACGCCGTCGCACCCGGTCTCGGCCATCATGCGCACGGCGTCCTCGGCCGACCAGATATCGCCGTTGCCCAGCACGGGCACGCCGGTCACGGTCTCTTTGAGCTTCGTGATCGCGCTCCAGTCGGCGTGACCCGAGTAGAACTCCGATGCCGTGCGGGCGTGCAGGGCGATGGATGCCACTCCCGCGCCCTCGGCGATGCGTCCGGCCTCGAGGTAGGTGAGGTGGTCGGGGTCGATGCCCTTGCGCATCTTGATGGTGAGCGGCTTGTCGCCGGCGGCGCGCACGGCCCGCTCGACGATCTCGCGGAACAGCGAGAGCTTCCACGGCAGGGCCGCTCCCCCGCCGCGGCGGGTGACCTTGGGAACCGGGCAGCCGAAGTTGAGGTCGATGTGGTCGGCGTGGTCTTCGTCGACGATCATCTGCACCGCCGCTTCGACCGTCGCGGGATCCACGCCGTAGAGCTGGATCGAGCGGGGGGTCTCGGACTCGTGGTGGCGGATGAGGCGCAGGGTGGTCTCGTTGCGCTCCACCAGGGCACGCGTCGTGATCATCTCGCTGACGTACAGGCCGGCGCCGTACTCGCGGCACAGCCGACGGAACGCGGTGTTTGTGATGCCGGCCATGGGGGCGAGCACGACGGGGGCGTCGAGTTCGATGTTGCCGATGCGGAGCGTCCGCGCCGGAGCCAATGCCGTGTTCACTCGTTCATTCTCCCAGACCTCATGAGACAGCGGTGCCCGGTCCGGTCAGACGCCGGGACGGGCACCGCTGTGGAGAAGCTTCACGCGTCGGCGGTCTCCGACGCCTCGCGACGTTCGCCCCAGACCTGGCGGGCGATCTGCGTGAACGCCTCGACCGGCTGCGCACCGCTCACGCCGTACTTGCCATCGATGACGAAGAACGGCACGCCGGTGATCCCGAACTGCTGCGCCTGCTCCTGGTCGGCGCGCACGGCCGCGCGGTAGCGCTGCGAGGCCAGGGCCTCGCGTGCCGCGTCGGCGTCGAGGCCCGCCTCGACCGCGAGGTCGACGAGGTCGTCGTCGCGGCCGACGTGGCGACCCTCGAGGAAGTACGCCGACATGAGCAGCTCGGCGAGCTCGAGCTGACGCCCGTTCTCTTTCGCGAAGTGCAGGAGCTCGTGAGCCTTCACCGTGTTGGTGTGCTTGAGGATGTCGAAGCGGTAGGTCAGCCCCGCGTCGGCGGCGACGCCGGTGACCCGGTCGAGCATCTCGCGCGCGGACTCGGGCGAGATGCCCTTGTGCTGCGAGAGGTAGTCGACCTCGCCGCCGTCGAAGTCTTCGGGGGTGTCGGGCGAGAGCTCGAAGGAGTGGTACTCGATCTCGACCACGGGGGCGTCGTCATCGGCGGCGGTCGCGGCCAACCCGTTCTCGAGGTTGCGCTTGCCGATGTAGCACCAGGGGCAGGCGATGTCGCTCCACACGTCGATCTTGATGGCATCCGTCATATCGCGTGCAACCTTTCGGGCGGGTGATCTATTCCGTTGGCGGCATCTTCGCCGGAATCAGGCAGTGGGGGTGTCGATCGCGCCGCCGAAGCGACGGTCGCGCGACAGGTAGAGCCCGATCGCGTCCCACAGGTGCGTGCGTCGGAAGTCGGGCCACAAGGTGTCGAGGAAGACCATCTCGGCGTACGCCGACTCCCACAGCAAGAAGTTCGACGTGCGCTGCTCGCCGCTCGATCGCACGAACAGGTCCACGTCGGGCATGTCGGGCTGGTACAGGTTCTTGCGGATCAGCTTCTCGGTCACCGCCGAGGGCTTGAGGCGACCTGCGGCGATGTCGTCGCCGATGCGCCGCATGGCATCCACGATCTCGACGCGCCCGCCGTAGTTCACGCACATGGTGAGCGTCAGCGTGGAGTTGCCCTCGGTGAGGCGTTCGGCGTGCTGCAGCTCCTTGATGACCGAGCCCCAGAGGCGCGGCTTGCGGCCCGACCAGCGGATGCGCACCCCCCACTCGTTGAGCTGATCGCGACGGCGGTGCAGCACCTCGCGGTTGAAGCCCATGAGAAAACGCACCTCGTCGGGAGAGCGCGACCAGTTCTCGGTCGAGAAGGCGTACACCGACAGGTGCTTCACCCCGGCCTGGATGGCGCCTGCGACGACGTCGAGCAGCGCCGCTTCGCCCGCCCGGTGGCCCTCGACACGGGTGAGACCCTGGCGGTTCGCCCAGCGACCGTTGCCGTCCATGACGATGGCCACGTGCTCAGGCACCGCCCCCTTCGGGTAGGCCGGCGGGTACTGCTCCGTCCAGTCGAGGGGACGGTAGGGCACGGCGTCGCGGTGGGTGAAGGGCTTCGGGGTCACGGATGCGCCTCCAGGTGCGAGAGGGAACGGATGCCCCGTTCGAGATGGAACTGGGCGTACGCGGCGACGAGCCCCGACGCGGCGGCGGTGGTGCGCCCGGCGGCGGAGTCGACGGCATCCCACTCCCCCGCCATGAGCGAGCGCAGCAGGTCGACCGTGTCGCGGGCGACCCGAGGAGAGCCGGCCGGCGCGCACGTCGAGCAGATGACGCCGCCGAGCTGGGGAAGGAAGTAGTCGTGATCGCCGACGGTGCCGCAGCGCGCGCACTCGCCGAGTCCGGGCGCCCAGCCCGACAGCGCCATGGCCCGCAGCAGGTACGAATCCAGCACGCTCCGTGCCGCGTGGTCGCTGCGGGCGAGCGAGCGCAGCCCACCCACGAGCAGCAGGTACTGCTGCGGGGTCGCCTCGGCCTCGTTCAACCGATCGGCGGTTTCGACCATCGCGCTGGCGGTGGTGTAGCTGTCGTAGTCGGCGACGATGTCGGCACCGTACGAGCCGAGCGACTCGGCCTGCTGCACGATGTCGAGATTGCGGCCGGTCGCCAACTGCACGTCGGCCACCATGAAGGGCTCGAGGCGCGAGCCGAACCGCGACGAGGTGCGCCGCACGCCCTTCGCCACCGCGCGAATCTTGCCGTTGCGGCGGCTGAGCAGGGTGAGGATGCGATCCGCCTCCCCCAACTTCTGGGTACGCAGGACCACGACTTCATCGCGGTAGGTGGGCACAGTCCATTATCGTTCGGCGATCCCGTGAGAGGCCTGCGCGGCGCGCGCGCGGCCGGGTCTGCGGCGCGGAATGGTGCGTCTGTCGGACCGCCACGCGTTGCGGTGGCGCACACGCCCCGGTAAGCGTCACCAGCCCCACCGGTCAGACAGATGGACCGCGTCCCCGGCGGCGAGACCGGCCGAGCGGGAGAACCCATCCGCAGCGCGGAGTGGTCCGTCTGTCGGACCGCCACGCGTTGCGGTGGCGCACACGCCCCGGTAGGCGTCACCAGCCCCACCGGTCAGACAGATGGACCGCGTCCCCGGCGGCGAGACCGGCCGAGCGGGAGAACCCATCCGCAGCGCGGAGTGGTCCGTCTGTCGGACCGCCACGCGTTGCGGTGGCGCACACGCCCCGATAGCTGTCACCAGCCCCACCGGTCCGACAGATGAACCACCCCCGCGGGCGGCGAGACCGAAGGGGGGAGAATGGATGCCGTGAACTCGGTCTTCGTCATCCCCCTGTGGGCGGATCTCACCGCCGTCGCCCTGGGCGGCGTGCAGGGGGCGCTGTTCGCGTCGGGCTTCCAGGGGCAGCGGCGCCTCGATCTGCTCGGCGTCGCGATCATCGGCATCCTGCTGGGAATGGGCGGCGGTTTGATCCGCGACCTGCTGCTGGGGCTGACGCCCGCGACGCTTCAGAGCAACTGGTATCTCATCACCGCGACATTGGCGTCGATCGTCGGCATGCTGCTGTCGGGGATCTTCCAGCGTCTCAACCGTGCGATCGTCATGCTCGACGCGGTCGTGATCGGTCTGTTCGGTGCGTTCGGCACGTCGAAGGCGCTCGCCCTGGGCATGCCCGCCGTGCCCGCGATTTTCGTCGGCGTCGTGGCAGCCGCGGGCGGCAGCGTGCTGCGCGACGTGCTGATGGGGCTGCCGGTGGCGATCATGCACGTGGGCTCGCTCTACGCCGTCGCCGCGGGTGGCGGCTGCGCGGTACTCGCCGTCACGGCCGCCTTCGGCGTGCCCCTGCCCCTCGCCGCGGTGATCGGCGTCGTCGTGACGACCGTGATCCGCGTGCTGGCGGTGCTCTTCGACCTCTCGCTCCCGGAGCAGCGCAAGCTCTACCGCCGAAAGGTCGCGGTCGAGACCACCGGCATCCCGATCATCCGCACCGACGACGCGGCCTGAACCGCGCCCGAGCCCTCCTGGCGACTCACGCGATGACGACGACCTCATCGCCCTCGCGGATCATGCCGCCGCCGGCCACGGGGAGGAGCAGGATGCCGAGGGTCGGCTCGTCCTGAGCGAACTCGGTCGTGAGCACGCGCAGCAGTCGCGCGTCGCGCACCCCGGTGTCGGGGTTGGCGGTGATCGCGGCGCAGCGCTCGATCGGCTTCTGCACCTCGAACTCCACCTCGCCGATGCGTACGCGACCGCGCCAGTCAAGCTCGGTCCACGCGGCGGTGCCGCCGACCACGATGTTCGAGCGGAATCGCCGATCGTCGACGGGTGCCGGCACGGTGGCGTCCAGGGCCTCGACCGAGGCGGTGCCGTGCAGAGAGACGTATCCGCGCGGGCGATCCTGGAACCTCGCGGTGCGGCCGTCGCCCAGCAGCCCGAGCGGAAGGATGCCGTCGGCGTCGAGCAGCTTCGCGTCGCTGGTCGTGCGCAGGTACGCCGTCACGGCATCGGCGAGGCGCGTGCGCCCGCTCTCGCTGAGGTCGGCCTCGATGTCGATGTCGTCGACGCGCAGGCGCAGGGTTCGAGCCTCGTCGTCGTAGGCGAGGTCGACGCGCGCCAACGTGGGGAAGGTCATCAGCGCCAAGCCGCGACTCTTCGGGAACGTCGCGTCTTCGGGCTCGAGCGCGTCGGCGAAGCGGAAGACGAGGGCGCGGTCGCCCTGCACCCGTCCGTCGTCCTGGATGACGAGCTGCGCCCGGCGTTCGGGCGTGAAGCCTTTGACGGGATAGCGGTACAGGGCATCGACGCGGATCACCTTCTCATCCTCGCACCGCCCGCCGACCGTGCACGCGCCCTCGCACTGCCCTCCGGCCCCGCCGTGTCGGCCGGGGCCGGAGAGGCCCTGTCACCCCCGGGCGAGCACCTCGCCGTGCGGCAGCAGGATCCACCCGTCGGGGTGCGCCGCCCACTCGCGCCACGCATCGGAGATGCGCTGCAGCGCGGCGTCGTCGGCGAGTCCGAGCCGGCGGGCGTGCCCCGCGAAGGCCGACGCGACGACGCGGTCAGCCCACATGCCGCCCCACCACGCGCGCTTCTCGGCCGTGTCGAAGACCCACACGCTGGCGCTGGCCTCGACACGGGCGAATCCGGCTTCGCGCGCCCAGGCCTTGAGCCGCCTGCCCGCGTCGGGCTCGCCCGACACCCCGCGGTGCACCCCGTGGTAGATCTCGAGCCACTCGTCGAGGGCGGGGATCCGTGGATGCCAGATCACCCCGCCGTAGTCGACGTCACGCACCGCGACCAGGCCCTCGGGGCCCGCCACGCGGCGGAACTCGCGCAGGGCGTCGACGGGCCGGGCCAGGTGCTGAAGGACCTGATGCGCATGCACGATGTCGAATGACCCATCGGGGGCATCGAGGTCGTACGCGTCATCGGTGCGGAACTCGACGTTCGTGCGCTCCCCCGCGGTGGCGCGGGCGACCTCGACGACGTCGGGCGCGGCATCCACTCCCACGACCCGCCCCGGGAAGACCCGGTCGGCGAGGTCGACGGTGATGGTGCCGGGGCCGGCGCCCACATCGAGGATGCGGGCGCCGGCGAACAGTGAAGACACCAGGTACGCCGCCGAGTCGGCGACGGTGCGTGCGGCGTGGGAACGCAGCACGCTCTCGTGGTGTCCGTGGGTGTAGGCCACGGCCGTGGTCTTCGGCGTCGAGGTCAGACGCCGGCGAGGGCGTCGGCCGACTGACGGGTGCGGATCGCGCGGTTCACGCCCGAGACGATCGCCTTCAGCGACGCCGTCGAGATGTCACCGTCGATGCCGACGCCCCACAGGCGCTGGTCGTCGACCTGCAGTTCGACGTACGCCGCGGCCTGGGCGTCGCCGCCCGAGCTCAGGGCGTGCTCGACGTAGTCGTAGAGCGTGACGTCGAAGCCCTGCGCGCGCACGATCTCGAGGAACGCGGCCACGGGGCCGTTTCCGACGGCCGAGGCGGGGTGGGTCTCGTCGCCGTCGCGCAGGGCGACGTCGAGGTGCACGTCGCCCGACATGTCACTCGACGAGCGCGTCGACAGCAGCTCGAAACGGCCCCAGCGCTGGTCGTGGTCTTCGGCGGGCAGGTACTCGTCGGTGAAGATGTCCCAGATCTGGGCGCTCGATACCTCGCCGCCCTCGGCGTCGGTGCGGGTCTGCACGACGCCCGAGAACTCGATCTGCAGCTTGCGCGGCAGGTCGATCGCGTGGTCGGCCTTCAGCAGGTAGGCGACGCCGCCCTTGCCCGACTGGGAGTTGACGCGGATGACCGCCTCGTACGAGCGGCCCAGGTCTTTCGGGTCGATCGGCAGGTAGGGAACCGCCCACTCGATGTCGTCGATGCTCTTGCCCTCGGATGCCGCGCGGGCCTCCATCGCCTCGAAGCCCTTCTTGATGGCATCCTGATGCGAACCGCTGAAGGCGGTGAAGACCAGGTCGCCGGCCCAGGGGCTGCGCTCGGGCACCGGCAGCTGGTTGCAGTACTCGACCGTGCGCTTGACCTGGTCGATGTCGCTGAAGTCGATCTGCGGGTCGATGCCCTGTGTCAGCAGGTTGACGCCCAGGGCGACGAGGTCGACGTTTCCGGTGCGCTCCCCGTTGCCGAACAGGCAGCCCTCGATGCGGTCGGCGCCGGCCATGTACCCGAGCTCCGCCGCCGCGACGGCCGTGCCGCGGTCGTTGTGCGGGTGCAGCGAGAGGATGACGTTCTCGCGGTGGTTCAGGTGACGCGACATCCACTCGATCGAGTCGGCGTAGACGTTCGGGGTGGCCATCTCGACCGTGGCGGGCAGGTTCAGGATGACCTTGCGCTCGGGCGTCGGCTGGAAGACCTCCAGCACCTCATTGCAGATGCGCAGGGCGAACTCGAGCTCGGTACCGGTGTAGCTCTCGGGCGAGTACTCGTAGTAGACCTCGGTCTGGGGAATGGTCGCCTCGTACTGCTTGCACAGACGGGCGCCCTCGAGCGCGATGTCGACGATCCCCTGCTGGTCGGTGCGGAACACGACCTCGCGCTGCAGCACGCTCGTGGAGTTGTACAGGTGAACGATGGCCTGCTTAGCGCCGGCGATCGACTCGTACGTGCGGGCGATCAGGTGCTCGCGCGCCTGGGTCAGCACCTGGATCGTGACGTCGTCGGGGATCAGGTTCTCTTCGATCAGCTGGCGCACGAAGTCGAAGTCGGTCTGGCTGGCGCTGGGGAAGCCGACCTCGATCTCCTTGTAGCCCATCTTCACGAGCAGGTCGAACATCACGCGCTTGCGCTCGGGGCTCATCGGATCGATGAGGGCCTGGTTTCCGTCGCGCAGATCGACGGCGCACCAGCGCGGGGCGACTTCGATGCGCTTCGACGGCCACGTGCGATCGGGCATGTCGACCCGGATCTGCTCGTGGAACGGACGGTACTTGTGCACCGGAGCGGACGTGGGCTTCTGGGTGTTCTTCATGATGTGTCGCTTCTTTAGATTCGTTCGGTGGGGCCGACGACGATCTCCGCGACGAGGAAGGCCCTTAGAACGAGGACTCGTCGCGGCAACTAAGAAGAAGAAGGCCACCGAAGCGCATGGAGCGATCTTAGCAGCCCCGTGAGCGGGGCCTTTGCGTCTTCGGTGTGGGTGCGGGCGACCGGGCGTGGTCGACTCGATCTGCCGGGTGACGGTGACCTGAGGGGCGATGTGTCGGGTGAACCGCTGCGCGGTGTGGCTCGAATTCACGCTCGCACTGGGGAAGGCGGAAATCGGGCCAGACTCCGGGATGCCATGGTGTCGAGCAGAAGTGGCTGGCGCTGTCGCGCCCTACCTGGAGGTTGTTCATGAAATCTCGTACCGTGACCAAGGAGTCGATGGCTCCTGCGGGTGTGTCGCGTCGCACAGTGGTGGGGGCGGCGGCGTGGGGGGTTCCCGCGATGAGCCTGGTGACCGCGGCTCCCGCGTGGGCGGCGACATCGGATGCCACTCAGGTGTCGCTGTCGGTGCCGAACAACCAGCTGCCGGCCAGTGGTGCGACGCCGGTGGTCGTGACGGTACGCGATCACCTCGGGAGCCCGCTCGCGGGCCAGGTGGTGAGCCTGCTGGGTCCGGATGGGAGCGTGTTCGCCGCTGCGACGGGGACGACGAACGGTGCGGGGCAGTTCTCCACAACGATCGATCTCGCTACTCCCTGGATGACGCCGGGCAAGACGGTCGCCGTCACCGCTGTGTCGGGGGGTACGTCGGCGTCGGCGTCGGCGACGGTGTTGGGGTCGAACCTTCTGGTGGGGTTGTCGCAGACTCCTCGGGTGTTCCCCTCTCCGGTGGTGGATTACTCAGCACTGTGGGGTTTGGCGGTGTTGGCGGACGGGTCGGTGTGGAAGAACGACCCCAATTGGGTGGTCATGCCGGAGATCACGAATGCGACCCGACTGTCTGCCTCCACCTCCGTCTATGTGTTGAAGAAGGACGGCACGGTTGTGGGGTGGGGAGTGAACGGCGATGGGCAGTTGGGGGATGGCACCACGACGGATCGAACGTCGCCGGTGGTGTTCCAAGGACTGAGCAACGTCACCCAGATTCAGGCGGGTAACTTCGGGCTGCACGCGCTGAAGAGTGACGGCACTGTCTGGTATCAGGGCCGAAACCTTGGCGGAATTGGTGGCGTGGGCTTGTGGAATAGTCCGGTTCCGTTGACCAAGGTGCCCTTGTCTGCTCGTGCGGTTCAGGTCGTGAACTGGGTCGGGTGGACGGCGGGTGTCGTGCTCGAGGACGGCACTGTGTGGACTTGGGGTATCAACGATGAAGGTCAGCTGGGCGATGGGACGTCGACGCAGCCAAACGCCCCGGTGAAGGTCCTCGGACTGTCGGGCATCATCGCGTTGGCGGGGTCGACCACCTTCCAGGATTACAGCGGAGCCAACTATCTGGCTTTGAAGAATGACGGAACCGTGTGGTCGTGGGGTCGCAACGAGTCCGGTCAGCTGGGGTACGGCGGCACGACGTTGTCGTCGGTTGCGACTCAGGTTCCCTGGGCCTTCAAGGTCGCTCAGATCGCGATGTCGCCGTCCGGCGCCTACGCACTGACGACCGACGGCGTCTTGCTGGCCTGGGGGCGCACGGGATTCAGCAGCGTCGGGACGGTGTCGAGACCAACCATCGTGTCGGTATCCCGCCCGATCTCGACACTCATCGGTAACCACGGCGAGGCTTACCCGGACGGATGTGCCCTCCTCACCGCGGAGACCACGACGAGCGTGGACGTGGTGGAGACGACCCTCACGGCGGGTGTGGCGGGGACGGTGAACGCGAAGGTCGCCGCGGGCTCTGTGGGGCTCTCGGGAGCTGCCGTCTCGCTCTCGGCAACCGGTAATGCGACCTTAGGTGCAGCATCGGGTGCGACGGGTCAGAACGGGGTGTTCAGCACGAGCATCACCGCACCGCAATGGAGCACACCGGGTACCCAGGTGCGGGTTTCCGCCACCAGTAGCGACGGTTCGGCGTCCGAGACGGTGCCGGTGTTGGGGTCGAACCTCATGTCGGACTTGGCGCAGACTCCGCGGGTGTTCCCCTCTCCGGTGGTGGATTACTCACCGCTGTGGGGACTTGCGGTGTTGGCGGATGGGTCGGTGTGGAAGAACGGCCCCAATTGGGTGCTCATGCCGGAGATCACCAATGCGGCGCGATTGTCGACCTCCAACGGCGGCCCGAACTCCGCGTATGTCCTGAAAAAGGACGGCACGATCGTGGGGTGGGGAGTGAACGGTGATGGGCAGTTGGGTGATGGCACGACCACGGATCGAACGTCGCCGGTGGTGTTCCAGGGCCTGAGCAATGTCACGCAAATTCAGGCGGGTCTCTACGGGCTACATGCGCTGAAGAGTGACGGCACTCTGTGGTTTCAGGGCCAGAACACTGGGGGGATAGCTGGCGTGGGCTTGTCAACGAGCCCCGTTCCATTGACCCAAGTGCCCTTGCCTGCTCGTGCGGTTCAGGTCGTGAACTGGGCCGGATTCACGGGGGGTGCCGTGCTGGAGGACGGCACGGTGTGGACCTGGGGTTACAACGAACAAGGCCAGCTGGGCGATGGGACGACGCATCGGCGGACCTCCCCTTCACAGGTCGTCGGGCTGTCGGGCATCGTCGCATTGGCGGGGTCGAGCACATCCGCCGACTACAGCGGAGCGAACTGGATGGCGTTGAAGAACGACGGCACCGTGTGGTCGTGGGGTCGTAACGGGTCTGGTCAGCTGGGGTACGGCGGAACGACGAACTCGTCGGTCGCGACACAGGTTCCCGGGGTGTCCAACGTCGCGCAGATCGCGATGGCACCGTCCGGGGCGTACGCGCTGAAGAAGGACGGCACCTTCCTCGCCTGGGGACGCACGGGGCTCAGCAGTATCGGGACGGTGTCGACACCGACCGTCGTGCCGGTGTCCCGCCCGATCGCGAAAGTCGTCGGCATCCACGGTCACTCCTATGGCGACGGGTGCCCTCTCATCACCTCGGAGACCACCACAACCGTGGATGTGGTGGAGGCGACCCTCACGGCGGGTGTGGCGGGGACGGTGAATGCGAAGGTCGCCGCGGGATCTGTGGGATTCGCGGGAGCCGCCGTCTCGCTCTCGGCAACCGGTGGTGCGACCTTCGGGGCGGCGTCGGGGACGACGGGTCAGAACGGCGTGTTCAGTACCAGCGTCACCGCATCGCAGTGGAGCACACCGGGGGCTAGGCTGCGGGTCTCCGCCAACGGCGGTGACAGTTCGGCGTCCGAGACGGTGCCGGTGGTCGGTTCGAACCTGCTGGTGGGTCTGGCGCAGACATCGCCGGTGTTCCCGTCGCCGGTCGTGGACTATTCGCCCCAGTGGGGGCTTGCGGTGTTGGCGGATGGGTCGGTGTGGCGCAACGGGGTTGTCATGCCCGAGATCACCAACGCTGCGCGAGTGTCGACGTCCACTCAACTCCCGAACACCGCTTATGTCCTGAAGAAGGACGGCACGATCGTCGGCTGGGGAGAGAACACGGACGGGCAGTTGGGTGATGGCACCACGACGACTCAATCGTTGCCGGTGGTGTTCCAGGGGCTGAGTGGCGTTACGCAGATTCAGGCGGGTCAGTTCGGTCTGCACGCGCTGAAGAGTGACGGCACTCTGTGGTTCCAAGGCAGGAACACGGAGGGTCGAGGTGGCGTGGGGTCGACGACGAGCCCCGTTGCATTGAGTCAGGTGGTGTTGCCGGCTCGTGCGGTTCAGGTGGTGAACTGGGTCGGGTTCTCGGCGGGTGCCGTGCTGGAGGACGGCACGGTATGGACCTGGGGTCGCAACACGGAGGGTCAGCTGGCCGACGGCACGACGACGCAGCGAAACACACCGGTGAAGGTTCTCGGACTGTCCGGCATCACCGCGTTGGCGGGTTCAACCGTGTTCGGAGATTACAACGGAGCGAACTACCTGGCGTTGAAGAATGACGGCACCGTGTGGTCGTGGGGTCGCAACGCGGCCGGTCAACTGGGACGCAACGGCACGACGAATTCCTTTGTCGCGACGCAGATTCCCGGACTGACCAATGTCACGCAGGTCGCCATGACGCCGTCCGGTGCCTATGCGCTGAAGAGCGACGGCACCTTCCTCGCCTGGGGACGCACCGGATTCAGCAGCATCGGGACGGTGTCGACACCGACCGCCGTATCGGTGGCCCGCCCGATCTCGAGGCTCCTCAGCATCCGCAGCAACTCCTACGCCGACGGCTGCGCCCTCCTCGTCTCGACCATCTGAGCGAGAGTCCCTTCCCCGGCCTGATCGTCGTCATTCCGTCCAGCGTGACCGAATGACGGTGGCCAGGCCGGGGAAGATGTCGGGCCCCCGGCCTCCGGCGGGGTTCCCGAGATCTCATGATCGAGTAGGCGCACGTGGCCGTCGCGACCGTGTCGAGACCTCAGCAACCACAGCTATCGGTGCGGCCCGCTCGTTCCTCACCGTCAGGGAGTTCGACGACGGCCATGTGGATACCCCGCCTCCCCCACCGAACCGTAAGCGCTGGTTACGCCAGCAACGCCACCTTGCCGCCCGGGTGGCCGTCCATGACGAAGCCCACGGCTTCGATCGCGTCGGCGAGCGGGTAGGTACGCGCGACCGGCACCTCGAGAGCCCCCGATGCCGCGAGCTCCAGAACGCGGGCACGGGCGATGTCGCGGAACCGGGCGCTCTCGGGCCGCGAACCTGCGATCCACAGGAACCCGTCGGCCTCGGCGCGGTCGGGGCGAACGATCGTGACGATGCGGTCGCGCTCCGACACCAGCCCAAGCGAGACGTCGATCGCCTCGTCGGTGCCCGCCGCATCCCACGCGGCGACGACGGGAGCTCCCTCGGCGGCGGTCGCGACGCGCTCGGCGAGGCCGTCGCCGTAGGCCACCGGGATACCGCCGTAGTGGCGGACGCGTGCCGCCGACTCGTCGGCATCCGGTCCCACCGTGCCGATCACGCGCACACCGAGCTCGCGCGCCTGCTGCAGCAGGCTCACGCCGACGGCGCCCGAGGCGGCGTGGAGCAGCACCGTGTCACCCGCGGTCACCCGCGTGACCTGAACCATCTCGGCCGCCGTCGTTCCCGCCAGAAGCAGATTGGCCGCCTCGGCGTGCGAGAGCCGTGCGGGCTTGGCGAAGACGTCGCGGGCGGGCACCGTGAGCTCGGTCGCGTATGCGCCCTGCACGCGGAACGCCACGACCTCGTCGCCGACGTGCAGCGCGCCGGAGCCGCCGACCGCGTCGGGACCGACGGCCGATACCTCGCCGGAGAGCTCGTAGCCGATGGCGACGGGGAACTCGGCCCCCGGGCGCGCCTGGGCGACGTGCTTGGCATCGGCGGGGTTGATGCCCGCGGCGTGCACGCGCACCGTGACCTCCCCGGCGCCGGGCGGAGCCACCTCGACCTCGTCGAAGACCCACGTCTCGATCGGTCCTGCGGCCGGAGCCGTCCACCTCATCGCCATGGCTGCACCTTTCGTCGTGTCGTTCGTCTCATGTGCGCCCGGAAACGCGGCGCGGGTGCGGCGCGGCCGGGTGGGGGTCAGAAGCCGAGGCGTCCGAGCTGCTTGGGGTCGCGCTGCCATTCCTTGGCCACGCGGACGTGCAGCGAGAGATACACCCGGCTGCCCACGAGGGGCTCGATGCCCGCGCGCGCGCGCGCACCGACGTCGGCCAGGCGAGAGCCCTTGTGGCCGATGATGATCGCCTTCTGGCTGTCGCGTTCGACGACGATGTTGGCCCACACGTCGGTGAGGTCGCTGTTCTCGCGCGCGGCGACGTCATCGACCGTGACCGCGATGGAGTGCGGGAGCTCGTCGCGCACGCCGTGCAGCGCCGCTTCGCGGATGATCTCGGCGATGCGATCTTCGAGCGTCTCGTCGGTGACGATGTCGGCGTCGTACAGCGCGGGCCCCTGGGGCATGAGCGCGAGGAGCTCGTCGCTGAGCACGTCGAGCTGGTCGTGGGTGATGGCCGAGAGCGGGATGACCGCGGCCCAGTCCTCGCGCAGCGCGTCGACCTCGACGAGACGCTGCGTGATCTGATCGCGCGAGGCGGCGTCGGTCTTGGTGACCAGCGCGACCTTCTTGGCGCGGGGGTACCCCGACAGCGACTCGGCGATACGACGGTCGCCCGGGCCGACCTTCTCGGTCGCCGGAACGCAGAAGGCGATGACGTCGACGTCGCCCAGCACCTGTTCGACCAGGTCGTTCAGACGTTGTCCGAGCAGGGTGCGCGGGCGGTGGATGCCGGGGGTGTCGACGAGCACGAGCTGACCGCCGGGGCGGTTCACGATGCCGCGGATGGCGCGACGCGTGGTCTGCGGCTTCTCGCTGGTGATCGCGACCTTCTCGCCCACGAGGGCGTTGGTCAGGGTGGACTTGCCGACGTTCGGCCTGCCCACGAAGGTCACGAAACCGGATCGGGTGTCGGTCATCTGTCGTTCCTCTCACGCGCGGGGCCATCGGCCTCGGCGTTGTCGTCGTTCGGAGTCTCGGCGCGCTCCACGATCACCGTGGCGATGCCGCGGTTACGGCCGCGCGATGCCCCGCCGGTCATGACGAGACCGGAGTGTTCCGCCGTGGCCCCCGGTTGGGGGATGCGGCCGAGGGCCTTGCCCAGCAGTCCGCCGATCGAGTCCACGTCTTCGTCGTCGAGCTCGAGACCGAAGAGGTCGCCGACCTCGTCGAGGCCCAAGCGCGCGTTCACGCGGTACCGGTTGTCGTCGAGCTCGACGATCTCGCTGGTGGGCGCGTCGTACTCGTCGGCGATCTCGCCCACGAGCTCCTCGATCAGGTCTTCGAGGGTCACGAGGCCGGCGACGCCGCCGTACTCGTCGACGACCAGGCACACGTGCACGGCGTCTTTCTTCATCTGCTGCAGCAGGGTCTCGGCCTTCATCGACTCGGGCACGAACACCGCCGGACGGGCGATGCGGCGGATCGGCGCGTCGCGCCACCCCGCCTCGTCGCGGAAGCCGAACTGCACGAGGTCTTTGAGGTACAGCATCCCCACGACGTCGTCGGCCTCGTCGTCGGCGAGGGGAACGCGCGAGACGCCCTTCTCGAGGAAGAGAGCGAGGGCCTCACGCGAGGTGGCGCCGGCCCCGACGGTCACCATGTCGGTGCGCGGGACCATGACCTCGCGGACGTAGCGGTCGGTGAAGTCGAACACCGAGTGGATGAGCTCGCGGTCGTCCTGCTCGATGAGCTCGTTCTCGGCGGCCTCGTCGATGATGCTGAGCAGCTGTTCCTCTGACGCGAACGACGTCGAGTGCGGTACTCCGGGGGTCACGCGGTTTCCGACGGCGACGAGGCCGTGCGCGAGAGGCCCGAGCAGAATGCGCATGCCCCGGATGACGGGTGCCCCGCCGCGCAGCAGACCGCGGGCGTGCTGGCGACCGACCGAGCGGGGGCTCGCCCCGACGGCGACGAACGAGATGCCCGTCATGAGCACGGCGGCGGCCGCGACGGCCAACCAGATGTCGTCGAAGAGCAGCATGAACGCCGCGGTCACGAGCACCGCGGCGGTGGTCTCGGCGAGTACGCGGATGAACACGACCGCGGTCACGTGCGCACTGGTGTCGTCGGCGATGCGACGCAGCGACGTGGCGTTGCGCCCCGAGGCGCCCAGCTCGAGCAGGTCGGTGCGCGAGGTGACCCCGAGCGCGGCCTCGGACGCCGCCATCAGCCCGCCGAAGGCGACGAGCAGCACGGCGGCGACGAGCAGGAGCGCTTCGGTCATGCGCGGCGCTGGCGCTCGACGGCCTGGAAGCCGGCGATGAGCTCGCGCTGAAGACCGAACATCTCGCGCTCCTCATCGGGCTCGGCGTGATCGAAGCCGAGGAGGTGCAGCAGTCCGTGGGTGGTGAGCAGGATCAGTTCGTCTTGCGTGGAGTGCTTCGCCGCGACCGCCTGGGTCTCGGCGACGGCAGGACACAGCACGATGTCGCCGAGCAGACCCGCCGGGGTGGGCGCGTCTTCCGAGCCGGGGCGCAGCTCGTCCATCGGGAAGCTGAGCACGTCGGTCGGGCCGGGTTCGTCCATCCACTGCACGTGCAAGGACTCCATGGCGCCCTCGTCGACGAGCACGATGGCCACGTCGGCGTCGCCGCTGACGTGCAGCTCGGCGAGGTTGTACTCCATCAGGCGCAGCAGCACCTGCTCGTCGATCTGGTGGTCGGATTCGTTGTTGATCTCGATCGTCATGAGCGGTTTCGTCTCGGGAGGTGATCGCGGGGACCGGCGGCACTCGAGCCGCGTCGCTCCGCACGGGTGGCGAACTCGGAGGCCTCGTCACGCTCGCGGCGGGCGACGAGACGCTTCTCGTCGTACTCGCTGTACGCGTCGACGATGCGACCGACGAGGTTGTGACGCACCACGTCTTCGCTGGTGAGGCGCGAGAAGTGGATGTCGTCGATGTCGTCGAGCACGCGGGTGACCAGACGCAGACCCGACGCGCCCTGGGGCAGATCGACCTGGGTGATGTCGCCGGTGACGACCATGCGCGTGCCGAAGCCGAGGCGCGTGAGGAACATCTTCATCTGCTCGGGCGTGGTGTTCTGCGCCTCGTCGAGCACGACGAACGAGTCGTTCAGCGTACGTCCGCGCATGTACGCGAGAGGAGCGACCTCGATCGTGCCCGTCGCCATGAGCTTCGGCACGATGTCGGGGTCCATCATCTCGTTGAGCGCGTCGTACAGCGGCCGCAGGTACGGATCGATCTTGTCGGTGAGCGTGCCGGGCAGGAAGCCCAGACGCTCGCCGGCTTCGACGGCGGGCCGGGTGAGGATGATGCGGGCGACCTCTTTGCGCTGCAGCGCCTGCACGGCCTTGGCCATGGCGAGGTAGGTCTTGCCGGTACCGGCGGGGCCGATGCCGAACACGATGGTGTTCTCGTCGATCGCGTCGACGTAGGCCTTCTGCCCGGCGGTCTTGGGGCGGATGACCTTGCCGCGCGATGACAGGATCGCTTCGCCCATGACCTCGGACGGACGGGGACCGCCGTCGGAGAGCATGCGGTTCGAGCTCTTCACGTCGGAGGGGTCGAGGCCGTGGCCCGAGCGGGTCATCGCGAGCAGCTCGTCGACGAGGCCCCGCGCCGCGGCGACGGCGGAAGCGGTGCCCGACAGCGTGATCTCGTTGCCGCGGACGTGCACGTCGACCTCGGGGTGCTCTTTCTCGACCACGCGCAGCAGGCGATCCTGCGGTCCGAGGAGCTGCACCATGGCCACGCCGTCGACCTCGATGCGGTCGACGACGGATTCTTCGGCGGAGTCAGACACCCACGCTCTTTTCGTTCAGGCCACCCGCGAGGACGTGGGCGTGCACATGGAAGACGGTTTGGCCGGCGCCCTCGCCGGTGTTGAAGATCAGCCGGAAGTCGCCGTCGGCATGCTCGGCGGCGACGCTGTTCGCGAGCCCCACGACCTCGGTGAGCAGGTCGGGGTCGCCCGCCGCCAGCTCGACGACGTTGCGGTACTGCTGCGTCTTGGGGATGACGAGCAGGTGCACCGGCGCTTGCGGGGCGATGTCGCGGATCGCGAAGGCGTTCTCGGTCTCGGCGACGATCTCGGCGGGGATCTCGCCCTGCAGGATGCGCGTGAAGATCGACGGTTCGCTCATGGCATCCAGTCTAGTGAGGGGCTCCGACACGCAGGTCGGGAGGTGCGGGCTCGACGGGCGAGATGGCGCGTCGAGCCGTACGACTCGTGGCCGGGGCGTGAACCGTGCATCGGGGCGGTTGTTGTGCGCCCCGATACACATTCCGCGCCCCGGACGGGCGGATCGGGACGTTTCTCGCCCCGGACGGGCGGATCGGAACGCGGCGGGGGCTCACCAGCGCCCGTGCGCCGCCGACAGCACCGAGATCGCCGCGGCCCCCGCGGTCGAGGTGCGCAGCACCGTGTCGCCGAGGCGCACGAGTCGAGCGCCGCCCGCCACCAGTGCGTCGAGCTCGTCGGAGGCGATCCCGCCCTCGGGCCCGACCACGAGCACCACGTCGCGACCGTCTGAGGCTTCGACGGCGACCGCGGTGAGGCGATCGGATGCCGACGGCTCGAGCACCAGCACCAGGTCGGTGCCGGCGCGGCGCACGAGGTCGGCCGTGCGGGCGACGCCCTCGACGTCGGGGATCCACGCGCGGTGCGCCTGCTTCGCCGCCTCGCGCACGATGGTGCGCCAGCGGGCCAGACCCTTGTCGGCCTTGGCATCCCAGCGCGAGACGCTCCGCGCCGCCTGCCACGGAACGATCGCGTCGACGCCGAGTTCGGTCGCCGCCTGCACCGCGAGTTCGTCACGGTCGCCCTTCGCGAGCGCCTGCACGAGCACGAAGCGCGGCGACGGGGCCGGATGCTCCTCGCGGCCCGTCACCCGCACGTCGACCTGCTTGGGCGTCGCGGCCGTGACGAGGCCCGACAGCCACGCCCCATGACCGTCGCCGAGGGTGACCGCCTCGTCGACCCGCACCCGGCGGACCGCTGCGGCGTGGTGCGCCTCTGCTCCGGTGAGCGTGACGGTGTCCCCCGGCTGAGCGGATGCCGCCTCGTCGGTGACGAAGTGCAGCGCCACGGTCAGTGCCGGAAGCGGTCGCGGAACTTCGAGAACATGCCCTGCTGGTGCTCGGCCAGGCGCGGCTGGGGGGCCTTCGTGCGCTTGGCGAACTCCTCGATGAGGGCGCGTTCCTTGTGGTCGAGGCGCGTGGGCGTCACGACGTGCACGCCGACCTTCAGGTCCCCGCGCTGGCTTCCGCGCAGCGGCGTGATGCCGCGGCCCTTGATGGTGAGCACGTCGCCCGACTGCACGCCCGGGCGCACCTCGAGCTCGACGGCACCATCGAGGGCGTCGATCGTCGTGGTGGTGCCGAGGATGGCATCCGGCATCGACACCTCGAGGGTGGCGAGCAGGTCGTCGCCCTCGCGGCTGAAAGCCTCGTGCGCGTCGACGGTGATCTCGAGGTACAGGTCGCCGTTGGGGCCGCCGGCGGGGCCGACCTCACCCGAACCGGGAAGCTGCAGGCGCAGGCCCGACTCGACGCCGGCGGGGATGTCGACCGACACGGTACGACGGGCGCGCACGCGTCCCTGTCCCTGGCAGGTGCCGCAGGGGTAGGGGATGGTCGTGCCGTGTCCGTGGCACACGTTGCAGGGCTGGCTGGTGACGACGTTGCCGAGCAGGCTGCGCACCGTGCGCTGCACGTGACCCGAGCCGTGGCAGATGTCGCAGGTGACTTCGCTCGTGCCGGGCTGCGTGCACGCTCCCTGGCAGGTCTCGCAGAGCACGGCGGTGTCGACGTCGAGGTCGCGGTGGGTACCGAAGACGACGTCGCCGAGATCGAGCGTGACGCGCACGAGGGCGTCCTGCCCGCGCTCGCGACGCGAACGCGGACGCGGTCCCCGCCCGCCTCCGCCGCCCTGGGCCCCACCGAAGAACGTCTCGAAGATGTCGCTGAACCCGCCGAAGCCGGCCGCTCCCCCGCCCCCGCCGAAGGGGTTCTGGTCGCCGCCCATGTCGTAGCGCCGACGCTGCTCGGGGTCGCTGAGCACGTCGTACGCGTGCGTGACCAGCTTGAAGCGTTCGGACGCGTCGTCACCGGGGTTCACGTCGGGGTGCAACTGACGAGCGAGACGGCGGTACGCCTTCTTGATCTCGTCGGCGCTGGCGTCTCGTTCGACGCCGAGGACCTCGTAGTGGTCAGCCACAATCGCCTTCCTGCCCGCGGGTGCGGGGTCGTTCTCGGTGGGGTGCTCGTCAGCGCGCGCTGTCGTCGTCTTCGAGCATCCGGGTCAGATAGTGCGCGACGGCGCGAACCGCCGCGAGGTTGGAGGAGTAGTCCATGCGGGTGGGGCCGAGCAGGCCCACGCGGGCACCGCCCGTCGAGCCGTCGTACCGGCTCGCGAGCACCGAGGCCTCGATGAGCCCGAAGGGTTCGTTCTCGCGGCCGATGCTGGCCGACAAGCCCTTCTCGTCGGCGACCATCTCGGTCATGAGCCGCAGCAGGGTCACCTGCTCCTCGATGGCTTCGAGGAGCGGGTAGATGCTGCCGCGGAAGTCGGATTCGCGCTTGGCGAGGGTCGCCGCCCCAGCCATGACGAGGCGATCCTGACGGAACTCCTCGAGCTCCTCGCCGACGACGCGGAACACGGCGTCGGCGACGGCGTCGAGGGCGATGCCGGGGCGGGGGCCGTCGGCGACGACCGCGGCGACCTGCTGCGCGCAGTCGGCGACGGAGCGCCCGACCAGCACCGCGCCCACACGCGCGCGCAGCTGCACGATGTCGGCCTCGGCCGGCTCGGCCGGGACGAGCGCGATCCGCTGCGAGACGCGGCCGGTGTCGGTGACGAGGATGACGAGCACGCGGGGACCGCCGAGAGCCACGAGCTCCACGTGCGAGAGGTTGGCGCGCGCGAACGACGGGTACTGCACGATCGCGACCTGGCCGGTCAGCTGCGTCAGGGCACGCACCGTGCGGGCGAGCAGGTCGTCGAGATCGCCCGCCTCGTCGAGGAACGAGGTGATCGCGCTGCGCTGCGCTCCCGAGAGCGGGCGCAGTTCGGCGAGGTGATCGACGAACACGCGGTAGCCCTTGTCGGTGGGCACGCGGCCCGACGAGGTGTGGGGTGCGACGATGAGGTCTTCGTCTTCGAGCAGCGCCATGTCGTTGCGGATGGTCGCCGCCGACACACCGAATGCGTGCCGGTCGACGATCGCTTTGCTGCCGACGGGTTCACGCGTGTCGACGTAGTCCTGCACGATCGCGCGGAGCACTTGGAGGCCGCGTTCCGACACCATGCGCTGCTCCTCCCCGTCTGGCACTCGACTTGACTGAGTGCCAATTCTACGCCGATCGACGACCTGCCCCGTCGGGGGCTCGCGGATGCCGGATCCTCCGCGCCTGCGTGCGGTCCCGCCGCGGGATGCGACGGCGCGGATCAGACCGTGAGGGCTCGCACCACGGCATCCGCCAGCAGGCGTCCGCGGCGGGTCAGCACGATGCGGCCCCGGATGGCATCCGCCCCCTCGATGAGCCCGTCGGCGATGAGCGACGCCACGGCCTTGCGGCCCTCGCCGTGCAGCTCGCCGACGGCGAGACCCTCGCGAATGCGGCTGCGCAGCAGCACCGACTCGAGTCGTCGGGCCGTCTCGTCGGGGCGCTCGCGCGCGGCGGCCGGTGACTCGTTCGCCGCGAGGCGCTGGGCATAGGCGGCCGGGTGTTTGACGTTCCACCAGCGCAGCCCCGCGACGTGGCTGTGGGCGCCCGGTCCGAACCCCCACCAGTCCGTGCCGCGCCAATAGGCGAGGTTGTGCCGCGAACGGTGGGCGACGCCGCGCGACCAGTTCGACACCTCGTACCAGTCGTACCCGGCATCGGCGAGCAGCTCGTCGGCCAGTTCGTACATGTCGGCCTGCAGGTCGTCGGAGGGCTCCGCGACCGCGCCCGAGCGGATCTGGCGGGCGAGCTTCGTGCCGTCTTCGACGATGAGCGCGTAGGCCGAGATGTGATCGGGAGCGAGGGAGACGGCGGTCTCGAGAGACGACCGCCAGTCGTCGAGCGACTCCCCCGGTGCGCCGTAGATGAGGTCGAGCGATACGTCGAGCCCGGCGCGGCGGGCCGCGGCGACGGCGGTCGCGACGTTCGCGGGGTCGTGGGTGCGGTCGAGGGCGGCGAGCACGTGCGGGCGGGCCGACTGCATGCCGATCGACACGCGCGTGACGCCCGCGGCGGCCAGCGTCTCGACTACGGCGTCGTCGACCGTGTCGGGGTTGGCTTCGACGGTGACCTCGGCCCCCTCGGCGATGCCGAACTCCGCGCGCACCGCGTCGAGCATGCGCGCCAGATCGCCGGGAGGCAGGAGTGTCGGCGTACCCCCGCCGAAGAACACCGTGGATGCCGTGCGGCGGCCGCCCGTGGCATCCATCACCCCGCCCGCCAGGCGCACCTCGGCGGCGAGCGTGTCGGCGAAGTCGTCTTGCCGGGCGCCGCGCAGCTCGCTGGCGGTGTAGGTGTTGAAGTCGCAGTAGCCGCAGCGCACACGGCAGAACGGCACGTGCAGGTAGACACCGAAGTCGACCGACGGGTCGATGGTCAGGTCGTCGGGCAGACGACCGTCGGTGGGCGCGGGGTCTCCGAGGGGAAGCGGTCCGCCCATCAGGACGTGTACAGCGGCGAGATCGCGCGCAGGTACCGCGTGAACAGCGCCTTGCGGCGACGGCGCACGCGGCTCGTGAGGAGCTTGTAGGACGGCGCGGTGGGGCGGTCGAACGCGCGCACGACGAACCAGACCTCGTCGTTGTCGCGCCACTCGAGCGAGAACAGCTCTTCGCCGCTCACGATGGAGTGTCCGACCGTCCCGAGGATGAATCCGACGCGGCGCGGCTCCTCGAACACCGAGATGACCCGCAGCTCGGCATCGGCGCGGTGTCCGTCGACCTTGCCGTGCAGGCGCACGCCCGTTCCGGGGCTGACGAACGGGGTGCCGTCGGCGGCGAAGCGCTGCTCGGCCTCGAGGCGGCTGGGGGCGACGGGAGCGCCCTCGGCGTCGAAGCCGACGCCCGCGTAGCCGGCGCCCGACGCGGGACGCACGTCGGTGATGCTCAGCTCTTCGCTGCGCAGCGGCGCCCACGCGAGCAGCAACTCGCCCGCGGCGACGAAGCGCTCTTCGCCGCTGCCGATACGCCACGCATCTTCGGCGGGGACGGAACGCTCGGGCGGATACTGCATGAGGTCGGGGGCCTGGGTGGCGCCCACCGCCGCGTAATCGACCGTGTCGTCGGTGAAGTTCTGCCGGCGCATGATCTTCCTCTCGAATCGGTCGTTACTTCTTGGCCTCGACGTCGCCCGAGAGGGCGGCGATGAAGGCTTCCTGCGGCACCTCGACGCGGCCCACCATCTTCATGCGCTTCTTGCCCTCTTTCTGCTTCTCGAGCAGCTTGCGCTTTCGGGTGATGTCACCGCCGTAGCACTTCGCGAGGACGTCCTTGCGGATGGCGCGGATCGTCTCGCGCGCGATGATGCGGGCACCGATCGCGGCCTGGATGGGCACCTCGAACTGCTGGCGCGGAATGAGTTTGCGCAGGCGCTCGGCCATGAGCGTGCCGTAGGCGTATGCCTTCTCGCGGTGCACGATCGAGCTGAACGCGTCGACCTTGTCGCCCTGCAGCAGGATGTCGACCTTCACGAGGTCGGCGCTCTGCTGACCGGCGGGTTCGTAGTCGAGGCTCGCGTAGCCCTGCGTGCGCGACTTGAGGTGGTCGAAGAAGTCGAACACGATCTCGCCGAGGGGCATGTGGTACCGCAGCTCGACGCGGTCCTCGCTGAGGTAGTCCATGCCCAGGAGCGTTCCGCGGCGCGACTGGCAGAGTTCCATCACGGTGCCGACGTAGTCCTTGGGCAGCAGGATGCCGACCTTGACGATCGGCTCCGAGACCGAGGCGACGCGACCGTCGGGGTACTCGCTGGGGTTGGTGACCGAGACGGTGTCGCCCGTGTCGGTGGTGACCTCGTAGGTCACCGACGGGGCGGTGGTGATGAGGTCGAGACCGAACTCCCGCGAGAGGCGCTCGGTGATGATCTCGAGGTGCAGCAGGCCGAGGAACCCGGCGCGGAAGCCGAAGCCCAGCGCGACCGAGGTCTCGGGCTCGTACTGCAGCGACGCATCGGACAGCTTGAGTTTGTCGAGGGCTTCGCGCAGCTCGGCGTAGTCGCTGCCGTCGATGGGGTAGATACCCGAGAAGACCATGGGCTTCGGATCGGTGTACCCGGGCAGCGCCTGGGTGGCGGGCTTGCGGTGCGTCGTGATCGTGTCGCCGACCTTCGACTGGCGCACGTCTTTCACACCGGTGATGAGGTAGCCGACCTCGCCGACGCCGAGACCGCGCGTGGGCACGGGCTCGGGGCTCGACACACCGATCTCGAGCAGCTCGTGCGTCGCGGTGGTCGACATCATCTGGATGCGCTCGCGCGGCTGCAGCGAGCCGTCGATCATGCGCACGTACGTGACCACGCCGCGGTAGGCGTCGTAGACCGAGTCGAAGATCATGGCGCGTGCCGGGGCGTCGGGCTTGCCGACCGGGGCGGGGATCTGGTCGACGATGAGGTCGAGCAGCTCTTCGACGCCCATGCCGGTCTTGCCGCTCACGCGCAGCACGTCTTCGGGCTTGCCGCCGATGAGGCCGGCGAGCTCGGCCGCGTACTTCTCGGGGTCGGCGGCCGGCAGGTCGATCTTGTTCAGCACGGGGATGATCGTCAGATCGTTCTCGAGTGCGAGATAGAGGTTCGCCAGCGTCTGCGCCTCGATGCCCTGCGCCGCATCCACGAGCAGGATCGCTCCCTCGCACGCGGCGAGCGAGCGGCTGACCTCGTACGTGAAGTCGACGTGGCCGGGCGTGTCGATCATGTTGAGGGCGAACGTGCCGTCGGCGGTGGCCCACGGCATCCGCACCGCCTGCGACTTGATCGTGATGCCGCGCTCACGCTCGATGTCCATGCGGTCGAGGTACTGCGCCCGCATATCGCGGTCGCTGACGACGCCGGTGATCTGCAGCATGCGGTCGGCCAACGTCGACTTGCCGTGGTCGATGTGAGCGATGATGCAGAAGTTGCGGATCTGCTCCGGCGGAGTGGCAGACGGCTCGAGGGGCTTCAGGGCGCGCGGTGACATGTTCCGTCGATTCTACGGTGGCGCGCCGACATCGCCGTCCGCGGATGCCCGGGGTACGGCATCCGGATGTCCCCCGCGGGTCGTGAACACCCGTTCCATGCGCGGGAGCGTGCCGCGCGGCGCCTGGGGGACGCGGACGCACAGCCGGTCGGTAGCGAACGGCTTCTACCCTGGATGCCATGACGGTCCAGGTCGTGTTCGTGCACGGTATCCGCACCTCGGCGACGATGTGGCGCGCGCAGCTCGCCCACCTCGAGGAGCGCGGCAACCCGGCCGTCGCCGTCGACCTGCCCGGACACGGCACCCGCCGCGGCGAGGAGTTCACTCTCGACGAGGCGTTCGCCACCATCGACCGGGCGGTGCAGGATGCCGCGACCCGCGGCCCCGTGCTGCTCGTGGGCCATTCGATGGGCGGGTTGCTGTGCATCGAGTACGTCGGGCGCGAAGACCCGCCGCCGGTTGCGGCGTTCATCGCCGCATCGTGCACCTCGATCCCGCGGGGTGTGGGCCTCGCGGCCTACCGCTTCCTCGCGCGGCGGTTCGACAGCCTGCCCGACCGCGGCCTGGGGCTCACCAACCGCGTGCTCGACCGCACACTCCCACCCGAGACGCGGCCCGACTTCGGCGCGGGCGGATACGCCTTCGAGGCGCAGGACACCGCCCTGGCGAGCCTGTCGGTGCTCGACCTTCTGGCGTCGCTGCGCCGCATCGAGGTTCCGCTGTGGTTCATCAACGGGCAGTGGGATCAACTGCGCGCCAACGAGAAGCTGTTCGTGTCGGTGGCGCGCGAGGCCGAGTTGATCGTCGTCCCCCGCACCACGCACCTGGTGACGGCGATGCGGCCCCGCGTGTTCAACGCGCTGGTCGACGTGGCGCTCACCACCGTCGAGGCGGCGACCTGATACAGTTGGTCCTTGGCTTGCGTGTGGGGTTTTTCCCGACCTCCACGATGCCGGTGCAGCGTCCCTCTACCGCTCGCCCGGCTCTTCCATATTCACTTCAAACGAAAGACCGTCGACGTGGCGAATATCAAGTCGCAGATCAAGCGCAACAAGACCAACGACAAGGCGCACGAGCGCAACAAGGCCGTCAAGAGCGAGCTGAAGACGCACGTGCGTCGCACCAAGCAGGCTGTGCTGGCCGGTGACAAGGAAGGCGCTCTCAAGGCGCTCGCCACCGCGACCAAGAAGCTCGACAAGGCCGTGAGCAAGGGTGTCATCCACCAGAACCAGGCCGCGAACCGCAAGTCGGCCATCGCGAAGTCGGTCGCCGCTCTCTGAGTCGCACCTTTTCGACAGCCCGTCCCGCATCACGCGGGGCGGGCTTCGTCGTTTTCGGGGTGGGGGCGCGAGAGCGTAGGGGGCGTCGGGGGTGCGTGCTGCAGATTGCGCGGGGGGCGATGAGGCGTGGCGAGCGGAGGGATGGGGGCGAGCGGAGGACGCGCGGCCTCGATCCGGTCCTCCGTTGAGCCCGGGCCCTCCCCTGGTCACAGACCTGCACCGCGAACCTGCGCATGGCGCCGCGCTCGCGGGGCCGACGAACGTGGCGAGCGGAGGTGCAGGGACGAGCGGAGGACACGCGGCCTCGATCCGGTCCTCCGCTCAGCCCACGCCCTCCCCTGCTCACGGAGCTGCCCCGCGAGCCCATAGCCCGCGAGCCGACCGTGCGCGGTCAGCCGCCGTACGGCGCGCGGGTGGCGATGATCGTGATCATTCGCTCGAGCGCGAAGACCGCGTCGCGCGACGCGCCCTTCACCTCGGCGTCGGCGCGGGCCGTGGCGTGGATGGCCATGCCGAGGGTGTTGCCGGTCCACCCGACCAGGTCGCGCCGCGCACGGTCGACCTGCCAATCCTTCATGCCGAGGCGTTGGGCGGCCGCCGACGAGGATTCGCGGGTTCCGGCGACCCGGGCCATGGTGCGGAGCTTCATCGCGACCGCGGCCACGAGGGGTACGGGGTCGGCTCCGGATGCCAGCGCGTGCCGCAGCGCCAACATGGCGGGGCCGTAGTGCCCGGCGATGGCGGTGTCGGCGACCGTGAAGGCCGAGGTCTCGACCCGCCCGCCGTAGTACCGCTCGACGATGCGCTCGTCGATGTCGCCGGGGACGTCGGCGATGAGCTGCTGGCACGCGGCGGCGAGCTCGGTGAGGTCGTCGGCGAACGCCGAGACCAGGGAGCGGAGGGCGACGGGGGCGATGCGCTTGTGCGCGGCCTTGAACTCGCCCACGGCGAAGTCGAAGCGGTCGGAGTCGCGCTTCACCGCCGCACACGGGATCTCGATGCCGGCGCCCTGCCCGGCACGGATGGCGTCGAGGAGCTTCTTACCGCGCACGCTCGCCCCGGTGTGGCGCAGGATGACGGTGGCGCCCTCTTGCGTCTGCGAGAGGTACGACACGGCTTCACTGAGGAAGGTGTCGCTGCACTTCTCGACGCCGCTCACGCGGACCAGGCGGGGCTCGCCGAACAGCGAGGGCGAGGTGACGCCGAGCAAGGTGCCGGCGGCGTAATCGTCGGCGCGGATGTCGGTGACCTCGAGGCTCGGGTCTTCGCTCTTGAGAAGCGCGCGGATGCCGGCGGTCGCGCGCTCCGCGCACACTTCTTCGGGACCGGAGATCAGCACGACGGGCGCGGGCTGAGGAGTGCGCCAGGACACCTGGGGAATCGCCGACTTGGTCTTCGCGGGGGCGGAGCGTCGGGGTGCCGGGGTCACTCCCCCAGCCTACCGACCGGGTCCGACATCAGAGCCGCGGCACGGAGGCGCGGAAGCCCGACGACGACGCGGCAACGGGCGTCGCCCCGCGTGGTTCGTCACGAGGCTCCTTTCCCGGTGCGGCGAGCCACCGACGCCACCTGAACCGGAGCATGCACGGCTATCGAGGCGAAGACGATGTCGGGCTCCGAACGCTGTCGACGGCGGGACCGTTCTCGCGCCAGAGCGACAGGCGGCCCTGCTCGTCCATCCACACGGCGAGAGCCCCGTCTCGATCCGTGCGGCCCACGGTCGTGCCCGTGCTCTCGAGGATCGACAGGAGGGATGCCGTGGGATGGCCGTAGCGGTTGTCGGCACCGACGCCGATCAGTCCGATCGCCGCGTGGAGTCGCCGGTAGAGGTCGGCGTCCTGGTCGGCGCTGCCGTGGTGCGCGACTTTGACGACCTGCACCGGCGTCACGTCGGCGCGTCGGAGCAGGGATTCCTGCGCGTCCTCGCCCAGATCGCCGAGCATCTCCGTGCGGGGGAAGCCGGGGCCGGCGATGTCGAGGGCGACGCTGGCGTCATTGCCCGGCTCCGCTCGCGGCGGCGGGTGCAGAGCCTGCCAACGCGTGGCGCCCAGCGTGCCGGTCATCCCGGCCGTCGTCTGCGTGAGCGAGGCGCCGGTGGCGGCGAAGCGCTCCAGCAGCCGCTGATCGGCGCCCTCGTCGGTCGGGCCGTGGAGCACGAGGTCGGTGCGCCCGAGCACCGCCGCCGCGCCGCCGACGTGGTCGAGGTCGAAGTGGGTCAGCACGACGAGGTCGAGGTGCTCCACCCCGAACTTCTCGAGGCAGCCGGTGAGCGCCGCCGGGTCGGGCCCGGTGTCGACGAGCGCGATGGCCGCTCCGGATCGCCAGAGCGTGGCATCGCCCTGCCCCACGTCGCACATGACCACCTGCCACGGCGCGGGGACGGTGAGCGGTCCCGCGACCGTGCGGACGGCCGATTGACCGAGCATCAGGCCGAGACTGACGGCGGAAGCCGCGGCGGCGAGGGCTGCGGTGCGGGGCAGACGGCGGGGGCGGACGACCGCGACGAACACGGCGGCGCCGACAAGCCCGAGCAGCCCGGCGCCGAGCAGGCTGTCGGGCCACGGAATGTTCTGCGCCGAGATCCCCGCGGTCGTGTGCGCGACAGCGGCGATCCACGAGGCGGGGATCCAGGCCAGGGCGGTGAGCCCGTCTTGCAGCCAGGGGAACGGGGCAATGGCGGCGAGAGCGCCCGCGATGGTGGCGGGGGCGGCCGCCGGATCGGCGAGGAGGTTCGCGACGATGCCCAGGAGCGGCACGTGCGGATCGATCAGCACGATCAGCGGGCCGCAGACGAGCTGCGCCGAGGCCGGCACGGCGATCGCGAGCGCCAGAGCCCGCGGCATCCAGCGCTCGAGGCCGGCGGCGAGGGGCCGCGCGAGGACGAGCAGGGCGGCGGTGGCCGCGGCCGAGAGCGCGAAGCCCACGGACCTCGAGAGCCAGGGGTCGACGATCAGCAGCACCGTCGTCGCCAGCGACAGCACGGCGATCCCGACCGCCGGTCTGCCCAGGGCCAGGGCGAGGAGTGCCACCGATGCCATGGCCGCGGCACGCACGACGCTGGGTTCGGGGGTGACCAACGCGACGAAGCCGGCGAGCACGAGCAGCGCCCCGACGATACGTGCTCCCCGTGGTGCGCGGCAGAGGGCGAGCAGGGCGAAGGCCGCCCCGACCACGATGACGCAGTTGGCGCCCGACACGGCCGTGAGGTGCGAAAGAGACGAGACCGTCATCGCGGTCTCGGTCGCCGCGTCGAGGCTCGAGGTGTCGCCCACCGCGAGGCCCGGCACGAGGCCGGCACCGGGCTGCGGGAGTCCGTCGGTCGATGCGACGAGGCGGCTGCGGAGCCCTTCCAACCACCCCCAGACCCCGCCCGGCGGTGCCGCTCTCGCGACCTCCTCGGCCCGGACGACGAGCACCGCCCGCTCTCCCGGCTCGGCGGGCAGAGCGCGACCGACGACCTCTACCTCGCTGCCCATCGCGGCCTCGGCGAGAGCCCGGCGCCCCTCGGCATCCACTCCGATGCGGGCCGGGATGTCTCCCGAGAGCTGCACGCTCCCGGCGCGGACCTCCGTGGCGACGGCGTCGAACCACGCCCCGCCGTCCGGGGTGCCGTCGATACGTCCGGTCACCGTGAGCTCGAGCACGAGCTGCCGGCCGCCCTCCACCCGCAGGGCGTCGACCTGCTCGCGTACGGCGTCCACGAAAGCCACGCTCGATACGGATGCCGCGGCGCAGGCGACGGCGATGGTGGCGACGGCGAGGACCGCGTGCCGTCTGCCCAGAAAGGCGAGGGCGGCGAGACCGGCCCCCGCGGCGAGGACGAGAGCCAGGACGCGGGCGTCGGGGAGCCCGGTGGCGAGCCCCGCGAAGCCCCAGGTGGTGACGGCCACCGAGATCGGCCGGAGTGCCCGTCGCCGCAGCGCACGCCGCTCGCTCACACCCGCACCAGATCGCGCAGGGCCTCGACCATCTTGTCGCCGAACCCCGGTATCGACGACAGGTCGTCGACGCTGGTGAAGCGGCCGTTCTCGTCGCGCCACGCGATGATGCGGTCGGCCAGAGCGGGGCCGATCCGCGGGAGCGTGTCGAGCTGCTCGCGCGTCGCCGTGTTCAGATCGACGAGGCCGTCGGAGGCTCCCGCGGTCGGAGCGGCTCCCCCGGACGCGACCTCCGCTCCCGCCACCGGGACGACGATCTGCTCGCCGTCCGCGACGGGCCGCGCGAGGTTCACCCCGTCTCGCGCGGCGTCCTCGGCGAAGCCGCCGGCGCGCGCGACCGCATCGGCGACGCGGTCGCCGACCTCGAGCCGGTAGAGCCCGGCCTCACGCACCGCGCCCGCCACGTGCACGTAGACACCGACCTGCGGGACGGCGGCCGAGGGGGGCGACGCCGACACGGCGGGCTCGACAACCTCCGTCCCGGTAGCACCCCGCACCATACCGATCCCGATGGTGACGGCGAACGCCAGCAGCACCAGCACCACGACCGCCCCGATCCCCAGCCGCGCCCGCGCCCGCAGAGGCTCCCCCGCGTGGGGAGGCCGGGCCTCGGCGGGGAGGACGACGTTCTCGGTCACACCGCGACAGTAGGCAGCACCCCCACCCGCCCGTGCCGCGCCGACGGCGATCGGTGAACGCTCGCGCGAAAAGCCTCCCTGGGGAGGAGCGGCGTCTCCTATGCCCTGAGGAACGAGACCGGCGGTCCGAGGTCGCCGCCGGCGGACGAACGGTCGGATCAGAACGACGGATGCCACGCCCCCGCGCTCCGTGGAGCGCCGGGGACGTGGCATCCGGAACGAGAAGCTACTTCGTCGAGAAGCTGACCACCTTCGGCGGACGCACGACCGCGCGCACGATCTCGCGCTCACCGAGCGCGCGGAGCACGCGCTCGTCGCCGCGGGCGAGGGCTTCGAGCTCGTCGCCGCCGATCTTGGCCGACACCTCGAGGGTGGCGCGCACCTTGCCGTCGATCTGCACGACGGCGGTGACGGTGTCTTCGACCAGCAGCGTCGGGTCGGCCTGGCGCCAGGTCGCGAGCCCCACGAAGCCGGTGTAGCCGAGCGTCTGCCACATCTCTTCGGCGGTGTGCGGGGCGAACAGGTCGAGGGTCATCGCGATGACCTCGGCCGCCTCGCGCACGGCGGGGTCGCTCGCGCCGGCCTTTCCGTCGATCGCCTTGCGGGTGGCGTTGACCAGCTCCATCAGGCGGGCGACGACGACGTTGAACTTCGTCTGCTCGACGAGGTTCGGCGCCTCGGCCAGCAGGCGGTGCGTGACGCGGCGGAGCGAGGGGTCGCCCTCGGCCCACACCACGTCGGTCTCGCTGTCGACGTCGTGCGCGATGCGCAGGGCGCGGGCGAGGAACTTCGCCGCCCCCGTGGTCGAGACGTCGTTCCAGTCCTTGTCGTCTTCTACCGGGCCGGCGAAGGCCAGCGCCACGCGCAGGGCGTCGGCACCGTGGGCGTCGAGCTCTTCCTGGAACAGCACCAGGTTGCCCTTGCTCTTCGACATCTTGGTGCCGTCGAGAATGACCATGCCCTGGTTGATGAGGCTCGAGAACGGCTCGGTGAACTCCACCAGGCCCATGTCGAACAGCGCCTTGGTGATGAACCGCGCGTACAGCAGGTGCAGGATGGCGTGCTCGACGCCGCCGATGTAGAAGTCGACGGGGCCCCACTTGTTGGCCTCGCGAGCCGAGAACGCCTCGGTCGAGCTGTCCGGCGACAGGAAGCGCAGGTAGTACCACGAGCTGTCGACGAAGGTGTCCATCGTGTCGGGGTCGCGCAGCAGCGTCTGGCCGGTCTCGGGGTCGGTGACCTCGACCCATTCGGTCGCGGCCCCCAGCGGCGAGGTGCCCTTGGGCTTCAGGTCGAGGCCCTCCACCGACGGCAGGGTGACCGGCAGCTGGTCGGCGGGGACCGGCGTGATCGAGCCGTCTTCGCCGTGCAGCATGGGGATGGGCGTGCCCCAGTAGCGCTGGCGCGAGATGAGCCAGTCGCGCAGGCGGTACGTCTTGGCGGCACGGCCGACGCCCTTCGCCTCGAGCTCCTCGATCATGCGGGCGATCGCGTGGCGCTTGGACAAGCCGTTCAGCGAACCCGAGTTGACCATGCGGCCATCTCCGGTGAGCGCGACGCCGGTCTTCACCGGGTCGGTCTCGTCGAGGTCGCCCAGCGGGTCGATCGGCACGCCGTCATCGTCGAGCTCGATGACGGGGATCGCCCCGGTGACGGGTGCGAGGGTGTCGACGACGACCCGCACGGGCAGGTCGAAGGCGCGGGCGAAGTCGAGGTCGCGCTGGTCGTGCGCGGGCACGGCCATGACGGCACCGTGACCGTAGTCGGCGAGCACGTAGTCGGCGGCCCAGATCGGAAGTTTCTCGCCGTTGACGGGGTTGATCGCGTGATGCCCGAGGAACACGCCGGTCTTCGGCCGGTCGGTGGCCTGGCGCTCGATGTCGGTCGCACGCTGCACCTGGGCGAGGTACGCCTCGAAGCTCTCGCGCACGCCCTGATCCGCGGATGCCGCGAGCTCGGCCGCGAGGTCGGACTCGGGCGCCACGACGAAGAACGTCGCACCGTGCAGCGTGTCGGGGCGGGTCGAGAAGACGGTGATCTTCTCGGCGCGGCCCTCGATCTCGAACTCGATGTCGGCGCCGATCGAGCGTCCGATCCAGTTGCGCTGCATCTGGATGACCTTGCTCGGCCAGAAGCCCTCGAGCTGGTTCAGGTCGTCGAGCAGGCGGTCGGCGTAGTCGGTGATGCGCAGGAACCACTGCGTCAGCTTCTTCTTGACCACGACGGCGCCGCTGCGCTCGCTCGTGCCGTCGGGCAGCACCTGCTCGTTGGCGAGCACGGTCTGATCCACCGGGTCCCAGTTGACGAGGGCGTCCTTGCGGTACGCGAGGCCCTTGTCGTACAGCTTCTGGAACAGCCACTGGTTCCACCGGTAGTACTCGGGGTCGCTGGTGTGCAGCACCCGGCTCCAGTCGAACGAGACGCCGTAGTCCTTCAGGCTCTCCTTTTGCTGCGCGATGTTCGCGTAGGTCCACTCGACCGGGTCGGCGCCGCGCTTGATGGCGGCGTTCTCGGCCGGCAGGCCGAACGAGTCCCACCCGATGGGGTTGAGTACGTTGTAGCCGCGGTGGCGCCAGAAGCGCGCGACGATGTCGGAGTACAGGTAGTTCTCGGCGTGACCCATGTGCAGGTCGCCCGAGGGGTACGGGAACATCGCCAGCACGTACTTGCGGGGGCGCGTGTCATCGTCGCCGCCGGCACGGAAGGGATCTTTGTCGGCCCACGCTCGCTGCCACTTCGCCTGGATGGCGTGGGTGTCGAAGCCACCCTCGCGGGGGTCGGGTGCGGAATTCTGAGACACGGGTGAAGCCAATCGTGAAGGTCGGGGAGGCCGCGGGGGCCAGCGTCCAGGTTATCGGACCCGGACGTCACCACCCGGGCGGTACCTCGGCGCCGAGGGCGGCGAGGGGCGCTCGCGCCTTGATCCCCACCTCCGCGACTTCGGATGCCGCGACAGAACGCCAGGTGATCCCCCCGCCGGCGCCGACCCAGGCGGCATCCGCGTCGACGACGACGCTGCGGATCACCATGGCGAGATCGGCCGCGCCGTCGTCGCCGATCCACCCGAAGGCGCCGGAGTAGACGCCGCGCGGGGCTTCTTCGAGGCCGGCGAGGATCTGCATCGCCGACTGCTTGGGGGCGCCCGTCATGCTGCCGGCCGGAAAGGTCGCCTCGAGCAACGCACCGACGCGCGTGCCGGGGAGCAGGCGCCCCGACACCTCGCTGACGAGCTGGTGCACGTGCGGGTAGCTCTCGACCTCGAGCAGACGGTCGACGCCCACGCTCGACGGCTCGCACACCCGCGACAGGTCGTTGCGCATGAGGTCGACGATCATGACGTTCTCGGCGCGCTCCTTGGCATCCGTCCGCAGGGCGTCGGCCAGGGCGGCGTCGCGCACCGGGTCGGCGGATCGCGGACGCGTGCCCTTGATCGGGTGGGTGTGCACGGCCCCGCCGCGCACCTCGAGGAAGCGCTCGGGCGATGCGCTCGCCAGCGCCGTGTCGCCGGAGCGCACGAAGCCGGCGTGGTGCGAGGTCGAGGCGCGGCGGAGGCGCCGGAACACCGCCACGGGGTCGACGGCTCCGGGCACGGTGAATCGCGTGGTGAGGCACAGCTGATACGCGTCGCCCTCGCGGATGCGCGCGCGGCAGGCCTCGATGAGTTCCGCGTAGCGGGTGGGTGTCACGCGACCGGATGCCGCACCCCGGCGCTCCGCGACGGGCACCGGCGGCGGCACGGGGGCCTCGGCCGCGCGCCGGGCGATCTCGGCGTCGCCGAAGGCCCACACGCGGCGTGCGGCGTGGTCGAACGCGAGGAACGTCTCCACCCGCAGCCAGACCGGGTCACCCTCGTACGTGAGCCAGCCGACCCATCCCCCGCGGAACGCCCCGGCTTCCTCTCCGGGTGATCCGGGTGCGAGGCCGGGTGAAGTGGCATCCTGATCCATCGGCGCCGACGACGGGTCGGGAACGCCCGTTCCCATCCAGCTCCACCCGGTCGACGCGTCGACCCCGGCATCGAGCCAGAACGCGTGATCGGCGTCGGCGAGAAGGTGCAGGAACACCGCCTCGGGGTCGACCCACGCGGGGAGGGCGACCGGGGCGGTGGAGTGCGGCACGCTCCCAGGCTAGGCGTGGCCGACGGCCATAGGGTGACGGGGTGAACGAGATCCTCACGTGGCTGCTCGACGTCGTTCAAAACGTCGACCCCGTGCTGCGCACGATCGTCGCCGGTGTCGCGATGGTGCTCGAGACGAGCGTGCTGGTCGGTCTGATCGTTCCCGGCGACACCATGGTCATCGTGGCGGGCACCGCGATCGCGTCTCCGCTCGAAGGAGTGCTGCTGGGCGCAGCCGTCGTCCTGGGCGCGTTGATCGGCGAGAGCCTCGGCTTCTGGCTGGGCCGGTACTTCGGTCCCCGCATCCGTGCTTCGCGGCTGGGCCAGAAGCTCGGCGAACGCAACTGGGATCGCGCCGACCGGTACCTCCGCCGACGCGGCGGACCGGCGATCTTCCTCTCGCGCTTCCTTCCCGTACTGCACTCGCTCGTGCCGTTGACGGTGGGGATGAGCGGGTACAGCTACCGCCGGTTCCTCGCCTGGACGACCCCCGCGTGCCTGATCTGGGCCGGGCTGTACATCACCGTCGCGGCCACCGCCGCGGGCACCTACCGCGAGCTCGCCGACCAACTGCACTACGCCGGCTACCTCTTCGTCGGCATCCTCGTGGCGTTCCTCGTGCTGGTCTTCGTCGCCAAGAAGCTGATCGAACGCGCGGAACGTCGCCATCTGGCCGAAGAGACGACTTCCCTCGGACCAGCGGACGGCGACGTGAAAGACTGAGCGGAATGTCTCGCTCTTCTCGCGCCAAAGTGCTCTGGTTCGCCCGACTCGAGCGCCGGTTCCACCGCTGGCGCGAGCGTCGGGCGCGCGCCCGCCACCTGCGTCCCGTGGTCACCGGCTTTCCGGGCTACGGAACCGAGGAGTGGGTGCGCGTGCTCGGTCGCGTGCTGATCGCCCCGCCGATCAAGCGCACCTCGACCGGAGAGTCCGCGAGCCTGCGCGGCTGGCGTGCGTTCGCCGCCGTTCCGGTGGGGATGGCGCGCGTCGACATCGTCATCGACGGGGTGACGCACGAGGTCACCGCCGACCGTGGCGGAGTGATCGACGCCAAGCTCCCCGCGACGCTCGCGCCCGGCTGGCAGGAAATCACCATGTCGGTCGAGGGCAGCGAGCCCACCGAGACCCGCGTGTTCATCGTCGGCTCCGACGTGCGCTTCGGCGTCGTGAGCGACATCGACGACACCGTCATGGTCACCGCCCTTCCGCGTCCGCTTCTCGCGGCCTGGAACTCCTTCGTGCTCGACGAACACGCCCGCCAGCCCGTTCCGGGGATGGCGGTCATGCTCGAGCGGCTGACGCGGGAGAACCCCGGTACGCCGGTGATCTACCTGTCGACCGGTGCCTGGAACGTCGCCCCCACTCTGACCCGCTTCATGCGTCGGCACCTGTTCCCGGCGGGCTCGTTCCTGCTCACCGACTGGGGCCCCACGCACGACCGCTGGTTCCGCAGCGGTCGCGACCACAAGGAGCAGAACCTCCGCCGTCTCGCGCGGGAGTTCCCCCAGGTGAAGTGGCTGCTCGTCGGTGACGACGGTCAGCACGACGACGCCATCTACACCGGCTTCGCCATCGAGAATCCGCGGAGCGTCGCCGCCGTCGCCATCCGCCGGCTGCTGCCCGCCGAGGCCGTGCTGGCCGGTGGGCGCACCGTGGTCGACGATCACTCGGCCGCCGAGGTGCCGTGGGTGAGCGAGTCCGACGGCGCGGGCCTGCTCGAGCGACTGCAGGATGCCGGGGTCATCTCGCGAGAGGGCTGAGCGCGGGCGGGGCGACGCTGGTCGTAGCCTCCGCGATGCGGACAACCTCCGTGGCATCCGGGCCGTTGGGGCTGAGGATGCGCGCATCGCTGTCCACACGCACGCACGCGGGGCGAAGGCCGTCGGCTCCGGACGCCGCACACGGCTCGATGTCGGAGGGGGCGCGTACGGTGGAAGCATGTGCGGTCGTTTCGTCGTAGCCAACGTGGCCTCCCAGCTCGTGGGGGTGCTGCGCGTCGACGTCGAGGCCGACGAGCTGCCCCCGCCGTCGTACAACATCGCTCCCACGTCGCGCGTGGGCATCGTGCTCGACTCGATCAAGAGCGAACCCCCGGTCCGGCGCCTCGAGGTCGCGCGCTGGGGGCTCGTGCCCGGGTGGGCGAAAGACGTCAAGATCGGCGCCCGGGCGTTCAACGCCCGCGCCGAAGAGGTCGAAGACAAGCCGATGTTCCGCACCGCGCTCATCAAGCGGCGCGCGGTGATCCCGGCATCCGGGTACTACGAGTGGAAGACCACCGACGAGGGCAAGACCCCCCACTACATCCACCCGTCCGACGGCTCGCCGCTGTTCTTCGCCGGGCTGTACGAGTGGTGGAAAGACCCCTCGCTCGCCGACGACGACCCCGCCCGGTGGGTGCTCAGCTGCACGATCCTCACCCGCGACGCCATCGGCCGCCTGGGATCGATCCACGACCGCATGCCGCTGTTCCTCGACCCCGATTTCGCCGACGCCTGGCTCGACCCGACCACCGAGAACGTCGGCGACGTGCTCGACGCCGCGATCGACGCGGCCCCCGACGTCGCCGAGACGCTCGACGACCACGTCGTGTCGTCCGACGTCGGCAATGTGCGCAACGACTCCCCCGCGCTGATCGACGCCGTCGAGTGAGCACCGTCCTCGACACGACGACGCTCTCGCGCGCCGAGTGGAGCGTCCTCGCCGATGCGCACGCCGCACGCGCCGACGCACTGACCGCCGACCACCGCGCGCGGGCCAGTCGGGCCGAGAAGCACCCGGTCGAGGACTTCCTCTTCACCTACTACTCGTACAAGCCGGCGATCCTGCGGCGCTGGCACCCCGGCATCGACGTCGTACTCGGCGACGCCGACGAGCGCGCCGCCTGGCGCTGGTACCGCAGCGACCGTGACGGCGTGCGAGTGGATGCCGAGAGCTTCCGCACCGAGCGCGGATCCCTGTATCGCGGCATCGTCTCGCTGCTGCGGGCCACCGCCGACCGACCGGCGCAGTTCGGCTGCTTCGGGCTGCACGAGTGGGCCATGGCCTACCGCGCCGACGAGGTGCGGCACGCAGTGCCGCTGCGGCTCGGCCGCGACGGGACCGACGCGGTGGTCGACGCCCACGACCTGCGCTGCACGCACTTCGACGCGTTCCGGTTCTTCACGCCCGACGCGGTGCCGCTGAACCGTACGCCCCTCTCACGCGACGACCAGGCCGAGCGCGAGCAGCCCGGTTGTCTGCACGCAGGCATGGACGTGTACAAGTGGGCCGTGAAGCTCGGTCCTCTCGTTCCCGGCCCCCTGCTGCTCGCGACGTTCGAGCTCGCCCGCGACATCCGCACCCTCGACATGCAGGCCTCGCCCTACGACCTGCGCGACTGGGGCTACCTGCCCGTCCCCATCGAAACGGCCGAGGGCAAGGCCGAATACGTGGCCCGTCAGAGGAGCCTGAGCGAGCGCGGTCAGGCTCTGCGGCGCGCCGTCATCCGCGCGGTCACGGGCACCGACGACACGCCCGGCCGCGCCGATTTCTTACGCCCGCGATCTGTGTTGTAAGCTCATGGAGTTGCCTCGAAGGGGGCGGAAAACAAAATATCCGGGCCTGTGGCGCAGCTGGTAGCGCACCTGCATGGCATGCAGGGGGTCAGGGGTTCGAGTCCCCTCAGGTCCACCCAGAGAGAAAGCCTCCGCTTCGGCGGGGGCTTTCGTCGTTCCGGTCGGTGGCGGATCCCGGTCGCGTCGGCGGGCTCACGGCATCCGTTCCCGGCCCTCCAATCGCGGAGGTGACCTGCCAGCCCCCGGCCCAGAGGGCCTCGTCGTCGAGGGTGAGCACCAGGACGAGCAGGGTCGTCTGGGCGAGCACGTGATCCCCCAGAACATGACGTCGCAAGACGACGACGGGAAGCCACGATCACCGGGCATGGCGGCCTCGGACATGTACGTCGCGCTCACGCCGCACTCGCCACCGGGGGCGAAGCCCTGCATCAGCGGGCGAAGACCAAGGTGACGACGGCTCCGGCGCCCTCGGGATGCGGTACCTCACTCCGGCGCATCTCATCGACGCCTCCCGCGTTTCATCGCACCCCCGCCGAGGCCCGTCTATCGCAGCGAGAAGGCCCGTGCCGCGGCCGCGACGGGTTGCCGTGCAATCCGCCGACCTCGCACATGTCGCCACTCCATCGGCGTCGTAATCCGTCCCCCACGCGTCATCCTCCACGTCGGGTTGCAGGCCGTCGTGGCGAGACATCTCCGCGGCCGAAGCGAGGAGGGCTCCGCACGAATGCGGGAACTGCGCGCTTCGCGGCGTCGGCAGCCGCCCATTCGGCGGGCCGGGGTCGTCCTCGACCCGCCACGTACGGCGATTTGAGCCGTCGCAACCACGCTCATTACCGTGCTGGTACGCCCGAACACGTCCCTTTCACCCCGCGCGATAAGGCAACGCGCAAGACCTCGAGCTAAGGCGGGAGGACCTGAATTGAGATCCGACACGTGCACTTCTTGGTCTGCAAAGTGGACGTACCCTCTCTCCCATCTCCTCCGACGGGTACGACCCCGAAACGAGGCCGTCGTCACCGTACCGAGGCTCGGCGGACTGCTGGTCGTTCCGGAGGAGCGCGTCCATTTCGTGGCCTACGGCACCGTCGCCGGCGCGGAGGAGGGCGAAACGATCACCTTCGTCGTGGTGATCAAGAACGAAACCGATGTCGATCTGTACGACGCAACGGTCATTGCTCGACGACTCACGAATGGGCATATGGACGATCTGACCTACGACACGGATCTCACCGTCACTCAGGGGAGACTGACTTGCTTGGAGGCGGGGACCGGATGTGCGGTTCTCGCTGCGACTTATCGAATCCGTGCTCGCGACCTTTCGAGCGCAGACAGCGTGATCGCGTCGTTCGCCTTCGTCGCACAAGACGGCGAGGGCCGACTCTACCGAGACGAGAACGACGCGATCGTCGTTTCGCCCCGCCGGAGGAACTTCCCCCACCGCGCAGCGTCGGTCTAGCGGTCGCGGGTGTTCGAACGCACACGGACTGAACACGCCAGGTCCGCCCTCCCGGTCGTGGGCGTGCGCCACGACTCCGGGAACGCTGTCCCGGTGGATGCGACCCTGCGGCACACGTTCCTCCTGGTCCAGTCGGGGAGCGTGACGATCGTCGGACGATTCCCCGATGTCCGCGCCGGCACCGGCGATCTCATCGTGATCCGCCCCTCGACCCCCTTCGGGGCCCGTCCTGACCCGCACGCAGAATTCGTCGCTCTCCTGCTGCACGAGCGATTCGTGAGCGAGGTGCTCTACTGGCGATACCCGATCGTCGGCGGGCAACGGGCGCTCGCGCGTGATGTCCGTGCACACTCCCCCGCGGTCCAACGCATCCGCTTTCCCAGCCGCGCGCGCGCGAAGATCGGCTCCCTCATCGAGCAAGTGGCCACCCTTCCGGCAGACACCCCCATCTTCACGAGCATGCGTCTCGCCCTCGGCGTCATCGACGCCGTGCACCCCTACATCCTCGCCACAGATCGGGTGGTCTTGGAGGCGTCGGGCGAGGGGCCCGTCACGGGGCTCATTCCCCGGCGCGAGGTCGAGCGCATGCGCCGTCTCCTGCACGCGCGGTATACGGAGAGGTGGACGATGGACCGCCTCGCCGGGGAGGCGAACATGTCGGTATCCGCCCTCCGGCGGGCTTTCCGCAGCGACCTCGGAGTGACGCCGATGCAGTACCTGCGGCGCCTCCGGATCAGCCGATTCGAACAGCTCGTCACAGACAGCAACATGACCTTCACGGCCGCAGCCCACGCGGTCGGACTCGAGTCGACCGGGCACCTCCGCGAGCACATGAGCCGCATCCACGCGAATCCCGCCAGCGTCGTTCGCTCCCAATCGAGACGGTTGTGACATCACCGTCATACGGGGGCTCGTGGGTCGCCCGGCTTCCACCGCCCGCGCTGCTCGGCCGCTTCGGCCACGGTGAGCTGCCCCGCGACGATCTTTCCAGACCACAACCGCACCCGCACCGTGACCTCTGTCGATACGCGAGCGACACCTCACCTCCGACAAAGAGAGCCCCCGCTCCGGTCGGTGGCGGGTTCCGGCCGCGTCGGCGGGCCCACGGCATCCGTTCCCGGCCCTCCGCCACACGGCGGATGCCCCTCCCGCGCGGGAAGGGGCATCCGGTGAGACGACTCAGCGCGACGAGACCGGTACGCGCGTCTTGGCCTGCTGGGCCTCGCGCATGAGGAGTTCATCGTCGAGCCAGTTCGGGGCCTTGTTGCGCAGGGCGAAGATGTACACCGCGAGCGAGGCCGCGATGATGACCGTGACGTAGACGATGAACACGGGCACCTGCTCGGCGCTCTGCGCCCCGGCGTACAGCAGGGGGGCCGTGCCGCCGAACAGCGAGTTCGCCAGCGCGTAGCCGAGGCCCACGCCGAGCGCCCGCACATGGGTCGGGAACAGCTGGGCCTTCACCAGCGCGTTGATCGAGGTGTATCCGGTGAGGATGATGAAGCCTCCGAGCAGGATCGCGAACGCCGCGAACTCGTTCGTCTGCTGCGGGAGCATCGTGATCAGGAACCACGTGTAGAGCACGCCGCCGACGCCGAAGAACACCAGGAGCGACTTGCGGCCGACCTTGTCGGAGAGCCAGCCGCCGATGGGCTGCATGAGCATGAGTACGGTCAGGGCGACCAGGTTGATGATCGTGCCGGCCACGACGTCGCCGCCCGAGAAGGCGGTCTTGACGATGTTCGGTCCGGTGACCGAGTAGGTGTAGAACGCGACGGTCCCGCCCGCGGTGACGGCGAAGCAGAGCAGCAGCGGACGCCAGTTGTTGACGAGCAGGTCGCGCATCGAGCCCGACTCCTTCGAGCGGCCCGACTTGTTGTCGGTGATGACGCTCTGCTCGAGCGACTCGTCCATCGTGCGGCGCATCCAGAACACCGCCACCGCGGCGACCCCGCCGATGGCGAAGGCAACGCGCCAGCCCCACGCCGAGATGGCCTCGTCGTCGAGGGTGAGGACCATGACGAGCAGGGTCGTCTGGGCGAGCACGTGCCCACCGACGAGCGTGACGTAGTGGAACGACGACAGGAAGCCACGACGACCGGGCATGGCGGCCTCGGACATGTACGTCGCGCTCGTGCCGTACTCGCCGCCGGTGGCGAAGCCCTGCACCAGGCGGGCGAAGACCAGGATGACGACGGCTCCGGCGCCGATCGCCTCGGCCGTGGGGGCGAGGGCGATGACGAGCGAGCAGAACGCCATCAGCGACACCGACACGGTGAGAGACAGCCGGCGTCCGTGGCGGTCGGCGAAGCGGCCGAAGAACCACGATCCGATCGGACGCATGAGGAAAGTGACGGCGAAGATCGCCCACACGTAGAGGGAGGAGTTCTTGTCGTCGGAGTCGAAGAACTGCGACTCGAAGTACACCGCGAACACCGAGTAGACGTAGACGTCGTACCACTCGACAAGGTTGCCGGCCGAGCCCTTCAGCGTGTTCGATATGGAGCGTCGCAGGCTCGTAGGGATCGTCGTCGTCGTTGACATGGGTAATCCGATCGGTCGATGGACGGTTCTCGTCTCGTACGCCGTCGAAGACGGGGCCCGGCGGCGGCGACGAGTCGTATCCCGTTATCGTGGCGGCGCGCGGGGGCCCGTCCCGAGATCCTTACATACGCCTTACATTGACCCCGGCCCGCCGCCGGGGGCGACCCCGGCGCGTGAGCCTACGATGGGGCCATGCACGTACTCGTAGCCGAGGACGACGGCTCGGTCGCCGCGGCGCTCGTCTCGGCGCTCACGCGCGCCGGGCACGCGTGCACCCGTGTCGCGCGGGGCAGCGACGTGTTGCTGCGCCATCGCGACGCCCAGGTCGTGCTGCTCGATCTCGGGCTGGAAGACATGGACGGGCTCGACGTACTGCGCCAGCTGCGCGAGGTGAGCTCGCTCCCCGTCATCGTCGTCACGGCCCGCGGCGACGAGCGCTCCGCCGTGCGAGCACTGTCGCTCGGCGCCGACGACTACCTCGTCAAGCCGGTGCGCCTCCACGAGCTGTTGGCGCGGCTCCTGGCCGTCACCCGTCGCTACAGCCCGCCCGACGAGCCCCTGCGCGTGCGGGTCGGGTCGGTCGAGATCGACATCGACGCCCACCGCGTGCACGCCGCCGACCGCGAGGTCGCGCTGACGCCCAACGAGTTCGGCATCCTGTACGCCCTCGCCCGACGCGCGGGGCAGGCGGTGAGCCGTCGGCAGATCCTCGACGAGGTCTGGGGAGACGCGTACGTGGCATCGTCGCGATCGTTCGACGTGCACCTGGGGCAGGTGCGCCAGAAGCTCCCCGAGGTGACCATCACGACCATCCGCGGCCTGGGCTACCGCCTCGAGGATGCCGCGTGAAGCTGCGGGTGCTGCTCCCCCTGCTCGTCTTCGGTCTCATCGCCGTGATCGCCGTGCTCATCCCCGTGGCGCAGTCGCTCGCCGACTCCCGCACGCAGCAGCTCGCCCTGCAGCGCACCGCGGCGCTCGACCAGGTCGTGCAGCGCGCCCGGACGGCGCTGGTGCAGTCCGACGTCGAGGGACTGCAGTCGTACCTCGAGCGCTTCCACGCGGTCTACGCGGAGTCGGTACTCGTCCTCGACGAGAGCGGGGAACCGGTCGCCTCGGCGGGCGAGCTGCACCGCGATGCCGACGTCGATCAGCTCGTCACCGCGGCTTCGCGGGCCATTCCCCAGCTGTCGCTCCCCCGAGTCACCCCCTGGGGACCCCGCAGCGCCCTCGTCGCGGTGCCCGTGATCGCGGCCGGTGACCTGTCGGCCGGCGTCGTGGTGCTCGCGGTCGACCTGCGGGGCGCGCAAGCCGACGTCTCGCGCGCGTGGGCCGTGATCGCCGCGATCGGGGTGCTGCTGCTCAGCGCCCTCATGGTCGCCTCGCTGCTGTGGACCCGCTGGATCCTGCGCCCGGTGCGCGCGCTCGATTCCGCGGTCGCCGACCTCACCGCCCATCGCGGTCCCGCGCCGCTGCGCCCCTCGGGGCCGCCCGAGCTGCGCCGCCTCAGCCGGGCGTTCGCGACGATGGCCGATGAGGTCGAGAACAGCCTCGAGCAGCAGCGCGGCTTCGTCGCCGATGCCTCGCACCAATTGCGGACGCCCCTCGCCGCCATCCGACTGCGCGTGGACGGCCTCGCCCGCGACGGTGACGCGGCCGACGACCTCTCGGCCGTCGACGACGACCTCGATCGCCTCGAGCACACCGTGGAGCGCATGCTGACCCTCGCCAACGCGGAGCACCGCGCTGCCGCGCGAACCCAGGGTCACGACGACGCCCGAGACGAGGGCGCCACGCGTGAATGCTCGGTGACCGCGGCCGACCTGGTGGAACGGCACCGTGCGCGCCTGCACGCCGCGGGACTGACGCTCAGCATCGACGACTCCCCGGCGGTCGTGGTCCCCTGCGGCCGCGCCGACCTCGACGAGATGCTCGATGTGCTGCTCGACAACGCGGCGAAGTACGCCGGTGCGGGCGCGCGGGTGCGGGTGAGCGTGGAACAGGATGCCGGACGCCTCGAGGTGCGCGTGGAGGACTCGGGCACTCAGCTCGACGACGCGCACCTTCCGCGCCTGGGCACGCGTTTCTGGCGCGCCGGTCTCGACGGCGGCACTACCGGCACCGGCCTCGGGCTCGCCATCGTCGCGCAGCTCATGCGGGCCGCCGGCGGACGGCTGGAGCTGGGGCGCTCGCAGGAGGGCGGACTCGCGGCGCACCTGATCTGGGACAGAACGTGACGGGGGTCTCGCGGCGCAGCTTCCTGTGGGCGGGCGCCGCGGCGGGCACCGTCGTACTGGCGGGGTGCGTGCCCACCGCGCCGACCGTGCTGACGCTGGGCTGCGGCGAACCCGGTGGCAGCTACCTGCAGTTCGGCCAGCTGCTGAGCGACGTCGCCCGAGGGTCCGGGGCGTTCGAGATCACCGCCCTGCAGACCGAGGGCAGCGTCGACAACCTCGCCCTGCTGTCGCAGGGCCGCGTGGAGCTCGCCCTCTCGCTCGCGGATTCGGCGGCGGCGACGAGCGGTGAGGTGGTCGCGATCGGGCGGGTCTACCAGAACTACCTGCAGTGCCTCGTCCGCGCACCCGACGGCCAGCGCTCGCTCGCGGAGCTCGCCGGAACGCGCGTCTCGCTGGGTGCCCCCGGCTCGGGGGCGGCCGCGACCGCGCGCCGCGTGATGGAAGCCGCGGGACTCTCGCCCGCGTCGGCGACAGAGCGGCCGCTTCGCGATGCCGTCGTCGATCTGGAGCGGGGCCGCATCGATGCGCTGTTCTGGTCGGGAGGCGTGCCGACGCCCCAGATCGCGGAGCTCGCCGCCCGCACCCCCATCGCGGTGCTCGACACGACGCCCGTGCTGCCGACGCTCCTGCAGCGCTACCCGGACGCGTACGTGGCCACGACCATCCCCGCCGGCGTGTACGGCGCGGACTCCCCGGTTCCCGCCATCGGCGTCGCCAACCTGCTGCTCGCCCGCCCCGACCTCGACGACACGCTCGTGGAGCGCGTCGTCGACGTGCTCATCGACGACGCGGCGCGCCTCGTGGCGCCCGGGGCCCTCGGCATCCAGTACCTGACTCCGGCGAGCCTCATCGACACCCTGCCGATCGCCCTGCACGCGGCGGCCGAGCGGCGGTATCGCGAACGCTACGGGTGAGTGATCGGGCGGGCACGGCGCGAACAGGCCGGCGCGAACACGGCCCACGCACAGAGAACGCCCCCGGCCGTGAGGGCCGAGGGCGTTGTCGTGGGGGTCGTTACTCGGGCGCGCCCGCGGGCGTCGGCAGCTCGATCGGAACGACGGGGCAGTCCTTCCAGAGGCGCTCCAGGCCGTAGTAGACGCGCTCTTCTTCGTGGAAGACGTGGACCACGAGGTCGCCGAAGTCGAGCAGCACCCAGCGGGACTCCTGACGCCCCTCGCGGCGCAGACGCTTGTGGCCGTGCTCAAGCAGCTTGTCTTCGATCTCGTCGGCGATCGCGGCGACGTTGCGCTCATTGCGACCGGTGACGAGCAGGAAGATGTCGACGAGCGGAAGGGGCTCGGAGACGTCGAGGGCGACGATGTCGTCGCCGCTCTTGGCGTCGGCGGCGAGAGCGGCGATCTGCGCCATCTCCCGTCCGTTGGCGGTGGCGGTCATCGGAAGACTCCTGTCGTGAAGGCGAGCACGAGGGTGACGGCCACCGCCAGCGCCAGCGCGCCGGTCGTGATGATGAGGCCGATGAGGAGCTTGCTCCCCTTCTCGGGCGCCGGGGGGCGAATGATCTCGCCGGGCTGTTTGACGGTGCTGATGGCGGCACTGGCCGCGATCGGGGTGGGAGACGAGGCGGGCGGGAGCTCGCCGTCGAGAAGAACGGCATCGGCGTCGCGACCGTCGGTCGTGCCCGGGGCGTGACCGACGGAGCCGAGGCCCTCGGGTAGCTCGAACGTGCCGGTGATCATGACCTCGCCCGTCGCGGTGACGGGGCCGACCAGCGGCACGCCCGAGGGCGTCTGCGAGAGGATCAGCGCGTTCGGCGTCGACACCGCGCCGCTCGCCGAGGCGTTGCGCGCGATGAGCTGGTCGAACGAGTCGGGCAGGGTGACGTCGGGCTTGGCGCCGTCGAGCAGCTCGGAACCGAGCGCCGGGTTCACGACCGACGCGCCGGGGGCGTCCTCGGCCGCGGCGGGCGTCTCGGCGGTGTCGGGCGCCGACGGGCGGAAGATCGCCGGACCCGTCGGCTCGGCCTGGGGCAGCGGAGCGAACGGGGAGTTCTGACGCGGCAGGGCGGGCTCGAGGTCGGGCGTGATGACCGGCACCGCCGCAGTGCGGATCTTCTCCTGCGCGCGCGCCTGGCGGCGAGTGAGTCCCGGAACGCCGAAGTCGGCGCCATGGTCGCCGAACGGAGGCTCGAAGGCCGAGGGGCGCGCGGCGGCCGGAGTGTCTTCGCGCGCGGTGTCTTCGCGTGCGCTGTCTTCACGTGCGGTTTCGTCGGCACCGGATGCCGCGGGCGCGGGCTCGTCGGTGGACTTCGCCGCGGGGAACAACGCGGTCGGGGCCGCGTCGTCGACCGCCGGGGCCTCGGCAGCAGGTACGTCGGCAGCAGGTACGTCGGCAGCCGCGACGTCGGCAGAGGCATCGTCCACCGGGGCGTCGGACGCGGCGGCATCGTCGACGACCGGTGCACTCGACGCCGTGGTCTCGGCGGGCGCCGCCGTCTCGGCGGTGCTGTCGGTCGCGGGCGCCGAGGACTCGGCATCCGTCTCGGGCGCGATGATCGGCGTCGCGCCGGTGTGGCGGAGCTCGCGCAGCTGACGGCGGGTCAGCGCGGGGGTCTCGGGGTTCTCGGAAGTGCTCATGCATTGCTCCGGTAGAGGTGGTGCTTCGCGATGTACTGCACGACGCCGTCGGGCACGAGGTACCACACGGGGTGTCCTCGGCGCACACGGGCGCGGCAGTCTGTGGACGAGATCGACAGCGCCGGGATCTCCAGCTGGCTCACGTTTTCGGTGGGCAGGCCTTCGGTGGTGAGCACGTGTCCGGGCCGCGAGACGGCCACGAAATGCGCGAGATCCCACAGCTGCTGATGGTTTCGCCACCCCAGGATCTGCGCCACGGCGTCGGCACCGGTGATGAAGAACAGCTCGGCTCCCGGACGCTGCTCCTGCAGATCGCGCAGCGTGTCGATCGTGTAAGTGGGGCCTTCCCGATCGATGTCGACGCGGCTCACCGTGAACTGGGGGTTCGAGGCCGTCGCGATCACCGTCATGAGGTAGCGGTGCTCGCTCTCGGTGACGTCGTCCTTCTGCCACGGGCGACCCGTGGGCACGAAGACGACCTCGTCGAGGTCGAACGACTGCGCCACCTCGCTGGCCGCGACGAGGTGACCATGATGGATGGGATCGAACGTCCCACCCATGACCCCGATCCGAGGGGCGCGCGTCACCGACATACGGTGGGCCTCAGTGGCCGTGCGCCTCGGGGGTGGGCGTCCCGTGCTTCTTCGTGTAGGCATCGGCCTTGTGCGCGTGGCGGTTGGCGACGTTGCGGTACGACAGCGTGACCAGGCTCAGCGACACGAACACGACGAACGCGACGGCGCCGAACCAGAAGGTCTGGGCCTGCACGTTGCCGCCGTGGTGGGCGCCTTCTTCTGCAGCGTGGGCGAGAAGTGAGACGAAAGTCATCTGTGCTCCGTTCGAGAGGTCTGCGCGGGGCGCGCAGCCCATTTTAGGCGGTCAGGCGCGGACCTGGCCGTCGCCGCGCCCGAGCCACTTGGTGCTCGTGAGTTCGGCGAGGCCCATGGGACCGCGGGCGTGCAGCTTCTGAGTCGATATGCCGACTTCGGCGCCGAAGCCGAACTCTCCCCCGTCGGTGAAGCGGGTGGAGGCGTTGACCATGACGACGGCCGAGTCGACCTCGGCGAGGAACCGGTCGGCCGAGGCCTGATCGGCCGTGATGATCGACTCGGTGTGGTGGGTCGAGTAACGGCGGATGTGGGCGAGGGCGTCGTCGAGGTCGTCGACGACACGCACGGCCAGGTCGAGCGTCCCGTACTCACGCGCCCAGTCGTCTTCGGTCGCGGTGACGACGCGCGCGTCGTGTGCCCGCGTGACGTCGTCGCCGTGCACGGTCACCCCGGCATCGGACAGTGACGCCAGCAGCTCGGGCAGCAGGCGATCGGCCGCGTCGCGGTGGACGAGCACCGTCTCGACGGCGTTGCACACGCTCGGCCGCTGGGTCTTGGCGTTGAGCACGATGTCGCGCGCCCAGTCGTCACGGGCCGTGGCGTCGAGGAAGACGTGGACCACGCCGGCCCCGGTCTCGATGACCGGAACGGTCGACTCGGTCACGACCGTCTCGATCAGCGACGCGCTTCCGCGTGGCACGAGCACGTCGACCAGTCCGCGCGCGTTCATGAGCGCACGCGCGCCGTCGCGGCCGAAGTCGTCGACGCTCTGCACGGCCTCGGGGCTGACGCCCTGGGCCTGCAGCGCCGCGCGCATGACCGAGACGAGGGTCGCGTTGGTGCTCTGCGCCGCGGAACCGCCGCGCAGCACGACCGCATTTCCGGAGCGCAAAGCGAGAGAGGCGATGTCGACCGTGACGTTCGGGCGCGCCTCGTAGATCGACCCGACGACCCCGAACGGTACCGCCACCTTCTCGAGGGCGAGTCCGTTGGCGAGCGTCCGCCTGTCGAGCACGCGGCCGACGGGGTCGGGCAGGCCGGCGACATCGCGCACCGCCGCCGCCAGGGCTGCGACGCGTCCGGCATCGAGGCGCAGGCGGTCGAGGAGGGCGTCGCCGATGGCATCCGCTCGTCCGCGTTCGAGGTCGTCGGCGTTGGCCGCGACGATCTCGGCGGACGCCGCCTCGATCGCGTCGGCGACCGCGTTCAGCAGAGCGGTCTTGCGCTCGGAATCGAGCAGACCGATCTCGCGCGCGGCGTCTTTGGCCAGACGCAAGCGCTCATCGACGGAGGCGGCGATCGTGGTCATGCGCTCAGTGTACCGGCGCGCCCACGGCGCCCACCGGGCCGGTGGCGAGGGTGACGGGGTCGGGATTCGGGGCGAACCAGGTGCCCACCGCATCGCCCGCGAGAGCGGACGAGACGAGGTCGGCGCTGGTGACGAGCACCCCGACGCCGGCGGTGGAGGCCAGCTTCGCGGCCGAGGCCTTGGTCGCCGCTCCCCCGGTCCCCACGCCGTTGACGACGCCGGCGCCGAACTCGAACTGCGACAGGTCGTCGCCCCACGCCACATCGACGATCGGGCGCGCTCCGGGCTCGCTCGGCGGCAGCGTGTACAGGCACTCGATGTCGCTCAACAGCACGAGTGCGTCGGCACCGATCAGCTGCGCCACGAGAGCGGCGAGCCGGTCGTTGTCGCCGAAACGGATCTCGTGGGTCGCGACGGTGTCGTTCTCGTTGACGATGGGCAGGATGCCGAGACCCAGCAGCCGTTCCATCGCCCGGCGCGCGTTCGAACGGTGCGTGGCGTTCTCGAGGTCGCCCGCGGTGAGCAGGACCTGCCCGGCGAGCAGTCCGAAGCGGTCGAGCGAGGTCTGGTAGCGCCACATGAGCACGTTCTGACCGACGGCGGCCGCGGCCTGCTGCGTCGCCAGGTCGTTGGGTCGGCCGCCGAGGTCGAGCAACGGCAGGGCCGTCGCGATCGCCCCGGACGAGACGAGCACCACCTCGGTCCCCGCGCCGCGCGCGTGGGCGAGAGCCTCGACGATCGTGTCGATCCGGTGCGCCCCGTCGCCGCTGATCGACGACGAGCCCACCTTCACCACGACGCGGCCGGCTCCCGGGATCGCGGAGCGCGAGGTCGCGCTCACCGCTCCTCGTCCTCGGCGGACGACAGCGAGGGATCCCCGTCGGCACCGATGCCCACGGCCCGGGCGGCACGCCGCTCGGTCTCGAGCTCGGCGCGGGCCTCGGCCTTGGCATCCATGCGCTCGTGGTACCGCTCGCGGCGCTCCGACGAGGTGCGGCGCGGGTTCTGCACGAGACGGGGGTCGGTGCCGCGGGGGGCCGTCATGAGCTCGGCCGCCGAGGTGAGCGTGGGCTCCCAGTCGAAGACGATCCCGTCGCCGGGGCCGATGACGACGGTCGCACCGGCGACCGCACCGGCGCGGAACAGGCCCTCTTCGATGCCCAGGCGCGCGAGACGGTCGGCGAGGTAGCCCACGGCCTCTTCGTTCTGGAAGTCGGTCTGCTGCACCCACTTGACCGGCTTGTCGCCGAGCACGCGGTAGACGGGACCGTAGGTGCCGCCCTCGACATTGATCTCGAAGTCTTTCCGAGTGCCCTGCGGGCGGATGACGATGCGCTCCACCGGAGCCTCGTCGATCGACGCCAGGCGGTGCTGCTCGACCACGTCGGCCAGCGCGAAGGTGAGTTCGCGCAGGCCCGTGCGGCTGACCGTGGAGATCTCGAACACGCGGAAACCGCGGGCCTCGAGGTCGGGACGCACGAAGTCGGCGAGCTCGCGGGCCTCGGGCACGTCGATCTTGTTCAGCGCGATGATCTGCGGGCGCTCGAGGAGCGGGGTCTGCCCCTCGGGCACGGGGTAGGCGCCGAGCTCGGCGAGGATGACGTCGAGGTCGGTGAGCGGGTCGCGACCGGGGTCGAGCGTCGCGCAGTCGAGCACGTGCACGAGAGCCGTGCAGCGTTCGACGTGGCGGAGGAACTCCAGGCCCAGGCCCTTGCCCTCGCTCGCGCCCTCGATGAGACCCGGGACGTCGGCGATGGTGAAGCGGATGTCACCCGACTGCACGACGCCCAGGTTGGGGTGCAGCGTGGTGAAGGGGTAGTCGGCGATCTTCGGTCGCGCCGCCGAGACGGCCGCGATGAGGCTCGACTTTCCCGCCGACGGGAAGCCGACGAGGGCGATGTCGGCGACGGTCTTGAGCTCGAGGACGACGTCGCCCTCCCAGCCGGGCGTTCCGAGCAGCGCGAAGCCGGGGGCCTTGCGCTTGGGCGACGACAGCGAGGCGTTGCCGAGGCCGCCGAGACCACCGGGGGCGACGATGAAGCGCATGCCCGGGGTGAGCATGTCGACGAGCACGGTGCCGTCGGGGTCCTTCACGACCGTGCCGAGCGGCACCGGGAGCTCCTGGTCTTCGCCCATCGCGCCCGAGCGGTGGTCGCCCATGCCGAAACCACCGTTGCCGGCGGTGCGGTGCGGCGAGTGGTGGTACGACAGCAGCGTGGTGACCTGGGGGTCGGCGACGAGCACGACGTCGCCGCCGCTGCCGCCGTTGCCGCCGTCGGGGCCGGCCAGAGGCTTGAACTTCTCGCGGCGCACCGAGACGCAGCCGTTGCCGCCCTTGCCCGCACGGAGGTGCAGGGTGACGCGGTCGACGAAGGTGACCATGAGTGTCCTTTCAGGACGGACCGGCGGGTGCCGGGAAGAAAAGAAGAGGGGGCGGGCTGTGTGCCCACCCCCTCTGAAGCGCTGAGCGCTCGGTATTACTCCGCTGCTGCGGTGACGATGTTGACGACCTTGCGGCCGCCCTTGGCGCCGAACTGAACCGCACCGGGGGCCAGGGCGAACAGGGTGTCGTCGCCACCGCGGCCGACGTTGGCGCCGGGGTGGAAGTGCGTGCCGCGCTGGCGGACGATGATCTCGCCGGCGAGGACGACCTGACCGCCGAAGCGCTTCACGCCGAGGCGCTGTGCGTTGGAGTCACGACCGTTACGGGTGGAGCTTGCGCCCTTTTTGTGTGCCATCTCTGCGTCTCCTGGCTCTTACTTGATGCCGGTGATCTTGACGCGCGTGAGGTCCTGGCGGTGGCCCTGGCGCTTCTTGTAGCCGGTCTTGTTCTTGAACTTCTGGATCACGATCTTCGGACCGCGCTCCTCGCCGAGGACCTCGGCCGTGACCGAGACCTTCGCGAGCTTGTCGGCGTCGGTCGTGACCGCGTCGCCGTCGACGAACAGGACGGCGGGCAGCTGGATGCTCTCGCCGATCTTCGCCTTCTGGCGGTCGAGCACGACGACCGTGCCGACCTGGACCTTCTCCTGGCGGCCGCCGGCGCGCACAACTGCGTAAACCACTTCACACCTGTTTTCGTTCGGGAGCGCGGAGCTCCGGTTGTCTGATGACGTCGGGAGGGTCTGGCGACCCAAGTCTCGGTGCGATCCGGCGAGCAAAGCCCGCGGGGTCACGCTCCAGTAAGGGCGGACGCGACGCACCAAGGGTCAAGTTTAGCTCACCGGGCGGCATCCGGCAAAAGCATTCGGACCGCGTGTCGACCTAGGATCGCGGGATGGTGATTCTGATCGACGATCCACAGTGGCCCGCGCACGGACGACTGTGGGCGCACCTGGTCAGCGACAGCGACCTCGACGAACTGCACGCCTTCGCCGCCGCGGCCGGAATCCCCCGCCGCGCGTTCGATCTCGACCACTACGACGTCCCCGATGAGCGGCACGCCGACCTGGTCGCCGCCGGAGCCCAGCACGTCGGCGGCAAAGAGCTCGTTCGACGCCTGCGGGCCTCGGGCCTGCGGATCACGGCGCGCGAACGCCGCTGACACGCGTGTGGGGCCGCGACCCGTCGCCCGACCGAAGTCGGGAACGACGGGTCGCGGCCCCACACGCACCAGGGAGCGGACTCAGGCCTCGCTGGAGGGCTGGGCGTTGACGGGGGTGCCGGTGAGCGCCGCGGTCGTCACACGGCGCCGTGAGCGGCCCTGTCCGGGCGCCTTGGGCTCGGGGAGGGCCTCGAGCACCGACTCGAGAAGGGCGTCCTTCTCGGTACGGGGCGCCTTGGGCTCGCGCTTCTTGCGCGGACGCTTCTCGCGGACCGGTGCGGGTGCCTCGGCCTGGGCCTCGACGACGGCCTCCACCGACGCGACCACGGCCGCCTCGACCACGGCGGGGTCATCGAGGGTCGGCTTCACGGTGGATGCCGCGATCTGAGCGAGAGCGGACTTCACGCCCTCGGTGATCACGTGGGTGCCGCCGGTCGGCGCCGCTCCCCCGTTGCCGGTGGAGGAAGCTCCGGCCGACGCGCCACCGCCGTGTGCGGCGTGGCCGTTCGATCCGTTGCCGTTCGCGGGAGTGTTGCCCCCGCGACCGCGGCGGTTCGACGAGCCGGTGTTGCCGCCGCCGTTGCTGCTGCCGTTCCCGGCCGGGCGGTGCTTGACGACGGGGTCGTGGTGCACGACCACGCCGCGACCGGCGCACACGTCGCACGCCTCGCTGAAGGTCTCGAGCAGGCCGAGTCCGAGCTTCTTGCGGGTCATCTGCACGAGGCCGAGCGAGGTGACTTCGGCGACCTGGTGCTTCGTGCGGTCGCGGCTGAGGCATTCGATCAGGCGACGCAGCACGAGATCGCGGTTGGATTCGAGCACCATGTCGATGAAGTCGACGACGATGATGCCGCCGATGTCGCGCAGGCGCAGCTGGCGCACGATCTCTTCGGCCGCCTCGAGGTTGTTCTTGGTGACGGTCTCTTCGAGGTTGCCGCCCGAGCCGACGAACTTGCCGGTGTTGACGTCGACGACCGTCATGGCCTCGGTGCGGTCGATCACGAGCGAGCCGCCCGAGGGCAGCCAGACCTTACGGTCGAGAGCCTTCTCGATCTGCTCGGTGACGCGGAACGCGTCGAACGGGTCCTGCTCGCCCTCGTACTTCTCGACGCGCTCGAGCAGGTCGGGGGCGACGCCTTGGAGGTAGCTCGAGATGGTCTGCAGCGCCTCGTCGCCCTGGATGAGCATGCGCGTGAAGTCCTCGTTGAAGACGTCGCGCACGATCTTGACCAGCAGGTCGGGCTCGGAGTGCAGCAGAGCGGGGGCCTGGATGGTCTTGATCTGGCTCGAGACGTGCTCCCACTGCGAGGTGAGGCGCTGCACGTCGAGCGTGAGCTGCTCTTCGGTGGCGCCCTCGGCGGCCGTGCGGACGATGACGCCCGACGATTCGGGGAGCACCTCCTTGAGGATCTTCTTCAGGCGCGCGCGCTCGGTGTCGGGGAGCTTGCGCGAGATGCCGTTCATCGTGCCGTTGGGCACGTAGACGAGGTAACGGCCGGGCAGCGAGATCTGGCTCGTCAGGCGGGCGCCCTTGTGTCCCACGGGGTCTTTGGTGACCTGCACCAGGACGCGGTCGCCCGACTTGAGCGCGAGCTCGATGCGACGCGGCTGATTGTTGGTCTCGACGCCGTCCCAGTCGACTTCACCGGAGTACAGCACGGCGTTGCGGCCGCGGCCGATGTCGACGAACGCCGCCTCCATGCTGGGAAGCACGTTCTGCACGCGACCCAGGTAGACGTTGCCGATGAGCGAGGCGTCCTGGTTGCGGGCGACGTAGTGCTCGACGAGCACGTTGTCTTCGAGCACGGCGATCTGGATGCGGCCGGCCTTGGACCGCACGACCATCACGCGGTCGACGGCCTCGCGACGGGCGAGGAACTCGGCTTCGGTGACGACGGGGCGGCGACGGCCGGCCTCGCGGCCATCGCGGCGACGCTGCTTCTTCGCCTCGAGGCGCGTGGAGCCCTTGATGCGCTGCGGCTCGGTGATGAGCTCGACCGCGCGCTGACGCACCGGGGCTGCGGGGGCCTCGTGCTGCTCGGCGGGGGCGACGTCGACACCGCCGCGTCGGCGGTTGCGGCGACGGGCGTTGGCGGAGCCGCGCTCGAGGGGGCCGTCGTCGTCGCGGTCGTCGCGCTCGTCACGGTCGTCGCGGTCATCGACGTCGTCGCGCACCGGGAAGGCCGGCAGCGCGGGGGCGTAGAAGTGCAGCGCCGTCGACACGGCCGAGACGAAGACCTCGGGCAGCAGTCCGAGCGAGACGGCCGTGGGACGCGCGGCAGCCTCGGACTCGGTGGCGGCCTCGGGCTGTGCGGAGACCTCCGGCTGAGCGGGAGCCTCGGGCTGAGCGGCGACCTCGGGCTGAGCCGGAGCCTCCGGCTCAGCGACGTCGGGGGCGGCGAGCTCGGCAGCGGATGCCGTGGCGTCGGCGCCCTGGTCCGCCGCGGACGCGTCGGCGACAGGCTCCTCGACGCTCGCGACGTTCGCTTCGGCAACGTCGTCACCAGCAGCGTCGTCACCGGCAGCGGCCTGAGCCGGTGCGTCGCCGGATCCCTCGTCGAGCACGGCGGGGGGTGCCACATCGTCGGCGGCGGCCTGCTCGGCATCCTGCACCGCGGCCTCTTCGTCGTCGACGGGGGGCACGAATCCTGCGGCGGCCTCCGTCTCGGACGCGAGGGTCTCGGATTCCGGAGCCTCCGTCTCGGGCGTCACCTGGTCAGCGGGGGTCTGATCGTCGGTCTTGTCGGCCATATCGGGGATACTCCCTAGCGGGCGACACCGCGCGTCACCCGGCGAAATCTCATGCGGCGCCGCACCCGGCGGGGCCGCGAACTCACTCGGTCTGCAGCAGGCCTGTGGCGCTTGCTGCGATGGGCGGTCATCGCCCGAAGTCTTCTGGGTGATGTTCCTGCGGCGCGGCCGCGGTCACATCAGCTTTCATTATCGCACGGACCACGCGTTTCGCCCGCAGAAGGTCGACGACGAGCCGTCTTCAGCCGGCGGAGAAGTCAGCGGTGGCAGAATCGCGGCATGAGCGAAACCGTCACGACCCGTCGTCCGATCGTCACGGCGGTCTGGCTCATCTTCGCCGGGATCGTCGGCTGGTGGGCGGCGTTCTCGCTGACGATGGAGCGCTTCCATCAGCTCATGGATCCCACGGCCGCCGCGTCGTGCGACTTCAGCGTCCTCGTGCAGTGCTCGGCCAATCTGCAGTCGTCGCAGGGAAGCGTGTTCGGCTTCCCCAACCCGATCATCGGACTGTCGGCGTGGATCGCTCCCATCGTGGTCGGGGTCGCGCTGCTGGCCGGCGCCCGATTCGCACGCTGGTTCTGGGCCCTCTTCTGGCTGGGCTTCGCTCTGGCCCTGACCTTCGTCATCTGGCTGATCGCGCAGAGCCTGTTCGTTCTGGCCACTCTCTGCCCGTGGTGCATGGTGACGTGGTCGGTCGTCATCCCCTCGTTCTTCGTCGTGACCCTGCACGTTCTGCGCGAGGGCGTCCTTCCGGGCGCGCGGGTGCGCGAGGTCGCCGACCGTCTCATGGTGTGGGTGCCGTTGATGAGCATCGTGGCCTTCGCCGTCATCGCGGTGATCGCGCAGCTGCGGCTCGATGTGCTCGCGCAGCTGTGAGGTCACGGCGGCCCTGACCCGCCGGCCCGGCGATGGGCATCCGAGTCGCGCGGCTCGCCTCGCGGGCCCTATCCTCCAGGAATGGATGCGATGAACCCGCTGGTGCCGGCCGCCTACGACGTCGTGTGGGCGGTCGTCGCACTGGTCGCGTTCGCTCTCGCCGTCTGGGCGATCGTCGGCCTGTCCCGTGGAGCGGCCCGGCTGTCGTCCCTGACGGTGGGGCTGTGGGCCGTGGTCATTCTGCTCGTCCCCGTTCTCGGGCCGGTCGCCTGGCTCGCCGCCGGTCGTCGTGCGGGGCGCGGGGTCGCGCGCAGCTGAGCGACGCGCCGCCGCACGGGTCCGATTCGACAGACCGTGCGGCCACACGGGCCGATCGGACGACGATGGCCGCCACCCCCTCGGGGGCGGCGGCCATCTCGGCATCCGGGATCAGGCGAACCAGATCGCCAGTTCGCGTTCGGCGGACTCGGTGCTGTCGCTGCCGTGCACGAGGTTCTGCTGCACCTTGAGGCCCCAGTCGCGGCCGAAGTCGCCGCGAATGGTGCCGGGGGCGGCCGTGGTCGGGTCGGTGGTGCCGGCCAGCGAGCGGAAGCCCTCGATCACGCGGTTTCCGGCGAGGCGGATCGCGACCGACGGGCCCGAGAGCATGAACTCCAGCAGCGGCTCGTAGAAGGGCTTGCCCTCGTGCTCGGCGTAGTGCTGGGCGAGGCGCTCACGGTCGGGCTCGACGAGGCGGATGTCGACGAGCGCGTAGCCCTTCGCCTCGATGCGGGCGAGGATGGCGCCGGTCAGTCCGCGGGCGACGCCGTCGGGCTTGACCAGGACGAGGGTCTCTTCGGTAGCCATGGGTCATTCTCCGTTCGAGAGGTCGGGATGAGCGGCGCGTCGGGCGTTCTGCCGATCCAGTGCCGCTCCCTTGATGGTGGCATACGCCCACATGCCGCCGAAAATGAGGGCGACCACCGCGAGGGCGGGAACGAGGAATCCGCCGAGCAGCAACAGGATCTGCAGGCCCCAGCCGACGACGATCGCCGCGCGGTGCTGCAGGAGCCCCGCCACGGCGACCATGGCGACCGCCATGACGACGCCGCCGACGATGCCCCACCAGGGTTCGATGCCGAAGGGCAGCACCTTGAGGCCGTAGACGACCAGGCCGCCGAGGAACACCACGATCGACTCGAAGCCGAGCACGACGGCGCCGAGCGACTCGAGCGCACCGCGCCGTCGCCGCACGCGCGGGGTCCGGGGGGTGCGCGGGCTCACGCCTGCCACCCCGACTTCCAGTCCTCGAGCTCCGACAGGCGCAGCGCCTCGCCCGCGAGCACGACGGAACCGGCGATGATGACCGCGCGCCGGTCGGATTCCGCGGCCCACGCGCGCGCCGCGTCGGCGGCGTCTTCGAGCGTCGGGTGCACGGTGACGGGCAGGTCGGCCGCCTCGGCGACGTCGGCGATCACGTCGGGGTCGCTGGCACGGTCGCTCGCGGGGGCCGTGGCGAACACGCGCGCGACGGCGGGCACGAGCGCCGACATGATGCCCCGGGCGTCTTTGCCGTCCAGGATGCCGACGACGGCACCCCACTCGTCGATGTCGAACGCCTCGTCGAGGGCGGCGACGAGCGCGCGGGCGCCGTGCGGGTTGTGCGCCGCGTCGACGAAGACGGTCGGCGCCGTCCCGACGAGCTGAAGGCGCCCGGGCGAGGTGGCGTTCGCGAGGCCGTCGGCCACGACCTCGGCGGCCAGGGGCTGCGTGCCCCCGCCGATGAGCGACTCCACGGCCGCGACCGCCAGGGCGGCGTTGGTGCCCTGGTGGGCGCCGTACAGCGGCAGGTACAGCTCGGGGTACGACCCCGCGACCCCGCGGATCGTCAGCATCTGCCCGCCGACGGCCAGCGCCTGGGCCTCGAGCGCGAAGCCGTCGCCGGCCACCGACACGGTCGCGCCCTCTTTCTCGGCGCGTGCGCGGATGACGCGGAGCGCCGTGTCGGGCTGCGCGGCCGAGACGACGGCGGCGCCGGGCTTGATGATGCCCGCCTTGACCGTCGCGATCTCGGTGATCGTGGAGCCCAGGCGGTCGGTGTGGTCGATGTCGATGGGCGTGAAGACGGCGACGTCGCCGTCGGCGGTGTTGGTGGAATCCCACTCCCCGCCCATACCGACCTCGAGCACCAGCACGTCGATCGGCGCGTCGGCGCAGACCACGAAGGCCAGCACCGTCAGCAGCTCGAAGAACGTCAGCGGCGCATCGTCGGCGGCGGTGAGCTCGGCGTCGACCATGTCGACGAACGGCGTGATCTCGTCCCACGCGTCGGCGATCGCGGCATCCGCCACCGGTTCGCCGTCGATGAGGATCCGCTCGGTGAAGCGCTCGAGGTGCGGACTCGTGAACAGGCCCGTGCGCAGCCCCAGGCCGCGCAACAGGCTCTCGATCATGCGGCTGGTCGAGGTCTTGCCGTTCGTGCCCGTGACGTGGATGACGCGGTAGGTGCGCTGCGGGTCGGCGAGCAGCTCGAGCACTCGGCGCGTGCGCTCGACGCGCGGCTGCACCCACTGCTCCCCCTGGCGTTCCAGCAGGGCGCTGTACACGGCGTCGGCTCGGGTGCGGTCGCTCATGCGGTGGCTCCGATGCGTGCGACGGCGACGGTGACCGCGCCGACGTTCGCGTAGGTCTTCGCGGCGATCTGGGTCTCGTACTCGGCGGGGGCGATGGCCCCGCGTTCGATGAGCCTTCCCTCGGGGCCGGCGAGCACGACGGCTTCGGCGAGGGTCTCGGATGCCACGCCGGCGACGTCGAACGCCTGGGCGACCGCCCGCGCGTCGGCGTCGTCGACGAAGGTGAGCGACACGAAGATCCGGTCGCTCACGTCGAAGCCGGCGGCCTTGCGCGTGTCCTGGATGCCGCGGATCATGTCGCGCGCCAGGCCCTCGGCTTCGAGCTCGGGGGTGGTGACGGTGTCGAGCAGCACGAAGCCGCCCGTCGCCAGCACGGCCAGAGCCTCGCCCTCGGGGCGACCCGCGGTCTCGACGACCAGGTCGTACTCGGCGGGCTCCAGCGCGATGCCGCCGGCGACGACCTGTCCGTCGACCTCGTTCCAGTCGCCCTCGCGGGCGGCCTTGATCGCCTGCTGCACCTGCTTGCCCAGGCGAGGACCCGCCGCGCGGGCGTTGACCGACAGGCGGTGCGTGATGCCGTACTCGGCGGCGGTGCCGGCCTGCAGGGTGACCTGCTCGACGTTCTTCACGTTGAGCTCCTCGCGCAGGATGTCGTCGAACTGCGCCAAGCCGGTGGCATCCGGAGTCACCACCGTCAGGCGCGGCAGCGGCAGGCGCACGCGCTTGCCCTCGCGCTTGCGGAGCGCGTTGGCGACGCTCGAGACGTCGCGGACGGTGTCCATCGCCGTGCGGATGTCGGCGGCCGCGGGGAACGCGTCGGCGTCGGGCCAGTCGGTCAGGTGCACGCTGCGCCCACCCGTCAGGCCCTGCCACACGCGCTCGGTCACCAGCGGCAGCAGCGGGGCGGCGACGCGGGTGAGCGTTTCGAGCACCGTGTAGAGCGTGTCGAAGGCCTCACGGCTGGTCGGGTCGTCGGTCACGCCCACCCAGAAACGGTCGCGCGAGCGACGGATGTACCAGTTGGTCAGCACCTCGGCGAAGTCGCGCAGGCGCTCGGCCGCGGTCGTGGAGTCGAGCCCCTCGAGGTCGGCGGCGACGCCCTTCACCAGATCACCGGTGAGGGCGAGGATGTAGCGGTCGAGCACGTCGGTGGAGTCGGTGCGCCACTCGGCCGTGTAGCCCTCCCCCGACGCGTTCGCGTAGGTGGCGAAGAAGTACCACGCGTTCCACATCGGCAGCAGGAACTCGCGCACCCCCGAGCGGATGCCCTCCTCGGTCACGACGAGGTTGCCGCCGCGCAGCACGCTCGACGACATGAGGAACCACCGCATGGCGTCCGAGCCGTCGCGGTCGAAGACCTCGCGCACGTCGGGGTAGTTGCGCAGCGACTTCGACATCTTCTGCCCGTCGTTGCCCAGCACGATGCCGTGGCACGACACGCCCGTGAAGGCCGGGCGGTCGAAGAGCGCGGTCGAGAGCACGTGCATGACGTAGAACCAGCCGCGCGTCTGCCCGATGTACTCGACGATGAAGTCGGCGGGGGCGTGCTCGTCGAACCACTCGTGGTTCTCGAACGGGTAGTGCACCTGCGCGAACGGCATGGAGCCCGAGTCGAACCAGACGTCGAGCACGTCTTCGATGCGGCGCATCGTCGAGCGTCCCGTCGGGTCGTCGGGGTTCGGACGCGTGAGGTCGTCGATGTAGGGGCGGTGCAGGTCGACCTCACCGTCGCCGTTCACCGGCAGGCGGCCGAAGTCGGCCTCGATGTCGGCGAGAGAGCCGTACACGTCGACGCGCGGGTAGTTCGCGTCGTCGCTCTTCCACACCGGGATCGGCGAGCCCCAGTAGCGGTTGCGGCTGATCGACCAGTCGCGTGCGCCCTCGAGCCACTTGCCGAACTGACCTTCCTTGACGTTCTCGGGCACCCAGGTGATCTGCTGGTTGTTCGCCAGCAGGTCGTCCTTGATCTCGGTCACCCGCACGAACCAGCTCGACACGGCCTTGTAGATCAGGGGGTTCCGGCAGCGCCAGCAGTGCGGGTACGAGTGCTCGTACGACGCCTCGCGAAGCAGACGGCCCTGCTGCGTGAGCAGGCGGATGAGGGGCCGGTTGGCCTCCATCCACAGCTCGCCGGCCACGTCGGTCACGGCCGAGAGGAACCGGCCGCCGTCGTCGAGCGAGATGATCGTCGGCAGGCCCGCGGCGTCGGCGAGGCGCTTGTCGTCCTCACCGTACGCGGGCGCCTGGTGCACGATGCCCGTGCCGTCGCTGACGGTGACGTAGTCGTCGACGAGGATCTTCCAGGCGTTCCCGGTCCCCCACGTCTCGGCGTCGGCGTAGTAGTCGAAGAGGCGGTCGTACGACACGCCCTCGAGCTCGGCGCCGGTGAGCGTGGTCTGCACGGCCTGGCGGGCGGCATCCGGGGTCTCGTACCCCAGGTCCTTCGCGTAGCCCGGCAGCAGGTCCTCGGCGAGCAGATAGCGGTGGGCGGTGGCCTCGATCGCTTCATCGGGGGTGCCGTCGGGGGCGCGGTGCACGTCGGCGGCACCGTGGGGACCGCCCTCGATGACCGCGTACCGGATGCCGGGACCCACCGCGAGAGCGAGGTTCGTCGGCAGTGTCCACGGCGTCGTCGTCCACGCCAGCGCCCGCACGCCGGTGAGCCCGAGCGCCTCGGCCTTCGCGCCGACGAGCGGGAAGGTCACGGTGACCGAGGGGTCCTGGCGCATCTTGTAGACGTCGTCGTCCATGCGCAGTTCGTGCGTCGACAGGGGGGTCTCATCGCGCCAGCAGTAGGGCAGCACGCGGTAGCCCTCGTACGCGAGGCCCTTGTCGTGGAGCGTCTTGAAGGCCCAGAGCACGCTCTCCATGTAGGTCGTGTCGAGCGTCTTGTACCCGCGGTCGAAGTCGACCCAGCGGGCCTGGCGGGTGACGTAGTCCTGCCAGTCGCGCGTGTACTCCAGCACCGACTCGCGGGCCTTGGCGTTGAAGGTCGCGACCCCCATGCGCTCGATCTCGTCCTTCTCGGTGATCCCGAGCTGCTTCATGGCCTCGAGCTCGGCCGGGAGACCGTGGGTGTCCCACCCGAAGACGCGGTCGACCTTCTTGCCGCGCATGGTCTGGAAGCGCGGGAACACGTCTTTGGCGTAGCCGGTGAGCAGGTGCCCGTAGTGCGGCAGGCCGTTGGCGAAGGGCGGGCCGTCGTAGAACACCCACTCCTCGCCGCCGTCGCGGTTCGCGATCGACGCGCGGAAGGTGTCGTCGGCCTCCCAGAACGCGAGGGTGTCGTTCTCGATCGCCGGGAAGCGAGGGCTCGGGACGACGGATGCCGCGGACGCCGGGGTGGTGGCATCCGGGCTCGCGGACGCGTCGGCGGCGGGGCCGAAGGATGAGGGGCGTGGGTAGGTCATGTCACTCCGCGGGTCGAGGTTCACTCGCCGGGACGACCCTTGCGGACCGCGGTACCACCCTGCGTTGCGCCCTCTCGCGAGGACGCCTCTCTCACTGCGGCGATGACGGGCCTGCCCCGCTCGGTTCTACCGCGGGCCGTGACCCGTTTCTTCCGAGAGCTCCCCGGTGATGGCCGGATCGGTGCTGATGCGCCCAGTCTACGCGCTCGGGCTGTCGTGCGGTGCGGCGGGGTGCGGCGGGGCTTGGGGTTGCGTCGCGGGGGGGGTGGTGCGGGCGTGGGGCGGCGAAGGCGTTGAGTGTCCAGGACACGCCGCGTCGCGCGGTGCGGGTGCGGCGTGTCCTGGACACTCAACGGGGCTGCGCCCGCGCGGTCGGCACCCGGTGCCGCGGGACGGGCGGGCGCGGGCCGGGCGGGCGCGCGACCGAGTCGGCAGAGGCGTTGAGTGTCCAAGACACGCCGCGTGTGGCGGTGCAGTTGCGGCGTGTCCTGGACACTCAACGGGGTTGCGTCGCGCGCGGGCTGACGGCCCGTGCCGCTGCCTGCAGTCGCGCGCGGGGTCCCGGCGACCGCACGCGGGGGCCGACAGAGGCGTTGAGTGTCCAAGACACGCCGCATGGAGCGGTGCGGGCACGGCGTGTCCTGGACACTCAACGGGGCTGCGCCCGCGCGGTCGGGCGCCCGATGCCGCGGGCCGGACGGTGGCGCGCGCGGGCCGGACGGTGGCGCGCGCGGGCCGGGCAGGCGCGTGCGGGCCGACAGAGGCGTTGAGTGTCCAGGACACGCCGCGTGAGGCTATGCAGGCACGGCGTGTCCTGGACACTCAACGAGGCTGCGCCCGCGCGCTCGACAGCCCGCTGCGGAGGGCCGGCCGTCGCGCGGGCGGGCGCGCGCAGCTCACCCGGCGGTGGACGGGCCGGGACCCACGCCCGCCGCGGCGAGCAACTCCCTCGTGAACGGATGCCGAGGATCGGCGAACACGCACGAGACGGTGCCCGAGTCCACAACGCGGCCGTCCTTCATCACGATGACGTCGTCGGCGATCGAGGCCACGACGTCGAGGTCGTGCGTGATGAACACCATCGCGAGGTCGCGCTCGCGCTGGAGGGCGAGCAACCGTTCGAGGATCCGCTCGCGCACCGTCGCGTCGAGCGCCGACACCGGCTCGTCGAGCACGAGCAGGTCGGGGTCGGCGGCGAGGGCGCGAGCGATCGCGACGCGCTGGCGCTGACCGCCCGACAGCTGGGCCGGAAGCCGTCGGCCGAACGCCGAGCCGAGCCCCACCTCGTCGAGCAGGTCGCCGACCGCGGCCCGACGGCCGGCCCGCGGCACACCCGCGGCGGCGACCGCCTCGCCGAGCGTGCGTCCGACGCTCCAGCGCGGGTCGAGGGCGCCCCAGGGGTTCTGCTGCACGAGCTGCACGCGACGGCGGGCGGCGCCCCTCGCCGCGCGGGGCGACCACGGGCGGCCGTCGAAGGTCAGGTTCCCGGCATCCGGTTCGGTGACGCCGACGATCATGCGCGCGAGCGTCGTCTTGCCGGAGCCCGACTCCCCGACGACGGCGAGCGTGCGGCCGCGCCGCACGGCGAACGAGACGTCGTCGACCGCCGCGCGGTCGCCGAACCGCTTCGTCAGAGAGGTGCCCGAGGCCAGCGGAGCGTCGGTGCGGGGTGCGCGATGCAACGGCGGGTGCCGGGTGGCATCGACCAGCGCCCGGGTGTGGGGGTCTCGGGGGGCGGCCATCACCTCGGCCGTGGTCCCCGTCTCGATCGCGCGTCCGTCGTGCAGCACGATGACCCGGTCGGCCACACGGCGGACGGCAGCGAGGTCGTGGCTGATGAACACCACGGCCACGCCGCTGTCGGCGATCGCGCGCACCTGATCGAGCACGCGCGCCTGCACGGTGGCATCCAGTGCCGTCGTGGGCTCGTCGGCGACCAGGATGCCGGGACCCGCCGCCAGCGCCGAGGCGAGCAGCGCGCGTTGGCGCAGGCCGCCCGACAGCTCGTGCGGGTACTGCCGCACGCGACGCTCGGGCTCGGGCAGGGCCACGCGTTCCAGCACCGCGCGCACCCGATCGCGCAGGGCGTCGCCGCGCACGGCGGGTTCGTGGATGCGCAGGGGCTCGGCAACCTCGGCGCCGATCCGGCGCAAGGGGTCGAGCGAGACCAGGGCGTCCTGCGACACGAGGGCGATGCGTCGCCCCCGGAGCCTGCGCCAGGCCCGCTCGCCGAGGGCGCGCGCGTCGACGCCGTCGATGCGCAGGGCGTCGGCGCTCCACGACAGCGTGCGCGGCAACAGTCCGAGCAGTGCGCGGGCGCTCAGCGACTTGCCCGTGCCCGATTCCCCCACGATCGCGACGCACTCCCCCGGCGCGACGTCGAGGTCGAGTCCGCGGACGAGCTCAGTGTCACCGTCGGCGATGCGGAGCCCGCGCACGTGCACGCCGCCCGCGGCGCCCCCGCCCGCGCTGCCCACGCTCGCCCCGCTCCCGCCGCCCGCGCCGCTCCCGCCCGCGCCGCCCCCGCCCGCCGCCCTCACGCCCCGCCCCTCTCGCCCGCTCATACGCCGCGCTCCTCGGCCCGCGCCCGCAGGATACGACCGACGACGCTCACGCTGACCACCGTCGCGGTGATCGCGAGGCCCGGGAACACGGCGACCCAGGGCGCCTGCAGCAGCAGGTTGCGCCCGGCCGAGAGCATGAGCCCCCACTCCGGTGTCGGTTCGGTCGGTCCGAGGCCCAGGAAGCTCAAGCCGGCGGCGGCGAGGATGCTCGTGCCGATGCCGATGGTGCCCAGCACGCTCACCGCGCCCAGCACTCCCGGCAGCACGTGCCGCACGTGCACGGTGACCGCCGGAACCCCCACGATGCGCGCCGCTTCGACGTGCTCGGCGGCGGCCGAGGTGCGCGTCTGCGCACGCGCCAGGCGCACGTACACGGGGACGGCGGCGATCGTGACGGCCACCGCGACGTTGACCGGGCCGGGACCGAGAACGGCGACGACCAGCAGCGCCACGAGGAACTCGGGGAACGCCAGCAGCACATCGACGACGCGCATCGCCGCGGCGTCGACCAGGCGTGGAGCCACCGCCGACAGCGACCCGACGATCACGCCCACGACCAGCGCGAGCCCCGTCGCGAGCAGTCCGATGCCCACCGAGCGGCCCGCGCCGAAGACCACGCGCGAGTAGACGTCGCGTCCGCTCTGGTCGGTGCCGAACCAGTGGGCGCTGCTCGGCGGCTGGAGCGCCGCCCGCACGTCGGTCAGCAGCGGGTCGTGAGTGGCCAGCAGCCCCGGCGCGAAGGCGGCGACGGCGACGACGGCGAGAACGGCGCCCGCCGTGCTCAGCGCCACGACGCGGCCCCTCACCCCGGAACCCCCACCCGGGCGCGCAGGGCGGCGTCGGCCCGCCGCATCCTCGGGTCGAGCACGGGCACGACGAGGTCGACCACCGTGTTCACGACGACGAAGACGAGGGCGCTCAGCAGGATGACTCCCGTGATGACGGGCAGGTCGCGATCGGTGATCGCGGTGAGGGTCACGCGGCCGATTCCGGGACGCGCGAACACCGTCTCGACCAGCACCGCACCCCCCAGCAGCGAGCCGACGAGGTAGGCCGCGAGCGTCACGCCGCCGACGCTCGCGTGGCGCAGGGTGTGGTGCACGCTCTCGCGCAGCGGCGTCGCCCCGCGGGCACGGACGGTCGTGAGGAACGGTTCCCGTTCGGCCGACTCCACGCCGTCACGCAGCACCTGCGACAGCAGCGCGGCGACCGGCAGCGCGAGGGTCACCGCGGGCAGCACGAGGGCCGCGGCATCCCTCGCCCCCGACACCGGGAACCACCCCAGCTGGAAGGAGAACACCGACAGCAGCACGAGTCCCGTCCAGAACACCGGCGAGGAGAGCACGACGAGTTCGATCCCGGATGCCAGTGCGCGGCCCGTCCGCCCGCGCACGAGCAGGGCGCTGGCCAGGGCCAGCAGCACCGCGATCACGAGTGCGAGGGCCGAGAGCTGCAGCGTGGGTCCGAGCTGACGCCCGATCACCTCGGTCACGGGCTGGCGCAACTGGTACGACTCCCCCAGGTCGCCGCGCAGCAGCCGGCCGAGGAAGGCGCCGTACTGCTCGAAGACCGGGCGGTCGAGGCCCAGCTCGCTGCGGATCCCGTCCTTCACCGCGTCGCTCACCTGCGCCTGCGGGCCGAGCATGACGTCGACCGGATCGCCGGGGATGATGCGGAACGCCACGAACGCCAGCGTCGCGGCCCCCCACAGCACCACGACGACGGATGCCACGATCCCGCCGATGCGCCTCACCAGGGCGCGCGAGCGAGATCGTGGCATTCCGGGTCCGAGTCTCAGCCGACGGCGGCCGTGGCGAACAGCGGCCGACCGTAGAGGTCGAACGTCAGGCCGGTCACGTCGGGACGGACGGCGCTGATGAGCGCGGGGCTGTACAGGGGCACGATCGCGGCGTGCTGGGCGTTCCACTGCTGCACCTGGGCGTAGATCTCGGCGCGCGCGGTGGGGTCGGTGGTCGACGCGCCCTCGGCGAGCAGCGCGTCGACGGTGGGGTCGCTCACCTGCGAGGCGTTCTGGAAGCCGTCGGTGGCGAGATGGCTGCGCAGCAGATCGGCGTCGACGCCCGAGAAGCCCCAGTCGGTGACGTCGTAGGTCTTCGGGCCGTACTGCTCGTTGTACGCACCGGGCTCCAGCACCTCGCGCTGCAGGTCGAATCCGACCGCCTTGAGGTCGCTCTGCACGGCGTTGGCGAGTGCGGCGCGGTCGTCGGGCACGGGGGTCCAGGCGATCCAGCGGGCCGTGAGGCGCTGGCCGTCCTTGGTGCGGATGCCGTCGGCATCCCGTCCGGTCCATCCGGCCTCGTCGAGCAGGGCGCCCGCGGCTGCCGCGTCGAAGGGCCACGAGTTCTCGAGGCTCGCGTCGTAGCCGGGGGTCGTGGAGCCGAGGATGCTCCAGGCGCGCGGGTACTGGCCGAAGAAGATCTCCTGCACGGCGGTGTCGACGTCGATGGCCCGCGTGAAGGCCTGGCGCACCTTCTCGTCGGCGAAGACGCCGTACTTCTCGTTGAGGAACAGCGAGTAGGGCAGGCCGGGGTACTCGATCGACTCCACGGTGTCGTCGGCCGGGACCTGGCTGACGAGGTTCGGGGGCAGGTTGGTCACGACGTCGGCCTGGCCGCTCGACAGCGCGCCGACGCGCACCGAGGCCTCGGGCAGGATGTCGACGCGCAGGGTCTCGAACGCGGCCTTGCCGCCCCCGTCGGGGCCCCACGTGTAGTCGTCGTTGCGGGTGTACACGATGTCCTGATCGGGCGTGTACTCGGTGAGCTCGAAGGGGCCGGTGCCGACCGTGACGCCGGGGCCGCCGGCCTTGAGCTGGTCGGCCTTCGTCTCGAGCACGGCCGGGGAGTAGAACCCGAGCAGCGCCGTGCTCGCGGCCTGCAGGAACGGGGCGTAGGGCTGCGAGAAACGCACGCGCACCGTGTGCTCGTCGACCACGTCGGTGCCGGCGTACAGGTCGCCGCCGAGCATGGATGCCGCCTGCGCCGACGCCGTGTCGGGATCGACGATGCGGTCGAAGTTCGCCTTCACGGCCGCCGCGTCGAAGGGCGTGCCGTCGTGGAAGGTGACGTCGGTGCGGAGGCGGAAGAGGTAGCTCGCGCCGCCATCTTCGACGTCCCACGACTCGGCGAGCCACGGCGAGAACGAACCGTCGGCCTCCTGGAACACGAGCGAATCGAGCACCGCGCGCTGCACCATGGCCGACACGTCGAGCTGGCTCGTCTGCGGGTCCATGTGCCCGGCCGAGAGGTTCGCGCCCTCGATCGCCCAGACGATCTCGCCGTCGCCCGAGGCGCCCGGGTCGGAGCCGGAGCACGCCGACAGGGAAAGGGCGGCGACCGCGGCGACGGCGACCGCCGACAGCACGCGACGGGAGAGCGGCCCGCGGGACGGCAGAGAAGACATGGAAGGACCTCGGAAGTTTCGTAGGAAGCCCCCAGCTTACCCGGCTTCCTGGACCGGGTTCGAAAACCCCGGCCGTCGCTCGCGCCATCACGAACGCGTGCCCGCGTGGGGCATCGATCGGCGCACAGGCGCATGCTCAGTGATCTGCGTATCGTCAGCGGCGCACGCCCGAGCGCGCTGACGTTGCGCAGATCGCTGACGTTGCGCAGCTCGCACCTGGACGCCAGCGGCATCCTCCGTGACCTACGCATCCTCAGCGGCATCCGCTCGAGCGCGCTGACCTCGGGTAGATCGCCGACCTTGCGCAGGTGCCGACGCCGCGGCGGCACCCGGCCGCGGGGACGAGCGACCTCGCCGACCGATGTCGGCGGATCACGCCCTGTGCAGCCCCTGCGCAACCGCCCGCATGATCTGTTCCTGCACCTCTTCCCAGCGGTGCATGACCTGGGCGTACCCGACCCGGATGACGTGATACCCCATCAACATGAGCTCAGCGTCGTGGCTGATGTCTGATGTCCGCTGAGGGCCGACATGGTGCGCGCCGTCGATCTGCACGACCAGCCGCTCGCCGATGAGCACGTCGACCCGATGGCCGGCGATCCATATCTGCGCGCGGATCGGCAGGTCCAGCCAACGAAGGCGCACGACGAAGATCGTCTCGAGCCCGGAGTCGGCCCATGGTGTCGCCTCCGCGGCGAAGCGCCGAGCAGCTCCCGTCCAGGGAAGGCGCCGCAGAGTCTGCGCATCGACGAGACGATTGTTCAGCGCCGAATCCCATACGGCTCGAGCGACTTCGTAGGGCTGGCACGCGGCGACCGTCATCAGCACGTTCTCGGTACCGTCTTCCAGCACGTCCGGATGCCGTGGCACCACCGGCCGCTGCCAGTGCACGACGGCCGTGGGCCCATGTACCCGACCCGATCCCGGGTAGGCCACGTGCGGAGTCCCGGGTCGCTCGGCGACCCACAGCTTCGCGCGTTCAGCCGCCGTGATGCACGACAGGACGACTCCTGTCCTGGCCGCTGCGACGAGGTGGGGATCGGCTCCGGGCAACGCCAACCAGTTTCGCCGCACCCGAACGAGCGCCCCTTCCTCGACCGCCCGAGCCAGCCGGTGTTTGCTGTACCCCTGTTCGAGAAGGCTCGTTGCGCGGACCACGCCGCCGAGTTGTGACGCACGATCGGTGATGGGCAGGGTGGGCGGAGGGCGCATCCCGCCGATGATGCCCGACCCCGGCGGCACCGGGGCGCGTGCCGAGCGACATGTGGAGGGGATGACGCTTGGGGAGGACAGGCAGCCCGACGGCAACGACCGCCACAGGCTCAACGATCGGCGCTACCTCAGCGGCATCCACCCGATCTGACGGACGTTGCGCCGGTCCCCGACAATGCGCACGAGCATCACACCGCACCCCGGCGCCGAAGACCACATCGCGCGCAACCTCAGCAATCTGCGCAACCTCAGCGGCATCCGCAGCACCGGCCTGAGGATGCGCGGATCGCTGACCTTGCGCCCCCGACATGCCCGCACGCCCCGCCACGCGCCCACCCCCGACCCCGGTATCCTGGAGGCCACCCCCTTCAGGCACGCTCACACAGTGCCGCCCATATCGCTCGAGGAGTACTCCCATGGCCACGATTCCCGACAAGCCCGCCCTGGAAGGCCTCGAGCAGAAGTGGGACGCCGCGTGGAAAGAACGCGGCACATACGTCTTCGACCGCCTGCGCGCCGCCGAGAGCGGCCGGCAGGGCGTCTACTCGGTCGACACCCCGCCGCCGACGGCATCCGGGAGCCTGCACATCGGCCACGTGTTCTCGTTCACGCACACCGACGTGAAGGTGCGCTTCGAGCGCATGCGCGGCAAGACCGTGTTCTACCCGATGGGCTGGGACGACAACGGCCTGCCCACCGAGCGCCGTGTGCAGAACTACTACGGCGTGCGCTGCGACCCCTCGCTCCCCTACGACGCCGACTTCACCCCGCCGTTCGCCGGCGGCGACAACAAGAGCAGCAAGGCCGCCGACCAGGTGCCGATCAGCCGCCGCAACTTCATCCAACTCTGCGAGCAGCTCACGATCGAGGATGAGAAGCAGTTCGAAGAGCTCTTCCGCGAGCTGGGACTCAGCGTCGACTGGACGCAGACCTACCGCACCATCTCCGACGACTCGATCCGCACGAGCCAGCTGGCGTTCCTGCGCAACATCGAGCGCGGCGAGGCGTATCAGTCGATGGCGCCGACCCTGTGGGACGTCGATTTCCGCTCGGCCATCGCCCAGGCCGAGCTCGAAGACCGCGACCAGCCCGCCGCCTACCACCGCGTGGGCTTCGCGAAGACCGACGGCTCCGGCGACGTGTTCATCGAGACCACCCGCCCCGAGCTGCTCGCCGCGTGCGTCGCTCTCGTGGCCAACCCCGACGACGAGCGCTACCAGCCCCTCTTCGGCACGACCGTGCGCACCCCGCTCTTCCACGTCGAGGTGCCGGTGCTCGCGCACCCGCTCGCGCAGAAGGACAAGGGCTCGGGCATCGCCATGATCTGCACCTTCGGCGACGTGACCGACATCATCTGGTGGCGAGAGCTCGACCTGCCGAACCGCACGATCATCGGTAAGGACGGACGCATCGTCGCCGACGCCCCCGACGTGATCGTGACGGATGCCGCGAAGGCGGCGTACGGCGAACTCGCCGGCAAGACGGTCTTCAGCGCCAAGAAGCGCATCGTCGAGCTGCTGCAGGAGGCAGGCGCCATGGAGGGCGCCCCGAAGCCCTTCACCCACCCCGTCAAGTTCTTCGAGAAGGGCGACCGCCCGCTCGAGATCGTCTCGACGCGCCAGTGGTACATCCGCAACGGAGCGCGGGATGCCGAGCTACGCGAGCGTCTCGTCTCGCTGGGGCGCGAGATGTCGTGGCATCCCGACTTCATGCGCGTGCGCTTCGAGAACTGGACCAACGGCCTCACCGGCGACTGGCTCGTCTCGCGCCAGCGCTTCTTCGGGGTGCCGATCCCCGTCTGGTACGCGCTGGATGAGAACGGGGAGCGCGACTACGCGCGCGTGCTGACCCCCGACCTCGCCGCCCTCCCGGTCGACCCGACGGTCGATGTGCCCCCGGGGTACACCGAGGACCAGCGTGGAGTGGCCGGCGGCTTCGACCCCGAGCTCGACATCCTCGACACGTGGGCGACGTCGTCGCTCACCCCGCAGCTGGCCGGTGGCTGGCAGCGCGACGAGGAGCTGTGGAACCTCGTCGCACCGTTCGACCTGCGACCGCAGGGTCAGGACATCATCCGCACCTGGCTCTTCTCGACGATGCTGCGCAGCGCCCTCGAAGACGACCGGAGCCCCTGGTCGGATGCCGCGATCTCGGGCTTCATCGTCGACCCCGACCGCAAGAAGATGTCGAAGTCGAAGGGCAACGTCGTCACTCCCGCCGACATCCTGAAGCAGCACGGCTCCGACGCCGTGCGCTACTGGTCGGCGTCGAGCCGCCTGGGCACCGATGCCGCCTTCGACCCGCAGAACCCGACGCAGGTGAAGATCGGTCGGCGCCTGGCGATCAAGCTGCTGAACGCGGCGAAGTTCGTGCTGTCCTTCCCCGTGCCCGAGGGCGCCGAGGTCACGCACGACCTCGACGCGTCGATGCTCGCGACCCTGGATGCCGTGATTCGAGACGCCACCGCCGCCTTCGAGGCGTACGACCACGCGCGGGCGCTGGAGATCACCGAGTCGTTCTTCTGGACGTTCTGCGACGACTACCTCGAGCTGGTCAAGGAACGCGCGTACGACCAGTCCGACGTGGGTCAGGCGTCGGCAGCGCTCGCGCTGCGCACGGCCCTGTCGGCGCTCGTGCGCCTGTTCGCCCCGGTGCTGTCGTTCGCGGCCGAAGAGACGTGGTCGTGGTTCGAAGAGGGTTCGGTGCACACCGCCGCGTGGCCGGAGCCGCTCGGCATCGACGGCGACCCCGCCGTGCTCACCGCCGTCAGCGCCGCGCTCATCGGCATCCGTCGTGCCAAGACCGAGGCCAAGGCTTCGCAGAAGACGCCGGTCACCTCGCTCACCGTCTCGGGTCCGAACGTCGAGGCCCTGCGTCTGGCCGAGGGCGATCTGCGCGCCGTGGGCCGCATCGAGACCATCTCTTTCGTCGGGGCCGAGACCACCACGGTCACCGACATCGTGTTCGCACCCCAGGAGGACTGATGCAGCTCGGAACCCGTTGGACCGCCCGCGAGCAGCCGCCGAAGGCCGTGCCCGAGGCGCTGCACGCGCAGATCGCCGCGGTCGAGGCCGCACTCACCCCCGACGGCCTGAGCGCCCCCGCCCCGCGGTGGACGCTCACGTTCCTCGAGGGGCGTGCGGTCGCCGAGCTCGACACCGGGGTCGTCGTGACCCAGGATGCCGCGGGCGAGGTCGTCGTGCGCTACGACGACGACGACGAGTTCGCCTGAGTCAGCGCACGCGCAGGTAGAACTCCGCCTCGGCATACGGCGACCGCCCGTCGGCTCGGGCGGCGTGCCGTGCCTCGCTGTGCACGGGCCTCACCGCCCGTGCCCGCATGCGGGACTCCGCGGCCCGGGCGAGCATGCGAGACAGGCCCAGCAGGGCGCGGTCGAGGGCGGTGGGGGCGAGGGTGCGCGGCGCCGTGGTCGTGAGAGCGGTCATGAGGCGACTCCGTCGGCGGGAAGAGGGAAGACGTCGGCGCGCATCGTCACCACGCGGACGTCGTCTCCGGTCTGATCGCGGTACCGCTCGGTCGTCTCGTCGATCACCGCCTGCAGGCGTGCGCTGAGGTCGGCCATCTGCGCCGACGTCAGTCGGGCGCTGGCGGTGGCGATGAGCGTGGCATCGCGCCAGTCGGGTGCTTCTTCCCAGCCGTCGCGCACGAAGCGCATGAGCTGCTGCTGCCGCAGGGTGAGGGTCTCGCTCGCGACGGCCTCCTGCACCGCACGACCGGCCGGGGTCTCGGCCAGCTCGGGGTTGGTGAGCGTGATCGCACCCACCGGGCGTTCCCACCAGCGCTCGCGAGCGGTGCCGCGCCCCTCGACCTCGCGGATGAGGTCGTGGCGCGCGAGCGCACGCAGGTGGTAGCTCGTCGCGCCCGTGGACTCCCCCGTGAGCGTCGCGAGGCCGCTCGCCGTCTGGGCACCGTACTGGCTGAGCAGGTCGAACAGGCGGACGCGAAGCGGGTGGGCGAGCGCGCGGAGGGCACCGGCGTCGAGGACGCGTTCCCGGGGTCGGTTCTGCTCGGTCATGATGCAAAGATACCTTTGCACGGGTTTCTTTGCAAGCACTTCTTTGCATCCGGTCGCTTAACGCGTGACTACGCTGGAACGATGACGGATGCCGTGACCAATCCCCTCCTCTCACCGCCCGCCCTCCCCTACGACCTGCCGCCCTACGGCAGCATCCGCGCCGAGCACTACCTCCCCGCGTTCCGCGCGGCGTTCGACGCGCACCGGGCCGAGGTCGACGCCATCACGGCGCAGACCGATGCTCCGACGTTCGAGAACACGCTTCTGGCGCTCGAGCGCAGCGGTGACCTGCTCGACCGCGTCGCGAGGGCGTTCTACACCGTGTCGTCGGCCGACGGAACGCCCGAGATCCAGGCCGCAGAGGAAGAACTCGCGCCGCTCCTGGCCGCGCACGGCGACGCCATTCAGCTCGACGCGGCCCTGTTCGCCCGCATCGCGGCGGTGCACTCCTCCCTCGACGACCTGGAGTTGGATGCCGAAAGCCGGTACCTCGTCGAACGCCACCACCGCGAGATGGCCCTCGCCGGCGCCGGTCTCGACGACGCGCAGAAGGCCCAGCTGACCGACCTCAACCAGCGGCTGTCGGTGCTCACCACCGCGTTCGAGAAGAACCTGCTCGCCGACACGAACGACCTCGCGGTCGTCTTCGACGACGTCGCCGAACTCGACGGTCTCGGCGCCGGCGAACTGTCGGCCGCAGCCCAGGCGGCGACCGCCCGCGGTCTCGAGGGCCGCTACGTCGTCACCCTCACCCTGTACACCGGTCACCCCTACCTGGCGTCGCTCACCAACCGTGAGAGTCGCCGACGCCTGCTCGAGGCCTCCCGCTCGCGCGGGACCCGCGGCAACGCGCACGACAACCGGGCGGTGCTGCGCGACATCGTGCGGCTGCGCGCCGAGCGTGCCGCCCTGCTGGGGTACCCGTCGCACGCCGCGGCCATCCTCGCCGACCAGACGGCCGGCTCCCCCACCGCCGTGCACGAGCTGCTGCGCCGCCTGGCTGCCCCCGCCGCGGCGAACGCCCGCGCCGAGCAGGCCGCGCTCCAGCGCATCGCCGACGCCGACGACATCGAGATCGAGGCGCACGACTGGGCGTTCTTCACCGAGAGGGTTCGGGCAGCCGAGTACGACCTCGATCGTGCGGCACTCCGGCCCTGGTTCGAGGCGGAGCGCGTGCTGCGCGACGGCGTGTTCTTCGCCGCGGAGCAGCTGTACGGCATCCGCGTGAGCGAGCGACACGACCTGCAGGGCTATCACCCCGACGTGCGCGTGTTCGAGGTGCACAACGCCGACGGCAGCGAGCTGGGCCTGTTCCTGCTCGACCTGTACACCCGCGACACCAAGCGGGGCGGCGCGTGGATGAACTCGATCGTCACGCAGTCGGCGCTGCGTGGCACCGCGCCCGTGGTGGTGAACAACCTCAACGTCAACAAGCCCGCGCCGGGTACGCCGACGCTGCTGACCCTCGACGAGGTCATCACGCTGTTCCATGAGTTCGGCCACGCTCTGCACGGGCTCTTCGCGACGGTCACGTACCCGCACTTCGCCGGTACCGCCGTGCACCGCGACTTCGTGGAGTTCCCCAGCCAGGTGAACGAGATGTGGATCCTCTGGCCCGAGATCCTGACGAACTACGCCCGCCACATCGACACCGACGAGGCCCTCCCCGCTGACGTTGTCGAGCGCCTGCACGCGTCGGAGGCGTTCAACCAGGGCTTCGCCACGAGCGAGTACCTGGCGGCTTCGTGGATCGACCAGGCCTGGCACGGCCTGTCCGTCGACGAGGCGGCGGCCGAGATCGACGTCGCCGAGTTCGAGGCCGCCGCCCTGGCGGACATGGGCCTGGACATCCCGGCGGTGCCGACCCGGTACTCGTCGACGTACTTCGCCCACGTGTTCTCGGGCGGGTACAGCGCGGGCTACTACTCGTACATCTGGAGCGAGGTGCTCGACGCCGACACGGTCGAGTGGTTCCGCGCCAACGGAGGCTTGCGCCGCGAGAACGGCGATCGGTTCCGGCAGCGCCTGCTCGGCGTCGGCGGCTCGGGCGATCCGCTGGCGGCCTACCGCGACTTCCGCGGGCGCGACGCCGACATCCAGCCGCTGCTGGAGCGCCGCGGTCTCACGGGCTAAGGCGTCCCGCCGTGGCCCTCGCCGCCGACGGGCGTGGGCGGGGCCACGGCGGGACGAAACCGAGCACGCTCAGATGGTGAGCGACTCGACGAAGTCGCCGACGCGCTGCGCCAACGCCTCCGGCACCTCGGCCGCGGTGAAATGACCGCCTTCGGACAGCCGCTCGAACACCCGCAGGTCGCGGTAGAACGCCCGAGCCATCACCTCGGGGTAGTCGGCCTCATGGCGCTGGATGAAGACCGCAGCCGGCACGGTCGTCGTCGCGGCGGGCTCGGCGTCGGCGGAGTGATGGTCGAAGTAGGGCCGGAACGACGTCGCGATCGTCTGCGTGACCCAGTACAGGGTCACCTCGGTGAGGATCCTCTCGCGGGAGATGCGCGTCTCGAGCGAGCGCGGATCATCGGTGTCGACGTCGGCCCACTCGACGAACTTCTCGACGATCCACGCCAGCAGCGCTGCGGGCGAGTCGTTCAGTCCGACCGCCAGGGTGTCGGGCCGTGTCGCCTGCGCGTGGCTGTACGCACCGCCCGATGCGCGCTCGCGCTCCAGGTGAGCGCGGAACGCCTGCACCTCGGGGACCGCGGACAGGGTCGCGTCACTCGGGGCGGCGAAGTGGGGGTGCGTCGCGATGATGCCGGTCACCTGATTCGGATACCGCACCGCCAGAAGGTCGTTGATCGACGCCGAGACGTCTTCGCCGTAGGTGACGTACGTCTCGTATCCGAGATGCTCGGTCATGAGTTCGTGCACGGACCGCACCAGCCGTTCATCGGTCATCGGCCCCTCCCGATAGGGCGTCGAGAAACCGAACCCGGGCAGGCTGACGACCACGACATGCATGCGAGACTGCAAGCGTTCCGCGAAATCGAGCTGCAGGGCGAAGGTGTGCGGCCACCCGTGCATGACGAGCAGGGCCGGCGCCTCGGGGTCGGGCGCGCGGAGGTGGACGGCGTGCAGCGTCGCCCCCTCGACGTCGACGAGCACCTGCGGGTGCGCGTTCAGCCACTCCTCGCGGGCGCGCCAGTCGAAGTCGGCCCAGGACTCCACCAGCTCGGCGAGGTAGTCGGCCGTCATGCCCGAGGCCGGTCGGCCCGGGGAATCCGGGAGCAGCCGGGAACGGCGCAGACGCTCTCGGAGGTCGACGAGGTCGTGCTCGGGAACGGAGATTCGAAAGGGTGTGACGCTGACCATGTAGCGAGGTTAGCGGCCACCTCCGACATCGCTCGCCGACGCCGCGGCCCGTCTGGTCACCGCCGGTGCAGGACCGCGTGTGCGAACGCTCGCGCTACGGCGCCGCCGTCGTTCGAAACGGTCCCGATCTTCTCAGGCGAGACCAGCCGGGCGTTCGCGCTCAGGCGCTCCGGCGCTTCTGCGCGAGCACGATCGTCGGCGGCACACGGTCTTCGACCGACGCCCGCGTGATGACCACCTTGGCGATGTCATCGGCCGAGGGCACATCGAACATGATCGGCCCGAGCACGTCTTCGAGGATCGCACGCAGACCGCGGGCACCCGTCTTGCGCAGCACCGCGAGGTCGGCGATCGCACGCAACGCGTCTTCGTCGAACTCCAGCTGCACACCGTCGAGCTCGAACATGCGCTGGTACTGCTTGACCAGGGCGTTGCGCGGGGCGGTGAGGATCTCCATCAGCGCGTCCTGGTCGAGGGGCGAGACCGACGCCACGACGGGAAGGCGACCGATGAACTCGGGGATGAGGCCGAACTTGTGCAGGTCTTCGGGAAGCGCCTCGCTGAAGAGGTCGGGCGCATCTTCTTTCCGCTGGAGCGGGGCACCGAAACCGACGCCGTGCTTGCCGACGCGAGCGGAGATGATCTCTTCCAGCCCCGCGAAGGCGCCAGCGACGATGAACAGCACGTTCGTCGTGTCGATCTGGATGAACTCCTGGTGCGGGTGCTTGCGCCCGCCCTGCGGGGGAACCGACGCGACGGTGCCCTCGAGGATCTTCAGCAGGGCCTGCTGCACGCCCTCGCCCGACACGTCGCGCGTGATCGAGGGGTTCTCGGCCTTGCGGGCGATCTTGTCGACCTCATCGATGTAGATGATGCCGGTCTCGGCGCGCTTGACGTCGAAGTCGGCGGCCTGCAGCAGCTTCAGCAGGATGTTCTCGACGTCTTCGCCGACGTATCCCGCCTCGGTGAGCGCCGTGGCATCCGCGACCGCGAACGGCACGTTGAGACGCTTGGCCAGGGTCTGCGCGAGGTAGGTCTTTCCGCAGCCGGTGGGACCGAGCAGCAGGATGTTGCTCTTGGCGATGTCGATCTCTTCGGCACGCGCCTCGGCGGGCTGCAGGGTGCCGTGCGAGCGCACGCGCTTGTAGTGGTTGTAGACGGCGACGGCGAGGGCACGCTTGGCGGCCTCCTGACCGACGACGTACTCCTCGAGGAACGAGAAGATCTCGCGGGGCTTGGGGAGGTCGAACTCGGCGACTTCTCCCGCCGAGGACTCGGCCATGCGCTCTTCGATGATCTCGTTGCACAACTCGACGCATTCGTCGCAGATGTACACGCCGGGACCGGCGATGAGCTGCTGCACCTGCTTCTGGCTCTTGCCGCAGAAGGAGCACTTGAACAGGTCGGCGCTTTCACCGATACGTGCCATGCCGGTTCCTCCTGTCACCCGGCCCCCGCCGGTGTGTACCCGAGCCTAACCCGTGCCCGTACGAACCAAGGGCATTTGGGCCCGCGGCGGTGTCGTGATCGCCCAGGGCGGACGCCGGCATCCGTTCTCTCCCCCGTTTCCCGCGCGCGAATCGCCGAGATATGTCCCTGCGGACCACCCTCGAGCGACGACTCTTGGCGAGTCGCGCGAGGAACGACGAAGCCCCGCAGACCGAAACGGGTCTGCGGGGCTTCGAGACGAGAAGCGCGTCAGGCGGTGAGAGCCGCGGGCATGCGCTTGCGCGTGGTCAGCACCTGGTCGACGAGGCCGTACTCGAGGGCCTCCTGCGCCGACAGGATCTTGTCGCGGTCGATGTCCTTGTTGATCTTCGCGACGTCCTGGCCCGTGTGGTGAGCCATCGTGTGCTCGAGCCAGGTGCGCATGCGCAGGATCTCCTGCGCCTGGATCTCGATGTCGGACGCCTGCCCGTGACCCGCTTCGCCCATGGCGGGCTGGTGGATCAGGATGCGGGCGTTCGGCAGCGCCAGGCGCTTGCCCGGGGCACCGGCGGCCAGCAGCACCGAGGCTGCCGATGCGGCCTGACCGAGCACGACGGTCTGGATCTGCGGCGAGACGTACTGCATCGTGTCGTAGATCGCCGTCATGGCCGTGAACGAGCCACCGGGCGAGTTGATGTACATGATGATGTCGCGGTCGGGGTCCTGCGACTCGAGAACGAGAAGCTGGGCCATCACGTCGTCGGCCGACGCGTCGTCGACCTGCACGCCGAGGAAGATCACGCGGTCTTCGAACAGCTTGTTGTACGGGTCCTGGCGCTTGTAGCCGTAGGCCGTGCGCTCCTCGAACTGAGGAAGAACGTAGCGGCTGCTGGGCATGTGTGACGCTGCGCCGCCGAAAGTGGGGATGTTCATGTCGGTGTCCTTTCCTCTCGGCCTCAGGCCGCGGTCCCGCCGCCGCCGGTGACGTCGGTGGCGTGCTCGCGCATGTGGTCGACGAAGCCGTACTCGAGAGCCTCGGCGGCGCTGAACCAGCGGTCGCGGTCGCCGTCGGCGTTGATCTGCTCGACGCTCTTGCCCGTCTGCGCGGCGGTGATCTCTGCCAGACGACGCTTCATGTCGAGGATGAGCTGCGCCTGCGTCTGGATGTCGCTCGACGTTCCGCCGAAGCCGCCGTGCGGCTGGTGCAGCAGAACGCGCGCGTTGGGCGTGATGTAGCGCTTGCCCTTGGTGCCGCTGGTCAGCAGCAGCTGACCCATCGACGCCGCCATGCCGATACCGACGGTCACGATGTCGTTCGGGACGAACTGCATCGTGTCGTAGATGGCCATGCCGGCGGTGATGGAGCCGCCGGGCGAGTTGATGTAGAGGTAGATGTCCTTCTGCGAGTCCTCTGCGGCCAGCAGCAGGATCTTGGCGCAGATCTCGTTGGCGTTATCGTCGCGCACCTCGGAACCGAGCCAGATGATGCGGTCCTTCAGCAGCCTGTCGAAGACGCTCGTTGCCATAAGGGGTTCGGGCATGTGTGCTCCTCTTCCGGTGATCTGCAACGAATCTACCGGCGGGCCGCGGGCCGGGATGCCGTGTTCGCCGCGGGCGGATCAGCGGGATTCGTCGGCGATTTCTTGCGCATACCCGGTCACCGAGCGGGTATAGCGCGGCAGGTGCGGCGCGAGGGCCCGGAGGGCGATGGATGCCGCCTGCTCGGGCGCACCGGTCGACACCAGCGCGAGGGCGTAGAACGCCGCAGCGGCATCGTGCAGCGGTCCGCGCGGTTCGCGCCCGTACTCGGCGCGGAGCAGTGCCAGGGCCTCCTCGGTCTTGCCGAGGTTGCGGATCGTGCTCGCCAGCTGGATGGTGGCGCGGGTGCGTCGCTCGTCGTCGAGGCCGAGGGCGAGCGCGCGGCGGTAGAGCACCTCCGCCTCGTTCTCGACGCCCGCGGAGTCCCGTGCGCCGGCCCGCTCGAACAGCGCGACGGCGTCGTCGTCGGGCCGCTCCGCGGCCAGCTCGTCGATGCGTGCGATCACCGCCGTGGGTTCGAGCGTCTCGTCTGCCCACACGGCATCCACGCGGTTCTGCCAGTCGTCCATGTCGTCGCTCCGCCCTCTCGGCGTCGTCCTTCTCACTCGAGTGTCCACAACACGCCGCATCACCGAAGCTGGCGCGGCACGTCCTGGACACTCAACAGCATTCGGGGTCGGCGCCGGGCGCGCCGCCACGCGCGCACGCGCACTCCCGGGGGTTCGCGCCCGGGTGCGCACCCCCGGGGGTTCGCGCCGGGGTGCGAACCCTCGGGTTCGTGGCCGAGTGCGCACTCTCGGGTTCCGGCCCTCGCGCCGCGCGCCGCGCCGCCCGTACGCCCCGGGGCCCAAGACCCTGTTGAATGTCCAAGACTCGCCGCTCAGAGCGCGCGGCGCGCGGCGTGTCCTGGACACTCAACAGGGTCCGGGAACGGGAGAGGGGGCGGATGCCGTAGCACCCGCCCCCTCGTCACGACTTACTCGCTCTCGGCGGCCTTGTCGTCTGCCTTCTTCTTGGCGGGCGCGCGCTTCTTGGCGGGAGCCTTCTTCGGAGCCTCCTCGACGGGAGCCTCCTCGGCCTCGACGATGGCGTCGGCGTCGGCGGCGGCGTCGGCGATCTCCTGAGCCTCTTCGACGACCTCGTCGTCACCCTCGGTGGGCTCTTCGCCCTCGACGGCGACGAAGCCGGTCAGGTCGACGGCCTTGCCGTTGGTGTCGACGACGGACACCTTGCCGAGCGCGATCGCGAGGGCCTTGTTGCGGGCGACCTCACCGACGAGCGCGGGCAGCTGGTTGCCCTGCTGGAGCGCGTTGACGAAGTCCTGCGGCGCCATGTTGTACTGCGCGGCCGACTGGATCAGGTACTGCGTGAGCTCGTCCTGCGACACCTGCACGTTGGCGTCTTCGGCGATCTTGTCGAGCACCATCTGCGTGCGGAACTGCTTCTCGCTCGCCTCGGTGACCTCGGCGCGGTGCTCGTCGTCTTCGAGGCGGTTCTCGCCCTCGAGGTGCGTGTGCACCTCGTCTTCGATGAGCGCCGGCGGAACCGGGATGTCGACGGCCTCGAGCAGGGCCTCGATGAACTTGTCACGCGCGGCGGAGCCCTGCGTGAACACGGCCTGCTGCGACACGCGCTCGCTCAGCGACTCGCGGAGCTCCGCGAGCGTGTCGAACTCCGACGCCATCTGCGCGAAATCGTCGTCGGCGTCGGGGAGCTCGCGCTCCTTGACGGCGGTGATGGTCACCGCGACCTCGGCCTCTTCGCCCGCGTGGTCTCCGCCGACCAGCTTCGAGCGGAACGTGGTCTGCTCGTCGGCGGTGAGCGATTCGATGGCCTCGTCGATGCCCTCAAGCAGCTCGCCCGAGCCGACCTCGTACGAGACGCCCTCGGCGCGGTCGATCTCGGCGCCGTCGATGGTGGCGACCAGGTCGAGCTCGACGAAGTCACCGGTGGTCGCGGGGCGGTCGACGGTGACGAGCGTGCCGAAGCGCGCACGCAGGCGGTCGAGCTCGGCGTCGATGCCGGCCTCATCGGCCTCGACCGCGTCGACGGTCACCGTGAGGGTGTCGTAGGCGGGGAGGTCGAACTCGGGGCGCACGTCGACCTCGACGTCGATGACCAGGTCACCGGAGAAATCCTTGAGCTCGGGGAGCTCGATGATCTCGGCGTTGGGGCGACCGATGACGCGCAGTTCCTGGTCGTCGACGGCCGCGCGGTAGAAACCGTCGAGGCCCTCGTTGACGGCGTGCTCGATGACCGCGCCGCGGCCCATGCGCTGATCGATGATCGGGGCGGGGACCTTGCCCTTGCGGAAGCCGGGGATCTGCACGTCGCGCGCGATGTGCTCGTAGGCGTGAGCGATGCTCGGCTTGAGCTCGTCGGGCGAGACCGTGATGTGGAGCTTGACCCGGGTGGGGCTGAGCTTCTCGACGGTGCTGTTGACCATGCGGTTCGTTCTCCTCGTGTGGCCCGCGCGCACGCGGGGGCCGATTGGGCCTGTGGTCTGTGGGGCCGTGACGTCGGGGCGACAGGATTTGAACCTGCGGCCTCCCGCTCCCAAAGCGGGCGCTCTACCAAGCTGAGCTACGCCCCGGGGCGACGCGCGGCACGCGCCGACGAAACGACCGAGGAAAGTCTAGTCGATCGGCCTGGGCACGCCGGTTTCTCTGCGGCGGGGTTGTCCGATCCGCTCAGGATGCGTCCGCGGGCGGCACCTCCTGCCGGTCCTCCGGATGCCGAGGAGCCACCCGCCCGCACACGTGTGTCCCCGCATGGTGTCGGAGGCACTCCCACGGGTGTCGTAGAGTAGAGAAGTCCGATTCCGCGACTCCTCGAGTCGCCGGATTTCGGGGCTGTAGCTTAGTGGTAAAGCCTCTGTCTTCCAAACAGATGATGCGAGTTCGATTCTCGTCAGCCCCTCCATCCGTCCCGCGCCTAGGGATTCTCCGCATCGGCATCCGATCGCCGACGACCGTCTCCGCGGAACGATTCCGGCAGCACGACGTTCTGCCCGGCTCCCGCGAAGAACCCCGCCACCTGCGCGGGTCGATATCCCGCGATCCCGCACCCGACCTCGGTGACCAGGAACCGCAGGTGGGGGTGATCCGCCGCGAACGCGACGAATCGCCGTGCCTGCTCCTCGAACACCGCGAGTCCCGACATCGTGTCGATGCCGTAGGCCTGCCCCTGCGGCCCCTCGCTCTGGCCCCAGACCGCTCCGAAACGGTCCAGGGCGAACCGCGCGGCTCCCCCGCCGTGCGCCCCGGACGCGTTCGATCCGAACACGAAGACCTCGTCGGGGCCGAGCGTCGTGATGTGCATCTCGCGAGACTACGCGTCGCGCTGCTGCTCGGGGCCGGCCCACCCGCCCAGCGACAGATCGAGCTCGAGGCCCGCCTGCGCCTCCGTGGGTACGTCGAATCCGCAGGCGGCGTAGAGCGCTGTTCGCCGCCACGACCCGCGCGGCCACGATCCGCGCGCCGCTGCGGGACGGACCCACTGACGGCGGGTGGACGAGGCGGTTGCGCAGATGGCGGCTCCCGGGCGGCGACGGCATCGCCGACAGCGACACCGCTCGCCACGACACCACAGTCCCGGCGCGGACCCCCGTCAGAGCCGCGGAACTTCACCCGTCGGACGCGTCGATTCGCTCCCCCGGGTCAGTCCGTCCACATGTCCGGGTCTCGATCGAGGTCCGTGACCGGCGACGCGGCGCGATGCCGAGCCGTGTGCGCCACGTACGTCTGGGCGTTCCGCAGAATCTTCGCGCGCTCCTCGTCGGTCAGCACGCGACGCACCCGGGCCGGAACGCCTGCGACGAGCGATCCCGCCGGCACGACGGTGCCCTCGAGCACGACCGCTCCCCCGGCGATGAGGCAGCCGGGACCGATATCGGCACCCGAGAGGATCACGCTCCCCATCCCGATCAGCGAACCGTCGCCGATGGTGCACCCGTGCACGACGGCGTTGTGTCCGACCGAGACGTCGGCGCCGATGACGACGGGGCGTCCGGCGTCGACGTGGACCGAGACGTTGTCCTGCACGTTGCTCCGGGCGCCGACGGTGATCGACGCGCTGTCGCCCCGCAGGACCGCGTTGTACCAGACGCTCGCGTCCGTCGACAGTCGCACGTCCCCCACGACTCGGGCTCCGGATGCCACGAACGCGGTGTCATCGATCTCGGGAGCGGCATCGGGAAGGGCGAGCACGACGGCGTCGCGAGCGATGGTCATGGCCCGACCCTAACGACCCGCGACTACTGGCCGCACGCACGGCCCGACTACCGGCGAGCGCCGCTTCGCCTACCGGGAAGGCGAAACCGGTAGCGCCGCGGACGGGCGGCGCTCATAGGTTCGGTCCCGCACCGCAGCCGCATCCCGCCCTGGAGAACATCATGTCCCGCACCGTTGAAACATCCCCCGCCACCCGCACCCGTTCGGTTCGGCGCCACCCTCGAGGCGTCGCGATCCTCGCCATCGCCGCCGGCACCGCCCTCCTGCTCGGTGGCGCCGGCACGTACGCGTACTGGTCGACCGAGACCGCGTTGAGCGCCGGCACCGTGGAGTCGGGAGACCTCGACCTGACGTTGGGGGCGGGCTCGTGGACCCTGGCGGGCGCACTGCAGCCGGCCACGGCCGTCGACGAGGCAGACCTGGGCGATGTGCGACTGGTTCCGGGCGACGTGCTGACGCTGTCGCAACCGCTGACCGTGACGCTGGAGGGTGACACCATCGCCGCGGACCTCACGGCGGCCCTCGGCGACGACTTCACCACGGGTGCGCTCGCGGCCTATCTCGACGTGGACCTGACGGTGCCGGGCCTCGGCACCGAGACCACTCCGAACACCTACCGCATCACGGGCGACACCGAAGAGACGGTGACCGCCACCCTCACCATCACGTTCCGCTCCACCACCGACCAGCGAAACGGCGTCAACAGCACCGTCGACCTCAACGGTGTGGCGTTCGCGCTGTCGCAGGCGACCTCCTGACACGGGCCTCGGCATGTCGCAGCGTGACGACGGCGTCCCGCGACGGCTGCGCTGGGGAGCGATGCTGGCGACGGTCCTCGTGCTCGGCGGGGGGACCACCGCGGCGCAGGCGTTCTGGCAGAGCCGTGTGCCCCTCGCCGCGGGGGTCGTGGCATCCGGTGACCTGGCCCTCGCGACGCAGTGGGTGGGTTCCTGGTCGGCGTGGAAGCCGCTGTACCCGAGCGGCGTGAGCGACACCGCGACGCTGCGAGTCACCGCGACGGGGAGCGGGACGACGCTCCGCTGGAGGCTCAGCGCCGCGCCGGCGACGCAATCCCCCTGGGTCACGACGCAGGTGTTCGTCGGCGCGTGCGGCAGTGGCACCGTGATCCCGCCGGGGGGTTCGTACACCCCGGCGGGGGGATTGAGGGCGGGACAGTCGGTCGATCTGTGTCTACGCGTGACGCTGCGGGCAGACGCGCCGTCCACCGCGCAGAACACCGCCATCTCGCCGTCGATGACGGTGACGGCCGATCAGGTGCTCTCGTGACGGGGCTGTCGCCGGGGGGCCGGTCGGTGATCGCCGGCGCCGTCGCCCTGTCGTTCCTCTGGGGTCTGACCGCTCCGCCCGCAGAGGCCGCCTGGCAGTCGACCGCCGCGGCGCCCGCGTTCTCGCTGTCGACGGGCTCGCTCGCCGCACCCGTGACCCAGTGCAAGAACGTGACATCGAACCCCCGAGCAGCGCGAATCGAATGGGCGAGTGTCGCGGGCGCGACCGGTTACGACGTCAGGGTCGGGAACACCGTCAACAGCAGCACCACCTTGCTCAGCCAGCAGCAGACGAACCTGTTCTTCGAGGTGCGGGGCTCCCTGCTCGAGAACCTCGGTCTCACCCTCGGTTCGCTCCTCACCGGAGGGTCGGTCCTCGTGACCGTCAAAGCCCGCGTCGGGGCGTGGGAATCCGCGGCCAGCAACGCACAGCCCGTGGTGCTGTCGAGCCTCGTCGGTGGTCTGCTGACCGGAGGGCTGAAGTGTCAGGGAACCTGACCCGACGCTCCACGCGCGAGGCCCACCCCCGCCCGCGCTCCCGCTGGCCGCGTGTGCGTTCCCTCGTCGGCACCGTCGTCATCCTGGCCCTCTCGCTGTTCGCGCTGCTGACCATCGTCATGCCGAACCTGCTCGGGGCTCAGACCTACACCGTGCTCACCGGGAGCATGCAGCCCGGGATGCCGCCCGGCACCATGATCGCGGTGCGCGCCGCGTCGATCGACGACGTGCGGGTCGGCGACGTCGTGACGTACCAGATCCGCTCGGGCGACCCCGCGGTCGTCACGCACCGGGTCGTCGGGACGACGAGCAGCACGGGCGGAGAGCGCCTGCTCGTGACCCGGGGCGACGCCAACGACGTCGACGACCCACCCGTACAGCGTGAGCAACTTCGTGGGACGGTGATCATGGCGGTGCCGTACCTCGGGTATCCGGGTGTGCTGCTGGGCGGGCACGACCGAGGCGCGATCGTCGCGGTGGTGGGCATCGTCATCGTCGGGTACGGCATCTCGCTGCTGGTCGTCGACCTGGTGCGGACCCGGCGTCGGCGCGCTGCGGCGGCGACGCTCGCCGTGCTCGTCGCCGTCGCGGCTCTCACTCCCTTTCTCACTCCGGCGCCCGCGAGAGCCGGCGAGCCGGGGACTCTGTCCTCGGCGGCTGCCTCCCGCGACGCGGCGGAGGGCAACCTGCAGCTCAGCGCCGATGGCATCCGATTCGTCTCCGACGGCTCGCTCGATCCGATCGACGACCTCGGCCGTCTCGCACCGGGAATCACGCTCACCACGCCCGTGTGGATCCGCAACGTCAGCAGCGATCCCGCTCGCGCTGCGGTTCGCCTCGACCTCCCGGGCGCCGACGGGACGCGCCCCACCTTGGCGGGGGCCCTGCGACTCGCCGTCGACGATCAGACGGTCGCGCCGGGCGCCGAATGGCGCAGCGCCGTCATCCCCGTCGGCGGAACGGTGCGCATCGCGATCGGCGTGCGGATGGATGCCGCGGCGGGCAACGACATGCGACGGGCGGCGACGAGCGCCACGCCCGTCGTGCGGCTCAGCGAGTACGTCGAGGGCGCCGACCCGGACTCGCCCCGATCGCCCGGCGATGCGCTGCCCCGGACGGGGCGTGGCACGGACCCGCTCGCCGCCGTCGCGCTCGTGGCGGCCGGAACCGTGGGAGCGGGGCTCGCGCTCGCGACGAGGAGGCGGGAGCATAGGTGAGGATTGCCTATTCATCAGGTATTTAGCCGAGCCTCATCTTGCTTGCGGAATGTCCGCGAGTGAGTAGCGTTGCATCCATCGAGACTTCGAACGTCGCCTAAGGAGCAAACATGAGCACCGTTCACACCCCCGCCGCCACCACCGTCGACTCCACCATGGCGTCCGGCACCGCGCAGTTCCTGTCCCCCGTCGTGATCGGCCTCGAGGCGCTCGTCGTCAACGGCAAGCAGGCGCACTGGCACGTCCGCGGCTCCAACTTCATCGGCGTGCACGAGCTGCTCGACACGGTCGTGGCTCACGCGCAGGATTGGGCCGACCTGGCCGCCGAGCGCATCGTCGCCCTGGGCCTGCCCGTCGACGCGCGCCTGTCGACGGTCGCGGCCAAGGCGAAGGCCACCGAGGTCCCCGCCGGCTTCGCGCAGTCCGACGTCGTCATCCGCGCCGTCATCGCCGACATCGACGCCGTCCTGCTCGACATCGAAGCCGCCATCGAGGGCCTCGACGAGCTCGACATGACCAGCCAGGACGTCGCCATCGAGATCAAGCGCGGTCTCGACAAGGACCGCTGGTTCCTGTTCGCGCACCTCGCGGCGTAATTCCTCCACGAAGGGGGCGGTGCTTCGGCGCCGCCCCCTTCGTCGTCCCCGCGCACAAGACGCCGGGGGTGTCGTCGCGCGCGAATCCGAAGCGGCGAGGACGTGTGCGTCACGCGCCGTGCGTCACGCGCCCCGCGAGCAGCGTCGTGCGCACCGGCATGGCGCGCAGGCCCCGCTCGTCGGCGGCGTGCGGATCGTCGCCCACGATGACGAGATCCGCCAGGGCCCCGGGGCTGATCTGCGCCGGCGTCGTCGATCCTCCGGCGGTGGATGCCGCGATGGCGGTGTCGATGTCGATCCGCTGGTGCGGGTGCCAGGCGTCGCGCCCGTCGCGCGTGCGGAACACGGCCGACGCCATCGCCGCCCAGGGATCCAGCGACGCCACGGGCGCGTCGGAGCCGAACCGCACGTTCGCCCCGCTGTCGACCAGGGCGCGCAGGGGGTAGGGCTGCGCGGATTGCTCGGCCCAGATGGCATCCGTCATGTCGCGATCGTCGAGCGCGTGCTCGGGTTGCACGCTCGCCGCGACTCCCAGCCGGGCGAAACGCGGAATGTCGGCGTGCGCGACGAGCTGCGCGTGCTCGATGGTGCCCACCGCGCCGGTGCGCGCGTAGGCGTCGAGAGCGTGAGCGTTCGCGACGTCGCCGATGGCGTGGATCGCGCACTCGAGCCCCGCGGCGGTCGCCCGCGTCATCATGTCGACGAGGGCGTCGGGGGGCACGGTGAGCAGTCCGTGGTTGCCGATCTCACCCGGGTAGTGGTGGGCGCACGCCGCCGTGCGGGTTCCGAGCGACCCGTCGGTGATGGCCTTCAGCGGTCCGACGCGCACGAGGTCGTGCGCCGCCCCGCGCACCCGGTCGCCGGTGCGCAGGCCCTCGGCGATCGCGCGGTCGAGGTGCTGCGGGTAGGTGCCGTACGAGACGCGGAGCGTGTCGAAGCCCCGCGCGACCCTCCGTTGCCAGGGCTCGTCGTTCCAGGTCATGTCGAGGTCGACGAGTCCGACGATCCCGCGCGCCGCGGCGGCGCGAGCCATGCGCTCGACGGCGTCGTCGGCACGGTCCGGCTCCATGGCGTTGAGTCGGCGCGAGATCTCGAAGGCGTCCTCTTCGCGCAGCATCCCGGACGCCACGGGCTCGAAGCCCTCGCGACGGAACGCGGCGCTGTTCATCCAGACGCTGTGCACGTCGGCGTTGACCAGGTACGTCGCCCCGTCTCCGGTCGCGGCGTCGAGCAGGGCGAGGCTCGGCTCGTCGGGCCACAGCCCGTCGCGGAAGCCGACGCCGACGCGGCGTCCGTCGCTCTCGGGGGCGAACGCCATGATCGATGCGGCATCGCGCGCCGAGGCGACCTCGCCGAGCGGCACGCGCTCGGCGACCAGGGCCCACTGCAGCACGTGCACGTGGTGGTCCCAGAGGCCGGGCAGCAGCCAGCCGCCCTCCCCGTCCACCACCACGCCGGTGGGCCGGAGATTCCCCGTGGGGGCGATGTCGGCGATCACCCCGTCGGCGATGACGAGGTCGACGGGCTCCGAGGTGGGGAGGAACTCACGACCCGGCCCCGCCACCCGCACGGCGCGGACGAATCCGACGTGCTCGCCGATCACGCGCGTCCCCGGGCGTCTTCGGCGCGGCGCATCTCGCCGGCGAGCTCGGGGTGCTGCGCGGACAGCCCCGCGACGATGGTCTCGACCACTTCGGCGCTCTTGTTCTGGCTCAGCTTGCGTTTGGCCGTGACCCGCGTGGGTGTCAGGCGGAAGCCGACGGTGCCGCGCTCGAGGCGTTCGACGAACGTCGCGTCGTTCGGCAGGGCGTACAGGGTCCGCGCGTCGTCGGCGCCGCCCTCGAACCGCTCGACGAGACTTTCGAGTACGCGGAGGTTCTCGTCGGGCGTCAGGATCTCCGGGATGCCGGAGAGGTGCGCCGACACGAAGTTCCAGGTGGGGACGGCGGGCACGTCGCCGTACCACCGGGGAGTGACGCATCCGTGCGGGCCCTGCACCACCACGAGCAGCTCGCGGTTGCCGAGACCGAGGATCGCGTCGTCGGGCTTGCCGACGTGCCCGACGATGGTCAGGTCGTCGCGCTGGTCGTCGAGCATGACCGCATAGTGCGAGGCGACGAGACCGTCGTCGCCCTGACCGACGAGGGTGACCCACGGGTGGCGGTCGATGAGACGCCGGATCTCACCGACGTCGGTCATCGCGAAGCTGGGGTTCTGGCGCACCGGATCAGCCTAGAACGCGGCGGGCTTCACCAGGCTCATCCGCCGACGCGGCGCGCGAGGCACCGGGCTCGTCGACGGGACCGTCCCCGGCAGATCAGGCCTGGCAGATCAGGCCTGGCAGCGTGGGCACCAGTACAGCTTGCGCCCCGCCGCCTCTTCCATCACGATGTCGGTGCCGCATACGCGGCACGGCAGACCCGCGCGGTGGTAGACCCAGTGCCGGTCGTCGCGATGGGCCATGGCACGGCGATACGCCCCGGGGTCGAGGTCGTCCATCGTCATCATCTGGCCGGTCTCGACGCCGATCGACAGCAGTCGCACCCAGTCGCGCCACATGCCGCGGACGACCTCTTCGGGCACGTCGCGGCCAGGCGTGTGCGGGTTCTGCCGGGCGCGGAAGAGGATCTCGGCGCGGTAGACGTTGCCGATTCCGCTGACCACGGCCTGATCCATCAGGAGCAGGCCGATGGCGGTGGGCTTCTTCTTGACGGTCGCGGTGAAGCGTTCCTCGCCCTCGGCGACGTCGTCGACGAGAGGGTCGGGGCCGAGCTTCGCGATCGCCGCCGCCACCTCGTCGGGCGTCTGCAGCACGCAGGCCGTGGGGCCGCGCAGATCGGCGCACGTCGTCTCGGTGAGAAGACGCAGCCGCACGGCGCCGACCACCGGCGGCGGCCACTCGACCTGTTCGTCGAGGCCGGTCGTCTGCTCCGACATGCGCACGCGCGCGCGCCGCGGGGCGCCGATCGAGCTCAGGGAGTTCTCGCCCGCGGCGTCGAGGATCGGCGCGTCGTCGAACGTGGTGCCGCGCTGGTTGGTGTGCCCCATGCGGCCGTTCGCCGAGGCGATCGTCGCGTCGAGCGCCACCTCGCCCGAGAAGTCCCACGCGCCGTACATGCCCAGGTGCACGCGAAGCCACACGTCACCGTCGAACCGCAGGAACATCTGCTTGGCGACGGCCCGCACCTCGACCGCTTCGCGCCCGTCGAGCACCGACGCGCCCTCGACGAAACGACCCTGGGGGCTGGATGCCGCCACGACGCGCCCCACGATGTTGCGGTCGAACTGCCGCGCGATGCGGTGGACGGAATGCCCTTCGGGCATCAGCCTGCCTCGGGGTCGAACGAGTCGCTGGCGTCGGTCAGGGTGTTCTCGCCGCGAGCCGCCCGCGGGTCGGGCAGCAGCACGCCGTCTTGCTCGTACGCCGCGAGCTGGCCGATCCGGCGCGCGTGGCGCTCTTCGCCCGAGAACGGTGTCGCGATGAAGCGGTCGATGAACGATGCGGCCTCGTCGAACGTGTGCTGACGCGCGCCGATCGAGATGACGTTGGCGTCGTTGTGCTCGCGCGCGAGCTCGGCGGTCGACACGTTCCACACCAGCGCGGCGCGCACGCCCAGCACCTTGTTCGCGGCGATCTGCTCGCCGTTGCCTGAGCCGCCGAAGACGACGCCGAGCGCGTCGACGCCGTCGGCCTGATCACGCACGACCGCTTGAGCGGCGCGGATGCAGAAGGCCGGGTAGTCGTCGAGCGGGTCGTACTCGAGGGGGCCGTGGTCGACGACCTCGTGCCCCTGGGCGGCGAGGTGGTGCTGGATCTGGGTCGAGAACTCGAGACCGGCGTGATCGGTGCCGATGTGGATGCGCATGCGCTCATCTTATTGACGGCCGCCGACATCAGGGGGCGGACGCGACGACGCCGCCCGCTCCCCGGAAGAGAGAGCGGGCGGCGTCGGATCGGGTCAGGGGCGAACGCCCGCGGCGACGGGCTTGAACCCGGCGCGGATGTTCTCGCAGCAGCCGGGGCGGCACACGTCGTACCACGGCCCCAGGTCGGTCAGGTGCGGGCGTTCCGATTTCGGAGTGCCGTTCAGTCGCTCCTCGACGAGGTCGACGAGGCCCGAGACGTAGGCCGGGTCGACGCCGGGCGTGGGCGTGCGGACGGCCCGGATGCCGGCTTCCTCGGCGGCCTCCATGGCCTCGGTGTCGAGGTCCCAGAGCACCTCCATGTGGTCGCTGACGAAGCCGAGCGGCACGATCGCGACGGCCTCGACCCCGCGGCCGGGGAGTTCGGCGATCACGTCGTTGACGTCGGGCTCGAGCCAGGGCTGCGTGGGCGGGCCGGAGCGCGACTGGTAGACGAGCTCCCACTCGACCTCGGCGACGGCGTCGGCGACAGCGGCCATGACGACCTCGGCCACGGCCTTGTGCTGCGCCTCGTACGCGCCCCCCTCGCCGAACTCGACGTCACGGGGGCCCGAGCGCTGGGCGTCGGCCATCGGAATGGAGTGGGTCGAGAACAGGACACGGATCTTCTCGGGCGCGATCCCGTCGGCGACGAAGCCGGCCACGGCATCCGTCACTCCGCGCAGGAACGTGTCGACGAAGCCGGGGTGGTCGAAGAACTGGCGCACCTTGTCGATCGTCACGGTCTCGCCGAGCCCCGTCGACTCGAGCACGCGGGCGTAGTCCTCGCGGTACTGCCGGCAGCTCGAGAACGAGCTGTACGCGCTCGTGGCGATCGCCAGAAGAGTGGTGTGGCCGGCCTCGGCGGCCTCGGTCACGGCCTCTTCGAGGTAGGGCGCCCAGTTGCGGTTGCCCCAGTAGACGGGCAGGCCCAGCCCGCGCGCAGCGATCTCCGCCTCCAGAGCCGCCTTCAACTCGCGGTTGTGCTCGTTGATGGGGCTGACCCCGCCGAAGTGGCGGTAGTGATGGGCGACCTCTTCGAGTCGCTCGTCGGGGATGCCGCGTCCGCGCGTGACGTTGCGGAGGAAGGGGATGACGTCATCCTGCCCCTCCGGGCCGCCGAATCCGGCGAGGAGGATGCCGTCGTACGCGACGGGCGTCTCGACCCACTTGGGCCCCGACGCCGCGGCGGGCGAGGCATAGAGGACGGGTTCAGGGGTGGTGTCCGTGTCGGTCGTGCTCACGCAGACATCCTCGCACCTGCATGGCGAGCCCGGGCGCGGGTTATCTCGTGACTAGGCTTATCTGGTTGTCATCGTCGCCGACGGCGTCCGTCGTCACCCGCGAGAGCGCTCGATCTGCGACGATCCACCCTCATCCCAGGGAGTACGCCAGTGCCAGGAGAGAACCTCACCCGCATCGAAGCGCAGGAACGCCGCGCCGTCGTCGACACGCACGCCTACGACGTGCAGCTCGATCTCACCCGCGGCGACGAGGTCTTCTCCTCGCGCACCGTCGTCACCTTCGCCGCCACCGAGGGCGCATCGACGTTCATCGATCTCATCGCGCGCACCGTGCACTCCGTCACGCTGAACGGCCGCTCCCTCGACCCGGCCGCCGTGTTCGTCGACTCGCGCATCGCGCTCGACGAGCTGGCATCCGAGAACGAGCTTGTCGTCGAGGCCGACTGCGAGTACACGAACACCGGCGAGGGCCTGCACCGCTTCGTCGACCCCGTCGACGGCGAGGTCTACCTCTACTCGCAGTTCGAGGTTCCCGACTCCCGCCGCATGTACACGGTGTTCGAGCAGCCCGATCTCAAGGCCGCCTTCACGTTCTCGGTGACCGCCCCCGCGCGCTGGAAGGTCGTCTCCAACTCCCCCACGCCCGAGCCCGTCGCCGTCGGCGACGACACCGCCCGCTGGGACTTCCCCCCGACGCCCCGCATCTCGTCGTACATCACCGCGCTCGTGGCGGGTCCGTACGAGGCGACCTTCTCGGAGCTGACCAGCGCCGACGGCCGCGTCATCCCCCTCGGCGTCTTCGCCCGCAAGAGCCTCTGGCAGCACCTCGACGCCGACTACGTCTTCGACAAGACGCGCCAGGGCTTCGCGTACTTCGAGGAGAAGTTCGGGTTCCCGTACCCGTTCGCCAAGTACGACCAGCTCTTCGTGCCCGAGTTCAATGCCGGCGCGATGGAGAACGCCGGCGCGGTGACCTTCACCGAGACCTACGTCTTCCGCAGCAAGGTCACCGACGCGGTCAAGGAACGCCGCGTCGTGACGATCCTGCACGAGCTCGCCCACATGTGGTTCGGCGACCTCGTCACCATGAAGTGGTGGAACGACCTCTGGCTCAACGAGTCGTTCGCCGAATGGGCGTCGACGATCGCCACCGCCGAGGCCACCGAGTGGAAAGCCGCCTGGACGACCTTCAACGCGATGGAGAAGACCTGGGCCTACCGTCAGGACCAGCTCCCCTCGACCCACCCGGTCGTCGCCGAGATCACCGACCTCGAAGACGTGCAGGTCAACTTCGACGGCATCACCTACGCCAAGGGCGGGTCGGTGCTCAAGCAGCTCGCCGCCTGGGTCGGGATCGAGCAGTTCTTCGCCGGGGTCGGCGCGTACTTCCAGAAGCACCAGTGGTCGAACACCGAGGTCGGCGACCTGCTCGTCGAGCTCGAGGCCACCAGCGGCCGCGACCTGGGCGACTGGTCGAAGAAGTGGCTCGAGACGGCGGGCGTCAACACGCTCTCGCCGCTCATCGAAGAAGGCTCCGACGGCACCATCTCGCGCTTCGCGATCGTGCAGACGGCGCCCGCCGACTACCCCACCATCCGTCCGCACCGCCTCGGCGTCGGCTTCTACTCGCTGAACGACACCGGAGCGCTCGAGCGCGTGCATCGCGTCGAGATCGACGTCGACGGTGACCGCACCGAGGTCGCCGAGCTCCGCGGCATCCGTCGTCCGGATCTCGTGCTGCTCAACGACGACGACCTGGCCTACGCGAAGATCCGCCTCGACGAGCGCTCGCTCGCCACGGCGATCGCCCACCTCAAGGACATCTCCGACCCGCTGGCCCGCTCGCTCGTCTGGGGTGCGGCCTGGGATCAGACCCGGGATGCCGAGTCCTCGGCCACCGACTACCTGGATCTCGTGCTGCGCAACATCGGTTCCGAGACCGAGTCCACGACGGTGCGCACGACGCTCGGTCAGCTGCAGCTCGCCGCCAACTCGTACGTGACGCCCGCGTCGCGCGAGGCGGCTCGCGCACGCGTCGCCGACGGCCTCTGGGCGCTCGCCCAGGCCGCCGAGGCCGGCAGCGACAGCCAGCTGCAGTTCGTCACCGCGTTCGCCTCGGCGGCCTCGACTCCGGCGCACGCCGAGACGGTGCGGGCCCTGCGCTCGGGCGAGACGGTGCTCGACGGCCTCGAGATCGACACCGACCTGTCGTGGCAGTTGCTCATCTCGCTGGCCACGGCCGGCGTGGTGTCGGCCGCCGACATCGACGCGGCCCGCGCTGCCGACAACACCTCGAAGGGTGGGGAGCTCGCCGCCCAGGCGAAGGCCTCGCTGCCCACGCACGAGGCAAAGCAGCAGGCGTGGAACTCGCTCATCGACAATGCCGACGCGCCGAACACGATCGTGCGTTCGACCGCCCTCGGCTTCACGCACCCGGCGACGGTCGACGTGCTGGCCGACTTCGTCGAGCCGTACTTCGCGATGCTGCTGCCGATCTGGGAGTCGCGCAGCTACCAGATCGCGCAGTACCTGATCGTGGGTCTGTACCCCGCCGCCCTCGCGAACACCGCCCTGCGCGATGCGACCCGCGCCTGGCTGACGCAGAACGCCGACGCCGCCCCGGCGCTGCGCCGCCTCGTCGGCGAGAACCTCGCCGGCGTGGAGCGTGCGCTGTCGGTCCAGGAGCGCGACTCGCAGTAATCAAGCCCCTCAGAATGCCCCCTCCCTCACCGGGAGGGGGCATTCGTCGTTCGCGGGTCATCCCCGGGTGGACCCGGATCATCCCCTGGGAGGATGCCCCCGCCCGGTGCGCCTCCGTAGCGTGAAGGCATGATCGTTGCAGAGCACCTCACCAAGCGTTACGGCGACAAGACCGCCGTCGACGACGTCTCGTTCACCGTGGCCCCCGGCCGCGTCACCGGCTTCCTCGGCCCCAACGGCGCGGGCAAGTCGACCACCATGCGCATGATCGTCGGTCTCGACCGTCCCTCGACGGGTTCGGTCACCGTCGGCGGGCAGGACTACCGCCGCCTGCGCTCCCCCCTCACCGAGGTCGGCGTGCTGCTCGACGCCAAGGCGATCCACACCGGGCGCTCGGCGCGCAACCACCTGCGCGCCATGGCCGCGACGCACGGCATCGGGCGCAGCCGCGTCGACGAGGTGATCGAGCTCACCGGCATCGGCTCGGTCGCCGGCAAGCGGGCGGGCAAGTTCTCGCTCGGCATGGGCCAGCGTCTCGGCATCGCCGCCGCTCTCCTCGGCGACCCACACACCCTCATCCTCGACGAGCCGGTCAACGGCCTCGATCCCGAGGGCGTGCGGTGGGTGCGCCAGTTCGTCCGCCATCTGGCGAGCGAGGGTCGCACCGTGCTGCTGTCGAGCCACCTGATGAGCGAGATGGCGCAGACCGCCGACCACGTCATCGTGCTCGGCCGCGGACGTGTCCTGGCCGATGCGCCGCTCGCCGACCTCGTCGGCACCTGGACCACCACGACCCTGCTCGTGCGCTCCCCGCGCCTGGCCGACCTCGTCTCGGCCCTGCAGATCCCGGATGCCACGGTGACGGCCACCGAGCCCGGTGCCGCCCAGATCACCGGCGTCACGGCGCAGACGGTCGGCGACCTCGCCGCCGCTCGCGGCATCCCCCTGTATGAACTGACCCCGCGAGCGGGCTCGCTCGAAGACGCCTACCTCGCGCTCACCGACGACTCGGTCGAGTACAAGACCAAGGAGATCGCATGACCGCCGTCGCTTCCGCGCCGACCACGCGGGCCCACGCCCACGCCTCGACCGCGCACCGCCTCAGCTTCATCCACCTGATGAAGAGCGAGAGCATCAAGATGCTCACCCTGCGCTCCACCTGGTGGTCGCTCGGCGTCACCGCCGCCCTGTCGGTCGGGATCTCATTGCTGATCGCCGCGGCCTCGAGCGACATCGGCGGCGGCTTCCCCGCGGCGAACGTGATCCTGGCGCCGACGCAGTTCACGATGTTGGTCGCCGGCATCCTCGGTGCGATCGTCATCACGGGTGAGTACTCGACCGGCATGATCCGTTCGACGCTCACCGCCGAACCCCGTCGGGGGGCGGTGCTGGTGGCCAAGGCACTCGTCGTGGCACTCGTCATGGCGGTGACCACCGTCGTCATCTACGCGGTGGCGATCGCCGTGACCGCGCCGCTGGTCAGCACGGGCCTCGACTGGTCGACGCCCTCGGAGTCCCTGGTCCCTCTCGCGTTGGGGGTCGTGTCGATGGCGGCCTTCACGCTGATCGGTCTCGGCTTCGGCTTCGTCATCCGCAGCGGCGCCGGTGCCATCGCCGCCACGGTCGGGGTGCTCTTCGTGCTGCCCATCGTGTTCAGCCTGTTCTCGTTCGCGGGACCGAGCTGGCAGTGGATCCTCGACGCGGCCGACTACCTCCCGGTCAACGCCGCGGTGCAGCTCACCACGCCCGGCGGCACGGAACTCGGCCAAGGCGCCCTCACCCTGGCCGCGTGGGCCCTCGCGCCGCTCGTGCTGGGCTGGATCTCCCTGCGGTCGCGCGACGTCTGACCCCTCCTCCCCACCACGGATGCCTCGACGCTCAGCCAGCGCCGAGGCATCCGTCGTTACGCTGTGACGGATGTCTGTTCTCGCCGAAGTCCCCGAACCGAGCCCGTCTTCCACCGCGCCCCCGGCCGACATCGGCAGCCTCGATTTCTGGACCTGGGTCGGCGGCCAACTGCTCGGCTTTGGTGGCGTGCTGCTGCAGATTCTCGGCATCGTCGTCGGGATCGCCATAGCGGCGTGGATCTTGCGCGTCATCATTCGGCACGTGGTCGATCGCATCGTCAACGGTGCGAAGAGCAAGGCGCGCGTCGACGACACCCAGGCCCTCGACCGGTCCCCGCTCAGCGCGGTGCGACTCGTGCAGCGCACGCGCACCCTCGGCACGATCCTGCAGAACATCGTCAACGTCATCCTGGTGATCGTGGCGCTCGTGTGGGTCGCCGGGATCGTCGCGCCGAACGCGCTGGCCTCGCTCACCCTGCTCACGGCTGCCGTCGGCGCCGGTCTCGGTTTCGGCGCGCAGAACATCGTCAAAGACGTGCTCAACGGCATCTTCATCGTCGCCGAAGACCAGATCGGCATCGGCGACGTCGTCGACCTGGGCCTGGCGACCGGCATCGTCGAGTTCGTCAGCGTGCGCATCACCCACGTCCGCGACGTCAACGGAACGCTCTGGTACGTCCGCAACGGCGAGATCACCCGCATCGGCAACATGTCGCAGGGCTGGTCGCGCGTCATCATCGACCTCGCCGTTCCCACCGACGCCGACATCGACGACGTCGAGACGGCGATGCTCGCCGCGGCGAAGACGATGTCGAAAGAGTCCAAGTGGCGCTCGCGCATCATCGAGCAGCCCGAGATCTGGGGCCTCGAATCCATCAGCGGTGACGCTCTCGTCATCCGCCTGGTCATGAAGACGCGCTCGAGTGCCAAGGACGACGTCGCCCGCGAGCTGCGCGCGCGCCTCAAGCGCGCGATCGACGCGATGGGCATCGCCCTGCCCCAGCTGAACTCCATCATGCTCAGCGGGCCCGAGGGCGCGCAGAGCGTGCGCGGTGCGCACCCGCCGAAGACCAAAGAGACGCCGGTGGCGCCGGGCGCCGACCGGCCGCGCTGGAAGCCCCGCGGCCGCCGCGTCGAGGCGTCCGACACCGCCGACGACCACACCGCCGACGACCACACCGCCGACGACCACGACGACGCCGTCCCCGCGAAGACGAAGAAGAAGACCCTGCGCGACGAGACCCCGACGGCGACCCTGGATCTCCCAGGCACCGAGGGGGCCGAGGTCGTCAAGCCGACGCCTCCGGCCGTCCGTGCCGACCACGAGGAGCAGTCGTGACCGAGCCCATAAGCTTCTACGAGCAGGTCGGCGGCATGGACACCTTCCGTCGCCTGGTCGATGCGTTCTACCGCGGCGTGGCCGGCGACGAGGTGCTCAAGCCCATGTATCCCGAGGAAGACCTCGGCCCGGCGGCCGAACGTCTGACGCTCTTCCTCGCGCAGTACTGGGGCGGGCCGGCGACCTACGGCGAGACCCGAGGTCACCCGCGCCTGCGCATGCGTCACATGCCGTTCCACGTCGACCCCGACGCCCGCGACCGGTGGCTTCGGCACATGCGCGCCGCCGTCGACGAGATCGCGCTGCCGCCCGCGTTCGAGGCACCCCTTTGGGACTACCTCGAGCGCGCCGCGTACGCGATGGTCAACACGTTCGAGCCCCGTGGCATCGGGCCGCAGCAGAACGGGCGCCCCGACACGGGTCTCCCGGTACGCGCCGCCGACTGAGCGACGTCACGGGGCGGCGGGTGCCGATCACTGCCGCTCCGGCGCCGTGGTCATACCGGCCCGCGCGCCGTCGGGTCGGCCGCGCCGTCCGGCTTGCCGCGTCGACCGGCACCACGTCGACCGGCCCGAGTCTGACCGCCCGGAGCCGGCCGCCCGCGCACCGTCGCGCATTCACGCGGTGACGGGGTCGTCGGGTCGCCTCAGCGCCCGAGGAAGTCGCCGAAGCCCGGGATGTCGAAATTCGACAGACGTTCGCCGAGCCCGCCGACCTGATCGCCGAGACCCGACACCGCGTCCTGCGCGCCGCCGGCCCAGTCGCCCGCGGCCCCCAGATCGACGCCGCCCGCGAGTGTCTCGAGGTCGACACCGGATGCCAGAGCGTCGAGGTCGACGCCCTCGGCGAGCCCGGCGAAGTCGACGCCCAGCTGACCCGCCTGGGCGAGCAGGGGCCCCGCGACCGCACTGACGATCGCTCCGCCGGCCACGGCGGCGAGCAGACCGCCCGCACCCACCACTCCCGCACCGATCAGTCCGCCGCGGCCCGCGCGGGACAGCATCTGCGACATGCGACCCGGACGCGTGGCCTCAGCGCGTGCGGCCGTGCGCGCGAGGTCGTCGGGGGCGTCCGAGCGCGGGCGCTCGTGCGGGTGCAGGTCGGCGTCCATGCGCTCGCGCACGTGCGCGCGCTGCTCGGGCGTCAGTCGCGCGAAGGCCTCGCGATGCATCTGCTCCACGCGATCGGGGTCGGCCGTGCGCAGCAGGTAGTCGTACCGCGCGATCGCCGCGCGGTCGTCGGCCGAGAGCGCCGGGGCCGAGCCCGACGTGGGCGGCGGCGCGTATCGGCCCGTCACGCCGGCGTCTCGGCGCGAATCGGCGACGGGCGCGGGCGCGGGCGCGGAGTCTGCGCGGCGATCACCGGTGACGGCATCGGCGGCGGAGCGCACCATGGTGCGCCAGTCGCGGGAGGCACCCGACGAGGGGTGGGGAGCGGAGCCGTCCCGCGAAGACGAGGACGACGACGCCTTGTCGACGGCCTTCGAAGCGAGATCGAACAGACGGGAGAACGAGACCATGGGGTACCTCTCGACGGGCAGCGGAAACTGCGACGTCAAGGTCTCCTCCGCCCCGGACGGGACCGACGCACCCGGAGCCCAACGGTGGGCTCGTGATGACGGATGCATCGCGACGGGAGTACTCCCCTTGCTTCCCTCAGCGTAAAGCGGCCACCTATGCGCGGGCTGGATCAGCTCCCGGTCGCGCGCACGGCGGTCAGCCCCGAGCGCACGGGGCCTCGAACGAGCACGTGACCGCGAGCGAGGCTCACGCGAGTCCACGCGCCGCTCGTGCGGACGGGCGCCATCTCGCTACCGGCGATGAAGCCCAGCGCGAAGGCCGCGAAGGCGGTGCCGAGCGGCAGACCCCCGAGGGCGTCGTCGGGCTGACCCCACACCTGCGCGCGGATCACCCGCACGATGTCCTCACCGGCATCGGCGGGGAGCGCGTCGGCGACGGCGGCGACCCCGTACTGGGCTCGGGATGCCAGAACGGCGGCGTCGATGGCATCCTTCTGCTCCCATCCGCTGCGCGGGGGCGAGATCCCCGCCCACGCGGGCGAGGTGGCGGTCTCGGGAAGGACGACCGCTGAGGCGTCGTCGGGGGCCGGGAGCAGCGCGGAGGCGTCGACCACGAGGTCGCACTCGAGTTCGGGATCGATCGCCGAGACGCGCAGGCCGAGCACCGTCGGGGTGGCGTCGAGCAACCCGCGGGGAGCGAGGGGGGCGGCGGTGGCGACGAGCACTCCCCCGTCGGCACGCAAGCGCACGGTGCCGTCACCCAGACGGATCGTGCGGGAGGCGAAGGTCAGCAGGTCGGCTGCCGCCTGGGGGTCGGGGAACAACAGGCGCGCGGACACCCGCCCTAAACTATCAAGCGGCGCGGGCTCGCTGCGCCGGAAAGCGAGTCGCCATGACCGATGCCCTCGATCCCGTGGCGTCGCTCCTCGCGGTGCTCGACCTGCGCGACGCCGGCGCCCGCACCACCGAGGACATCTTCACCGGTGTCTCGCAGCCCATGCCGTTCGGGCGGGTGTACGGCGGCCAGGTGCTGGCCCAGTCGGTCGTGGCCGCGTCGCGCACGCTCCCGCCCGAACGCGCGGTGCACTCGATGCACGGGTACTTCCTCCGTCCGGGCGACCCGGCCGACGGCATCACCTTCTCGGTCGACCGCATCCACGACGGACGCTCGTTCTCGACCCGGCGCACGCAGGCCTACCAGGCCGGCGTCCCGATCTTCTCGATGATCGCCTCGTTCCAGGACGAGCACCCGGGCCTGGAGCACGCCGAACCGATGCCCGACGGCATCCCTCAGCCCGAAGACCTCGCGCCCTTCGACGCCGAGGGACTCCACCCGCTCAGCCGCCGGATGTTCTCGGAGCGACCGGTCGACGTGCTGCACGTCCCGTCGCCCATCTACACCTCGGTCGAGGGCCCGCGGGTGCCGCGACAGGCCGTGTGGATGCGCACACGCCGCGCACTGCCCGACGACCCGGCGGTGCACCGCGCGGCGCTGGCGTATCTCAGCGACCTCACGATCCAGGAGTCCATCATGCGCGCGCACGGCGTCGCGTGGAACGTCCCGAACCTGAAGGTCGCGAGCCTCGACCACGCCATGTGGTGGCACCGTCCGGGTCGCGTCGACGACTGGCTGCTGTACGTGCAGGAGTCCCCCAACGCCCGCGGCGGCCGAGGCCTGTCGACCGGGCGCATCTACTCACGCGACGGCGTGCTGGTCGCGAGCGTGGCCCAGGAGGTCATGGTGCGGGTGCCGAACGACTGACGGCGCCGAAGGCTCAGGCGCGGGCGGCTCGCCGCCGGTATTCGATCGGATCGCCCGTGTAGGGCGCCCATGCCGCGCGCTCCGCATCGGTCCATCGGATCGGGCGACCGGTCGAGGTGTCGACGAGCACGACGACGGCCGTGGCGCGCGCGTAGAGCACGCGCTCGGGATCGCCGACCGGACTGTAGACCTCGAAGCAGATGTCGGCGCTCGAGCCGCCCATCGCGCCGATCCACATCCGCACGTCCAAGGGGCGCTGGGTGTACGGCGTCGGTCGGAAGTACTCGATCTCCTGCCGCGCGATGAGGGTCGCGCGTTCCCCGCCGCTGGCGAGGACGTCCATGTCGAACACCGCGGTCGGCAGGGGCTCTTCGTCGCCGTCGCTGTACCAGAAGGCCCGCAGGCGCGCCTCTTCGAGCAGTTTCAGCATCGCGGTGTTGTTCACGTGCCCGAGCGCGTCGAGGTCGCCCCACCGCAGGTGGATGGGGACGTGCACCCGCGAGGGTCCGGCGGCGACCGGACCCTCGTCGGGGGATGCCGCGCTCGCAGACGCGGCGGCCGCGTCAGTCACGCGTGAGCTTGCGGTACGACGACCGCGACGGGTTGGCGGCGTCGGCACCGAAGCGCTCGATCTTGTTCTGCTCGTAGGCCTCGAAGTTGCCCTCGAACCAGTGCCACTGGTCGGGGTGCTCTTCGGTGCCCTCGTAGGCGAGGATGTGCGTCGCGATGCGGTCGAGGAACCACCGGTCGTGAGTGATGACCACGGCGCAGCCGGGGAACTCCAACAGCGCGTTCTCGAGCGAGCTCAGTGTCTCGACGTCGAGGTCGTTGGTGGGCTCATCGAGCAGCAGCAGGTTGCCGCCCTCTTTGAGCGTCATCGCCAGGTTGAGGCGGTTTCGCTCACCACCGGAGAGCACACCGGCCTTCTTCTGCTGGTCGGGTCCCTTGAAGCCGAACTTCGACACGTACGCGCGGGAGGGGATCTCGGTCTTGCCGACCGTGATGATGTCGAGTCCGTCGGACACGACCTCCCACAGGGTCTTCTCGGGGTCGATGTTCGCGCGGGACTGGTCGACGTAGCTGATCTTGACGGTCTCGCCGATCTTCAGCGTGCCGCCGTCGAGCGGCTCGAGACCGACGATCGTCTTGAACAGCGTGGTCTTACCCACACCATTGGGCCCGATGACACCGACGATGCCGTTGGGGGGAAGGTTGAAGCTGAGGTTGCTGATCAGCGAGCGGTCGCCGAAGCTCTTCTCGAGCTTCTTCGCATCGATGACGATGCCGCCCAGACGCGGACCCGCGGGGATCTGGATCTCGTCGAAGTCCAACTTGCGCGTGCGCTCGGCCTCGGCTGCCATCTCTTCGTAGCGGGCGAGTCGAGCCTTGGACTTGACCTGGCGACCCTTGGCGTTGGAGCGCACCCACTCCAGCTCCTCTTTGAGGCGCTTGGCGAGCTTGGCGTCCTTCTTGCCCTGGACTTCGAGGCGCTGGCCCTTCTTCTCGAGGTAGGTCGAGTAGTTGCCCTCGTAGGGGTACAGGTGACCGCGGTCGACCTCGGCGATCCACTCCGCGACGTTGTCGAGGAAGTACCGGTCGTGAGTGATCGCGATGACGGCGCCCTTGTAGGCCTTCAGGTGCTGCTCGAGCCAGAGCACGCTCTCGGCGTCGAGGTGGTTCGTGGGCTCGTCGAGCAGGAGCAGGTCGGGCTTCTGCAGCAGAAGCTTCGCGAGCGCGACGCGGCGGCGCTCACCACCGGACAGCGGCACCACCGACGCATCGGCGGGCGGGGTGCGCAGGGCGTCCATCGCCTGGGCCAGCTGGGAGTCGAGGTCCCACCCGTCGGCGGCGTCGATCTCTTCCTGCAGCGTGCCCATCTCGGAGAGAAGGGCGTCGAAGTCGGCGTCGGGATCGGCCATGAGGGCGGAGATCTCGTTGAACCGATCGAGCTTGGGCTTGATCGCCACGCCGTCCTGGATGTTCTCGAGGACGGTCTTGCTGTCGTCGAGCTCCGGCTCCTGCATGAGGATGCCGACGGTGAAGCCCGGGCTCAGCCGCGCCTCGCCGTTGGACGGGACGTCGAGACCGGCCATGATCTTCAGGATCGTCGACTTTCCCGCACCGTTCGGCCCGACCATGCCGATCTTGGCACCCGGGAGGAACGACATCGTGACGTCGTCGAGAATCAGTTTGTCGCCCACAGACTTACGGGCGCGGACCATGGAGTAGATGTATTCCGCCATAACCTCTCCAGTCTAGGGGCGCAGAGCCTCCGCGCCGACGCCCGGGGTCCGCTGCTGCCGATCGGTGGACGCCCGTCGCTCGAGGTCCGCGTCGCGCGGGGAGCTCGGACCGCCGGCGCCGAGGGAGGGCACGCGCAGCCAAGGGCCGCGCCCGGATCGGGCGCGAAGGCTCACCAGTCGATCGTGCGCGTCTGTCCGATCAGACAGCCCCCGGCCGACAACCCGGGAAGCACCGTCGACACGGGGTTGCCGATCGAGGGACCGACCTGACCGACCAGGCAGTCGCCACCGAGGCGCACCGAGAACTCGATGCTCTCGGCGGGGTTGCCGATCGTGGTCTGGTCGGCCGTGACCTGCATCGACCCCTTGTCGAACCCGGCTGCGGCGAGGGCGTCGATGTAGGCACGACCGGCGACCTGATCGGGTCCGGACCAGACCGCACCGACGACCTGCGTGAAGAACGGGAGGTTCTCGGCGGCGGTTCCGTTCGGCACGAGTGCGACCGGCGCCGGAGCGCTGGTGGCGGCACCTGCGTCGGAGGGCGTCGTCCCCTCGGTGGCGATGGCCGCAGGCGTCGCGGATCCCTCGGGCGTCGTCGGCGACTGGCCGCCCGTACAGCCGGCCAGCGACAGCACGGCCAGAAGAGTCAGAGCGGCGAGGGGACGACCGTGGGAGCGGGACACGCGGTCAATCCTACGGACGCGGCCCGCGACCGCAGCCTCGACGGCCTCCGCCCCCGCGCCGACCGTCTCAGAAGGGCACGTCGACGGGCTCGGCGGACGAGTCGGCGGCAGCGCCGGACTCGGTCTCGTCGCGTGTCGCCGCCTCGGGCGACTCCCCTCCCGGAAGTGCCCATCCGTCCGCGTCGCTGTCGGCCGCCGCCGCCGTTCGTCCGGCCGATGCCGCCGCCACGACCGCGGGGCCCGCGGGAGCATTCGACGACTCCGGCCGCGGTGTGCGTTCGAAGCGCGAGATCCCCCACCGCAGATCGTGGCCGATCGCCTCGGCGGTGACGTCGGCGCTGACGCCGCGTTTGCTCTCGGTCTCCCATTCCCGCAGCCGCAGGCGACCGTTGAGGATGATGCGCTCCCCCTTTTGGAACGACCGCAGCGCGTGCGCCCCCAACTCGCCGAAGACGGACACGGCATAGAAGCTGGTGTGCCCGTCGACCCATTCGCCGCGTTCCCGATCGAGACGTCGCTCGCCGACGGCGAGACGGAAGGCCGCGACGGTCCCGCCTCCGCGCGTCGAGCGCTGCTCGAGATCGCCGACGATGTTGCCCACCAGGGTGATGTGGTCGCTCATGATGAAGTCCTCTCGGTGTGTGTGGTGCGCTCCGGCATCCGTGTGCCCGACGGATGCCGGAGCCCCGCCAGAATGACCGCACCCGCCTGGTCCGCGCGGGCGCGAACCGCACATCCGGGGAGGGATCGAGCAATCCCTGTCGTGGGGAGGACGGGTGAGATTCCCCGTCCGCGGCGATGTCGGAGGTTGGTTCTACCGTGTCCGCATGAGCACCGCACTCTGGAACGACCTCGCCCCGGCTCCGCGTCCGGCCGGGTGGGGCGCGGCGACCCATGTCGCCGCGGGTCTGTGGCGCGTCGCCGACCCACGCGGCCTCGTGGTGGGTCACATCCGCGCGATCGCGGCCGAGGGGGGGCTGGCGGTACACCGCCGAGCGCTTCCATGCCGCGTCGGGACGCTTCCGTGAGCTCGGCGCATTCTGGTCGTCGTCCGAGGCCTTCGAGTGCCTGCGGTACAGCCGCTGACCCGGTGCCCCGCGGGCTCAGTCGCCGGCACCGCGCTCCGCGCGCTCAGACGCCGACACCGCCCTCCCCGGCTCAGCCGCGTGACCGCGTTCCACGCGCCAAGGCAGCTCGACCGACGTCAGACCACCGTCGAGAGCTCGTCGCGCGTTGCGACCGAGCCGCCGCCGCGCACGTCGTCCCAGGCGGTCCGCAGAATGTCGACCGCGCGCTCGAGGGTCGGGGGCGCCGCGGTGAAGGGCAGCCGCAGCCGGCGATCGTGGCCCCCTTCGACCGCGAAGCGCGAACCCGCCGACAAAGCAAGCCCGCGCGCCCGCGCGTTCATCACCAGCGGGGTGCTGAGCGGGTGCCCGATGCCCACCCACAGCGAGACGCCACCGGAAGGTTCGGGCACCTCCCACTCGGGGAAGGTTCGGCGAAGCGCCGCGACCAGGCTGTCCCGTCCGGCGCGCAACAGGTCGCCGCGCTGCACCGAGATCTCGTCCAGCCGGGGAACGAGACGCGCCGCGATGGCCTGCTCGAACTCGGGTGTGCCCAGGTCGTGCACCGGGCGACCGGCGGCGAGCCGTCGGATGATGTCGGGCGCGGCGCGGATCCATCCGACGCGGAGCCCGCCCCACACGGTCTTGCCGAGCGACGCCACACGAATGATCCGGTCGTCGTCCGGGAACGGCGCGGCCGTCTCGCGCCGATCGATGTCGAGTTCCGCCGTCGTCTCATCGAGCACCAGCACGCTCCCCACCCGACGGGCGCCCTCGACGAAGGTCGCCGCCTCGAGCGAGGTCATGGTGCGGCCGGTGGGGTTGTGGAAGTCGGGCATGAGGTACGCCAGGGTCGGCAGGGCACGCGCGAAGGTCTGTGCCGCCCGCTCCAGGTCCCAGCCGCGCTCGGGGTCGACGGGAACGCCGACCAGGCGCGCGCCGACACGGCGGAAGGCGTCCGCGGCGTGCGGATAGGTCGGCGTCTCGATCATCACTCGGTCGGCGCGCGTCAGCAGGATCGACGCGATCAGGTGGATCGCGCTCTGCGCACCGGTCGTGACGAGGATTTGATCGGGGTCCGTCGGCAGACCGCGCCGCACATAGCGTTCGGCGATCGCCGAGCGCAGCGTCGGATCGCCGACCACGTCGTAGCCGATCCGGGCGACCAGCGCGGGGGCGTCTTGGGCCACTTCCGAGACGACGGCCGGAAGCCCCGGCCACGCCGCCGGGCTGGCCTGCTGCAGGTCGATGATCGTGTCGTCGGCCTCGTAGCGTCCGGGATCGTTGCGCCCCACGGGAAGGGTGACGCTCCCGCTGCCGCGAAGACTCTCGATGTGGCCGGTGTCCCGCAGGCTGCGATACGCGGCGGCGACCGTCGTGCGGCTCAGCGACAGCGCCGTCGCGAGTTCGCGTTCGGCGGGCAACGCGGTCGCGGGCGCGAGGCGGTTGTCGAGGCAGAGCAGTCTGACGCCGTCGGCCAGCGCCTCGTACGCCGGGCCGGTCCCCCGCCACCCCCCGAGTGCTTCAGCCAGAGCGCGGGCGGAGATGCGGGAATCCATGGGGCCACGGTATCCGTATTGGCCTTATTCGACCAAGCCAATCACGTGATTGGATTCCTTCATGTTCTCCCGCATCACCCGTCTCATCGTCGGACTCGCGCTCTATGGCGTGGGCTGCGCGTTCACCGTCGCCGCGGGCCTCGGCGTCGACCCGTGGACGGTCTTCGCGCAGGGCATCTCGCGGGTGTCCGGGATCGGCATCGGATGGATCACCAACATCGTGGGCCTGGGGGTCCTGCTGCTCTGGATCCCCCTCCGCCAGAAGCCGGGCGTGGGTACCATCGCGAACATCCTTCTCGTGGGGACGAGCATGCAGGTGGCGCTCGGTGTCCTCCCCCACCCCGACGTGTTCTGGGTCCAGGCGGCGATGCTCGTGGCGGGCGTCGTCCTGGTGGCCGTGGCATCCGGTCTGTACATCGGCGCGCGCTTCGGCCCCGGTCCGCGCGACGGCCTCATGACGGGCATGCACGCGCGCTTCGGATGGCCCATCTGGGCCTGCCGCCTCGGGGTCGAGGGCAGCGTGCTCGTTCTGGGGTGGATGCTGGGCGGAACGGTGGGGATCGGCACCGTCGTGTTCGCCCTCGGTATCGGACCCCTGGTCCACGTCGCGCTTCCGCTCCTGGCCACGCCCGAACCGTCGCGACGCGCGCGCCGCCCGGTCCGGGTGTGACCTCGAACGCTCAGTGCTCCCGGAACTCGGGGCGATCGCTACCGGGCTTCAGGTGCGAATGCAGCGCGTTCTTGGCGATCTCCATCGACGGATAGACCCCCAGCCGCTCGTCCTTGCCCGCCATGTGGACGGCGTAGCCCTCGGCATCCTTCTGGATCTTGCCGACGACCCCGGAGGGGCCGTACGCGACCCAGAGACGGCGGTGCGTGATGGTCTCAGACATGAGTGCTCCTTCGCTCTCGATGGCGGCAGATTACGCTCGCGTGCCGGGCCGCACCAGGGGCTGGTGTCGACGGAACGGCCCGACGGATATCCTGGAGCGGACCCCCAGTAGCTCAGTGGATAGAGCAGCGGCCTTCTAATCCGCCGGTCACACGTTCGAATCGTGTCTGGGGGACCAGATGCCGTGTCGGAGCCCCTCACTAGACTGAGGGGATGGTGAATGCCTCCGAGAACGACCGTCTCGTCTGGATCGACTGCGAGATGACGGGACTCGACCTCGCGGTCGACGAGCTCGTCGAGATCGCCGTCGTCGTGACCGATTTCGAGCTCAACGTGCTCGACCCCGGCTTCCAGATCGTGATCAAGCCCGATGACTCCGCGTTGGACAACATGGGCGAGTTCGTCACCGACATGCACCGCTCGTCGGGACTGCTCGACGAGATCCCCCACGGAGTCAGCCTCGCCGACGCCGAGTTCCAGGCGCTCGAGTACATCCAGCGGTTCGCGCCCGTCGAGGGCAAGGCCCCGCTGGCGGGCAACACCATCGGCACCGACCGCATGTTCCTCGCCAAGTACATGCCGCGCGTCGACCGCTGGCTGCACTATCGCAACGTCGACGTGTCGAGCATCAAAGAGCTGTCGCGCCGCTGGTACCCGCGCGCGTATTTCCAGGCGCCCGCGAAGCACGGCGGGCACCGCGCCCTCGCCGACATCCGTGAATCGATCCGCGAACTCGCCTACTACCGCGCCGCGGTCTTCGTGCCGCAGCCGGGTCCCACCAGCGACGAGGCGAAGGTCGTCTCGGCCTCGGCCGTGTCGTCGTTCGCGCTGGACCTATGACATAATCGTTCAGTTGTCTGCTGCGGCGGACACATGGTGGCTATAGCTCAGTCGGTAGAGCACCGCGTTGTGGTCGCGGGGGTCGCGGGTTCAAGTCCCGTTAGCCACCCCACACCCACGAAAGCCCGGTCGAGTCCTCTCGCCGGGCTTTCGTCGTCCCGGACTCCCGGGCGCAGCGCCCGTAGAATCGTCTGTGTCCGCCGGCGTCGCCGGCTCGGCATCCATCGATCGGCTTGCGACCCCGGGAGGCCCGCCGTGAACGACGACGCCGACACGCGCGCGGCCCTCGATCTCGACGCCGAAGCGTTCGAACGCCTGGTGGTCGATGAACTCGACCGCCTGCCCGACGACATGGTCGACGGGCTCGACAACGTGGTGTTCGTCGTCGAAGACCGCCCCGAAGACGGCTCCCTCGATCTGCTGGGCCTGTACGACGGGTGGGCACTGACCGAGCGCGAGCGCTACGGCGTCGGCGAACTGCCCGACAGGATCATCCTGTACCGCGAACCCCACCTCGCCGCGTGCGACGACGAGGGCGAGTTGCGCGACGAGATCCACACCACGCTCGTGCACGAGATCGCGCACTTCTACGGCATCGACGACGAGCGTCTGCACGAGCTGGGATGGGCATGATGGCCGGGCTCGCGACACCCGACCTCGACGTCGTGGACGAGACCGACCTACGCGCGCAGCCGCCGTCGTCGTGGCAGACGGTCGTGTGGAACGACCCCGTCAACCTGATGAGCTACGTGCGCCACGTCTTTCGCACCTACTTCGGCTTCGACACCGCCACGGCTGAGCGACTGATGCTCGCCGTACACCACGACGGGCACGCCGTCGTGGCGCGCGGTCCTCGCGAAGTCATGGAAGCCCACACGCACGCGATGCACGACTTCGGACTCTGGGCCACCGTGCGGAAGGAGCCCGCGTGAGCGAGCAGATCGTGGTGCTCGAGATCAGTGGTCTCGAAGCCCTCCACCTGGCCGGCATCGTGGGTCAGTTCCGCGACATGATCGCCGACAGTCGACGCGCCGACGACCCCGCCGTGGCACGACTGCTGCCCGACGCCTATCCCGACGACGACGACGCCACGCGCGAGTTCCACCGCCTCACGGGCGACGACCTGCTCGGACGGCGGGCCGACGACGCCGCGATCGTGCTGCGGACATTGGGCATGGACGGCGGCGACCTCGACGCCGACGACGATCCGGATGCCACGATCTCGGTCGCACTCGGTGAGACCGAGGCTCTCGCGTGGATGCGCACCCTCTCGGCCGTGCGGCTCGTACTGGCCACGCGTCTCGGCATCCAGAGCGAAGACGACCACCAGCCCGACGATCCGCGCTTCGGCATCTACGACTGGATCGGCTACCGTCTCGACGGCCTCGTCACCGCTCTCGATCGGCGCTGAACGCGGAGAGTTCCGGATGCCGTGCCCCTGGCGCGCGGGCGGTCACGGGGCGTTCTGCATGTCGTCCCGATCAGGCGCCGGACTCGCCGGCGCGTTACGGCACCCGCACGACCACCGAGGCCAACGACACCGGATCGTGCGCGACGAGGTGCTGCTCCTCTTGCGCCGCCCAGCCGTCCCAGTGCGGTCGGTAGGTGTCGCCGTCTCGGTCCAGCGCGCGGTGCTTGCGGGAAGACGATGGCGCGTCGACCCACACCGTGACATCGGCCAGGCGCGCCGACTCCGGAGTGAGCACCCCGGCGCCCTCGACGACGAGAGGAAGAGACGGGTCGACGGCGTGCGCCTCGGCGCGCGCATCGCTCTGCCAATCCCACCGCTGCCAGACGCCCACCATGCCCCGCGCGTGCGGTGTCAACACTGTCTCGCGGGCGTACTCCGCCCCCGCGGCGAGCCCGCCCCAGCCGGGATAGAGGTCGTCGAGGGCCACGAGCTGCACCCGACCGAGACCCGGCCACGCGGCGACGAGCCGACGCGCGAGAGAACTCTTGCCCGCGCCGCTGCGGCCGTCGACGACGACCACCGGATTCGCCACGCCGAGGACGCTGACGCGCGCCACGACGGAGACCGTCGCTGCGGCGAGGGCGTCGTCGACCGGGTCTGCGCTACTTCTTGAGGGCGCGGATGACACGGCTGAGCGCGCGACCGGCGACCCACACGAACGGGATGCCGACGGCGAGCAGCGACACGAGGTTCGGGTCGAACCGCAGGTCGTCGCCGCGGCGGATGTAGGCACCGAGCGGCAGGGTGTAGCCGCCGCCGCCGCCTCCCCCGTTGCCCTGCTCGTCGGAGCCGCCGCCGTACCCGGCCCACACCAGGGCGACGGGAACGATGCGTACGCCGTCGACGTCCTGCTGCTCGCCGTAGGCGGACGTGACGCCGAAGTGGGTGGACTGCTGGCCGAGTTCCAGAGCGATGTTGGGCATGTGCCCACCGTACCGGCCCGGGGATCAGCGGCCCAAGGGCGTTGCGTCGACGCCGATGGCGTGTCAGTGGTCGTACGACGGCCGGGGGTTGGTGGGCAGAGCGCCCCCGCCGCGCGTGGGGCCGAGGAGCGACCCCCGGGTCACCGCACCGCGCCCGAAGCGCGCCGTGGCCCCGTCGAGCGCTCCCTCGATGCGACGCCACTCGGCATCGTCGTCCCAGAGCGTCGCCGCCATGGCCGCGGGCTTGAGCTTCTCGCCCCGCACGCCCACCAGACGCACCGCCTGACGGCGGTCGATGGAATCGAACAGCTCGATCGCCGCGTCGCCGATGCGCTGCCCGACGGAGGTGGGCTCGGCGAGCGTGCGCGAACGGCTGAGCGTGGTGAAGTCCGAGAAACGCACCTTGATCGCAATTGTCGACGCCTCGTACTGCTGCGCGCGCAAGCGGGCCCCGACGCGGTCGGCGAGTCGACGGAACTCGACGTGCAGGGTGCGCGTGTCGGAGATGTCGGTGTGGAACGTCTCTTCGTGCCCCACGCTCTTCTCGGCGCGACCCGTGTGCACCTCGCGCGCGTCGACCCCGCGCGACAGGTGCCAGATGCGCTCGCCCATGGCGGCGCCCAGCACCTGGTCGAGCGCGTGCCGCGGGGTGTCGAGGATGTCGGACACCAGGCGGATCCCCCGAGACTCCAACGCCTCGGCCGCCTTCGGGCCCACGCCCCACAGGGCGCGCACCGAGCGCGGCCGAAGGAACGCCTCGGTGTCGGCGGCCGAGACGACGAGCAGTCCATCGGGTTTCGAGATGGTGGACGCCATCTTGGCGACGTGCTTGGTGGCCGCGACACCGATGCTGCACGTCAGCCCGGTCTCGGCCTTGACCCGGGCTCGCAGATCGCGGGCGATGGTGGCGGGACTCCCCCACAGCCGGCGCGCTCCGCGAACGTCGAGAAAGGCTTCGTCGATCGACAGGGGTTCGACGAGCGGAGTCACGTCGTGGAAGATCGCCATGACCTGCCGCGACATCTCGGTGTAGCGCTGGTACGGCGGGTTGACGACGATCGCCGTCGGGCAGAGCCGCAGAGCGATCGCCACGGGCATGGCCGACTTGACCCCGTACCGACGCGCCTCGTACGACGCGCTCGACACGACGCCGCGGCCCTCGGAGCCGCCGATGATCAGGGGCTTGCCCGCGAGCGAGGGATCGTCGAGCACGGCGACCGACGCGAAGAAGGCGTCCATATCGACGTGCAGGATGCCCGCGCCGGTGTCGTCGGCGTCGGGACGCGAGACGAGCCTCCCGGTGCCGTCGCCTCGTCCCATGGCATCCATTCTCCCCCCGACCTCCGACATCGGGCGGAGTGGAGGCGTCGACACCAACGGGAAACGACGGATGCCACGGCACCGGCCCCTCGCGGGCGGCGGTGCCGTGGCATCCGGCGCGTTCTACTGGGCGGCGGCGCGCTCCAGCACGAGCTCGCGCACGCGCGCGGCGTCGGCCTGGCCCTTCATCGCCTTCATGACCGCGCCGATGACGGCGCCGGCGGCCTGCACCTTGCCGTCGCGGATCTTCGCCAGCACGTCGGGCTGAGCCGCGAGGGCGTCGTCGATCGCCGCGATGAGCGCTCCGTCGTCGGAGACGACGGCCAGCCCGCGAGCGTCGACGACCTCTTGCGGGGTGCCCTCGCCGGCGATGACGCCCTCGAGCACCTGGCGGGCGAGCTTGTCGGTGAGGGTGCCCGCCTCGACCAGCTGCTGCAGGGCGGCGACGTGCGCGGCCGAGACGAGGTCGGCGGCGTCGCGCTCCTGCGCATTGGCGACGCGGGTGATCTCACCCGTCCACCACTTGCGCGCGGTCGCGGGGGTGGCACCGGCGGCGATCGTCTCGGCGACGGCGTCGAGCAGGCCGCCGTTGGCGACGTCCTGGAACTCGAGGTCGGTGAAGCCCCACTCGGCCTTCAGACGACGGCGACGGGCCGCCGGCGGCTCGGGAAGGGCCGCGCGCAGCTCCTCGATCAGCTCGGGCGCCGGCACGACGGGCAGCAGGTCGGGCTCGGGGAAGTAGCGGTAGTCGTCGGCATCGGACTTCGGGCGCCCGGGAGAGGTGCGACCGGTGTCCTCGTGCCAGTGGCGCGTCTCTTGCGTGATCGTGCCGCCCTGGGCCAGGATCGCGGCCTGGCGCTGGATCTCGTACCGCACGGCACGCTCGACCGAACGCATCGAGTTGACGTTCTTCGTCTCGGTGCGCGTGCCCAGCTTCTCTTGCCCGCGGGGACGCAGCGACACGTTCGCATCGCACCGCAGGTTGCCGCGCTCGAGCTTGGCCTCGGAGATGCCGAGACCGCGCACGATGTCACGGATCGTGGCCACGTACGCTTTCGCCAGGTCGGGAGCCGAGTGCTCGGCGCCGATGATCGGCTTGGTGACGATCTCGACCAGCGGGACACCTGCGCGGTTGTAGTCGACCAGCGAGTACTCCGCGCCCTGGATACGACCGGTCGCGCCACCCATGTGGGTGAGCTTGCCGGCGTCTTCTTCCATGTGGGCGCGTTCGATCGGAATCGTGACGAGCGTTCCGTCGGCCAGCTCGACCTCGACCGAGCCCTCGAAGGCGATCGGCTCGTCGTACTGCGAGATCTGGTAGTTCTTGCCGAGGTCGGGGTAGAAGTAGTTCTTCCGCGCGAAGCGGCTCGACGGCGCGATCGAGCAGCCGAGGGCGAGCCCCAGGCTGATCGAGGAGCGGATCGCCTCGGCGTTCACCACCGGGAGCGCACCCGGCAGTCCCATGTCGACGGGCGCGACCAGGGTGTTCGGCGCGGCACCGTGGTGAGCCTCGTTCGCCGGGTTCGGCGCGGACGAGAACATCTTGGTCGCGGTGTTCAGCTCGACGTGCACCTCGAAACCGAGGACGGGCTCGAATCGCTCGAGCGCCTCGTCGAAGTCCATCAGCGCATCTTTCGCCATCAGCTCGACGCTCCGTTCGTGAGAGAGGGGGCCTTGTCCAGCAGCGGTCCGCCCCACTGGTCGACCAGCAGCGCCTCGAGCGCCGAGCCGACGCGGTACAGACGCGCGTCTTCGCGGGCGGGAGCGAGGAACTGGATGCCGACGGGCAGGCCGTCTTCGGCGGCGAGGCCGCTCGGCACCGAGATGCCGGGGACACCGGCCAGGTTGGCGGGGATCGTGGTGATGTCGTTGAGGTACATCTGCAGCGGGTCGTCGATCTTCTCGCCGAGGCGGAATGCCGTGGTCGGCGCCGACGGCGTCGCGATGACGTCGACCTCGGCGAAGGCGGCGTCGAAGTCCTGCTGGATGAGCGTGCGCACCTTCTGGGCGCTGCCGTAGTAGGCGTCGTAGTAGCCCGCCGACAGCGCGTAGGTGCCGAGGATGATGCGGCGCTTGACCTCGGGACCGAAACCGGCGTCGCGCGTGGCGGCCATGACGTTCTCGACCGTGGCGGGGCCCTGGGGGTTCACCCGCATGCCGAAACGCACCGAGTCGAACTTGGCGAGGTTGCTCGACGCCTCGGCGGGGAGGATCAGGTAGTACGCGGCGACACCGTACTCGAAGTGCGGGGCGCTGATCTCGACGATCTCGGCACCCTGCTCCTGCATCGCGGTGAGCGAGGCGCGGAACGAGTCGGAGACACCCTTCTGGAAACCCTGGTCGTCGAGTTCGCGGATGACGCCGATCTTGAGTCCCTTGAGCACCTGACCGGTGGCGCCCTCTCGGGCGGCCGCGGCGAACGAGGGCCACGCGTCGGAGAGCGACGTCGAGTCGTTCGCGTCGTGTCCGCCGATGACGTCGTGCAGCAGCCCGGCGTCGAGGACGGTGCGGGTCACCGGCCCCACCTGATCGAGGCTGGATGCCAGGGCGATGGCGCCGTATCGGCTGACTCCGCCGTACGTGGGCTTGACGCCCACCGTGCCGGTCACGTGGGCGGGCTGACGGATCGACCCCCCGGTGTCGGAGCCGAGGGCCAGCGGCGCTTCGAACGCCGCCACGGCGGCGGCGGAGCCACCGCCGGAGCCGCCCGGGATGCGGTCGAGGTCCCAGGGGTTGCGCGTGGGACCGTAGGCCGAGAACTCGGTGGACGAACCCATGGCGAACTCGTCCATGTTCGTCTTGCCCAGGGGCACGAGGCCCGCGGCGCGCGAGCGCGCGACGACGGTGGCGTCGTAGGGCGACATGTAGCCCTCGAGGATCTTCGATCCGCTGGTCGAGGGCATGTCGGTCGTGACGAGCACGTCCTTCACCGCGAGGGGCACACCGGCGAGCTCGTGGAGCTGCTCACCCGCGGCGCGGCGGCGATCGATGTCGGCCGCCACCTCGAGGGCGTGGTCGCTGACGTGCAGGAACGCGTGCACATCGCCGTCGACGGCGGCGATGCGGTCGAGGTGCGCTCGCGTCGCCTCGACGCTGGAAACCTCTTTGCGGGCGAGAGCGGCGGCCAGGTCGGCGGCGCTCAGGCGGGTCAGGTCGGTCACTGTTCCTCCCCCAGGATGGCGGTCACGCGGAATCGGCCGTCGGCCTGGTCGGGTGCGTTCTGCAGCACCTGCTCGCGCGTGAGCGGTTGCTGAACGACATCCGGGCGGAACACGTTCTCGAGCGGGATCGGGTGGCTCGTGGCGACGACGTCGGGCGTTGCGACCTCGGACACCTTCGCGATGTTGTCGACGATGGCATCCAGCTGGCCGGTGAGGCTGTGGACCTCTTCGTCGCTCAACTGGATCCGAGCGAGCACACCGAGATGGCGCACGAGATCAGGAGTGATTTCAGACACCCGTCGAGTCTAGTTCGCGCGGCGCCGCGCGCCGGGCCGCGATGGACGAGCAGAGACCGGTGACATGCCGCGCGTATCCCCGCTGTGCGGAACGCCGGGCCGGTTCCGACGGCGGGGCGCTCGCCCCTCGCCGTAGGCTGGCCGCGTGACGCGCTTCGACCCGCCCCGTCCCTGGACCCGCAGCTACGCCGACGGCGTCCCCGAGAACGTCGGAGCCCAGACCGGCTCGCTCGTCGACATCGTCGACGCCTCGACGCGCGACTACCCCGACGCCCCGGCCCTGCAGTTCTTCGGACGCGAGACGACCTACGCCGACATGTCGGCGCAGATCTCGCGGGCGGCAGCCGCTCTGGCGGCCCACGGCGTACGCGCCGGAGACCCCGTCGCGATCGTGCTGCCGAACTGCCCTCAGCACATCGTGGCGTTCTACGCCGTGCTCCGGCTCGGAGCGGTGGTCGTCGAACACAACCCGCTCTACACCCCGCGCGAGCTGCGCAAGCAGTTCGAAGACCACGGCGCGAAGCACGCCATCGTCTGGAGCAAGGTCGTGCGCACGGTGCAGGAGTTCCCCGCCGACCTGCGGGTGAGCACACTGGTGTCGGTCGACGTCACCCTGGCGATGCCTCGGCTCACGCGTCTCGCGCTCCGACTGCCGATCGCGAAGGCCCGCGAGTCCCGCGCCGCGCTCACCGAGAAGACGCGGGATGCCACCCCCTGGGCCGAGCTCGTCCGTCACGCGCCGCTGCCCGAGTCGCACCCGCGACCGACGGCCGACGATCTCGCGATCATCCAGTACACCAGCGGAACCACGGGCACCCCCAAGGGCGCCATGCTCACGCACGCCAACCTGCTCGCCAACGCCGCCCAGGCCCGCGCCTGGGTGCCGCAGATCGTGCGTGGCGAGGGGTGCGTCGTCTACGCGGTGCTGCCGATGTTCCACGCCTACGGGCTGACCCTGTGCCTGACCTTCGCGATGTCGATGGGCGCGCGGCTCGTGCTCTTCCCGAAGTTCGACCCCGACCTCGTGCTCGCCGTGACGAAGAAGCACCCCGCGACGTTCCTGCCCCTCGTTCCGCCGATCGCCGAACGACTGCTCGCCGCCGCCGAGGCCCGGGGAATCTCGCTGGCCGGAACGGACGTCGCGATCTCGGGGGCGATGGCACTGCCCCACGACCTCGTCGTGCCGTTCGAGAAGGCCACCGGCGGCTACCTCGTCGAGGGATACGGGCTCAGCGAGTGCTCCCCCGTGCTCATGGCGAACCCCGTGGCCGACAACCGGGTCGCCGGGACCGTGGGGCTCCCCCTGCCGGGCACCGAGTGCCGCGTCGTCGACCCCGACGACCCCCGCACCGACGTCGAACGCGGCGAGCTGCTCGTGCGCGGTCCCCAGGTGTTCTCGGGCTACTACGGCAAACCCGAAGAGACCGAGTCGGTGTTCGTCGACGGCTGGTTCCGCACGGGCGACATCGTGACGATCGACGACGACGGGTTCGTGCGCATCGTGGACCGCATCAAGGAACTCATCATCACCGGCGGCTTCAACGTCGCACCGACCGAGGTCGAGAACGTGCTGCGTCAGCACCCGTCCGTCGCCGATGTGGCCGTGGTCGGGGTGCCGAGCGAGCATTCCGGTGAAGACGTCGTCGCCGCCGTCGTGCCGACCACCCCGGGTGACTTCGACGCCGAGGCGGTGCGGGCGTTCGCGCGCGGCATCCTGACCCCGTACAAGGTGCCCAAGCGTCTCGTGGTCGTCGACGAGCTGCCCCGCTCGCTGATCGGCAAGGTGTTGCGCCGGCAGGTGCGCGATCAGCTGCTCGGCGGCTGAACGAGAGGCCCCGCGCGGCTCCGAAGCAAGTCCCGGGCACAAGATGGCGCCCCTCGTCGTGCCCTCGATATCGTGAGCCCCACCCGGAGCGATCCGCTCGGGGAGACAGAGGGGGATCACATGATCATCAAGCGCACTCCGCTCGCCGCGCTGGCGGCGTCGGCTTTGCTGCTGCTGGCCGGCTGTTCGGGAGGCGGCGCTCCGGCGTCCGATCAGTCCAAGGCCGACGCGTGCGACATCGTCAAGACGCAGTTCGAAGAGGTCAGCAAGGCGGGCTCGTCGATGAGCTCGTCCGACCCCGAGGCCGCGATGACGAGTTTCAAGAGCCTCGCGACGAACGTCGACGACGCCTTCTCGTCGATCACGAACACCGAGGTCGCCCCCGCCGCCGCTCAGGCGAGCGGTGCGCTGAACGACTACGTCGCATTCCTCGAGGGCGTCGTCGCCGACCCGAGCGGCGTCGACGGCTTGGGCGAGCAGGTGCAGACGCTGCAGCAGAGCTTCACCGACGCCGCGGCGGTCTGCGCCGGCTGACGTCGTAATACGCGCGCTGAGGGGCGGGGCCGGTTTCGGCTCCGCCCCTCCGTGCGGGACGGAGGGGCCGATCCGGGACCGCCGCCTCGCCGCGGCGCGGACCTCGGGCATCGCCCACGGTAGGTGCGGTCAGGCCGTCGTTGCGACCCCACGGATGCGCGCGCACGCGAACGGCCTGCGGTGTCTGCGCTCCGGGGGGGCGTCTGCGGGTGTCCGGGGCTGCTCAGTCGTCCGAGGTCGGCGTGTCGGAGCTCGGCGTGTCGGGGGTCGCTTCGTCTACGTCGCCGACAGCCCTCGCGTCGCCGTCTGCGGTGACGTCCGCGGTGACGTCCGCGGTGACGTCAGCGGTCGCGTCGGCGATCGCATCCGCGTTGCCGCCATCACCGCCGTCGAGAGCCGCGGGTCCTTGCTCGACCAGCACGCGGAACTGTGCGGCGTCGAGAATGCGCAGACCGAGCTCTTCGGCCTTCGCCAGCTTCGACCCGGCTCCCGGGCCGGCCGCCACGAAGTCCGTCTTCTTCGACACGCTCGATGCGGCCTTGCCCCCGGCAGCGAGGATGGCCTCCTGCGCCCCCTCGCGGGAGTACCCCTCGAGAGACCCGGTCGCCACGACCGTGAGCCCCGCGAGCACACCACCGGCGGCTGCCGCGGCGCCCGGCCCCGGGTGGCCGGGAATGGCGAAGCGCACGCCCGCGGCCGTCCATCGCTCGACGATCTCGCGGTGCCAGTCGACCTCGAACCAGTCGATGACCGCGTCGGCGATGATGCCCCCGACGCCCTCGACGGCGGCGAGCTCTTCTCGCGAGGCCGCGCGGATGGCATCCAGCGATCCGAACCACTGCGCGAGCGCGCGGGCGGCCACCGGTCCGACATGGCGGATGTTCAACGAGACGAGCAGACGGTACAGGTCTTTCGTCTTGGCCTTCTCGAGCTCGGCCACCAGTTTCAGCGCCTGCTCCGACGGACGCACCTCGCGGTGATCCTTGCGGATGCCGCGGCGTCGGCGCTCGGCGGGATCGAGATCCTCGGTCCCCGGCGGATACGTCGCCGGGCCGAGCTTCTGGAACGGCGCGCGACGCACGAGGTCTCCGGTGTCAGGGTCGACCTTGCGCTCGCCCGTCTCGGAGTCGCGCACGACGACCTCGATGGGGACGAGCTGCTCGATCGTGAGATCGAACAGCCCCGCCTCGGTGTCGAGGGGTGGGCGGTCGGGGACCTCGGGCTGGGTGAGCGCCGCGGCGGTCACTTCGCCGAGCGCCTCGATGTCGAGCGCGCCGCGGGAGCCGATGTGTTCGACACGCCCGCGCACCTGCGCGGGGCAGGAGCGGGCGTTCGGACACCGCAGGTCGATGTCGCCCTCTTTCGCGGGGCGCAGCGCGGTGCCGCACTCGGGACAGTCGGTGGGCATGACGAACGCGCGTTCCGTGCCGTCGCGCAGTTCGACCACCGGGCCGAGGACCTCGGGGATGACGTCGCCGGCCTTGCGCAGCACGACGGTGTCGCCGATGAGCACGCCCTTGACCTTGACCACGTCTTGATTGTGGAGAGTGGCCTGGCGCACCACGCTGCCGGCGACCTTCGCCGGCTCCATCACGGCGAAGGGCGTGGCCCGCCCGGTACGCCCGACCGAGACGACGATGTCGATGAGCTTCGTGTTGACCTGCTCCGGCGGGTACTTGTAGGCGATGGCCCAGCGCGGAGCGCGGCTCGTGGCGCCGAGCTCGTCGTGCAGCGCCAGCTCGTCGACCTTGACCACGACGCCGTCGATCTCGTGCTCCACGTCGTGGCGGTGCTCGCCGTAGTGCGCGACGAACGACAGAACGCCGTCGATCGACGATTCGACCCGGCTGTACGGCGACGTGGGGAGTCCCCACGACGCCAACAGGTCGTAGATCTCGCTCTGGGCGGCGACCGGCGGATCGGGCCACGCGCCGAGGCCATGGACGTAAAGGGAGAGGGAGTCGATGCGGGCGAGGCCGGCCTCGAGCTCGAGGCCGGTCTTCTTCTCGATCTGCTGGCGCAGTCCGCCGCTGGCCGCGTTGCGCGGATTGGCGAAGGCGGGGAACCGTCGCGCGGCCGCCTGCTCGGCCTTCTCTTCGTCGAAGGCCCGGCTGCCGCGTCGACCGGCGGCGCGCTCGCGGGACTCGGCCACCGCGCGCTCTCGGTACTCGCCCTGCAGTCTGTTGAGGTTCTCGAACTTCGCGACGGGGATGAACACCTCGCCGCGCACCTCGACGAGGGCGGGATGCCCCTCGCCGGACAGCTGTCGCGGAACGCCGGCGAGACGGAGCGCGTTGTCGGTCACGATCTCACCGACGCGCCCGTCCCCCCGGGTGGCCGCCGAGGTGAGAACGCCGTGCTCATAGCGGAGGTTGAGGGCGAGGCCGTCGATCTTGAGCTCGCTGAGCCAGTGCACTGCTCGACCCGCCGCCGCCTCGGTCTTCACCGCCCAGTCGCGCAGCTCGTCGGGAGAGAAGACGTTGTCGAGGCTCAGCATGCGCTCGGCGTGCTCGATGGTCGCGAGGTCGGTGGCCTCGGCGGCGCCCACCGACTGCGTGGGGCTGTCCTGCCCCTGCAGCTCGGGGTACAGCCGCTCGATGGCCTCGAGCCTTTGCATCCATCCGTCGTAGGTGGCGTCGTCGACGAGCTCGGCGTCCCGGCCGTAGTACGCCTCGCGCGCGTCGACGATGCGCTGCGTCAGGTCGGCCGCCTCGACGCGCGCGTCGTCGAGAGAAAGGTCGGGAAGCTGGTCGTGCTCGGTCACGTCCTCCAGCTTAGGGAGGGGTCCCGACATCGCCGTCGGGGTTGCCTCACTGCCGGGAGGAGCGGAGGGCCAGGGACCAACGGAGGACCGATGCCACGGCATCCACCCTCCACCGAGCCCACGCCCTCCGCTCGTCACCGCCGGCGGACGCCCCACGCCCGCGCGAGAAGGTCAGGCGTCGACCGGCACCGCCGACACCGTCCGGTCGATCGTGAATTGGCCCATCACGCGCGTGCCGTCGTAGAGCACCGCGGTCTGGCCCGGGGCGACGCCGTCGAACGGCGTCTCGGGACGCACGGTGAGCACACCGTCCACCAGAGAAGCGCAAGCGGGCACCGGGTCGGCGTGCGCGCGGATCTGCACGTGGCAGTCGAAGCGGTCGTCGGCGGGCGCGCGGCCGGCCCAGGTGAAGCGCTCCCCCGCGATCTCGGCGCACGCGAGTGCTTCTTTCGGCCCCACCACGACGGTGTTGTTGATCGGGCGCACCTCGAGCACGAAGCGCGGCTTGCCGTCGGAGGCGGGAACGCCGAGCGACAGGCCCCGTCGCTGACCGACGGTGAAGGCGTGCGCCCCCTCGTGCGTGCCGACGACGGCGCCCGAACGGTCGAGGATCTCGCCGCGCTCGGCTCCGACCTTGTCGGCGAGCCAGCCGCGCGTGTCGCCGTCGGGGATGAAGCAGATGTCGTGGCTGTCGGGCTTCTGGGCCACGGTCAGCCCGCGCTCGGCCGCCTCGGCGCGCACGAGGGCCTTCGACGGGGTCGACCCCAGCGGGAAGTAGGTGTGGGCCAACTGCTCCGCCGTCAGCACGCCGAGCACGTACGACTGGTCCTTGGCGTTGTCGGACGCACGGTGCAGCTCCCGCCCGTCGGGCGTGTCGATGAGCGTGGCATAGTGCCCGGTGCACACGGCGTCGAAGCCGAGCTCGAGAGCGCGTTCCAGCAGGGCTGCGAACTTGATCTTCTCGTTGCACCGCATGCACGGGTTGGGGGTGCGCCCCGCGCGGTACTCCGACACGAAGTCGTCGATGACGTCGTCGCGGAAACGCTCCGAGAAATCCCAGACGTAGAAGGGCATGCCGAGCTTGTCGGCGGCGCGGCGGGCGTCCATGGCGTCTTCGATCGTGCAGCATCCGCGACTGCCGGCGCGCAGCGTTCCGCCCGCGCGCGACAGCGCCAGGTGCACGCCCACCACGTCGTGGCCCGCCTCCACCGCGCGGGCCGCGGCCACCGCGGAGTCGACGCCACCGCTCATCGCCGCCAGAACTCGCATGGGTCCAGTCTACGAACGCGGGGCTGAACGGGCGCCGGATGCCACGGCCCGGGCGTACGCGTCGGGAAGACGAGCGAGCACCGCCTCGACGTCCGCCGACGTCGAGGTGCGTCCCAGGCTGAACCGCAGCACCGAGCGGGCGGCGCGGTCGTCGAGTCCGAGAGCGAGGACGACGTGCGAGGGCTCGGCGACACCGGCCTGGCACGCCGATCCCGTCGACACCGCGATCCCCGCCATGTCGAGCAGGAACAGCAGCGTCTCGCCCGCGGCATCCGGGAACAGCACGTGCGCGTTGCCGGCGAGCCGATCCGTCGGATCGCCCAGCAGGCGCGCCGCCGGGACGGAGCTCAGGATGCCGTCGACCAGGCGATCGCGCAGCGCTCGGAGCCGTGCGTTCTCGCCCTCGCGCTCGGCCTCGGCGGCGGTGGCCGCGGCGGCGAAGGCGGCGGCTCCCGCGACGTCCTGCGTTCCGGCGCGCAGCCCCCGCTGCTGCCCGCCCCCGTGCACGAGGGCCGTCAGCTTCGCGTGCCGCGAGACCACCGCCGCCCCCACGCCGACGGGGCCGCCGACCTTGTGCGCCGAGACCGACATCGCCGCCAGTCCCCCGGCCGCGGTCCCCGCACCCCGCCAGGCCGCGAAGTCGACCGCGATCTGCCCGAGCGCCGAGACGGCGTCGAGGTGCAGGGGAACCCCGGCTTCGGATGCCAGCTCCGCGAGAGCCGCCGGATTCTGCACCGTCCCGACTTCGTTGTTGGCCACGAGTGCGGTGGCGACGGCGGCCCCCGGGAGCGCCGCGGCGAACGCGTCGGCGTCGATCCGACCGAGGGCGTCGAGGCCGACCGGGCGTACGAGTGCGCCCTGGGTGGCGAGCCAGCTCACGACGTCGAGCGTGGCGTGATGCTCGCCGTCGGGCAGGACGAGGGCGTCGACCCCGGTCGGGCGGGACCACCACAGCCCCTTCAGGGCGAGATTGGCCGCCTCGGTGCCGCTGCCGGTGAAGACGATCTCGATGGGCTGGCACCCCAGTACGAGGGCGAGCTGGTCGCGGGCGTCTTCGAGCAGGCGACGCGCCGCCTGGCCGGCCCCGTGGATCGACGACGGATTGCCCAGCACATCGTGTGCGGCGAGCCACGCATCGCGCGCTTCTGCGCGCAACGGCGTGGTCGCTGCGTGATCGAGGTAGACCTGCATCGTGCTGTCCTTCCGACGACGCCTGCCGCCGTTCACTACCCTAAGACGCATGGTCCGACCCGAGACTGTCCTTCCCGCCCGCCCCGGCCTGCTCGGCAGCGCCTTCGACGATCTCGGAGTGAGGCTCGGCCCCGATGGCGGCACCCTCCGCGTGTGGTCGGGTCACGCCGACGCGATGCAGATGCTCGTGTTCGACGACGTCGACCTCGACTGGGCGACCGAGACGGTGACGATGGTCCCCCTCGGCGACGGGGTGTTCGAGGCGACCTCCGCCCTGCTGCGGCCCGGAGCCCGCTACGCCATCCGCGTGGGCGGTCCGCTCGGCCCCGGCAACACCTTCAATCCGCAGACGCTCCTGGTCGAGCCGTACGCGCGGGGGCTCGTCTCGGGCAACTTCGGCGACTGGCGCGCGGTCGTTGTCGAGGGCGGCTTCGATTGGGGCACGTCGACGAAACCGCGCGTGCCGCTGGACAAGACCGTGATCTACGAGGGCCACGTGAAGGGGCTGACCAAGCGGCATCCCTTCATTCCGCCGGCGCTCCACGGCACCTACGCCGGTCTCGCGCACCCCGCGATGATCGATCACTTCCTGTCGCTCGGCATCACCAGCGTCGAGCTGCTGCCGATCCACGCCTTCGCGACCGAGCCGCGTCTGCTGCAGCTGGGGCTCACGAACTACTGGGGCTACAACAGCCTCAACTTCTTCACCCCGCACGCCGCCTACGCCACCGCGGCCAGCCGCGCCGAGGGTCCCGAGGCGGTGCTGCGCGAGTTCAAGGGCATGGTGAAGCTGCTGCACGAGGCCGGCCTCGAGGTCATCCTCGACGTGGTCTACAACCACACCGCCGAAGAGGGCATCGGCGGCCCCCGCACGAGCTTGCGGGGCATCGACAACCGGTCGTACTACCGCCAGACCGACGACGGCGCCTACATCGACGAGACCGGGTGCGGCAACGCGGTCGACACGTCGACCGACGCCGCGGCGCGGCTGGTCCTCGATTCGCTGCGATACTGGGCCAACGACGTGCAGATCGACGGGTTCCGCTTCGACCTCGCCGTCACGCTGGGCCGCGACGAGCGGCACTCGTTCACGCCGGAGCATCCGCTGCTCCAGGCCATCCGCGACGACGCCGAACTCGCCGACGTGAAGCTCATCGCCGAGCCGTGGGACGTCGGCATGGGCGGGTGGCAGACGGGGAACTTCGGCGACGGCTGGCAGGAGTGGAACGACCGCTACCGCGACCGGGTGCGCAACTTCTGGCTGAGCGACATCGACTACGCCCGCCGCGCCGACACCGCCCCCGTGGGGATCGGCGGCTTCGCCACGCGCCTGGCGGGGTCCTCGAACACGTTCTCGGAGGAGCGCGGGCCGCTCGCGAGCATCAACTTCGTGACGGCGCACGACGGTTTCACGCTGCGCGACCTCGTCTCGTACGACGTCAAGCACAACCTGGGCAACGGCGAGCAGAACCGCGACGGCGCCGACACCAACCGCTCCTTCAACCACGGCGCCGAAGGGCGCACCGATGACGAACGCGTCCTCGCCACCCGTCGCAAGGCCATGCGCAACCTGATGGGAACGCTGCTCGTCTCGGCCGGCATCCCGATGATCACCGCGGGCGACGAGATGGGACGCACCCAGCGGGGCAACAACAACGCCTACTGCCACGACTCCGCCCTCACCTGGCTGTCGTGGGATCTCGCGCCCTGGCAGCGCGATCTGTTCGCGCACACGCAGCGTCTGCTGCAGATCCGCCGCGACAACCCGGCCCTGCGTCCTCGGCGGTTCGCCCGACTCGGGGAGCGCATCCCCTCGGCCTCGGTGATGCAGTGGTTCGACGAGAAGGGGCGCACGATGTCGAGCGACGCCTTCAACGACCCCGCGCATCGCACGCTGCAATACCTCGCCACCTCGACGCCCGAGCACGAAGACCTCAATCAGATCCTGCTGGTCGTCCACGGGACCGAGGCGCCGGCCGACATCGTGCTGCCCGCCCTCGACGACGATGCCGGCACGGCCTACGTCTCGCTGTGGTCCAGTGCCGACGAGGCGCCGACCCCCGGCGGGGAGCGTTTCGCCCCCGGCGAGACGGTCTCGCTGGCGGGCGCATCGATGCGTTTGTTCCGCGTCGAGTAACCGACGCGCCCTGTCAAGGGCGCGAGAAAGGTGAGGGCAACGTCGTCGCCCCGCGGTAGGTTCGGACCGTGGCTGACACGACGACTCTCACGCCCGAGCTGCCCTGGCGCAGTGCCGCCTCGATCCCCGTGCGGCCGGTCAAGCCGACACCGACGTCACGGAACGTGGTCACCCCACGCATCCCGCTGGCCCTTCCGCATCCGAGTGTTCCCGGTGGGCGGTTCCGACCGTCGGCCTTCGTCGGCGAGGCCGTTCCCTTCACGGTGACCGCCTTCCGCGAAGGGCACGATCTGATCGGCGTGCACGTGCGCCTGTTCTCGCCCTCGGGCGACGAATCGCTGCACCGCCTCAGCGCTCTGAACGACGGGTTCGACCGCTGGTCGGCGCTCGTGGTCCCCCTCGAGCAGGGTGTCTGGCGGTTCCGGTTCGAGTCCTACGCCGACGACTTCGCCACGTGGGAGCACGCGGCAGACCTGAAGATCGCCGCGGGCGTCGACGTCGCCGTCATGCGCGAGATGGGCGCACAGCTCTTCGACCGCGCCCGAGGCGAGAAGAAGCGCCCCGGCAGCGACAAAGACGTGCTGTACGACGCCGCGCGGGCACTCCGCGACCCCGACACGCACGACGACGTCGCCCTCGACATCGTCCGCGACCCCGCGATCGCCGCGCTGTTCCATGCCCGGCCTCTGATGGGCCTGGTCTCGGTCGGGCGCGACGCCGAACTACTCGTCGAACGCACCCGCGCCGGTGTCGGCTCGTGGTACGAGTTCTTCCCCCGCTCCGAGGGCGCCACGCGCGCCGAGGACGGCAGCGTCGTCAGCGGAACCTTCCGCACCGCCGCCGAGCGCCTCCCGGCCGTCGCCGCGATGGGCTTCGACGTGCTGTACCTGCCGCCGATCCATCCGATCGGCCAGACCAACCGCAAGGGCCCGAACAACACCCTCGTCACCCAGCCGGGCGACCCCGGTTCGCCGTGGGCCATCGGCGGGGCCGCGGGCGGGCACGACACCGTGCACCCCGACCTCGGCACCCTCGACGACTTCCGCGCCTTCGTCGCCGCGGCGCGCGAGAACGACATCGAGGTCGCCCTCGACCTCGCCCTCCAGGCCTCCCCCGACCACCCGTGGGTCACCGAGCACCCCGAGTGGTTCACGACGCTCCCCGACGGCTCCATCGCCTTCGCCGAGAACCCGCCGAAGAAGTACCAGGACATCTACCCGGTCAACTTCGACAACGACCCCGACGGCATCCGCGCCGAGGTGCTGCGGATCGTGCGCCACTGGATCGCCCAGGGCGTGAAGATCTTCCGCGTCGACAACCCGCACACCAAGCCGTTGCAGTTCTGGGAGTGGCTCATCGCCACCGTGAGCGCCGAAGAGCCCGACGCGGTCTTCCTCGCCGAGGCGTTCACGCGCCCCGCTCCCCTGCAGGGGCTCGCGATGGCCGGGTTCCAGCAGAGCTACACCTACTTCACGTGGCGCAACACGAAGGAAGAACTCGAGGAGTTCCTCTCGGGCCTCGCGCACGAGACCGACGACTTCCTCCGTCCCAACCTCTTCGTGAACACTCCCGACATCCTCACCGAGTACCTGCAGTTCGGTGGCCGACCGGCGTACAAGATCCGCGCCGCGATCGCCGCCACGGCGGCCCCCACGTACGGCGTGTACGCCGGGTACGAGCTGTACGAGAACGTCGCGCGTCCCGGTGCCCAAGAGAACATCGACAACGAGAAGTTCGAGTACAAGTTCCGCGACTGGGCCGGTGCCGAGGCGGCGGGCGACTCGCTCGCCTCGTACCTGCGCATGCTCAACGAGGCCCGACGCGCGCACCCCGCCCTCGGTCAGCTGCGCAACCTCAGCGTGCACTGGAGCGACGACGACGCGATCCTCGTCTACTCGAAGCACCTCGATGCGGCCCTGTCGCCCACCGGCGAGAGCGACACGATCATCGTGATCGCCAACGTCGATCCGCACTCGACCCGCGAGAGCACCGTCCACCTCGACACCACCGTCTGGGGTGTCGAACCGGGAACGTCGTACGACGTCGAAGATCTCGTGACGGGACAGGTCTGGACCTGGGCCGACCACAACTTCGTGCGTCTCGACGCCTTCACCGAGCCCGTGCACATCCTGCACGTCAAGGAGAACCGATGACCACTCTTCCTCCCGAGATCCTGGATGCCGTGGCGAACGGCGCGCACCACGACCCGCACAGCGTGCTCGGCGTGCACCAGGGCGCCGACGGCTGGGTCCTGCGCGCGCGGCGCCCTCTCGCGCGCGAGGTGGCTGCCGATCTCGCCACCGGTGACAGCGTCACCCTCGAGCACGTGCACGGCGGCGTGTGGGAAGTCGCTCTCGCCGAGAACCCCGGCCGGTACACGCTGCGCACGACCTACGACGACGGGGTCGAGAACGCCACCGACGACGGCTATCGGCACGCTCCCTCGATCGGCGAGCTCGACCTGCACCTCATCTCCGAGGGGCGTCACGAAGAACTCTGGCGGGTCCTGGGCGCCCACGTCCGCGAGATGGACGGCTCCGCCGGTACGGCCTTCACGGTGTGGGCGCCCGACGCCCGCGCCCTGCGCGTGATCGGCGACTTCAACGGCTGGGACGGCACGGGCAGCGCGATGCGCTCGATGGGCGGCAGCGGCGTCTGGGAGCTCTTCGTCCCCGGCATCGGCGCGGGCACCCGCTACAAGTTCGAGATCCTCACCCGCGGCGGCGCCTGGATCCAGAAGGCCGACCCGATGGCCCGCCTGGCCGAGGTCCCCCCGGCCACGGCCTCGGTCGTCACCGAGTCCGAGTACGCCTGGGCGGATGACGCGTGGATCGAGGAACGCTCGACGACCGCTCCGCTGGACCGCCCGATGTCGATCTACGAACTGCACCTCGCGTCGTGGAAACCCGGGCTGTCGTACCGTGACGCCGCCGACGAGATCATCGACTACGTCGGCGCCCAGGGCTTCACGCACGTCGAGTTCCTCCCGCTCGCCGAGCACCCGTTCGGCGGTTCCTGGGGCTACCAGGTCTCGGGCTACTACGCTCCGACGAGCCGCTTCGGAGACCCCGACGACCTGCGCTACCTCATCGACCGGCTGCACCAGGCCGGCATCGGCGTGATCATGGATTGGGTCCCCGGCCACTTCCCCAAAGACGAGTTCGCGCTGGCGCGCTTCGACGGCGAGCCCCTGTACGAGCACCCCGACCCCCGGCGCGGCGAGCACAAGGACTGGGGCACGCTCATCTTCGACTACGGCCGCAACGAGGTGCGCAACTTCCTCGTCGCGAACGCGCTGTACTGGTTCGAGGAGTTCCACGTCGACGGTCTGCGCGTGGATGCCGTGGCATCCATGCTCTACCTCGATTACTCCCGCAACGACGGCGAGTGGGCGCCCAACCAGTTCGGCGGGCGTGAGAACCTCGAGGCCATCCGGTTCCTGCAGGAGGTCAACGCGACCTCCTACAAGCGTTATCCGGGCATCGCGATCATCGCCGAGGAGTCGACCAGCTTCCCCGGGGTGACCGCCCCCACCTCGCACGCCGGACTCGGTTTCGGGTTCAAGTGGAACATGGGCTGGATGAACGACTCGCTGCAGTACATCGGGCGCGATCCCATGTACCGCTCACACCACGAGGGCGAGCTGTCGTTCTCGTTCGTCTACTCGTTCAGCGAGAACTTCGTGCTCCCCATCAGCCACGACGAGGTCGTGCACGGCAAGGGCAGCCTCTTCGGCCGCATGCCGGGCGACCACTGGCAGAAACTCGCCAACATGCGCGCGTTCCTCGCCTACATGTGGGGCCACCCGGGCAAGCAGCTGCTCTTCATGGGCCAGGAGTTCGGCCAGATGTCGGAGTGGTCGGAGTCGCGCGGCCTCGACTGGTGGATGCTCGACCAGCCCTCGCACGCGCAGTTGCACGCCTTCGTCGCCGAGCTCAACCGCGTGTACCGCGACCAGGCCGCCCTGTGGTCGCGCGACCACGACGGCGCCGCGTTCTCGCGTCTGGGCGCTCCCGCGTGGAACCCCAACGTGCTGGCGTTCGCGCGCCGCGACCACCACGGCAACACCATCGCCGTGCTGTGCAACTTCTCGGGCGTCCCGCTCGGGGACTTCCCCATCGACCTGCCCGAAGCGGGAACGTGGACCGAGATCCTCAACAGCGATGCCGAGGCGTTCGGCGGCTCGGGCCAGGGCAACTTCGGTGCGGTGACGACCGATTCCCGCGGAAGCGCCGTCGTCACGCTCCCGCCCCTGGGCGTGCTGTGGCTGCACCACCGCGCCGGGAGCTGACCTCGGCGAACGACGAAGGCCCCACCCTCGATCGGGTGGGGCCTTCGTCGTCGGCTCAGAAGAGCAGGGATGCCAGACGCGTACGCGCGCGGATGACGCGGGCGTCGTCGTCGCCGACGAGACCGAACAGCTCGAGGATGCGTTCGCGAACGGGCGCCCGATCGTCGGCCGGGAGCTCGGCGAACAGATCGAGCAGACGCGCGAAGGCGTCGTCGACGTGGCCGCCCACGAGGTCGAGGTCCGCGACCAGGAACTGCGCGTCGAAATCGGTCGGAGCTGCGGCCGCGGCCGCACGGGCGGCCTGCAAGTCGGCATCCTGCACACGGGCGAGCAGGCGCACCTGTCCGAGTCCGGCGCGGGCGTCGGCGTCACGGGGGTCTTCGACGAGCGCCTGCTCGTAGGCGGTGATCGCCCGGGCGTAGTCGCCCTCTTCGATCGCGGCGAACGCCTCGGCGTGCAGCGGGGGCAGAACCGGCTCCTCGGGCTCGGCGACCGCGTCGGCGGCTCCGTCGACGGGGATCGTGCCCGTGACGCCGTGCTGAGCCGCGAGCTGGAGCAGCTGCGCGAACACCTCGCGCACCTGCTCCTCGGGGACGGCGCCCGTGAACAACGGCACGGGCTGGCCGGCGACGAGCGCCAGCACCATCGGGATCGACTGCGCGCGGAAGCCCTGGGCGAGCTGGGGGTTGGCGTCGACGTCGACCTTGGCGAGCACGAGACGCCCCGCGAGCTCGGTCACGACCTTCTCGAGCACGGGACTCAGCTGCTTGCAGGGACCGCACCACTCCGCCCACAGGTCGATGACGACCGGAACGGTCCGCGACAGCTCGAGCACCTCGCCGAAGCTGGCGTCGGTGACGTCGAAGACGAGGGGCAGCGCTCCCGACGGCGGGGCCGCCGGGGCGGCCTCACCGTCGGCGGGCGGCTGCGGGCGGTTGCGCAGCGACGAGAGGTCGACGGCACCGCGCATGACGGAACCGGGGGCGGGAGTGCTCACGGGGACACCTTCGCTTCGAGGAGGCTGGATCGGTAACCGAGCAAGCGGATCTGGTCGTCCGAGCCTTGGCTGGGGACGTAGAAGAAGACCTGGTCGGAGTAGGTGGTGGTGAAGCCCGTCGCCGACTGGTCGACGCCGGTCAGCGCCTTCACCGCCGGGTTGTTGTCGAGCTTGATCACGGCGTCGGCGTTCGTGGGCTTGGCCGTGTCGCTCTCGTACACGTTGACCGCGACGATCGCGCCGGTGTCGAGGGTGGCCAGAGCGATCGGCGAGGCGGGACCGGCCGAGGCGGCGAAGCTGATCTCGGCCGTGCCCTGACCCGTCTGATTCAGCTCGTCGGTGCGCTTGGTCTTGTTGTCCTGGATGGCGGTCAGCAGCAGGTCGTTCGCCGTGTCGAAGAGGCCGTACGAGGCACTGTTCTGCCCGTTGTTGATGATGTCGGAGTAGGCCTCCGCGACCTTCTGCGGCTCCATGACCAGGAACGACGAGTCCGGGGGAACCTGCGTGGCGCCCACGTACGGGGCGGCCAGCTCGGGCAGGTTGGTCGAGGCCTCGAGGTTTCCGACGTACGCGGCCTTGTACTCGGCCCAGGGCGTCTCTTGCGTCATCATCATGATCGTCGTGGTCGGAGTCGCCGCGTCAGCGGACTCCACGACCGTCATGAGCGTGCGCGGCCACGCGCCGGTGGTCTGCGGCAGGATGATCTGCACCGGTTCGGCCGGGATGGCGGGGAGGGCCGGACGGTCGGTGATCGCCGCCCGCAGCGTGTAGTTGGTCTCGCGCTCCGCGAGCGCCGGTCCCGTCAGGCGGGTCGCGGCGGCGGTCTTGTCGAGGGACGCGTCGGCCTGCGTCACCGCGGTCGACACGCGCGAGACGATGCGCGTCGCCTGCGCCTCGGTGACGGCCGGCGGGAACTGGCCCTCGGGCACGATGACGGTCGGGGACGCACTCGGCGTCTCGGTGGCGGCCAGCTGCGGCCACGCATCGGCGGAGCAGCCGGCGAGCAGGGTGAGCGAGACACCCAGCGCGGGGACCGCGATGAGGGCACGTCGTCCGCCACCCAGGGCTCCGCGAACCCGACCCCGACGGGCCGGCGACTCGCTCACGACACCCGTGCCCGCGGTCCGGGACTCGCCGATCGAGATGGGCTCGGTCACGGGCAGCGGGAGGCCCTTGCGGCGCGGGCGTCGCGAACGACGCACGTGCCGGATGCCGAGGAGGTACAGCACGAGACCGGCGAGAAGCGCGATGCCGCCGCCCACGATCAGCGGGCCCGCCCAGGGCGTGCTGTCGTCGATCGGCCACGTCACGCTGATGTCGGAGGGGGCGGGAGCGGTGCCGTCCGAGGCCACCAGGACGCTCATGTCGGCGGGCAGCTGCAGAGTGGTCGACAGCGAACCGGTCTGCTCGAACTCGTCGAGCCACAGGTCGGAATCGACGGGGCTGCGCCCGGACACCTGGCCCGTCGCGGTCGCGGTGGGCTCGACGACCGACGTCTGGAGGCTGCCCTCGCCGCCGGGGACCACCGAGGTGTACCGCGTGTCCGACAGCCACGCCTGCATGTCGGAGGTGCGCCCGTACGAGACGAACACGGCTCCGTCACCCGCGACGCGCAGTGTCTGCGCACCCGGCGTGCTGGTGAGAACCGACCCGTCGATGAGCGTGTAGGGCGTGGTGCCCTCGGTCTGCACGGCCGCGGTGGTCTCGGACGGACCCTGGAATACGGTCCGCTGAGCGATGCCCGCACCGATCATGGCGGCGGCGATGACGAACGCCACCACGGCCCAGACAAATCTCACTCTTCACACCATCCCCACCGGCGGCCCTGGCACCACCGAAGAATCGACGTTTCAGACTAGCCGAGGACGCCTGAAAGTTCGCGGCGAGGCCCGTCGCGCACGTTCGAGGGCGCGGCGTCAGTATCCTGACGACAACGGGCGCCGTCGCACCCGTCCGAGGCGGGAGTCGTCGTCATGAAGATCCACAATCCTTTCCAGGTGGCGCTGCTGGCGACGCTCGGCGTCGGCGTCGGGCTGCTGCTGATCGGCAGCGTCGAGAACCTGTCCACGATCCTGCTGTACGTGGGAACGGCCCTCTTCCTCTCGCTGGGCCTCGACCCCGTCGTCTCGTTCCTCGAGAAGCGCGGTCTCCCCCGGTGGGCGGCGGTCCTCGTGACGATCCTCGGGGTGCTGGGGATCTTCGCCGGCATCATCGTGATGGTCGTGCCGATCATCGTCGGGCAGATCACCCAGCTCGTGGTGCAGATCGAGCAGCTCCTGCAGCCGACCCGGTGGAACGAGATCGTCACGCAGGTGCAGACCTGGGTCGAGCAGACCCTCCCCTGGTTGCGCCTCGACGAAGTGTGGGCCGGTGTGCAGCAGTGGGTCACCACGCTCGACGTGGGTTCCATCTCGACGATGGTGGGCAACAGCCTCCTCACGATCGGCGGTGCGGTGGCGGCCGGCGTCGGCGGCGCGTTCATCGTGCTCATCCTCACGATCTACTTCACGGCATCCACCCCGTCGCTCAAGTCGGCGGTCTACCAGTTGGTCCCCGCGTCGAAGCGCGCGCGGTTCATCGAGCTGGCCGAGAAGATCACCGACTCCGTCGGCTACTACGTCATGGGTCAGGTGAGCCTGGGCGTGATCAACGGCGTGCTGAGCGCGATCTTCCTGTCGATCATCAACGCGCCGTTCCCGGCCGTGCTCGCCGTGATCGCCTTCTTCTTCTCGTTGATCCCGCTCGTGGGCACGCTCACCGGGTCGACGATCATCGTGCTGACGTGCCTCCTGCCCGGGCTCGGATCTCCCACGACGGCGCTCATCGCGCTGGTCTACTACCTCGTCTACATGCAGATCGAGGCGTACGTCATCTCGCCGCGCATCATGAACCGCGCCGTGTCGGTACCCGGTGCCGTCGTCGTGATCTCGGCCCTCGCCGGCGGTGCGCTGCTCAACCTGCTCGGCGCCCTCATCGCCATCCCCGTGGCCGCGAGCATCCTCATCATCTACCGCGAGGTGATCATCCCGCGGCAGAACGAGCGGTGATCGAGGCTCCGTCACCCCGCGAGACCGGCCGAGCCGTTCGCCTCGCGTGGGAGACCGTCGTCAGCCGTCGAGGTCGCCGTCCCACTCCACGGGGAGCGGCAGCGCGTCGGGGTTCACGGCGGCGACGATCTCGGTGAGCACCCGACGGGTCTGGGTCTCGCCCACCCACAGATGCTTCCCGCCCTCGACGGCGATCAGGGTGGCATCCGGAACAGACGCGAAACGCTCCCGCGCCTCATCCGGTCGCAGGTAGTCGTCGAATTCGGGAACCAGCACGACCATGCGCCGCGCGTCGCCGGCCCACGCGGCGACCTCGTCGGCCGTCGCACGATGCAGCGGCGGCGAGAGCAGGATGACGCCCTCGACGTCGTGATCGCGGCCGTACTTCAGGGCCAGCTCTGTACCGAACGACCAGCCGACCAACCACGGTCGGGGAAGACCCCGCTCGCGCGCGAAGTCCACGGCCGCGGCGACGTCGAAGACCTCGCTCGCTCCCCCGTCGAAGGCGCCCTCGCTCGTTCCGCGGGGTGACGTGGTGCCGCGGGTGTTGAAGCGCAGCACCGCGAGGTCGGCCAGGGCCGGCAGACGCCCCGCGGCCTTGCGCAGGATGTGCGAGTCCATGAAGCCGCCCGCCGTCGGCAGCGGATGCAGGGTCACCAGCGTCGCGACGGGTTCCCGCTCCAGCGGAAGAGCGAGTTCGCCGACGAGGGTGAGCTCGTCGACCGTCCGCAGCTCGATGTTCTCGCGACGGGCGGGGAGCAGAACGGGTCCGCGTATCTCCATCAGGCGATCCTCCAACAGTGCGTGTGCCAATGGCGTCGGGCGGCGAGGTCGGCGGCGTCGCCGAGCACGCCGTCGGCCCGCCAGACGACGAGGTGGGCGGTTCCGGCCACGACCGCGCGACCGCAGCCGGGGCAGACGTAGTCCTTCAGCGCTTGCGGTGCCGAGATGGGCTGCACGGTCCAGTCGATCCCGCGCTTGACCTCGGTGCGCTTCCACCCGGCGATCAGGCGGTCGAGGGAATCCTCGCCGCGGCCGGGTTGCGGACGACGTTTACGGGAGCGGGGCATGGGCGCCGCTCACCACCAGTGGTTGCTGGTCCAGAACGCGTAGGCCCCGGCCCAGCTGCCGTACCGGCCCGTGGCGTACCCGGTGGCCCAGCGCAGGTTGTCGACCGGGTCGTAGCCGTTTCCGGGCACCTTGCTGCACGGCAGCGCCTGCACGAGACCGCACGCGCCCGAGGAGCGGTTGGTCGCGTTCGGGTTCCAGCCGCTCTCGCGGCTGACGATGTAGTCGACGTAGCCCATGTCCGCGTCGGAGATGCCCGCCGCCGCCATCCACTCGCCCGGGGCGCCGCCACCGGAGTAGAACAGCGGTCCGGCGTCGCCCGCCGACGATCCCGACCCGCTCGACGGCGTGGGGGTGGGTGTCGGGGTCGGCTTCGGCTTCACGTAGACGTTGTAGCTCGAGCGATCGAGCACGGGAGCCTGCTTCTCGCCCGAGGTCGACACGGCCTGCGTGTCGCCGAGGCCCTCGGCGTACAGCGTGACCGTGCGAGGTTCGTCCGCCTGGGCCGGCATCAGCGCCGCACCCATCGGGCCGACGTACGCGGCGGCGAAGAGCACCGCGGCACACGAGGCGAAGACACCGACCACTCCGCGTCGGCGAGACCAGCGCGGTGCCGAACGACGCGGGAGCGCGGGCGGCACGACGTCGACGGACACCACGCCCCGGCGGGCGGCGCGGGACGAGGAGGCACGCGAGAGGTCTGAACCGGCAGTCACAGTGTGCTCGAGTCTACCGACGCCCGCGAGCGCGTGCCACGTAAACGGGTCATCCGACGGCGAGCATGACCTCGACGACGGCATCGAGCACGGCGTCGACTTGCGCCTCGCGGTATCCGCCGCGCTGCATGCGGAAGGCGACGGCGCGCACCTGCTCGGGCGTGACGGGGTGGCCCGCCGCCAGATACCCGGCGACACGGTCGGCAACGACGTCGACCTCGTCGACCCGGTAGCCGTAGCGGAGCAGGCCGACGCGATCGAAGCGTTCGCCGCGCGGGCGGCCCAGACGATCGAGCACGACCTGGGCCGTGTCGCGCGTCTCGGCGACCCACGCCCGGGCGCCCAGGCGCGACAGGGCGAACTCCCGCTCGCGGGCGGCGAAGGCGTCCTCGACGCGTCCGAGCGCCGCGTCGACGGCGGCGACCGCGTAGCCGCCGCGCACGAGGGGGAAGGCGGCAGCGCGGATCTCCGACGAGCGCAGCACTCCCTCGGCATCCGCTTCGAACGCCTCGCGCGCTTGCGCGAGGAAGGCGTCGACGGCCCGCTTCTCGTAGCCCTTGGACCGCCCGGAAGCCTCGGGGAACGGCGTCGCGCTCACTCGATCGTGGATCGGGGTCTCGGTCATGACACTCCCAGCGGGGCGAGCAGGTAGAACATCACCAGCGCGGCGGTGGCCGACGGCAGGATCGAGTCGAGGCGGTCGAGCACTCCCCCGTGGCCGGGGATCCAGGAGCTCATGTCCTTGATGCCGAGGTCGCGCTTGAGCATCGACTCGCCCAAGTCGCCGACCGTCGCCGTCGCCAGCACGACGGCGCCGAAGATGAGACCCGCCCACCACGGCACCTGCAGCATGAAGACGGCCAGCAGCGCCCCGGCGACGAGGGCGGCGACGCAGGCGCCGGCGAAGCCCTCCCAAGTCTTCTTCGGGCTGATGCGAGGGGCCATCGGATGCCGCCCGCCCCGCCCGAACGTCAAGCCCGACACGTACGCGCCGGTGTCGGCGGCGACGGCCAGGATGAGGAACGCCAGCACCCACCATTCGCCGCGCGGCTGCGCGAGCAGGATCAGCGCGACGCTGGTGAGGAAGGGGACGTAGAGCTGCACGAAGCCGCCGACCAGAACGTCACCGATCACCTCGATGGGCGCGCGACCGTCGTCCGAGAACAGCTGCGCGGTGAGGCGCCACACGATGACCACGACGACCGCGACCAGGGTGGCGACCCAGTGCACCCACGCGCCGAGGAAGAACCCGCTGAGCACGAGCAGGAAGCCCATGACGAGCTGGGGCACCACATCGACGCGCCGCCCGGCCACCTGGAGCGCGCGCGAGAACTCGAGCACGCCCAGCACCATGGCCGCCGCGGCGAACAGCACGAAGAGCCACTTGACGAAGACCAGCGACGCGATCACGATCACGCCGATGCCGACACCGATCAGGGTGGCGACGATGAGGTCGCGGCCCGTGCGCTGCTTGAGACGCTCGTTGGCCTGGTCGAACTCCGCGCGGGCATGCGCGATGTGCTGCTCGGCGTCGGTGCGCATCGCCCGCAGCTGTGACTCGATGGCGGTCACGCCCTCGCCCGTGATCGGCGAACGGCGCACCGGATCGGCCCGGCGAGCACCGGTCGGATCGACCGGATCGGTGTCGCCGGTCTCGGGCAGGTCGGTCATGACTCAGACCTCGAGGAGTTCGGCCTCTTTGCGCTTGAGAGCCTCGTCGATCTTGTCGACGTGCGTGCGCGTGAGGCCATCGAGGTCCTTCTCGGCGCGGACGAGCTCGTCTTCGCCGACATCGCTCTTCAGCGCGTCGAGGTCGTCCTTGGCCTTGCGGCGGAGGTTGCGCACCTGCACCTTGGCGTCTTCGCCCTTGCCGCGCACGATCTTGACGTACTCCTTGCGGCGGTCCTGGGTGAGCTCCGGCATGGTGATGCGCACGATCGTGCCGTCGTTCGTCGGGTTGACCCCGAGGTTCGGCATGTCGCGGATCGCCTGCTCGATCGCCTTGAGCGCCGACTTGTCGTAGGGGTTCACCACGAGCGTGCGGGCCTCGGGGTTGTTCAGCGAGGCGAGCTGGCCGAGAGGGGTGGGCGAACCGTAGTAGTCGACCAGCACCTTCTGGAACATCTGGGGGTTCGCGCGTCCGGTACGGACGGTCGCGAAGTCCTCCTTGGCGGCCTCCACGGCACGATCCATGCGCGCTCCGGCATCGGCGAGGACATCGGCGATCACGGTGACTCCATTCGTTGGGACTGACTTCTCAGTCTAGCCGCGTGCGGACCCGGCTCCCCGGGCCCGCACGGCGCGTCATGTGGTGACCAGGGTGCCCATCGTCTCGCCGAGCAGTGCACGGGTGACGTTGCCGGCCGGCTCCATGCCGAACACGCGCATGTCGATGCCGTTGTCCATGCACAGGCTGAACGCCGTCGAGTCGACGACCTTCAGGCCCTTCTGCAGAGCGTCGCGGTAGGTGAGGTGATCGAGCTTGACGGCGTCGGCGTCGGTGCGCGGGTCGGCGGTGTAGACGCCGTCGACGCCGTTCTTGGCGACGAGCACCTCGATGGCGCCGATCTCGAGTGCGCGCTGGGCGGCGACGGTGTCGGTGGAGAAGTACGGCAGCCCCGCTCCCGCGCCGAAGATGACCACGCGGCCCTTCTCGAGGTGGCGCACGGCGCGACGCGGAATGTAGGGCTCGGCGACCTGCGTCATCGAGATGGCGGACTGCACGCGGGTGGCCGCCCCCGCCTGCTCGAGGAAGTCCTGCAGGGCGAGAGCGTTCATCACGGTGCCCAACATGCCCATGTAGTCGGCGCGCCCGCGGTCCATGCCGCGCTGGCTCAGCTCTGCTCCGCGGAAGAAGTTGCCACCGCCGACCACGATCGCGATCTCGACCCGGTCGACCGCCTCCGCGATCTCGCGGGCGATCTGGCTCACGACGTCGGGATTCACGCCCAGTTGGCCCCCGCCGAATGCCTCCCCCGACAGCTTCAGCAGTACACGGCGGCGCTTGGTGGCTTCATCGATCACGTGTGGTGTCCTCTCGTCTTGAACAAACTAGCTCCCCGCCCGCGTCGACCGAAACGACCCCCGGGCAGGGAAAAGGCCCGGGATGCCATGGCATCCCGGGCCTCGTCATGCGTGGATTACGCGCCGACCTTGAAGCGGGCGAAGTCGGTCAGGGTGAGACCGGCGTCGGACGCGACCTTGGCGACGGACAGCTTGTTGTCCTTCGCGTAGTCCTGGTCGAGCAGCGAGACCTGCTTGAAGAACGCGTTGACACGGCCCTCGACGATCTTCGGAAGGGCCGCCTCGGGCTTGCCCTCGTTGCGGGAGATCTCGGTGACGATCTCGCGCTCCTTCTCGACGTCGGCCTCGGGCACGGCGTCGCGCGTGAGGTACGAGGGGTTGGCGAACGAGATGTGCTGCGCGATGGAGCGAGCGGTCTCGGCGTCGTCACCCGTGTAGGCCAGGACCACGCCGACCTGCGGGGGCAGGTCCTTGCTGGTCTTGTGCAGGTAGACCTCGAACTTGTCGCCCGAGAGGGTGCGCACGCGACGGAGCTCGACCTTCTCGCCGATGATCGCGGCCTCGTCCGAGATGAGCTGCTCGACGGTCTTGCCGTCGGCGTCGGCGGCCAGAGCGGCCTCGACCGAGTCGGCGCCGGCGGCGGATGCCGCGTCGACGACCTTGTCGGCCAGAGCGATGAAGCGCTCGTTCTTGGCGACGAAGTCGGTCTCGCAGGCGAGCTCGAGCAGCGTGACGGTGCCGTTGACCTCGCGCGCGGCGACAAGGCCCTCGCTGGTCGAACGGTCGGCGCGCTTGGCGTTGCCCTTGGCACCCTTGAGGCGCAGGATCTCGACGGCCTTCTCGACGTCGCCGTCAGCCTCTTCGAGCGCCTTCTTGGTGTCGACCATGCCCGTGCCGAGCTGCTCGCGCAGCGCCTTGATGTCGGCGATCGTGAAGTTTGCCATGGTGTGGCGGTCTCCTTGTCGTTTGCGTTCTAGATGTGAGCCCGGCGGGGCCGTGTCACCACCCTCGCGAAGAGGGGGCGGTCACGACCCCGCCGGATCGTAGCCTGTGCGGGTGACGCCCCGGCCACCCGAGGGTGACCGGGGGTCGCGCGTCTTACTTGCTGTCGGTGGCCTCGGCGTCGGCGACCTCGGTCGCGGTCTCGCCCGACGCGTCGGCGACGGCCTCGTCGTGAGCCTCGGCGCCCGCGGCGTCGTCAGCCGACTCGGTGGCGGCCTCGGTGGTCTCGGCGTCGGTCTCGGCCGCAGCCTCGTCGGACGTGCCCGAGGTGAGCAGCTCGCGCTCCCACTCGGCGAGCGGCTCGGCGGCCTCGGCCTCGGCCTCTCCGGCGGGCTGGTGGCGCTGGATCAGGCCCTCGGCGGCGGCGTCGGCGATGATGCGCGTGAGCAGGCTCACCGAGCGGATCGCGTCGTCGTTACCGGGGATCGGGTACTGGAACTCGTCGGGGTCGGCGTTCGTGTCCAGGATGCCGATGACGGGGATGCCGAGCTTCTTGGCCTCGTCGACCGCGAGGTGCTCGCGCTTGGCGTCGACCACCCAGATGGCCGAGGGGGTCTTCTGCAGGTTGCGGATACCACCGAGCGACTTGTGCAGCTTGTCGAGCTCGCGCTTCTTGAGCAGCAGCTCCTTCTTGGTGAAGCCGCTCTCGGCCGGGTTCTCGTAGTCGAGCTCCTCGAGCTCCTTCATACGGGCGAGGCGCTTCGACACCGTCTGGAAGTTGGTGAGCAGGCCACCGAGCCAGCGCTGGTTGACGTAGGGCTGGCCCACGCGCGTCGCCTGCTCGGCGAGGACTTCCTGCGCCTGCTTCTTGGTGCCGACGAAGAGGATGGTGCCGCCGTGCGCGACGGTCTCTTTGACGAACTCGTAAGCCTTGTCGATGTACCCGAGCGACTGCTGCAGGTCGATGATGTGGATGCCGGAGCGCTCGGTCAGGATGAAGCGCTTGACCTTCGGGTTCCACCGGCGGGTCTGGTGTCCGAAGTGAACGCCGCTGTCGAGCAGCTGGCGGATGGTGACGACGGCCATGGTCGTACTCCTGTTTCTGGGCGCTTTCGCGCCGTGGTTGTGGTTGTTCGCGTCGGACGATGCGTTCGACGAGCCTGGTGCCCGGCGCACACCCGCCATCCGCCGGAGCGGAGGACCATGGGGTGTGGATGCCGCGCGATGCGCTGCCCCGAGGGGCGGCGCGCTGCGCTGAGGGCACGCGGAGTCATCCCGACAAGCGAGATGCGTCCTCCAGCATACAGGACGCCTCCTCCCCACCGCGTGCATGAGGGGGACCGTCACCGTTGCGCCCGATTCGCCCGCGAGACCGCGGAACGGGGCGGGAGACTTCGGCCATGCGATCCCGGTTCCTCGTCCCGCGCGCGCTCCGGTTCGCGATGATCCTCGCCCTGCTGCTCGCGGTGAACCCGACGGCCGACGGCGATCCGCTCGCCGATCGGGGGTGGGTGTGGCCGGTGCAGACGGTGCAGCTCCTCCGCCCCTTCGAAGCCCCCGCCCACCGCTACGCTCCGGGCCACCGCGGGATCGATCTCTCAGCCCCCGAGTCGGTGCGCTCCCCCGCCGATGGTCGCATCGCCTTCGCCGGGGCGGTGGCCGGACGCCTCGTCGTCACCATCGACCACGGAGACGGTCTGGTCACGACCCTCGAACCCGTGGCGACCGGCCTCGTCGCCGGCGACCGCGTCGCCCGCGGAGCCGTCGTGGGCATCGTCACCCCCGAAGGTCACACGCGGCCGCACACACTGCACTTCGGCGTGCGGCTGGACGGCGAGTACATCAACCCGCTGCGGCTGCTGGGCGGCGTTCCCCGGGCGGTTCTGCTGCCCTGCTGCTGACGACGGGGCCGGGCGGCGCGGTTCCGCGACGTCACCTGCTCACGGTCGAGCGGCCCGGCATCAGCCGATCTGGTTGCCGCGTCCTTCGACCGTGGTCTGGCCGACTCCCCCGCCGGCGCGGACGATGTTGTCCTGCCCGCGCACCGTGACCGACGAGACGGCACCACCGGCGTCGACGGTCGTGCGGTCGCCGCTGAGGTCGACGCTGCCGATGGCGCCGCCCGACGAGACCGCCGCGTCGTTGCCCTGCACGACGAGCGCATCGATCGCCGAAGCCGACACCCGGACGCGATCGCCCGAGACGCGCAGGGATCGGATCGTCGCGCCCGCGGCATCCACCGTCAGCGCGGACCCCGAGACGGTGAGCTCGGCGCAGGTGCCGACGACGCGGACCGTCTGTTCGGCGCCCGAGACGTTCTGCGAGCCTCCGTCGCCGCACGAGAGGGCGTCGGGGTCCGACGCCGGCGTCGAGGGATCGGGCACGGGTGCGACCGTCGGTGCCGTGGTCGGGGGCAGGGTGACGACCGTCGGCGAGGGCGCGGCAGCCGTCGGAGGCGCGGAGGTGACGACCGCTCCCGGGGGAAGGCGCGTCTCGACGGGCGTCGGCTGCAGCGCGCACCCGGCGAGCGAGAGGACGAGCACGACGGCACCCGCCGCGGCGGAGACGGATCGGCGATTCACCCGGCTCACGCTACGTCCGCCGGCGGGGCGAGCGCCAGCGGCTGGCCGCGCAGGACGTGCATCGGGGCCACGTCTCGGGCCGTGACGCGGGGTCGGACATGCGCGGGCCCGCGCCGGATCGAGCCCGTGCACGCTCGAGCTCGCGCAGTCCGCGCCTCGGCCCCGTAGCTGCTCGGGTGCGATGATGCTCCGGCGCTCGGATGCCCGGCGCGCGGATGCCAGACGCCCCGACTCCAAGCCCCCGGCGGCTCAGGCCCGCGAATGCTCAAGCCCGCCAGTGCTCAGGCCCGCGGATACTCAGGCCCGCGGATGCGCGAGCTTGTACGCCTCCCGCAGCCGTTCGCCCGAGACGTGGGTGTAGATCTGCGTGGTTCCGAGGCTGGCGTGTCCGAGGATCTCCTGCACCGCGCGCAGGTCGGCGCCCCCGTCGAGCAGGTGCGTCGCTGCGGAGTGGCGCAGCGCGTGGGGTCCCAGGGTCTCGACCCCGACGACGGGGGCCACGGTGCGCGAGACAAGGGAGTGCACGGCCCGTGGTCCTAGGCGCCGACCCTGCGCGCCGAGGAACACCGCGCGCCCCGCGCTCCCCTCACCGCGGGCCGAGAGGACCGGGCGCGCGCGGACCAGATAGGCGTCGAGGGCGAGGCCGGCGGGAACGCCGTAGGGCACGACGCGCTCCTTGTCGCCCTTCCCGCGCAGACGCAGGGTGCGACGCTCGGGGTCGATGTCGTCGAGGTCGAGACCGCAGATCTCCGACACGCGGGCGCCCGAGCCGTAGAGCATCTCGAGCAGGGCGTGGTCGCGCAGCGCCAGCGGATCGCCCTCGCGCGCGTTCTCGGCCGCAGCCGAGAGGACACCTTCGAGTGCCTGAGCGGTGGCGACGGCCGGCAGCGTGCGACCGCGCTTGGGGGCGACGAGGCGCTGCGCCGGGTCGCCGTCGATCAGCCCCGCGTCCTTCGCCCAGGCGAGGAATCCCCGCACCGCCGACGTCCGCCGCGCCGCGGTGGCCTTCGACAGCCCCGATCTGGACGCCTCCCACTGCCACTCGCGGAGGTCCTCGACGCCGAGCGCCGAGACGTCCGGATCGCCGGTCGCCCCCGTGAGGTCGGCCAGGTCGGCCCGATACGCGCGCACCGTCGCCGACGAGAGCCGACGCACGTCGGAGAGGTGGGTGAGATACCCCTCGACGGCTTCGGAAACACGCACGGCTCCACCCTGCCCGCCACACACGGCGGAGCCCGGCACGACGCGCAGTCCGCCCGCGATCGCATCGAGCGGACGACCGAAGGCGCTCACGCGGCCACGCGCCGAGCATCGGGCACCCCGCCGCCATCCCTCTCATCGCGCGCCGTGCCGCAGGAGCCAGTCCCCCTCGCTGTCGCGCATCGCCCGCCCCTCGAGCTCGGCGAAGCCCAACAGCACGACGGCGTGCGAGGGCGCCAGCCCACTCCGCCGCGCGACCTCGTTGGTCGGTCGAGCCGACCGCGCGGAGAGGGCGTCCATGATCCGGGTGCTCTCGTCGGTACGCCCGTCGTCGACCGATGTGCCCGCTCCCGCGCCGCCGAGCATCTCGCGCACGTCGGCAGCCGAGGTCACGCACACGCCGTCGTACTCGCGCAGGATGCGGTGGCAGCCGGCCGAGGCCGCACTCGTCACCGGCCCGGGTACCGCCCCCAGGGCGCGGCCGAGCGTCGCCGCGTGTGCAGCCGTGTTGAGCGAGCCGCTGCGCCACCCGGCCTCGACGATGACCACCGCATCGGCGAACCCCGCGATCAGCCTGTTCCTCGCGAGAAACCTCCATTTGGTCGGTGCGGCTCCGCACGGCGTCTCGCTCCACACCCCACCCGACGCGGCGATCGTTGTCAGCAGGGCTTCGTGCCCGCGCGGGTACGAACGGTCGACGCCTCCGGCGAGGAAGGCGCTCGTCGTTCCCGCGGTGCTCAACGCGGCGCGGTGGGCCGCGCCGTCGATTCCGTACGCCGCTCCCGACACCACCGTGACGCCGTCCGCAGCGAGCTCGGCGGCGAGGTCGGCAGCGATCCCCTCGCCGTAGGCCGTCGAGGCGCGCGCCCCGACGAGGGCGACCACGGGCCCGACGGGAGCCGCAGATCGGCCCCGCCGCCACAGGGCCACCGGGGCATGGGCACCGAGGTCGTCGAGCTTCACCGGCCAGTCCTCGTCGCCCGGCACGACGAGGTCGACCGCCGCCCGACGTGCCGACTCCAGCGCGGCGGTGATCGAACCGGGCTGCAGGCGCGGCATCCACCGTGCGCGCGCCTCCGCGAGTTCCGCCCCCTCGCCGCGCGAGACCAGACGGAGTGCGTCGACCGGCCCGTGCGCCGCGATCAGGGCCCCGGCCACCCCGTCGCCGGGCTCGAGCAGAACGCTCCAGATCGCGCGGGCGTAGGCCGAGCCCTCGTCGCCCTCGGCGCGCCGAAGCCCGCGGAGGGCGCGGCGCGCGGCCGGTGCCTCGAGATCGGGGAGGTTCACGCGCTCATCCCCCGCCGCAGGTACAGCGCTCGACCCACGTCGTCGGGCTGCAGCCGCTCATGACCGGCGATGTCCGCGACGGTCCACGCCACCCGCAGCAGCCGGTCGTAGCCACGCAGGGTCAGCGCCCCACGCCGCAGTGCCGAGTCGAGCGGACTCAGCACGGCGGGCGACGGTGCCGCGGGGCCGCGCAACCAGGTCCCCGGCACGTCGGCGTTTCGACGCCACGGCGTCGCGGCCCACCGGACCGCCGCGTGTTCTCGTGCCCGCGCGACGGTCTCGCGCGCGTGCGCGGTGGTCACCGTCCGCGTGTCGCTCTCGCGTCGCGCGGCCGATACGCGTTGGAGGCGCAGGTCGATGTCGATCCGGTCGAGGAGGGGACCCGACAGTCGACGCGTGTACCGCCGGATCGCCTGCGGGGCGCACTCGCACCTTCCCCCGGCCACCCCGTACTGACCGCACGGGCAGGGGTTCGTCGCGACCACGAGTTGGAAACGCGCGGGATAGGTTGCGGCTACCCCCGATCGGTGCACCTGGATGACGCCGCTCTCGAGCGGTTGGCGCAGGGCGTCGAGGACCGCCGCCGGGAACTCACCACCCTCGTCGAGGAACAGCACCCCGTCGCTGGCGCGGGCGATGGCGCCCGGGCGTACCACGCCCGACCCTCCCCCGATCAGGGCGGCGGCCGTCGCGCCGTGATGAGGGCTCTCGAACGGCGGCGTCCGCGACAACCGGGTCACCGTCTCGCCCGACAGGGAGCGCACCGAGGCCACCGACAGCGCGGCGTCGTCGTCGAGCGGGGGCAGGATGCCGGGGAGCCGACGCGCCAGCATGGTCTTGCCCGCGCCCGGGGGCCCGCTCATCAGCATGTGGTGGCCGCCGGCCGCCGCCACGACGAGCGCGTCGACGGCATCGGCCTGCCCGACGACGTCGGCGAGTTCGTGGCTCTCATCGGAGGATTCGTCGACCGTCGGAGCCGTGACGGGGTCCAGCTCCACGGCGTCGGTCGCCCCTCCGTGCCAGCGCACGACCTCGGCCAGGCAAGTGGCGGCGAACACCTCGACCCCCTCGACGAGGGCGGCTTCGGCGGCATTCGCAGCGGGGACCACGACCCGTGCGTGGCCCGCCCTGCGGGCCGCGACCACCGCGGGCAGAATGCCCGGCACCGGGCGCAGCCGCCCGTCGAGTCCCAGCTCGCCGATGTGCACGGTGGCGGCGACGCGGGCGGCATCCATGCGCGTGGTCGTCGCCAGTGCGGCCACGGCGATGGCCACCACAACAGTTGCAATTGGGCATGTTTGCCTTCGACGCTTCTGTGTCATGGCGGTGTCCACCCGGCGTTTGATTGGACAGCGCGAAAGTGACGTTCCCCTATGATCGGCCCATGGGAGTGAACGGCATTACCTGGCTCGACTGGGTCATGGCCGCACTTACCGTGATCGGGTTCGTCGCGACAGGTTTTGGCATATACCAGGCCTGGGCTCAAGCGCGGAAGGCAACAACGGCAGCCGAAGCTGCGAAAGATGCTGTGGCCACTACTCGTGCGAAGCTCTTGGCAGTCGACATCGTGCACGAGTTCACGTCGGTACGACAGGCGGTCAGCCACGTCGTCAGCGCAACTGAGACCAACAACCCCGAAGTGGCGAAGTTCGCCTTGGTCGAACTCTCGGAGGCAATGCGCCGGGGAGGAACTCTCGCACGTGAGGACGGCGCGCCTATTGTCTCAGCCGACATAATCTCTCAGCTCGAAACGACCAGCAAGCTCGCCTCGATCGCGAAGGCAGACATCGCACGAAGATCCAACCCGAAGGTGCGAACTTACACCGGTGAGCTTCTTGAACCTCTGACGGACCTATCGCATTCGCTGCTGGACTTCGTCACTGCTCAGAAGTACGCCTTGGACAAGGAGTGACCATGCAATTCACCGACGACGAGTGGCTGGCATTTGCAATCAAATTGCAGCAGGCAACGTTGCGTGGTCTGCTGCGCTGGACTGGTAGCGACCACCTCTTCGACCCGGACACGAAGCGCGGGTACACCACTACTGTGGCCGGGAATGCCACCTACCGGCTGCGCACGAAGGATGGCGACGAGCAGTTCCCGTACATCCTCACAGTCGGCGAGCCTGATGGCGCGAAGCTCGCTGACTTTACAACCGTTCCCTACGGAGACGATTGGGAACAATCCACCGACGCCCGAGCCTCGCAGATCATTGCCGAGCTGTACCCCTACGTGCAACGGGCTGTGACCGGCGCACCCCAGAAAGCAAAGTCTCTTCTCGATGGGCTCGACGGCCTCATCGGCGAAGACCCGTTCTGAGCGCTTCGATAGACACCCGTCCCGATTCAGTTGCCTTCGATGCTGGACACGTCATCGCAGCGCGGCCTAGCTGACCGGGGCGTTTCGTAACACTTCGCAATCACAGATGCGGAAGGCACGAGCAACGCGCGGGCATCGACTACGCGGCTGACGGTAGGGTGCGAGAAATGCTTGGTAGAAGAGGTCGAGGTTGACAGATAACTTCCGGAGCGAGCTGAACGCCGAGCTCCACGACAAGGCATCCGGCTGGCGTGAGCTGGACCACATGGTCGCCTACCTGAAGCGACTATTGGTCATCCCTGACACGAACATCTCCGTATCAGCGTTCCGTCTATCCGATGTCGACGGATCTACGCTCTCCCGCACAACCACGGCTGAGGTGCAGGATGCCCTTCGCTTGAACCACCTCAAGCCCGACCGTGTATCTGTTTCCATCTCCGCAGTAGCGCCGGACTCGAGGGCACGGCAGGAAAAGATCAGGACCAAGGTGTGGCTGCGTTTCACCGCCGAAGGAACCCCTCGGCAGCTGGATGTCGACATCGAGTCCAGCGAGAAGCTCCTCTTGATGGGGGTGAAGTCACAGGTACAGCAGGAGCTGGACCAGATTGATGAATGGGTGTCGACGGCACCCGAGCACACTCCGGTTCCCGCTAGCCAGACCAACTACTTTCACGGCCCTGTCAACGTAGGGGCGATCGGCAGTGGCAACCAGATCACAACTGGGGACTTCTCCTCCATGTCCACGGAGAGCCCCGTTCAGCCAGCCGCATCTTGGTGGAAGCAGACGTGGCGAGACCACACGATGGCGTTCGTCATTGCTGTCGGGAGCGGACTGCTCGTGGCGATATTGGGAGCGGTCTGGGCAGCAAATGGATGGACTCTCGGAGCTGCGAATACAGAACTGCATCTTGACGATGTCACCTGGACCGACGGAACAGTTTTTGAGGCCACCGGTACCGTTCAGCATCTCCATGAAGACGACGAGGTTTGGGCGTTCTCGCAAGCTACGGACGGCTTCAGCGGGGTGACGCCTCGGGGTCAGTGTGAAGTATCGGGCAGTGACTGGATATGCAGGGCGAAGCTTGGGACCGACGAGCAGTCGGGCCTCAGTTTTGTTATCACTGCTGCGGTCCTGACACGGAAATCTGCAAACGAGATCAGAACTACGCCCAAGAATCGGTTGGTCTCTTACCCAGATGCCGACTGGATCCCGAAGATCGACACGCCCGGTGCAATCGACGACATAACGACTTGGCAGCCGTAAATCAAACGCCAATACGCCAAAAACCTCTAATTGCCAGACAACGCAGGTCAAAAGACATTCAATGGTTCAGCAAAATAACTATGATGAAGCCTCACAGCCTCACCGCGAACGTGCTAAAAGAGTGGAAGAGCTCGTACAGGAGATTTTGCGGGATGCAGCGGTTGACTACCACAGTGTCACGGGCCGTGTGAAGACCGAACAGAGCGCGAAAGCCAAGATCGAACAAAGTCCTGATAAGTACGGCGACTTCCGAGACCTGCACGATCTCCTTGGGATAAGGGTCATCACCCATTTGGCGACTCAAGTTGACGCAGCCGAGAAGGCCCTCAACGCAGCATTCGACGTGGACGAGGGCCGCTCAACGGATAAGGCGTCGATTCTGAGTGATGACGAGTTTGGCTACCGCTCTGTTCACCTCGTAGCGAAGTTGCGCCAAGACAGGGCCACGCTGCCCGAATGGCGAAACTTCGCGGACATCTACTTCGAGATTCAAGTCCGATCAATACTGCAACACGCATGGGCAGAGATCGAACACGACCTCGGATACAAAGCCTCGGTTGCCGTTCCTCGCGAGATACGTAGACGGTTCGCGCGTCTGGCTGGACTTCTAGAGCTGGCTGACGACGAGTTTGACAAGCTAGCCGAAGATGCCAATCGGCACGCGACGAAAGTGGACGCAGCCATCAGAGGCGGCAAGGATGTCGCCGTAGAGCGCGATTCTGTGGTGGCGTTGGTCTCCACCGATGGCCCGGTGCGAAGGGCCGACGTCGCTATCGCTCGCAGAACCAACCGCAAGCTCGCGCCGGACACGTCGCCACTCTACGCGACCACGCGAGCGGAAGAATTGCGGTCCGTTGGCTTGAAGTCGGTAGACGAGGTAACGGCTGTCATGGAAGACCAGTGGGAACGCGTGGCGGAATTTGCGTCCGGTTGGTTATTGGAAGATTGGGAGGATGGTGACGCCGACGACCCAGTTTTGCCGGGCATTAGCCTCTACTATCTCTTCATCCACCTCCGCATGACGGAAGAAGGGGATTCTTTGAACGTCATGCCGAGCAGCTTCCCAGGAGATGATGGCGACATCAGTTACACGGACTACCTCGAACGCAAAGCGTCGAAAAGAACCAGATTCGAGAGGATCCACGATGCGGCTTTCTCCGACGCCGATCAGCCCCGCAGAAACAGTTGAAGGGGGCGCCCCGGTTCTAATGCTTACAGCCGATCTAGATGGTCCCGATACCCAAATCCCGACTAATCCACTGCGCGACCGTTTCCCGAACCGTGTCCTCGTCTGCCAAGTTCACCGACTTATAGATCATTCCGACGAAATCCGTGGGCAGGTTCTTTAGTGACCCGTCCTTCAGCAATGCGCACCTGCGGCCGGTCATCACCATCGCGCCAACTTCAATGAGCAAGTTATGATTAACGCCGCGATCAACCCGGTCCTCGAACAGCGCAACGCCATATCTGCTGGCCCACATGTGGGCCGTGACGTTCGTCCAAAGGTCGTCACTGATGGCCCTGTCTGATGCGAGATGAAACTCCAACCCCTTGGAGGCGCACACTTCGCGAATGACCGCAAGGGCGCGTCCCACTGGGTCAGCCGTGCCCGCCTTCACGTCAGGAAATCGCGTCATACCGAACACATTAGTTTCGAACGGATGCGCGTCAAGAAACCTTCGTAGCGGCTCCACGAGCGCAGGTGGCGCCAGCGCAACAGGAACGAGCGCCAATGCGGTGCTTCCCAGCAGGGGAGCCGCAGACCGACCCGCCTCCGCAATTAGAGACGCAAAGTCGAGGCCCGACACCTCCGTAGCTACTACCGCCCCACCTTCGGGCGTCACCCGATACTCGCCACGGATTGGCCCCTTCGCCAACCACCTCTTGCTCACGAGAGACGCGAAGACGTTCGCGATCTTCGCCGGAGCGGGCAGAGAGAAGTCATGAAAAAGACGCAGCACTTCCGAGGGTGCGACAACGTTGGCTGGCGAACGACCCGCTGCAAGCTGCGCCAGTACCAGCGCTTGCTTCTGCAACTCCAGTCTCTGTATGCGCAGCGCGACGCTATCTGGCGACGTCACTCGCCCGCAGCTTCGATACCGTCGAAATGTCTCTCCCCGTAGGAGGTAGCACTGAACTGCCCCTTGGTCGGCAAACGTTCCAACCAGCCCTCCGTCGCCGCCGCCCCCAAATCGCGACTGATATTCGCCGGAATTCTGCGGCCAGAGTCCCTCCAGTAGACTTTCGCCGACTCTGCGTCGATCTCATTCACACCCACGTAGCGCTTTGCCCATAACGCAATGCCGAGTGCTAGGACCGTATTCCCTCGGGGGAGCTTCTTCGAGTCGAGGAAGATGCGAAGAGGAACCTTTTCCGTGAGCGGAACAACGCCTTCGACTTCCTCATTGGCGGCTTTATTACCGCCGGAACCTGGCTCGTCGGGCCTCGGTCGATCCTCGATGTCTTCCGGCTGCTGCGCCTCGATGCCGCTCGCTAGGAGCGACTGAAAATCGCCGAACGCCTTCAAGACGTCGGCGCTGACGCCGGACGCTGAAAAGCTAGCGTGGCCCACGGATACGTCGAGTGTGAGTGCGGTGTCATCCCCCATAATCGGCGACGATACAGCTGTATGTACTGGAATGGCAACGACAGTCTCCAACGCAACAAGAGGGCCGACGCTGTCCGCTGTCAGGGCATTGTCTGGTTCAAGCGCTTATGAACGGCGGCCACCGTGCCCACCGTCCAGGTGGATCCCGTGGCGGTGACTCTTCCCTCTGAATTGAGCTGAGTGGCAGTAGCCGCCAGCGTATGCGTCCTTCTGAGAGCCACGAGACGGTCCGCTGTGGCCGCTGGCAGCATCGATACGCGGCCCATGTGCCTACCCTGGCGCTTGGCGGCCTGCATGGCGGCGCTGGTTCGCTCCCCGATCACGCGACGCTCCCACTGAGCTACAGACATCATCAGGTTGGCCACGAGCTCCCCCGTTGGGCTGGAAGTGTCCACCCCCAGGTCGATCGCGACTAGAGCCCATCCCCGCGTGCGCGCTACTCCCAGCACGCCGGCGAAGTCCACCACGCTGCGACTCAGTCGGTCGAGCTTGGCCACCACAATGCCGTCAACATCACGTCGCAGGGGGTGCAGCCGGCAGAGCGCGGCCTGAAGCTGTGGGCGGTTGAGCGACTTAGCGCTGACGCCCTGGTCCTCGTACCAGACGATGCCCCACCCGTGGGCGTCGGCGTAGCGCTGGATGATGTCGCGCTGTGCTTCGAGCCCTAGGCCGCTGCGGGCCTGATCTTCCGTACTGACCCGCAGGTAGCCGATCATCGTGGTCATGGTCAGGCGCTGGCCTTGCGACCCTTGGTCGGCGCGGGCGTCTCATCTTTCAGCGGCGCAGGCGCACCCTCCCGGCAGCCGTCACAGAAGTCGATGCCGTGTGTGTAGTACGCCGCGGACTGAGTGGCGGCATAGACGTGAGTCTTGTGGTCTTCGCACACGGTTACCCACTTGCCACCCTCAGGGGCCAAGTCGAGTTCGGCGGGCTTCGCGACCGTGAGCTTTTCACCTGTGGCGCGAATGGTGCGAGTGAACATGATGACCCCCTGTGTTGTAGAACGTTTGTTCGATATATGGCACTTTACATGGAAGGGGGAGGTTCGTTAACATTTGTGATGAACAGGAGCGCTTACAACCGAGCAGATTGCGAAGTTCGGACACGAAAGGCCCCCCAGCTGAGATGCCAGGGGGCCGATTCGTTTCTTGCGTGGTTTACAGGTTCGGCGCGGAGTAGGTGATCTGGTTCGCCAGGTTGTATGCCCCGTCGTTCGTAAGGTTGTCGATGGTGGCGAGCGCAGCGGCGGAATTGGCAGTGTCGGGGAAGGCGTCGCGGTACGCGTCCGCAACCGTCCCCATGCCGGTGTTGCGAGCACGGGTGCCCACGGCGTGCGCCAGGGTGGTGTCGCCGTTGGCAAGGGCGTCCTGCAGCACTTCCATTGCTTCCTGCTTGTCGGTGATCTTGCGCACCCGATCGGAGGCATCGCGGCGCAGGAGGATGCTATTCGCGTCAGTGGGCTGAGCGCCGCGAAGTTCGCCCTCCACCTTGTCGTGCAGCCCCTTAATGAAGGTGTCCTGCTCACTCCGGATGGACGCGAGCTTGGCGCGGGTGGCGTCGTTCAGCGCCGTGTAGTCGCCGTCTTTGGCCAGGTCGGACTTCATCAGGTCGTCCGTGATTGCCTTGCGCAGCGTCTTGTGTTCTTCCTTCGCAGCAGCAGCGCGCGCCTTGAAGCCTTCCAGCGACGAGCGGAGGGTCTTCTCGACGGAGGCAGCGGTGGTCTTGGTCATGATGTCTTCTTCCTATTCGTGATGGGTGCCGGAGTAACCGCCCCGGCGTCGGGGGTTCGGGTTGCACGCCGTGACACGGCACGTTCGACGCCAGCCCAGTAGCCGGAGTCGACCTTCGCGGTGGTGGCGTAGTCATCGCAGGGATCCAGCAGCGGACACCGCGCACAGATTGATGCGCACAAGTCCCGTTGCTCGTCGGTCCGACGGTCGGCGGTAAACAGGTCTAGGCCACTGCACCCCGGGGCCTCGTGGTCGAGGGCGGCGTCCAGGGCATCCCAGGCGGTGTCTGCGTTCACAGGTGGGCCTCTCTCCTGTGACGTCCGCATGATCGCCGCACAGCCGGGAGAGCATTCATGCTGGGGCCTCCCCCGCCGCGCCCGACTGCGTGACCATGACGGTGCTGAAGTCGATGTCTGTGCCGACGACTACGGTGCTGTCATCAAGCTCGAGTACCTGCACGTCATTCACGAGACCGATGGCCCACACCGTGCCCGCGTGCGTGACGCTGAACCCGGTTTCGTACGCAACACGCGTGACCGTGTCCGGGTAGGCGAGAGGGCGTCGGCCTTCGTGCAGGCGAAACACGACATCGTCATCGACGCGCACGGTGACTTCTTCAGGCTCATTCACGACGCTTACCTGCCTTCTGCGCGGAAGACGGTTTGTGACGAGCGCCTACGCGCCGGGCCTTAACCCCCTGTTTGCCAGAGTTGGCTGAGTTGCCCAACTCAACAAACTCACCCAACTCAGGGGTATATACAGCGCTATACCGACCGGCCGGGTCTTTTGACGCGAGGTCCCGTCCCGCGAGTCGAGCCAACGCATTTCGGACGGATTGCAGCTTCACCTCGCCGTTGCAGAGCTCATACATTTCGGCGGGCGTCAGCGGCCCGTGTTCCTTGAGCAATTCGAGGGCTTTGTGGCCGAGCTTCCCCTGACGCTCCAAGCGCTCGCGCACCGCACGTTCCTCGGCGGCCAGCCGGGCCTTGCCTGCACTGCGCCCGTCAAATGTCCACACGACGCCCTTGAGCGTCATGCCGAATACGGCGTCCTCGATATCGCGGCTATTGCGAATCAGGTTTGCTTCGGGCTTCTGGCGGTCAGGCCGTTCGAGAACGAAGATGCCGTCCACTGCGCCGGTGAGGCCGTGCGTGCCCGATGAAGAGTCGACGCTGTCGCCGGTCTTGTCCTTCCGGTTGTGGTGCACGATCAGCACCGACGCTCCCGGGTCATCGGCGCACAGGCGCTGGATCGGTTGCAAGGTGCGCTTCTCGTGCAGCATCGGCGCCAGGTCACGCGGCTTCGGCCCCATCACCTCCGACAAGGTGTCCAGGATGACGAGCGGCGACTGCCCCTTGTGGTTTTCCATGAATTCCCGCATAACCGCGAGCGCCGTGCCGGGGTCAGTGTGGAACTGGAACGTGCTGGGCACTGTCGTGATGCCGAAGTCGTTCAGGCGTTTAGCGAGCCGGCGGTCACCCGACTCCAGGTCCATCAGCAGCACCGGGCGCGCGGACACCTTGATCGAGCCGAACGCCTCGCCACCCTGGGCGCACGCGATTGCGAGCATGAGCGACAGCAGGCTTTTGCCGATCTTCGGTGCAGCGACCAGCAGGTGACACCCGTCGGGGATTACGTCGGGCACGATCCAGTCGAGGATGGGGAAGTCCTGTTTGAGCAAGTCCGCCACCGATCGGGGCTGGGGCGTTGCGGGCGGCGCGTCGTACTCGACCTCGGGCACGCGCGGGAAGGACTTCTTACGAGCGGTCATGCGTGCTGCTCCTTCTGGGCCGACGCAACGACACGGCGGGCCTCACTTGCGTTGATGCCGATGTCCTCGGCTGCGTCGATGAGTAGGTCTATGCCGTGCTGGCTCACGCCGCCCTCGTGCGCCCTACTCGCGGCCCAGAACAGACCGTTGTGCTTCTCCCCCGACTGCAACGTCCGGACCCACGCGGCAAGCGCCATCGCATCGGCCGCCGTAGTGCCGTCCGTGCTGATCTCGCGGGGCTGCATCAGGTCGATCACGGGCTGGGGCAGGCGAGCAATGTCGCGATGGAGCCAGCGGTAGCGCTTACCCGTTTCCGGATGCAGACTTGGCGGCACGACCATATATCCGTTCGTCTTAACGTCGACGCCGTGCGGAATGCTGCCCCGGTACGGATGTGCGAACGGTCGCCGGAAGTACAGATGACGCCCACCGTCGCGCCGACCGCTGATCACTTCCAGGGTGCGGGGCAGCTTCACACCGGCCAGGTGTTCAAGCTCGGCCAGGCTCCCGCCATTGCGGGGGTCGATGTCGAAGACCATGACGCTGTCGGGAACCGGGCAGCCGATGTTACAGGTGCGGTCAGCCCACCACCGCCGGATGCGCTTGCGGTTGGTCGTGGCGTCCTTGTGTCCGTTCGGCGTGTGGCCGGTCGTGGGGGTTTTCCCATCGAGTGGGAGCACGGCCCATCCCTCGGCGGCCAGGTCGAGCGCGGCGCTCATCATGTCGATCACTGCGCACCCCCAGCGGGTACCAGCTCGACGCTGCAACGACCCAGGGCGACCCAACGCGCGAGCATGCTCGACGACCAGAACACGCGCGCCCCACCATGACGAGAAGTGCGGCCAGCGAACCCCTGTGCCGGCGACCCCGAGTGCAGGATGAAGTCGCGGAATGCGCCACCCTCGGCTTCGACTTCGAAGTGCTGGCCTGCCGTCGTCGTCAAACGTAGGACGGTGCCCTTCGGTCGCGCCTCAAACCACGCTTCCTCGGCGGCGCTCACGGCGTTGCATCCTCGTCGTCGGACTCGACTGTCACGATGAACCGCAATGGCTTATCCGGCTCGAGGACGAATACGTCTTCCCAGCTGAGGGGGTATCCCCACCTCTCGCGACTGGTGAAGATGCGGGTCAGTGCCCGATCTCGCTCGACGCGACCGTCGAAGAGTTCGACCGTCCACTCGTCTTGTGAGAAGACGGCGAAGCCAAACTTCCCCGCGCTCCCCATGACGATGATGGGGGACGTGTCCCGGAGGGCTTGGTGCTGTGCGACCGGCCAGTCCTCAACCGGCCCGGTCATTTGGTGACCCCCCGCAGCAGGCCGCGCAAACGACGCAGCTGGTCGGGGCTCAGGGGCGGGGCGGCCGCCAGGTTGCGCCTAATCGCCGATGCGATCTTGGCCTCAGCAACGGTGGCCTCGGCCGCTGCGATGCGGGCCGGATCACCGCTCTGCCGAGCGGCGGTGAGATTTCCACCAGCCTGATAGGGGTTGGGGGTTTCGGGGATCACTGGTCTTCCTCAGGTGTGAGGTCAGTCAATGACTGACGCACTCACTCCCGCTGAGGAGGTCGACCGGATGGTCTGGGCCCGATGTACGCGTCGACGCGCGCCTTACGGTTGATACCTGAGGACTCGTGAATCTCGTTTACGCCTCGGGCTTGGCCCTGAGTCTTGAGGCGACCCTCGCTGGGTCAGACGTGTGCGGTTGTGTGGCTGCGAGTTTATTGCAGCTGGTCCAAGAATAGGACCTTCTCGCCCCCGGCAAGCGCTTCGTCCAAACGGGCGGTGAGCTTCGAGCCGGTCCGGTCGAGCTTCATTCCGCAGCCCTGGCAGACAATGTCATGCCGATAGTCCGCCGCCGTCGACTCGCCGTGCAGCATCGCGCCCGTGAGGCGGGAAGCGGAAGCACGCTGGTGCGAGGTATCCCCCACGACTTGCCATCCTTCGGCTCCATTCGTAATGAACCGAAAACGCTGAGAAAGGATCCGTTGGTTGTGCGGCGACTTCTTGTTGCCCCGACATGCGAGCTTGACCGTGGATTGCATGGGTACTAGTATGCACCTCCCAGGAGCCACGGGGGTGCATTAGCCCCACGCTCACGCCAGGCGGCGCGTTTGGCTCTCAGGCGGTCGCAGCCCCGCGCCGGAGGTAGGGCAGCCAGAACGGGCTACGGGACCGCTGAGACGGCTCTCAGAGCCGCTCAGACGGACCTAGCTTGCGACCGAGTACGAGGGTGGACAGCTACACGGCGCATACCGTGCCCGCTCCCCTTGCCGCCAGGAGTAACCACAATGTCGAGCTTAGACCGCACAACTTCGCGACGAGTGTCTACCGGCAGCGCATCCCATAGTTCCCGGATCGCCTTTCCTCGAGATTCGTCGTCGGCTGGCGCTCCCGCAAGAATGTCACGGACGGCTTCCTGCATCGCCGCCACTACGTCAGCCGCGCTCCGCTGGGACAGCGCTTCTGACAGGGCAGCGTCGGCAGCGTCGCGCTGCTGGCCCAACGTGGCAACGCGTGTAGCAAGATGGACGCGATCTGCGCCAGGAAGCATGTAGAGCTCTTGGGCCACTCGACGTTCTTCCTCGATGCGGCTGAGTTCTTTGCGCGCCGCGATGACATCGGCAGCCTCAGGTACGGCGCCGCTCTCACCCCGCACAGCATCCGCAATCAATGCGGCCAAGACTTCCAGCACAACGCCTTCCTCGACGATGCTGGCAACGATCTGACCGTGTCTGCCCTCACGCTTCGCCCCGGTGCGCGATGCCACACGCAGCGCTCGGCACGCGTAGGCCGGCGAGCCCACTCCGCCCGACCAAGACGTGGCGACAAGCATCCGCTCACCGCAGGTGCAGGTCAATACGCCCGACAGCCACCGCTCGCCCGATGCAGGCCCAGATTGGACCCGCGTTGGATCCTTCAGCATTGCTCGCACCGCTTCCCACGTCGCCATGTCCACCAGGGACGCTATCTGGCTCTCCGGCTGGACCTCGCCCCGAACGACGAGAATGCCCGCGTTTCGTTCGCGCAAGAGCGCACGTCGCACCTCTGTGCCGTTCCAAGCATTTCCGCGAGCTGTGACAATCCCCCGGGCATTCCAATCCCGGGTTAGCGCTCGAATGGTGCCGCCGCTCAAGACGTGCGCGTACCCATCACGCAGAATCTGACCTTCAACTGGGTGTGGCGTTACCCCGTCGACCTCGTACCCGAACACGCGCGGGCGGCCGTGGGGTTGGCCCTTCGCCGCCCGCTGGGCGCTCGCCCGAATTTGCCGCTCGGTTTTTCGGCGCACTTCGAATCTAGCGATCGCCGCGAGCATCGTCGCCCGGAATTCGCCGTCAGCCGTGGTCAGGTCAATTTCCCCATCCACCGTGACCACACGGACGCCCAACTCGATGAGTTCGGCCAGATCCTGGATGCTGCGCACTAGGCGGTCCACATCGACTCCGACCACAACCTCGACCTTGCCCGCCTTGATGTCAGAGAGGAGGGCGTTCCAGCGCGTCCCAGCACCGCGAGCGGAAGAGGCTGACGTGGCGTCGTCTGCGTAGTCCCCCACGAGCGTCCATCCGCGATCAGCGATGAGACTGTGAGTGCGCTCCAGGCCTCGCTCAATGCCTTCAGGAGCCCGCCTCGACTGACGAACGTAGACGGCTGCGCGGAAGCGTTTAGTAGACATGGCATAACCATACTTTCGGCACGTCGAACCCCGACCCGCGTTTGGGAAGACTCGCCGGCGAGAGGTTCACGGTGATTCGCCGCTTCGGCAGGTCGAGACCACGATTGGCGCAGGCGTTGCGCACCCGGCGCACTGCTTCGCCGAGGGACTTGTCGGGGAGCCCGATGATGGCGAACTCCGGCGTCTGCGACGACACGTCTGCTTCGACCTCGACGGGGTCTCCGCGCAAGCCCGTCAGTGCCACGGCCCACGTGCGTGCCACGCTCACAGGGCGTCCTCGAGGTGCTCGAGGCGGGCCGTCGCCGGATCGTCCCCCACGAGGGCGATCGCGTCGATGCGCAGATGGCGGCCGCGTGCCGCGTCGGGGTGAGCGGCGATCCAGGCCATGGCCAACCGCCACAGGCGAGCCGCCTTGCGCGCGTCGATCGCCTCGAACGGGTGACCGAAGTCCTCGCTCCGGCGGGTCTTCACCTCGACCACGACGAGAGTGCGCCCGTGCTCGGCGACGATGTCGAGCTCGCCCTGTGCGCACCGCCAGTTCCTCGCCAGTATGCGGTAACCGTCGCCCGTCAAGAAGGCGACGGCGCGTTCTTCCCCGGCTCGGCCGAGGTCGTCTTTCGCTGCCATGCCCGAGAGCGTGGCATCCGGCTCACCTCGTCCGGGGCGTCGAAACCGTCATCGGTGGAGAGCCCGAGAGATCGGGCCGCTGTGGAGGAGCGTCAGTTGTCGAGCGACAGCTCGTCGGGCAGCTGGAAGTCGTGGCGCGAGAGCTCTTCGACGTTGACGTCCTTGAAGGTCAGCACCCGCACCGACTTCACGAACCGGTCGGCGCGGTAGATGTCCCACACCCACACGTCGGTCATCGAGATCTCGAAGTAGAAGTCGTGCTCGGTGTCGCGGCGCACGACATTGACATCGTTGGCCAGGTAGAACCGTCGCTCGGTCTCGATCACGTAAGTGAACTGGCGCACGACATCGCGGTACTCGCGGTAAAGGGCCAGTTCGAGTTCGCGGTCGTAGTCCTCGAAGACGTCGTCATCCATGGTTCTCCCATCCTAGGCGGGCGTCGGGCGCCGAGCCGCACGCGGGCGCGCTCCCGGGCGCGTCCCTCGGCGTCGTCGGATCGGCGTCGTCAGAACAGCGTGGGCGCCGCGGCGATCGCCCACGAATGCCGGTGGTGCTCGCTCATGCCGTGCACGGCGATGGCGTCGCGGTGATCGAGGCTCGCGTACCCCTTGTTGCGCGCCCACCCGTAGGCGGGCAGGTCGTCGTGCAGACCGACCATCAGCGTGTCCCGGGCGACCTTGGCGATGACGGATGCCGCGGCCGCACTCGCGCAGTCGCGGTCGGCCTTGATGATCGGGCGCACCGTCAGCCCCGACTCGCCCGCCGGGGTGATGTAGTCGTGGTTACCGTCGAGGATCACGAGCGCTTCTTCGGGCACGACGCCGTGGGCGCGCAGGTCGGCGATCGCCCGGACCGCCGCGAGCCCGAGGGCACGGATGATGCCGATCTCATCGACCTCGACGGAGCTCGCCCACCCGACGGCGCTGTGCTGCACGAACGCCGCCGCCCGCGCGGCGACCTCGGGGCGACGGGCCTCGGGTACGAGCTTGGAGTCGCGCAGCCCCATCGGCACGCGCTTGCGTGAACGGGCCGGGTCGACCACCGCCGCGCCGACCGCCACCGGTCCCGCCAGCGCCCCGCGACCCACTTCGTCGCAGGCGATGACGATCGCGTGCTCCTTGAGCAGGCGACGCTCGAGCGTGAGGGTGGGCTCGATCACGGCGATCCCGGCGCGGGGACCCCCGCGAACACCTCGTGGTGGAAGTCGACGAGGCCGAACCGGTCGAGCGGCCACGTCTTGAGGAAGGCGCGCCCGACGACGTTGTCGACGGGAACGAAGCCCAGCCCGGGCTGATCCTGGTTGAATCGCGAGTCGCGCGAACTGTTGCGGTTGTCGCCGAGCACCCAGAGCGAGCCCTCGGGCACCGTGATGTCGTAGGGAACCGGCTCGGGAGCCGTGGCGCCGGGCGCGAGGCGCACGTAGCTCTCGTCGAGCGGCACGCCGTTCACGGTGGTCTGCCCGAGCGCGTTGCAGCAGACGACGTGGTCGCCGGCGGTGCCGATCACGCGCTTGATCAGGTGGTCGTCGCTGTCGGGCGCCGACAGGCCGAACAGCGAGAGCGCCCAGTCGACGCCCTCGACGAGCGGCGACCGAGGAGCGGCCGGTGTGGTGTCGAGCCATCCGCCCGGGTCGCGGAAGACGACGACGTCGCCGCGCGAGTACTCGCCGAAACGGGGGGTCAGCTCATCGACCAGGATGCGGTCGTTGATCATCAGCGTGTTCTCCATCGACGCCGACGGGATGTAGAACGACCGAACCACGAACGTCTTGACCAGGAACGAGACGACCAGCGCGATGAGCACGATGACCACGAGGTCGCGGAAGAACAGCCCCCACCCGCGGCGACGCCGACCGTCGGAACGGGATGCCATGGCATCCGGGGTCGAGGCGGTCTGGTCGTTCATGTGTTCCTTCACCGGGTCCACCGCACACCGGAGAACCGCACGGACAAGGGTCGCACATCGGGGCCCCGACGGATGACCGACGCCGCCGCGAAAACGCCGAACGCCCCGTGGGTGAAATCCACGGGGCGTTCGAGGGGAGCGGACTCAGCGGTCGCGCTTCTCCTTGATCTTGGCCTTCTTGCCACGGAGGCTGCGCAGGTAGTAAAGCTTGGCGCGACGGACGTCACCGCGGGTGACGACCTCGATGTGGTCGATCACCGGGCTGTGGACGGGGAACGTGCGCTCCACGCCGACCTGGAAGCTGACCTTGCGGACGCAGAACGTCTCGCGGACGCCATCGCCCGAGCGGCCGATGACGACGCCCTGGAAGACCTGGACACGCGAGCGCGTGCCTTCGGTGATGTTGACGTGCACCTTGACGGTGTCGCCGGGGGCGAAGACGGGGATGTCGGACCGCAGCGAGGCTGCGTCGACGGAGTCGAGGATCTGCATGATCTTCACTTCCTGCGACCGCCACAGGTCGATCGCACGATAAAAGGGGAAAAGGTGAGGCGTGCCCGAAGCCGCGGATGCGGCGGACTCCCCTGAGGCAGAGCCGGTCAGGGCACAAACGCCTATTCTGCCACGGACACCGAGCGCGGCAAAACCGGCTCAGTCGGGACGGCGCGTTTCGGAGACGACGATCACGTCGCCCGCGGGCTGGGCAGCCGGGCGTTCCTGCGCCGGCGGGATGTAGGCCGTGCCGTCGGTGGCGTGCAGCACGGTGACCGCGCCCCGCGCCTCGTTCCACAGCTGCGCCAGCGACGACCAGAACAGCAGCAGCGCACCGACGACCGACAGCACCAGCAGCGGGAAGAACACGCGCGAGTCGAACAAGCCCAGCGCGACGATCACCACGTGCCACAGCCCCAGGCCCGCCACATCGCGCCACGACACCGCGCGCGACTCGCGCACGCTCGCGCGTCCGCGGATGAGCAGTGACAGCAGCACCTGCGAGACGAAGACGGCCGGAAGGGCGACGAACAGCCACAGCAGGGCCCACCCGCTTCCGCCCGAGAACACGATCCATCCGACGAACAGCCAGAGCGGCAAGACGAAGGCGGCCGGGAACAACCAGCGGAGGAAGAGTCTGCGCAGCGCCATGGAGCGATGCTACGGCGCGGGAATGTGCGCTGCCTATGAGAACCCTCTGCCCGTCTCGGCGCGAGGGCGCCGCGTCGGGGAGAATGGACGTTCCACGAGAGGAACACCATGATCGAACTTCGCACCCCGGCCGAGATCGAAGCGATGCGTCCGGCGGGCCGCTTCGTCGCGGAGGTGCTCGCGACCCTGCGCGACGAGACCAAGGTGGGCACGAACCTGCTGCACCTGGATCGCCGTGCCCACGACATGATCCGCGCCGCCGGTGCCGAGTCCTGCTACATCGACTACCACCCCTCGTTCGGCGCGAGCCCGTTCGGCAAGGTGCTGTGCACCTCGATCAACGACGCCGTGCTGCACGGCCTCCCCCACGACTACGTCCTGCGCGACGGCGACCTCGTGTCGCTGGACTTCGCGGCGTCGGTCGACGGCTGGGTCGCCGACTCGGCCGTCTCGTTCGTGGTCGGCACGGCCCGCGAGGAGGACCTGGCGCTCATCGACACGTCGGAGCGCGCTCTGGCCGCCGCGATCGACGCCGCCACCGTCGGCCACAAGATCGGCGACATCTCGGCGGCCATCGCCGCGGTCGCCCACGCCGAGGGGTTGAGCATCAACACCGACTTCGGCGGTCACGGCGTCGGACGCACGATGCACGGCGATCCGCACGTCGCCAACGACGGCAAGGCAGGGCGCGGCTACCCGCTGCGTGCAGGTCTCGTCGTGGCGCTCGAGCCGTGGTTCCTGCACACGACCGACGAGCTGGTCACCGACCCCGACGGCTGGACGCTGCGCAGCGCCGACGGCTCGCGCGGGTCGCACTCCGAGCACACGGTCGCGATCACCGCCGACGGCCCGATCGTGCTCACGGACCGTTCGTTCCTCGGCGTCGACTGACACGCGATCGACGGATGCCGCGGCTTCGGGGTCGCGGCATCCGTCATTCACAGGGCAGGCCGGTGCCGAGCGCGGGGCGCACCCGATGCGGACTTCCCCTCCGCCCCAGGCCGCGAGGCGGACACCCGAGGCGGCGGGGTCAGTCGGCGAGCAGGTCGGGCCGGCGCTGTCGCGTGCGCTCGAGCTGCTGCTCGCGTCGCCACGAGCCCACCGCACCGTGGTTGCCGCTGAGCAGCACCGGGGGCACCTCGCGCTCGCGCCACACGGCGGGCTTGGTGAACGACGGATACTCGAGGAGCCCGTCTTCGTGGGACTCCTCGACGAGGCTCTCGGGGTTGCCGACGACGCCGGGCACGAGGCGGCCGATGGCCTCGACCATCGCCATCACGGCGACCTCTCCCCCGTTGAGCACGTAGTCGCCCAGGCTGATGAGACGCACCTCGCCGAGTTCGCCGGCGTAGTCGAAGACGCGCTCGTCGATGCCCTCGTAGCGACCGCATCCGAAGACGAGGTGCGGGGCGGTCGACAGCTCGCGCGCGGTGGCCTGCGAGAACCGCTCGCCGGCGGGCGACGGGAAGACGATCACGGGCCGCTCGGGGGCGTCGCGGGTGACGTCGTCGAGCGCCTCGCCCCAGGGTTCGGGCTTCATGACCATGCCGGCGCCGCCCCCGTAGGGCGTGTCGTCGACCGTGCGGTGACGGTCGTGCGTGTAGTCGCGCAGATCGTGCACGCGCACGTCGAGCAGTCCGCTCTGACGGGCCTTGCCCAGCAGCGACACCTCGAGCGCGTCGAAGATCGTCGGGAAGATCGACACGATGTCGATGCGCACGTCAGTCCTCGCGGGCGTCGGTGGCCTCGTCGGCGTCGGGCGTCTCGTCGACGTGCGCCTCGAGGTCGGCGGCGTCGGGCTCGGGCTCATCGCCCTCGACCGACGGAAGCTCTTCGAAGAGACCGGCCGGGGGCGTGACGACCACGCGACCGCCGGCGATGTCGACCTCGGGCACGATCGCGCTCACGAACGGAACGAGAACCTCGCGCTCGTCGCCGCTCAGGCGGACGATGAGCAGGTCCTGCGCGGGGAAGTGATCGACCCGCACCACGCGACCGATGATGTCGCCGTCACGCACCACGTCGAGACCGACCAGCTGGTGGTCGTACCAGGCGTCGTCTTCGGTCGGGGCGGTCTCGGAGTCCTGGTCGATCCACAGGATGGCCTTGACCAGCGCCTCGGCGGCGTTGCGGTCGTCGACACCCTCGAAGAAGGCGACGGGGTGCGAGTTCATCCACCGGAACTCGCGAACGGTCAGGTCGCGGCCGTGCCACGGCGACGACTCGGGCACCTGCAGAGTGAAGGTGCTGCCCGGGACGAAGCGTCCGTCGGGGTCATCGGTGTAGAGCTCCAGCTTGAAAGCGCCTTTGAGGCCGTGGGCCTTGACCAGGCGCCCGACGCGGAGCTGGGTCTTGGCGGGCTGGGAGCCCGCGGTGTCGCCGGCCGCCATCAGTCGTCGGCGACGTCGACGCGAACGCGACGCCCGTCGGCGAGGGCGGACACGACGGTGCGCAGTGCTTTGGCGGTGCGTCCGCCGCGCCCGATCACGCGACCCCGGTCATCGGGGTGCACGTGAACCTCCAGCACATCGCCGCGGGGCGAGGTGCTGGAACGGATGGTCACGGCGTCCGGGTGATCGACGATCCCCTTGACGACGTGTTCGAGCGCGGCAGACAGCACGGGAATTACTCGGCCGAGGTCTCGGCGGCGTCGGCGGACGCCTCGGCGGGGGCCTCGGCAGCCTTCTTCTCGGCCTTGGGCTTGACGACCGACTTCTTGGCGGCGTCGGGCTGGAAGGGCGCCTTGGGCTCGCGCACCTTGACGGTGGACACGGCGTTGGCGTCGCCCTTGAACTTGCCCCAGTCGCCCGTGAGCTTGAGGATGGCGGCGACCTGCTCGGTGGGCTGGGCGCCGACCGACAGCCAGTACTGCGCGCGCTCCGAGTCGACCTCGATGAACGAGGGCTCCTCGGTCGGGTGGTACTTGCCGATCTCTTCGATGACACGACCGTCGCGCTTGGTGCGCGAGTCGGCGACGACGATGCGGTAGTAGGGCGCGCGGATCTTTCCGAGGCGCTTGAGACGGATCTTGACAGCCACGATGACTCCTGATGATGGAAAACGAACGAACCGAACGCCTGGAGCGTGGGGTGCACACCCGGCGGAAGCTCAAAAGGGCGGACCGACACTGGATAGAGGGTCGAGTGGTGGGTCCGACCCTCTATTCTGCCAGATCCGTCGCCCCACCCGCGACAGGGACGTCGAATGACACGCCGCGGCGCGCCGGAGTCGGCGTAACACGGCGTTTCCCGCGGCGCGATCCACCGCATGCCGCATGCGAGACTGAGCCGCATGAGGCTGCCGTTCGCTGCATCGACGCGCTCGTCCGTGGGGCTGGAGTGGGAGCTCATGCTCGCCGACCGCGAGACGGGCGACCTGGTCCCCCGTGCCCCCGAGATCCTCGAACGCCTCGAGGACCGCACCGCGCTCGAGCGCTTCACCGTCACGGGTGAGCTGCTGACGAACACCGTCGAGGTCACCAGCGGCGTGGGCGACACCGTCGCGGGCGCCGTCGACGACATCGCCGATGCGATCGGCGCTCTGCGCGAAGAGACCGAGCCGCTCGGCGTCGAGCTGCTGTGCGCCGGGAGCCACCCCTTCGCGCAGTGGTTCGACCAGCAGGTCAGTGACAAGACGCGCTACCACTCGCTCATCGAGCGCACGCAGTGGTGGGGTCGCAACATGATGATCTGGGGCGTGCACGTGCACATCGGCGTCGACGACGTCGAGAAGGTCCTGCCGATCGTCAACGCCCTCACCGTCTACCTCCCGCACCTGCAGGCCCTCTCGGCATCCAGCCCGTTCTGGGCGGGCGAGCGCACGGGGTACGCCTCGAACCGCGCCCTGGTGTTCCAGCAGCTGCCCACCGCGGGTCTGCCCTGGCAGCTCGAGACCTGGGACGACTTCGAGCGCTACCTCGACGACATGGTGCGCACCGGGGTCATGGCGGATGCCAGTGAGGTGCGCTGGGACATCCGTCCGGCGCCCAAGTGGGGCACCGTCGAGATCCGCGCGTGCGACGGGATGTCGACCGTGCCCGAGCTCGCCGCGGTCGCCGCCCTCGCGCAGACGCTCGTGGAGCACTTCTCGCGCCTGATCGACGAGGGTCGCGAGCTTCCCGGCATCCCGCCCTGGTACGCCCGCGAGAACAAGTGGCGCGCGGCCCGCTACGGTCTGGACGCGCGGGTCATCGTGGATCGCGACGGCACGCAGCTGCCGGTGGTCGACCACCTGCGTTCGACGATGCAGGAGCTCGCCGAGGTCGCGGCCGAGCTGCACTGCGCGCGCGAGTTCGCCGGGCTCGAGACGATCCTCGCCACCGGCGGCAGCTCCGCTCGCCAGGTCGCGGTGGCCGAGGCCGCCGACGGCGATCTGCGCGAGGTCGTGCACCACCTGATCCGCGAGTTCCGCGCGGGACCCACCCTGCGCGAGCACCTCGCCTCGCTGCGGGTGTGAGCGGGCTCGGCGCCCCTTCATAGGGTCGCCCTCATAGGATCGCTCCATGATGCGCGGGCGTTCTCTGGTGGTCACGACGGCGATCGCCGTGGGCCTGACCGTGCTCCTCACCGCCTGCGCCGCCGAGACGTCGACCGCTCGGCCCGAGCCGACGTTCGCCGATCCGGTGCTGCGCCCCTCCCCCACAGCGGTCCCCTCGTCGACGCCCGCGCCCCTGCGCGTGGTCACGGTGGGCGACTCCCTGATGTCGGGGTTCGGGCTGGAACCGGAGCAGGCGTGGCCGGTGCTGCTCGGCGCGCGGGCGCACCTGAACCTCACCAATCTCGCCTGCGCGGGAGCGGGCTTCGTCGTCACGGGCGACTGCGGGGCGCCCTTCTCGGGGCTCGCGCCCGCCGTCGCCGCCCTGCACCCACAGCTGATCGTCGTGGAATCGTCGAGCAACGACTTCTGGGAAGACGGCGACGAGATCCGCGACGACACCGCCGACACCGTCGAACTGCTGCGCGAGGCGGCGCCCGACGCGCGCATCGTCGGGCTCAGCACCATCTGGAACGACGAGGCCGACGTCCCCGACGACACCGCCGTCACCTCGCAGGCCCTCAGAGACGCCGTCGACGACGCCGGGGGGACCTTCGTCGACGTCGGGCAGCCGCTCGCCGGCCACCCCGAATGGATGCAGCCCGACGACGTGCACCCGACGCCGCGGGGTCAGCGCGCGATCGAGCAGACGGTCATGTCGGCACTGCAAGACGCCGACGTGCTGCCCTGACCCGACGCCCTGGGCGCGGCGTCAGCCGCGACCGCGCAGCTCTCGTCGCGGGGTCAGCCGCGACCGAGCAGCTTTCGTCGCGGGGTCAGCCCCGACCGAGCATCTTCTGCAGCTCGGCGAGGTCGGCCTCGCTCGGCGCGGCCTGGCCGCCCAGACCGAAGCCCGAACCGGTCGGAGCGGTCGCCTCGGCGACCCCGGCGTTCTCGGCCGCGCGCTTGGCCGGGTTGCCCGAGCGCGAGCCCTTCGCCTTCTGCTGCTTGCCGCGCTTCGACGAGGCGCCGGGCTTTCCGCCGACGGGACCCATGCCGGGGATGTTGGGCACACCGCCCCGTGCGACGGTCTTCATCATCTTGGCGGCCTGGTCGAAGCGCTGCACGAGCTGGTTGACGTCGGTCACCGTCATGCCCGAACCGCGAGCGATGCGCAGGCGACGCGAGCCGTTGAGGATCTTGGGGTTGCGACGCTCGCCGAGCGTCATCGAGCGGATGATGGCCTCGGTGCGATCGATCTCGCGCTCGTCGAAGTCCTCGAGCTGTTGCTTCATGTTGCCCATGCCCGGGAGCATCCCGAGCATCTTCTTCATGGAGCCCATCTTCTTCATCTGCTGCATCTGCTGCAGGAAGTCTTCGAGCGTGAACGTCTCGGTCGCGAGCTTCTCGGCGACCGCCATCGCCTCGGCCTCGTCGAACGCGGACTGCGCCTGCTCGATCAGGGTGAGGATGTCACCGAGGTCGAGGATGCGCGACGCCATGCGGTCGGGGTGGAACGGCTCGACGTCGTCGAGACCCTCACCCGTCGACGCGAAGATGATCGGCCGACCCGTGATCGAGGCCACCGACAGGGCCGCACCACCGCGGGCATCGCCGTCGAGCTTCGACAGCACGACGCCGGTGAAGTCGACGCCGTCCTGGAACGCCTTGGCCGTGTTGACGGCATCCTGGCCGATCATGGCGTCGATGACGAAGAGCACCTCGTCGGGCTGGGTCGCCGTGCGGATGTCGGCGGCCTGCTTCATCAGCTCGGCGTCGACGCCCAGGCGGCCGGCGGTGTCGATGATGACGATGTCGTGCTGCTGGCGGGTGGCGTAGGCGACGCCGTCGCGGGCGACCTTCACGGGGTCGCCGACGCCGTTGCCCGGCTCGGGGGCGTAGATGGCGGCACCGGCGCGCTCGGCGACGACCTGCAGCTGGTTGACGGCGTTCGGGCGCTGGAGGTCACAGGCGACCAGCAGCGGGGTGTGCCCGTCTTTCTCGAGCATCTTGGCGAGCTTGCCGGCGAAGGTCGTCTTACCGGAGCCCTGGAGGCCCGCGAGCATGATGACGGTCGGGGGGTTCTTCGCGAACTGCAGTCGTCGCTGCTGACCGCCCAGGATGCCGACGAGCTCGTCGTTCACGATCTGCACGACCTGCTGCGCGGGGTTCAGCGCGCGGTTGACCTCGTCGCCGAGGGCGCGTTCGCGCACCGCCGCCGTGAACTCCTTGACCACGGGCAGCGCCACGTCGGCGTCGAGCAGGGCCCGGCGGATCTCGCGCACGGTCCCGTCGACGTCGGCGGGTGTGAGCTGGCCCTTCTTCCGGAGGTTGCGGAAGGTCTCTGTGAGCCGGTCGGAGAGGGTGCCGAAAGTCGCCATGATGAGACGAGTTTACGCGGGTGGCGCGAAAGGCGCTGTCGACCCGCGTGGCCCGTGGCCCCGGCGTCGCCGGGCTCAGGCGAGAGCGAGGGCCGCCGTGAGCGTGTCACGGAGCGCCGGCCCGGTTGCGGTGCGGTCCGCCCACGCCCAGACGGCAGCCAGAACCGCCGCCGAGAGGGCTCCCCCGCGCACCTCGGCCGAGAGCTCCGGCATCCCGTCCCGCACGAATCGCGCCGCGAGATCCCGCTGCAGCCGGAACTGCCGGATGGCGCGATCGCGGTCGAGCTCGGTGGCGATGCCCATGGCGTCGGCGTTCGTGATCGCCAGGGCGAGGGCGTCGGGAGCGAACCCCTCTCCGATGCGGATCAGGGTCTCATCGATCGCCGACCCCGTGCGCAGGTGCCGCTGGGCGGCATCCACCCGCTCATCGAACCCCGACCACAGCACGTCGCTCTTCGCGGCGAAGTAGTTGAAGAAGCTGGAACGACTGACGCCGACCCGGCGGGTGATGTCGGACACCGAGGTGGCGTCGTAGCCGCGCTCGAGGAACAGCTCGCACGCGGCTTCGGCCAGCACCTCTCGCGACGAGGCGCGGGGGCGTCCGCTGCGGGGCTCGGGGGTCACCGCTTCAGCCTAGGCGGCTCGTCGCATGTATTCTTGGACGCAATCCAACATTGGGAGCGGTCGATGATCGACATCCACCACGCGGGGCTCTCCCCGCACTACGTGCCCTATCTCGACGGCTGGGCCCACCAGCGGGCGATCCACGCGGACGTGGTCGCCGGTACCCGGCCCGACACCCTGCTGCTCCTCGAGCACGAGGCCGTCTACACGGCCGGCAAGCGCACCGAGGCCCACGAGCGGCCCGACGACGGCACCCCGGTCGTCGACGTCGACCGCGGAGGCAAGATCACCTGGCACGGACCGGGCCAACTGGTGGGCTACCCCATCGTGCGCCTGCCCGAGCCGATCGACGTGGTCGCCCACGTGCGGCGACTGGAAGCACTGCTCATCTCGGCTCTCACCGAGCACGGGGTCGACGGCTTCCGCATCGAGGGACGCAGCGGCGTCTGGGTCCGACGCCCCCTCGGCGTCGACAAGGTCGCGGCGATCGGAGTCCGCGTCGAAAGAGGTGCGACCATGCACGGCTTCGCCGTCAACTGCGACAACTCCCTCGCCGGCTTCCGGCGCATCGTCCCGTGCGGGATCTCGGATGCCGGGGTCACGACCGTGAGCGAGGTGATCGGCCGCGACGTCTCTCCCGCCGATCTCGCCCCGGCGATCGAGCGCGCGTTCCGCGCCGAGTACGCGGCGGTGGCCGCGTGAGCGCCTGCGGAACCGGAGCGACCGGGGCCCCGGCATCCACCGCTCCGAACGGACGCAAGCTCCTGCGTCTCGAAGTGCGCAACGCCGAGACCCCCATCGAGCGCAAGCCCGAGTGGATCAAGACCAAGGCCCGGATGGGGCCCGAGTACACGGCGCTGCAGAACCTCGTGAAGACCGAGGAACTGCACACGGTGTGTCAGGAGGCCGGCTGCCCCAACATCTTCGAGTGCTGGGAGGACCGCGAGGCGACCTTCCTTATCGGCGGTTCCCAGTGCACGCGGCGCTGCGACTTCTGCCAGATCGACACGGGCAAGCCCGCCGACTACGACACCGACGAACCGCGCCGTGTCGCCGAGAGCGTGACGCGGATGCAGCTGCGCTACGCCACCGTGACGGGCGTCGCGCGCGACGACCTGCCCGACGAGGGCGCGTGGCTGCACGCCGAGACCGTGCGGCGCATCCACGCCGAGAACCCGGGCACGGGCGTCGAGATCCTGGCCACCGACTTCTCGGGCAACATCTCGCACCTCGACGAGGTGTTCTCGTCGCGGCCCGAGGTGTTCGCGCACAACGTCGAGACGGTGCCCCGCATCTTCAAGCGCATCCGTCCCGGGTTCCGGTACGAGCGCTCGCTCGGCGTGCTGACCGCCGCGCGCGAGGCCGGCCTGATCACCAAGTCGAATCTCATCCTCGGCATGGGCGAGGAGCCCGCGGAGGTCGTGCAGGCGCTCGAAGACCTGCGCGCGGCCGGCACCGACATCATCACCATCACCCAGTACCTGCGCCCCACGCCCCGGCACCTTCCCGTGCAGCGCTGGGTGAAGCCCGCCGAGTTCGTGGAGTTCAAGCAGGAGGCCGAGCGCATCGGCTTCCTGGGCGTGCTGGCCGGTCCCCTGGTGCGCTCGTCGTACCGCGCGGGGCGCCTGTGGGCGCAGTCGATGGTGTCGATGGGCCGCGAGATCCCGCCGCACCTCGCCCACCTCGCGAAGGACATCGCTGCCGCCGACGCCGGTTTCGCGCAGGCCGTCTGACGCGGTTCGTCGGCGGCGGCGGCCGTCTCGTCGCCCACGGCGGCAGACGGCAGCCGTCGTTCTCGCACGTCCGCGCGGGCACTCACCCGCGTCGTGAGCCCGGCCGTCTCGGGCTCGGGCCTCAGTCGGCGCTGGTGACCGACTGCACCTGACCGTCGGAGCCCAGGTTCACCAGCAGGGCATCGTCGGTGGCGTCGGGATCGAGGGCGTATTCGAGCACCGCGAAGGGGTCGGCTCCCCCGTGCTCGTCGGCGAGGATCGTCATGCTCATCAGCTGCAGCGCCTTGATGACGTCGATGTGCGTGTCGCCGGTCACGTCGGTGAGGAAGTCCTCGAGCTCGTCACCGAGGGTGGCCTGCTGCTGCAGGATGTACTCCGTCACCTCGCTCGTGCGGGTGTCGAGCTCGTTCACCATGGCGTTGCGCGCCACGAGGTCGATCGCCTCGAGCGTGGAGATGAGCGAGGCCGCGACGTCGAGCGCGTCGACCGAGACGTCGTCCTGATCGGGGGCGGTCAGGTCGACCGTGACGCTCTGATCGCCGAACTCCACGTTCTCCGACCAGAAGATCGAACCGTCGGGACCCGACTCGAGGAGTCCGAAGAAATCGTGCTCGATGGCCATGAGTCCATGTAAGCAGTCAGCCCCGACTTCGGGAAGGCGACCCGCCTGGGGCGCCGACTGCGATAAGGGTCCCGCGGTCAGTCGACGAGCGAGGCCGCGAACACGTGCGGGGTGAAACCGGTCAGGTCGTTGATGCCCTCGCCCTGGCCGAGCAGCTTGACGGGGATGCCGGTGAGTTCCTGCACGGCGAGCACGAAGCCGCCCTTCGCCGACCCGTCGAGCTTCGTGAGCACGAGGCCGGTGACCCCGGCACTGTCGAGGAAGGCCTGCGCCTGCATCAGTCCGTTCTGGCCGGTCGTGGCATCCAGCACCAGGAGGACCTCGCTGATGGGCGCCTGCTTCTCGACGACGCGTTTGATCTTGCCGAGCTCGTCCATGAGCCCGCCCTTGGTGTGCAGGCGCCCCGCGGTGTCGATGAGCACGATCTCGGTGCCGGTCTCTTTCGCGTGGGCGACGGTCTGGAAGGCGACGGATGCCGGGTCCTGACCCTCGTGCTGCGGGCGCACGATCGTCGCACCGCCGCGCTCGGCCCAGGTGGCCAGCTGGTCGACGGCTGCCGCGCGGAACGTGTCGGCGCCACCCACCACGACCGTCCGGCCGTAGCGCTGCAGGAACTTCGCGAACTTGCCGATCGTGGTCGTCTTGCCGACGCCGTTCACCCCGACCACGAGCACCACGGCCGGCCGCTCGGTGAGTCGCAGGGTGGTGTCGAACTTCGCGAAGTGCTCCTCGAGCGTCTCGCGCAGCATGCGCTGCAGATCGCGCGGGTCGGTCGTGCGGAAGCGCTCGACCTTCTCGCGCAGCTCGTCGATGAGGCGCTCGGTCACGTCGGGGCCGAAGTCGGCGGTCAACAGCGCCGTCTCGAGGTCGTCCCACGTCGTCTCGTCGATCGTGGGTTTGACGAAGAGTCCGCGCAGCGCGCGACCCAGCGACCAGGAGTTCTCAGCCATTGCTTCAGCTTACGGGGGCGGCTTCGCCCCGCGCCGCGGCGCGATCGCCCACGCGCTGTCCGACCACGGCCGACACGCCGTCCTGACGCATCGAGACCCCGTAGAGGGCGTCGGCGATCTCCATCGTGCGTTTCTGGTGGGTGATGACGATGAGCTGGCTGCTCGCGCGGAGCTTCTCGAACACCCCCAGCAGGCGACCGAGGTTGGCGTCGTCGAGCGCCGCCTCGACCTCGTCGAGGATGTAGAAGGGGCTGGGGCGCGCGGTGAAGATCGAGGTCAGGAACGCCACGGCCGCCAGCGACCGCTCCCCGCCCGACAGCAGCGACAGTCGCTCGATCTTCTTGCCGACCGGGCGCACCGACACCTCGATGCCGGTGGTGAGCGGATTGTCGGGGTCCGTTAGCGAGATGCTCCCCGCCCCACCCGGGAACAGGATGGGGAAGATCTCGGTGAAGGCGACCCGCGTGTCCTCGAAGGCCGCGACGAAGATCGTCTGCATGCGGTCGTCGAGCTCGGCGATGATCGTCTGCAGGTCGGCGCGCGTCTGCTGCAGGTCGGCGAGCTGCTCGGTCAGGAACGCGTGCCGCTGCTCGAGGGCCGCGAACTCCTCGAGGGCGAGGGGGTTCACCCGTCCCAGCTGGCCGAGTTTGCGTTCGGCTTCCTGCAGGCGCTTCTTCTGCGCCGCGCGATCGAAAGCCACGCCGTCACCGTCGCCCTCGCCAGGAACGACCTGGTCGGGAACGTATTCCGAAACGAGAATGCTCTCGTCGAGCGCGAGCTCCGAGTGCACGCGGTCGAGAAGGCTGGTGATGTGCAGCTTCTGCTCGTGCATCTGCAGCTCGAGACCGTGGACGCTCTCGGTGAGACGTCCCAGGCGCTCGCGCACCCCGCTCTCCTCGGCGCGTGCCCGGCTCAGCTGCTCGGTCACGGCCGTTCGGGCCGACTCCGCGGCGGCGAGCTCGACGCGCGCTTCGCTCACCGACCGGTCGACGGAGTCGAGCACCGCCGGGAGGTGCCCGGCGACCTCGGCGGCGATCTCGCGCTGCGCGCGACGGACGACGGTGCGTCGCGCCGCCTCGTCGGCCGCCGCGCGCTCTCGCTCCCGCTGCTGCTCGAGCTGCACGATGCGGGCCTCGCCCGCGCGCACCCGCTCGCGGAGCGTCTCGATGTCGAGTCGAGCCCGCATCTCACCCTCGCGCGCCGCCTCGACCTCGGCGAGGAATCCGTCGCGCGCCGACACGTCGAGGAGGGGTCGGGGCGTCTCCTGGGCACGGCGCAGTGCCTCCTCGGCGACGCGGGCGGTGGCCTCGGCCTCGGCGACGGCGGCCTCGGTCTGCGCGAGTCCGGCCGCCAGGCGTTCGCACTCCGCCACGGCGGCCTCATGCCGCACCGTCACGCGGTTCACCTTCTCGGCGTGCGCCGCCAGCGCGGCGTCATGCGCGCGCAGGGTCGACAGCGCGTCCTTGGTGCGTTGACGCGCCTCGCTCTGGTGACGCTGCTCGTCGCCGAGTGCATCGCGCAGCGAATCGGCGATCACGACGATCTCGTCGAGCCGCTCACTCGCGGCGGCGCGTTCGGCCGCGAGCTCGAGGCGCGAACCGCCCGCTCCCGAACCGGCGCGCAGGGTGCGCGCGGTCAGCACTTCCCCGGCGCGGGTCACCAGGGTGATGTCGTCGGCGAGCGAGGGCAGAGCCGACCGGGCGGCCGCCAGGTCGTCCACGACGACCACCCGCGACAGGATGGCGCTCACCCCCGACGAGGCCGTGACGACCTGTGCGGCGGGCACCCCGCCCTCCACCGTCGGCGAAGTGTCCGAGACGGCGGCATCGGCGATCGCGATCTCGACGAGCCCCAGATCCGACTCGGCGGCCGTCCGGGCAGCGGCGAACGCCGCGTCGATGTCGTCGACGAGCAGGCCCTCCGCGAGCGTGCCGAGGGCGGCGGCGATCGCCGCCTCGAAGCCGGCCGTCACCCGCACGTCGTCTCCGACGAGCCCCCGGATGCCGGTGCCCCCGGCCGCGATCAGTTCGGCCGCGGCGTTGCGCACGTCCAGCGCGCGTCCGAGCGCGGCCGTCTGCGCCGACAGCGCGTCGCGTTCGCGCTCGGCCGCGTGCAGGCGTTCCCGCAGCGCCGCCACGTGCGTCTCGGCGTCGTTCGCGTCGCGCTGGGCGCGCTCGTACGCCGTGGCGTGTTCGACGGTGGACGCTTCGGGCACGACGTCGGGATCGAGGGCCGCCCGCGCCTCTTCCGCTTCGGCGCGCCGGGCGAGCGCGGCCTCGAGCGCACGCTGCTGACGCTCCACGCCCGCGCGCACGGCGGTGAGGGCCGAGTGGGCGGCATCCGCGGCTCCACGCAGGGTGGTGAGGCGCATGTCGTGCTCGGACACCAGCGCGCTCTGCGCGGAGATCTCGGTGTCGAGGGCGTCGAGCTCGGCGCGAGCCCGCGCCACGGCCCGTGCGGCATCGGCGGCGGCGTCGTGCGCGTCTCCGAGACCGGCCGCGATGTCGTCGATCTCGGCGCGGACGTCGTCGATCATGGTCTGCGACACCGTGGGGGCGAACCCCGCGCCGTCGGCGTCGTCGTCAGCGAGCAGCGTCAGACGCTGACCGGCCAGGCTGTAGAGCCCGCGCAGACGCTCCTGCACCTGCTCGAGCGCGAAGGCGACGCTGCGCGCACGGTCGACCGCCTCGGAACGCTGGTCGTTCTCGAGCCGCTCCACCCGCTGACGCAGCCCATCGGCCTGCTCCTGCAAGCCCAGGCGTTCGGTGTGCCGCTCGCTCTCGGCGCGGGCGGCGTCGGCGAGCTGCCCGCGCAGGCGCACCAGTTCGTCGGCGTACAGCCGGGCTTTCGCATCGCGCACGACCGCCGCGATCGTCGCGGCCTCGCGTGCGACCTCGGCCTGCTTGCCGAGCGGCTTCAGTTGGCGTCGCAGCTCCCCCGCGAGGTCGCTGAGACGGGTGAGGTTGGTCTCCATGGCCTCGAGCTTGCGCGCGGTCTTCTCTTTGCGACGGCGGTGCTTGAGGATCCCCGCCGCCTCTTCGATGAACCCGCGCCGATCCTCGGCCGTCGCCTGCAG